>JAEUIH010000011.1 GCA_016795105.1 Planctomyces sp.
GAATGCCGAACTCTCTCATTCTCCTGCCCCCATTTTTCTGCCATCGCCCGAACTCTCGCCCCCCCTGCGATTCTTCCGTCTAGTCCGTGTCTTCCGTGGTCAAAACACCAGCCCTGCCTGCGATTCGAATTCAAACAGCTGCTCGATTCCCTCGACTGAGCATGATTGCGGTTGAGCGAAGCGAAGCCGCGCTGTGGACTTCACGCAGAGTGTGCCTGCTGATTTTTCTCTGAATTCGTTCAGCACTTCATCGTTCTGGACTCGCAAACTGACATGTCGGCTGCCCAGCTCAGGGAACAATTCTATGTTTCGCTGAAACTCCACACCGGACTCTTGCCGCCAGAGCGACTTTTCTGAATCATTCCCGCGTGAACTGTTGAAAAACACAATTTCTGATTTAGTCAGGTTCATGATTCATGCCGGTAACTCGCATTGCAACACTTCTCCGGGACGGACAGCCGGGAGAAAACGTCACGGTCAAAGGCTGGGTTCGTACTCGCCGGGACTCAAAAAACAGCTTCTCGTTCATTGAACTGAACGACGGCAGTTGCATGAAGAACCTGCAGATTGTTGTTGACGGTGCAATTCCGGATTATGAGACCAGCATTCGACTTGTAACGACGGGCGCGAGTATTTCCGTTGAGGGAGTCCTCAAGGAATCTCCCGGCAAAGGCCAGCGGGTGGAAGTTCATGCAGTATCACTTGCGGTACTGGGAACTGCGGACTCCACAACATTTCCACTGCAGAAGAAGGGACACAGCCTTGAGTTCCTTCGTGAGATTGCTCACCTGCGGCCACGAACCAATACGTTTAGTGCGGTTGCGCGAGTTCGGAACTGCATCAGTCGCTCAATTCACAACTTCTTTCAAAGCCGCGGATTTCTGTATATTAATACGCCAATCATCACGACCAGTGACTGCGAAGGTGCTGGTGAGATGTTTCAGGTCACCACTCTTGACCTTGCGAGGATCGCAAAAATCCAGACGGAGATCGACTGGAAGCAGGACTTCTTCGGAAAACCGGCTTCGCTCACTGTCAGCGGACAGCTGGAAGCAGAAATTTATGCAACGTCCATTGGGGACTGTTATACATTCGGCCCAACGTTTCGGGCCGAGAACAGCAATACCACGAGACATCTCGCTGAATTCTGGATGGTAGAACCTGAAATGCCATTCTATGAACTCACGGACAACATGGACCTCGCGGAAGCGTTCATCAAGGCCATGATCAATGATGTTCTTGAACAGTGTCCGGAAGATATGGAGTTCTTCAATCAGCGGATCGACACAACGGTGCTCGCAAAGCTGGAGAACATTCGTTCGAATTCGTTTGAACGTCTTCCCTACACGGACGCCATTGAGATTCTAAAGAACTGCGGGCGCAAGTTCGACTACGCGATCGAATGGGGAGGCGACCTTCAGACAGAACATGAACGGTACCTCACCGAGGAACATTTCCGTAAGCCCGTGATTCTCTTCAACTATCCTCGCACGCTGAAACCATTCTATATGCGTTGCAACGACGATGGACGAACCGTCCGCGCAATGGACGTGCTCGTTCCGGGTGTTGGCGAGATCATTGGCGGCAGCCAGCGTGAAGAACGACTCGATGTCCTGACAGAACGAATCCGCGAATGCGGAATGAATCCCGAAGACTATTGGTGGTACATCGATCTTCGCAAATACGGAACAGTTCCCCACAGCGGATTCGGGCTTGGCCTCGAACGTGCAGTTCTCCTGATCACGGGTATGACAAATATTCGTGACGTCATCCCGTTCCCTAGAACACCGGGCCATGCAGAATTCTGAACTCGCGACGCACCAGTCACCATATGATTTTCGACCGGAATTGCTGGCACCTGCTGGTGACTGGGACTGCGTCAGTGCAGCGGTAGAAAACGGAGCGGATGCGATTTACCTCGGCCTGGATGATGGCTTCAACGCCCGTGCACGTGCCGCAAATTTCGTACTCGACACCATTCCAAAGCTGATGAAAGACCTGCATTCCCGCGGAGTCCGTGGCTATGTAACGCTGAATACTCTTGCATTCTCGAATGAACTTCCACGTGTGGAAGAGATCCTTCGCCGGCTTGCGGACGCTGGCGCAGATGCGGTTCTCGTTCAGGACCTCGGAGTCGCCAGGCTTGCCGCAGCGGTCTGCCCGGAACTTGATCTGCACGCGTCCACACAAATGACACTGACCAGTGCCGAGTGCATCGAGGTCGCTGAGCAACTCGGAATCCGAAGAGTTGTTTTGCCTCGAGAAGCATCGATCGACGAGATTCGGGAAATCCACTCAAAGACTTCAATGCCCCTCGAAGCCTTTGTCCATGGCGCACTGTGTGTCGCATATTCCGGACAGTGCCTGACGAGCGAGTCATTGGGCGGACGCAGCGCGAACCGAGGCCAGTGCGCTCAGGCATGCCGACTCCCCTATGAACTTGTGTGCGATGGGAGTTTCATTGATCTTGCGGACCAGAAGTATCTGCTCAGTCCACAGGACCTTGCTGCATGGGAGCTACTCCCGGAACTGCTTGACGCAGGGGTTTGCTCCTTCAAGATCGAAGGACGCCTGAAGTCGCCGGAATACGTCGCGAATATTACTCAACATTATCGGACAGCCCTCGATCAGGCCATTGCCGGCCGGCGAGTAGAATTCAGTCGTCGCGAAATTCAGCGAATGGAACAGTCATTCTCTCGAGGATTCTCGCCGGGATGGCTGCAGGGATGTGATCACAAGATGCTGGTGCCGGCAACAAGTTCTTCAAAGCGGGGCGTGCTGCTTGGAGAAGTGACTCACGTCGGAACAGATCGCGTTGGGGTCCTTCTGGAGTATGAAGTTCGAGCGGGAGACGGAATCGTATTCGATGGAGACCGTACGGAAGGATCTGAACAGGGAGGGCGAGTCTACCATGTCATCCGAAATGGTGTGCTCTGTGACGAAACCGTTGATCAGGGAGTCGTCGAACTGACGTTCGATCGACGAGCCATCGATTTCGACCAGTTGTATCCGGGACTCCGAATCTGGAAAACAGATGACCCGCGACTTACGCAGGAACTTCGGCGTACCTTCGAAACAGCCGACCCCGTCCGTCGAGTTCCGCTGAATCTGGAGGTTCAGGTGATTACCGGACAGCCCATCAGGCTCGTTGGCCAGACGACAACTGGCTCTCGATGCCTTGCTGTGTCGGAACATATTCCTGAGACTGCGAGAAAGCACCCGATCTCCGAAGACGTCCTCAGAGAACAATTCGGACGTCTCGGCGGAACGATCTACCAACTCAATCGACTTGAGTGCCGCATTGAAGGGAACCCGATGGTTCCCCTGAGCGTCCTCGGTCAGCTTCGCCGAATCATGATTGAGCAACTGGATTCAGGCCTCCCTGAGATCAACAGGAAGATTGCCGACGCACCGGCTCTGCCGGCACTGAAGGCAGCGATTCAAACAGCAACACACGATTCGAAGACAAACCGACTGACGCTTCGAGTCATGTGTCGAACTCTGCACCAGCTCGAACAACTCCTGAGCCATGCATCCAGCAGACTCGAACATCCGGCAGAACGTATGCCGGGGAGTTCGACCGAACAGCCTGCGCTGGAAGCCATCGTGGACTTTCAGGACATCAGAGAATATCGACATGCGGTTGAACGATGCTCGGAGGCTGGTGTCGTTCTCTGGCTGGCAACTCCTCGAATACAGAAGCCCGGAGAGATGGGCCTGTTTCGGGCAATGCGAAAGTATCAGCCAGAGGGAGTTTTGGTCCGGAACCTGAGCGGCCTGAGGTACTTTCGTGACGAAGGCATTCGGGTTTGTGGCGACTTCTCACTGAATATCACGAATGAACTCACTGCCGATTTTCTGATGGGACTGGGACTCGAACGAATCTCGCCCAGCTATGATCTGAACCGAGATCAGCTTTTGGATTTGATTCGAGTGGTACCGGTTTCGTGGCTTGAAATCGTAATTCATCAGCACATGCCCATGTTTCATATGGAGCACTGCGTGTTTTGTTCGGTTCTTTCGCCCGGAACAAACAAAACCAACTGTGGACGACCGTGCGATGTGCATCAGGTCGAATTGCGAGATCGAACCGGAGTTGACCATCCGCTGGTTGCCGATGTGGGCTGTCGAAACACTCTATTTAATGCGGTACCACAAAGTTCGGCGGAGATCACGGGGGAACTTCAAAGACTTGGGATCACCCAGTTTCGACTGGAACTGTTGCGGGAAATGGAGACGCAGGTGTCGGAAATTGTGCGGCTTTATGAGCGACTTCTCCTTGGACAAGTGAACAGTTCTATTGTCTGGAAAACGCTGAATGCATCAAATCGCGTGGGGGTCACCCGAGGAACGTTGGAAGCGGACCGAAACCCGCTGGCGATTTTGTAAGGTAAAATGCCCACTGGTCGTCAAGTGGCGACAGGAAGAGTGAGACGGTAGAATCCCTGCACGAAACTGTCGTTTGTCCATGGGAGAGGTTTTGTGCAAGATTCGATCGCCTCGGAGCCAGAAAGCTCAGAGCCCCCTGAACTGGACCCGACCCAATGGGTTGACCAGCACGGGGATTACCTTTTCCGTTACGCGTTTTCGCGTCTTCGAGACACAAACGCGGCGGAAGAAGTTGTGCAGGAAACATTTCTTGCAGGCATCCGATTTCTGGACAGATACAATGGACGTGGTGCAGAGCGTGCATGGTTATTGGGAATCCTCAAGCGAAAGCTTGTGGACTATGTGCGCATGCGAGCTCGATTTGACAGAGATGGTTTGACATCGGACGGTGGTGACCCGACAGCTCAGATGTTCGACGCGAGGGGCAACTGGAGGGCGGGATCGATGAGATTTGATCTTCCGGATCAGTCTCTGGAATCCCAGGAGCTTTGGGAAGTTGTGAAGGGATGCCTGAGCCATCTACCGCAGGGACAGGCGGATGTGTTTGTCCTGAGTGTGATGGAGAACATGGATTCCGATCAAATCTGTCGAGAGCTGGAAATCACACCATCGAATCTCTGGGTTCGCCTCCACAGAGCGAGGCTCGCGCTGGCACGTTGTGTGAGTGCACGCTGGATGCAGGAAGAGTCAAACGAGGTTGTAGAAAATGGCAAGTGATCGAGACGCATCAGAGCTGGTTTCGCGTTCATTTTCCGGAATTCTGACATCGAAGCAGTCAGGCGACCTGACCGAGGCAGTCGAGCAGAGCGTGCCGTTAAGAAATTATGCAAAGCTGTCAGGCATGATTCAGGACTCGGTGAGCGACATTGCAATGCGGGCGGCAGCTGGCGATGATTCGCTCGCCCCAGGTCTGTCAGCCGATGCAAAGGACCGCATGCGCCGATCGGTCTCGCAGGAACAACTGAAACGCAGTCGGAGCGGAATGGGAATCAGCCGCACACTGGGACTGGAATCGAGCACCGTTGCCGACAACCGATCGACAACGGAGACCGGTCGTACCATGTCCTCTGAGTTTACGTTTGTCCGTAAACTGGGTGAAGGTGGACTTGGGACAGTGTGGCTGGCTCGCGATGTGAAGCTCAAGAGACTCGTGGCCGTGAAAGAGATGAACGCCGATGCAGCCGAAATTCCTCGGGCATGGGCGCGGTTCCACCGCGAAGCAGAGATCACCGGTCACCTTGAACATCCGAGTGTTGTACCGCTGTACCAGTTTGGGACAGATTCCCGCACAGGTCAGCCGTTCTATGCAATGCGATTTGTGGGTAAGCGAACACTTGTAAATGCGATTCTCGAGTACCATGAACGTCTGAATGCGGGAAAAGACGTTTCGATGGACCTGCATAATCTGCTGACGGCCTTCATTTCTGTGTGCCAGGCAATTGCCTACGCACACTCGCGAGGAGTAATTCACCGCGACCTCAAGCCGGAAAATGTGGCAATCGATAATTTTGGCCAGGTGATTGTTCTTGACTGGGGCCTGGCAAAGACATCCACAGAATCAGAAATGGGTGCATTTGGCGGCATCAGCGGCATGGCATCTGATCCGGATTTTGGAAAAACGGTTGCGGGCGAAGTCATTGGAACTCCCCTGTATATGGCGCCTGAACAGGCCGCGGGAAATCTGGACAACATCGATGAACGGACCGACGTCTACGGTCTGGGAGCGATCCTGTTCTCGATGCTGACCGGATCAGCACCTCATCAGGCGAGCAGCATCAGAGATGGACAACCGGTTCGAATCCACGAGCTTCTTAAGAGCATCTCGGAGAATCCATCGCCTTCACCTCGGAGTTACCGGCCCAATATTCCATCCGGGCTTGAAGCAATCTGCCTGCGAGCCATGGAACGCCATTCACACTCTCGTTATGCATCCGCCATGGATCTGGCGGAAGATGTTCAGAAGTGGATGGCTGGACGGAGTCAAAGACGAGAGCAATACGACAATGCTCGCAGCGAAGGTCGCGAACTCAGAACGAGCCTGCAGTCATCGGTTCGGGATCTGGAACGCAACGTTCGGTTCATGGCCAGCATACCACCAATTCAGGAGATCGTTGATGGTGTCCGCAAACATACCAACGTGGAATTACCCGCATGGCGTGAGCGTCTGTCTTTGATTTTCCAGGGTCTGCTCAGGGCAAACTGTGATTTCAGCTCCGTTTCATTCTGTGAAGTTGCCGATGGGCAATGGCGAGAACTGGTTCGAGTTGAAAGACACAGCACTGATTACTCGAGTGTCCGCGCGATTCCCGGAAGTCGCCTGGCATCCGGCCCCCTGACTTCGTGTATGCAGACAGCCCTTGATCTGAACCCGGAAGAAGTTCACCTTGCACTGTCTGCCGATTGCGGTACCAAATCGACCGGCACACCCGGAAAATCAAAACCAAGCATGCTCTCAGCCGGTGTCCCGGTGTACGACTCCCGAACGGAAGAACTCTTTGGCTTCGTTCGTATCGAAGCGTCACTCGATCGCCTGATTGAAAGCGAAATGAGAGACCGACTGAAGTCCACAGCAGACCTTGTTGTGCTCGACAATGACTGTTCGATTATCCTGCATATGAACCGTACAGCAGGACGAATTCGCCAGTCGGAAGGTCGCCCGATGACAGAGTTCCTGTCAGACTGGCCGGAAGTCCGCAGTGCTCTCAAGAATTCCGGCGAGTTCTACGACGAACACAACCATGCCATCCATGCAACTCGCGTAGATCTCATCCCCGGACGATACTCTTTGGCAATCGTCCAGAGCGTGGCAGACCGCCTGACGCCGCGACCCGTTCGTCCTGAAAGCTGTCGAATCTGATCTCTGTTTTTTGTTCATTGCTCCGTTTTTTGTTCAGTGCTCGTCCCGGATCTGAAAGAAACATTCACAGTGCCCACACTTCCCCCGGAAATCCAGCAGGTTCAGGGAGTCACCGTAATCAGTCTCGGTGAAGACTACGCAAACCTGTATGAAAGCCTGCTCGAAAACCTCTCCATTGTAACGCAACTGGCCCAGACAATTTCACCCCCGAGGATGGTGATGGACCTTCGCAATGTGAAGTTCGTCGGGTCCGCATTTCTCGGCTTTGCCGTAAACCTGCATAAGATCCTGACTGCACGAGAGGGCGGACGGTTTGCAATCTGCGAACTTAGCCCCTTTTGCCGTACAGCCCTGACCGTGTCGCGACTCGAAACCGTCCTTGATCTCTTTGATGATCTTGAATCAGCGACCTTCGCGTTCAAACCAAAGTAGTTCCGGCCATTGTCGCCCCGCACTGGGCTTCTCTGACAGGTTCGTTAGACTGCGGATCCCGTAGTTTAACAACGTGTCCAGTGAATTTGGGTGATTGCAATGCAGTTGCAGATGTTCTGCCGGTTAGTGCTCCTTGTGCTTGTCACAGTAGACTTCACGGCCACCGTCTCTGTTTCAGAGGCACATGGTCAGGTGCTGAATAAGCGTGAACAGCTTGAAGCTCAGTCATTCTGGGACAATCGTGACTGGCAGTGGTATGAAGAACATATTCCATTCTTCGAATGCCCCGATTCGGAACTCACAACAACATGGTACTATCGCTGGGAACTATTAACCAAACATCTGACGTATGGATCACCGAACAGCGGTTATTCATTCACCGAATTCATTGACAGACCATTCTGGTCAGGTGCATATGGCGCAATCTCCTGCCCTGCCGGACATCAATTGTATGAATCAAGGTGGCTGCGGAAGCCACGCATTGCAAATGACTATCTGAGGTACTGGTTCCGGACTCCCGGCGCACAACCTCGAAACTACAGCACCTGGCTGGCAGATTCGGCATGGGCTATTCACCAGGTCCATCCGGACGAACGTCGAATCATTGACCTGCTGCCCGATTTGATTCGGAACTATGAAAGCTGGGAGGAACGGCATTTTGTTCCGGACGTCGGTTTGTTCTGGCAAACCGGCCACGATGACGGAATGGAGTTCAACATCAACAGTCGCCAGACACGCGACATTCTGCGAGGTGCCCCGTCTTTCCGACCATCGTTCAATGCCTATATGTGGGCCGATGCCGTCGCCATCGCCGAAATCGCTGAACTCGCGGGAAACAATGATGTTGCAGTCCGATCTCGATCCAAAGCTGCGAAGCTCAAAGAGAATGTCCAACAGAAACTGTGGGATCCCAAACGTGAGTTCTTCTTCCCGATGTTCCGTGACAATGAGGAACGTGATGGACATCGAGTTCAGGCGGGGACACTGACGTACCAGACCGGTCAATTCGCAGGCAGTCCTTATGGCCGTGAACTAATTGGATTCGTCCCGTGGCAGTTTCAGATGCTCGATACGAATCGGGGTTTCGAATCCGCATGGAAGACGCTGATGGACAAGGACGCGTTCTTTGCAAACTTCGGCCCATCAACGGTTGAACGTCGTGATCCGATGTTCCAGCTGCAGACGTGGTGCTGCTGGTGGAGCGGCCAGTCATGGCCTTACGCAACAACACAGACTCTGAAGGGTATGGCACACCTGCTTCAGACTCAGCCAGAGGGTCCCGTCAGCAGAGCCGACTATATTCGACTGCTGACAATCTACTCCAACACTCATCGCATGAATGGAAAGCCATTTCTTGCTGAAGCCTGCCATCCGGATACAGGATCTTTTGAGGGGCACAATGGATATAACCACAGCGAACACTATTTTCATTCGGGATTCAATGACCTGATCATCACTGGACTCGCTGGCCTAAGGCCACGAGATGATGATTCCCTCGAAATCACGCCGCTTGCACCACCAGAGTGGGACTGGTGGGCGCTGGATGATGTGGCGTATCACGGTCATCGAGTTACGATCCTCTGGGATCGAGACGGCTCTCGTTATCAACGCGCCAAAGGTCTGAGCGTACTTGTGGATGGCGTTCAGGTTTATCAAAGTGATTCGCAGGTTGCCGCACTGATCGAAAATGCCGTGAAGCGTGGGAACACGTCTGGAGAACTGCCAAAAAACGGCTCCGAACTTGTACCAACAAACTTCGTCGTCAATAACGATGGACATTATTTCCCTCGAATCACCGCCAGCTGGAGCAGCGTCTCTGCCCCGGCCGCAAAGATGTATGACGGAAATTACTGGTATCATCAGCATCCTCCAAATCGCTGGACGTCCGAAGGTTCACCGAATTCTGAGGAAGTGATCGCCGTCGATCTTGGCACGGAGCGACTCCTGACGTCTGTCGTGGCGATGTTGCTGGACGATGTGAACATTCCAGGAGCAAAGGTGCGAGCGCCTGAGTCCATTCGGCTTGATATTCTTGAGTCCGGTGAATGGAAGTCTCTGGTTACTGAAAGTTCACCAGAACGACTGGAAGGACACCGGCCTGTCCGACTGAATTTTCCTCCAACTGCGATCAGCAGGTTCCGCCTCATCCTTCAACCCAAACCTGGATTTGCAGTCGGCCTGACTGAGATTGAGGCGTGGGGGGATGCGGCACTCCCGGTCGAGATTCCTCCTCCGCCATCAGGAAATCTGGCGCTGAATCTGAAGTCGACAGACCCGAGGTCATTTCCTAAAGCATCAGCGTCACATACATCGCGCTTCGACAAAGTTGAATCTGCCAATGATGGGATCACGATTTTTCAACCGAATCCGAACAATCGCTGGACCAGCTACGAATCCAAATCAGAGTCCGACTGGCTCCAGATTGATTTTGGACGGGAGACTGAGTTTCGCAGAGTCGAACTCGCCATCTTTGACGATCGCGGAGGAGTTCAGTCTCCCGAGTCTTATGAAATCCAATATCAACAGAGTAACAGCTGGGTGCCCGTCCCAAACGTTGTGTTGACACCGTCCTTGCCCGCGGGTGGTCAGTGGAATCGGGCAACGTTCCCGCCCATAAAGTCCAGCAGGCTCCGAATTGTGTTCCGACATCGAGGTGAAGCGCGGACTGGTATCAGCGAAATTCTCGTCTGGAATACGGAAGAGTAGTTCTGGAATACAGAAGAACAGAGATGAAGGGTACGCAGATGAAACGACATGCTGTTCCGGTTTGTGGGCATTTGGTGTTGGTCCTTGCATGGATTGCGTTGGTAACGCTGACGAATCGAGCGAACGCGGAAGAGCCGTTGTCCCGAATCTCGTTTGGCTCCTGCGCCAAACAGGATCAGCCTCAGCCGATCTGGGATGCAGTGGTTGCTGCGCAACCGGAAATGTTCCTGTTTCTGGGCGATAACATCTATGGCGATACTCATGACATGAGCGTCCTGAAAGCGAAGTACGAATTGCTTGGGCAGCAACCTGGTTTTCAGAGACTCAGAGCCACCTGTCCGGTGTTTGCCACCTGGGACGACCACGACTTTGGGGGCAACGATGCCGGGGCCGAGTATCCCGAGAGAAAAGAATCTCAAAAGATTTTTCTCGACTTTTTTGGTGTATCGGCAACAGACGAACGTCACAGCCGTGACGGAGTTTACTCATCGTTCGTGCAGGGGCCGCCCGGCAAACGGGTTCAGGTCATTCTGCTCGATACGCGATTCTTTCGCAGTCCACTGAAGAAAGGATTTGATACACGAGAAGCGGGAGATGGCTTCCGGGGCGTTTACGGACCTAATCTCGATGCAGATGTGACCGTCCTCGGCCCCACACAGTGGAAATGGCTCGAAGAACAACTCCTTGTACCTGCAGAAATCAGAATCATCGGCTCCAGCTTTCAGGTTCTCAGCGATCAACATGGCTGGGAAATGTGGGGTAACTTCCCGAAGGAAAGAAGTCGACTGTTTCAACTGCTGAAGGCAACTCAGGCGTCCGGAGTCATCTTTCTCAGTGGAGATCGTCATCTCGCAGAACTCGCCTGCCTTCCCGCGGATCACCCGCATGGAATCGGATATCCTGTGTTTGAAGTCACCAGCAGCAGTCTCAATCAGCCCAGCGGAAACTTCACAAAATCAGGTGTTCGGTTTGCAAATGAGGTGAATCCTTATCGAATCGGCTTAACCTACTTTGATGTCAACTTTGGCAATCTGCTGATCGACTGGAGCCAGCCGGATCCTGCGATTCGCATTCAGGTATGCGATGAAAAAGGCGGTGTTGTTCTGCAACAGAAACTGCTGTTGAGTGAACTTGGGTCCCGGTTGAAGTGAACGGTCGAAACGTGGCAATACTTCTGTCCGAAACATCTGCGTCATTGAAATTTCCTCTGAACTGAAAGCACACGAATGCTGAAACGAACTTTTCCCGCGATGTGTCTCTCCTTAGCAGCAATCGTGAATCTGCAGGCCGCCGACTGGATGCGGTTCCGCGGACCAGATGGCGCGGGAGTCGCGTCAGACCAAAAGATCCCCGCGGAGTTTGGCCCCGAAAAGAATCTGAAATGGAAGATTGAAGTTCCGGCAGGGACGTCATCCCCCATTATTATCGGCCACCGACTGTTCCTGACATCGCACAAGGACAACCAGAGAACTCTGCACTGCTTTGATACAGTAACCGGAAACAGCATCTGGGAACGTTCGGTTGAACAGACTCATAAGGAACTTGCAACACCTCCTGCGGGACCATCAACACCAACGCCAGTCAGTGATGGCGAACGCATTTATGTGTTCTTTCCGGACGCCGGACTCTTCGCATGGACGATGGACGGTGAACAACTCTGGAAGGCGCCATTTACTGCATCCAAGACGATGCACGGACTTTCAAGTTCTCTGATCTGTGTGAATGGCAAGGTGATTCAGGTTGTGGATCAGCTGAATGATTCGTATATCGCCGCCTACAATTCCGAGAATGGCGAACAGGTCTGGAAGAAAGAACGTCTGTCCGGACTGACAGGCGGATATTCAACGCCCGCCGTCTATCAGCCTGCAGGAAAGCCGCCGGTATTGATCACCACAGGACCACTTGAAGCAGTCGGTTATAATCCCGAGACTGGTGAACGAATCTGGTGGCTGCTCGGAAAAACAAATGCGCCTGTCAGTAGCCCGGTCATTCGCGGTGATCGGCTGTATTTCTGTGAACCAATCGGCGAACCAATCCCAATGAGCATGCTCTCGGGGATGGATGCGAATAAGGATGACAAGATCGATGCCGATGAAGCTGCGCCAAATCCACCAATCGCTCGATTGATCGCACGCATCGACGATGCCTGGGGCAACAAAGATTCAGTTGTCGACAATGAAGAATGGAACAAAGCCTTTGGGAGCTTCGAAGGCAAAGGCGGACTCGTCTCAGTATCTCTTGGAGGAGAAGGCGATATTTCAGAGACTGGTGTTCGCTGGTCATTTGGAAAAGCTCTGCCCTACATCCCCTGTATTCTGGTTGATCAGGAAGTAGTCTTCGTGGTCGACGATGGTGGCGTCGTCACAACAGTGGATACGGAAACAGGAAAACAAATTCGAAAAGCTCGGCTGAAGCAGGGATCCAGCCAATACTACGCGTCACCCGTTGCCACAAAAGAGTATGTCGTCGTCGTTGACACCAAAGGTGTCCTCAACGTTGTCCGAAATGCGGGTGAATGGGAAACCGTCTCCACGACTATGCTCGAAGAACCCTGCTTTTCAACTCCTGCAATCGCCAACAACAGCTTGTTCCTGAGAACGGCTGGCCATCTGTTCTGCTTCTCTGAGCAGTAAACAGGCGCCACGGCAATCGCCGCAAACTGGAACGAATGAGCTACAGACGTTTTGAGTACTGGCGGAGATATCCAGTCATGTTCAACTTTCGAACTGTACTGTCGGATGTCATGTACCGGATCTTCCCATAGATCGGACGCTCCGGGCCCCATGCCCGATCATATCTCCCCAGTACCCAGAAAATTCCGGAATAGGAGTTCGGATTTCTTCCGTCGACCGCATAGCGATTGTTCAGCTCAATCAATCGATCCAGCGCTTCCTGAGGAGAGGGGGACCACTCGAGAATCTTCTTTCCCCAGAGCATTCTCAGATAGTTATGCATTCGACCTTCAGTCACCAGCTGGTTTTGAGCAGCGTTCCAGACACGGTCGTGCGTGCGGCTTTCATCGAGCTCCTCAAATGAGTAGCAATAAGGCCTTGGGTCATTCGCATGCTCGGCCAATGTCTGCTTTGCCCAGCTGGGCAGCGATTCGTACTGATCATAATTGGCCTGCTGGTAACACATGTTGAATCCCAGTTCTCTCCATGTGACAAGCTCATCCAGAAACGATTCGGCCGCTTCTGACATCCCCCACCATCCCTCACGCGAACCCTTCGTTTTCCGAGCGTCTGCAAGTCGGTCCGTAGTCCAGCCCTCCTGCCCGGACAACTGTGCAAAGACCTGATGAGCCGACACATGTCCAAAGTGGAGATACGGAGACAGCCCACTCGCTGCGTCTGAGTCCGGATGATTGCGATCCGTCCCGTACTTTCCCAACTGCACCTGAAGAAACCGCTGCAGTCGCCGGTCTCCCGCCTCACTCCCACCTTCCATGACCGCCGGCTGAACCTGATGGTCGATCGGCAGCCGACTCAGAATCCTGTCAGGGTTCTCAAGCTCCTCCTCCGAAACACAGAGCCACTGCTGAAGAATTGGAGTCAGGTGAACGTCACTCAGGGCCGGAAGTCTCCTGCCCTCGAATGGATTCCTGAGTGGAAGACGAGGAAGTTCCGGACCAAGGTTCTTTTGAAGGAACCGCCGAAACGCATACGCAGTTGGAAATACCTGCGACGCCGATCGCATCGGTAACAGTCCATTGGAATCAACAGACTCAAACGTGACTCCAATAATGGAGGCGATATACCTGTTTACAGCCGGCAGAAAGAAGCAGGGAAAGTCGTCGCCAACAATCACACATGCCTTTCGACACAACTCCTCAACCAAACCTCGACCAGCACCACCACTGGGCTCAATATACGGCAAATACGTGACAGGCAAGTCTCGAGACCGCTTCAGATTAGCACGCATTCCCTCGAGGACAAATTGATGAATACGATCACTCGCCCAGCGATAGTCGGAGCGTATTGCTTCGAGGATCAATAACGGCCTGCCCAGCGTTACGCTGTGCTCAACAGCTCTCTGCAGTGAGTAATTGTATGACAACCGCCGATTCGCTGTCATCCAGTACAAGACGTACTCGCCGTCGGCCCGTAGTGGCTGATTGTTGAGCTTTACGATTCGAACGGCCGGCACCTCCAACGATCCAGGCATCACACACCTGCTCCTGAGTCCGAACAAAAGATCTCCAGCATTGCCTGCTGCCGAAAGGAGAAGATTTTCTCGAGGTCATTCTTCACAAAAAGCCGATGGATCAAGTCACCGCCAGGCACACGGTAACGCACCTCGTCGGTCATCAAGGTCCCCGCAGGCACGTCTTCAAAGACATGCAAGTGTTCCCACAACTGGTACGGACCACGCAACTGACGATCAACGAATCGAACGTCTGGCTCCCACTCACTGATCTCCGTTTGCCATCGAATCGGGATTCCCCGAAGACGAATTCGGTAGTCAATAAGACAGCCCTTCCCAATCTCGATCGGCGCAGGCGTCAGAATTTTGAAATTCAACCATGGTGGTGTAATCCGTTCGAGCTGAAAGGCGTCACTGAAGAAATGAAAGACTTCATTTCGACTTTTCGGCAGACATGTAACGGTCTTTAACACATAGGCTCGCTGATCCGAATCCCAGCGGATCGACACTTCCGGATCAGAAACCGCAGCTTCTTGCTGAACACCTGTCTGCAACGCATTCATTTCTCACTCCTGACGCCGGCAAAATCAGCCTGGCTGGGTCTCTGGTCCGCGATCTCTCATGAACGATTATACGATCACTGGATGTTTTTGTACTCTGATTGCCTCAAAAACCAAAATTCAATTTTCCAGTTTTTTCCACAAATTATCAGTTTGTTTTGCAAAGAGCCAACGGTTGACAGTACGAGAACGTTTTGTAATAGTATGAACGTTGTGACTGTTTTGGCCGTTTATTGGAGCATGCGATGACAACAGCAGTAAGAAAATCGGCCGTATCAGAAATTTCCCCAGCCCTCCAAAAGCGAACTGATGACCTGCTTCAGCAGGAAATCCGATTCGTCTACTGCGACGAACTGGAATCGTTCGGTGATCAACAGACACCGGTTCTGGAAGCCGCCGCACTACTGGATGAACTCCAGGCGGCTGGCTGTGTCAGCGAAGCGGCAATCGACGCGATGTCGTCAAACGATTCAGACGACGGGCCTGTTGTGCGAGGCTGGACTGCTCCAGACCCTCTTCTCACCTTCGAACAGGAACAGGTACTCTTCCGCGCACTGAATCTTCTCAGATTTCGTGTGAACAGAATGCGAGCTCGCCTGTCTCCACGGAAACCGTCATTGAAGTCCGTTGAAGAAATGGAGAGGATGCTTGATCTTGCAGAACGTATCCGTGCTCAACTCGTAAAGTCGAACCTCAGACTTGTTTCAAGCATCGCCAGAAAGTTCTCATCTTCAAACGGCGACGTCGATGACTTCAGCAGTGACGGCTGCATGATTCTGCTTGGTGCGATCGATCGCTTCGACTACTCTCGCGGCTTTCGATTCAGCACCTACGCGACTCATTCGATTCAAAGACATTTCTTCAGAGCATGGAAGGTGCGACAGAAACGTCGTGAACGCTTCCCAAATGCTGCATCAGATATGCTCGGTGAAATTGCAGAATGCCCTCAGGAAGGGCCAATCTGCGCGGACCCTGAGGAAGTCGTTGGCAAGCTGCTGTCCCGAGCTGATGAAATCCTTGATCATCGCGAACAGCAAATTCTGTTGAATCGATTTGGCCTCGACGAATCGCGCGAACCACGGACGTTAAGAGAGATCGCAGCGGATCTGGGAATTTCGAAAGAACGAGTCCGACAGCTTCAAATGAAGGCACTTGATAAGCTCAAGGAATTGCTCGAACTGGACGGAATCAGTATGGATTCATTAATCGTGCCGTGCTAGGCAATTTCGAGTCCGGTCAGGTGGGCAATTTGTCCAAATCCAAAAAGAAACGGGCTGAACTTCGATTGGAAGTTCAGCCCGTTGTCACGTGATGGTTGCGTTTGTCGATTCGACTACGGCTGCTGAACCGCAACAGCTGGAAGTACAATTCGAATTTCGGTTGAGAAGATCACCTTTGCTTCGGCATCCGCCACAAAAATCGCAGCTGGGACTTCAGATGCCAAAAGCAATGTTGGCATCTGAACAGTCACGACACCCGGCTGCCACGCCGTCACCTCAACCATGACCGGCTGATCGTTGACGACCAGTGCCACTTTTCCCTGCACTTCAGTCGCCCCTGAAATCAAAAGCGTCAACTCTACACCATTCTCGACGGCTGGGATCGCTGAAGACGCTGGCACCTCAATTGGAACTGGTACGATTTCCGGCCCAACAACAATTGGAGATGGTACGGTTACGATTGGTACACAGAATCCAGGAACGGGACATGGTGCTGGACAGTAGCCATGATTGAAGAACCCCTCAATCCAAATGTGCACGTCCGGATCGTTGCAGCCACCGCCTCCATTGCCACCGCCTCCGTTGCCGCCATTCAGATTATCCAGAATTCCGTCAATGACTCCTGGGTTTGGCTTAATGATGGATGGATCACCAGGCTTTGGCTTCAAAATATCCTGGAGGTTCGGGCCGAACCCTGGAGGAACCTGAATCGGTGCCGGAGATCTGGAACCGCCGCCATTGATCGGTGATGGGATCCGAACCTGCGGGAATCCGCCGGGAGGAAGCTTTATCCTGCCTCCCTGGCTGCCACCCAGTCCATTTGAAATGACCGAACTACCACCAGACGAACTTCCTCCGATCTGCGGTATCGGAAGCTTGATTCGCCCACCGCCGCTACCAAGTCCACCGGGTTGTCCAGAACCACCTCCACTTGCCGGAGGCAGCTGGATTCCTGGAACTTTGAAGCTCGGATCATTGATCACTCGAGCACCCCCTCGGTTCCCACCCGTTTGGCTTTGACCAATCCATGAGCCTGAACGCCCTTTGCCTTTTGAGTCTCCGTTTGCCGACGTTGACAACACGAGGCCAGTCATGAAGCAGACCAGCACTATGTTTTTGATGTTTCTCATAACCGTTCTCCCCTGGAACAGAAATCTTGTTTTGGGACATTTGCCCTGACGATTGGGCACTACCACATATGGGGAACCTGGGTAACTGTTACAAGAAATCCGAACATCCTGAAACGACACCTCAAAGTGTTACCAACAAACAACTTAAGGCGAATCACCGCATCGAATTTTGTTCGCCACGCTCAAATGCACGCAGAAACCGCAAATTTGACAATGCCGATCCCGCCGGTTCGGAGGATTGAGATAACTATTCCGAACAGGTAGACTGCGAGGATTGGCGCGGCCCGGGAGTGCGGGTCAGAAAAGCCGATCAGAGAACTTATGATCGATGTTCTGCATTTCGAGGAATTGCGGTTTTTGTCGCACCGATAAAGGAAGCGGGAGAATCGCGGCTGTCGCTTGCAGACAGACTTGGAGGAGGGGACGGAATTGAAACGCTTCATAAAGACCGGACTGTGGAAAAGACGGACAGCCACAGGCACCATGCTGGCATCGCTTGCTCTTTTGGGTGCATCCTGTATTCAGAACGCACCACTGATTGCGGTGCAGGAAGAGGCGGCCGAGCAACCCGTCGCTCAAACTCGCGAACTCCGAATTCCATCTGATATCTCAGAGGAATCGATAGAAGGAGTTGACGCTGCACTGGCTTCTTCAATTTCTCCATTGTTGTCCACAGTGTTCAACAGTGAAGAATCTGCAGAGGCACGAAAAGCGGCTGTCGCGGAACTCGAAAAACAGATTTCAGCAATTAGCACGACAGCCCCTGGTTCAACCGAGCTGAAGACTCGACTGGAGCGTCGTGTATCACTGATGTCCGCTGCAATCAACGCGATGGAAGTCGCTGATGTTTCTCCGCCTACAGCAAGTTCACTTGCCGCGGTTGCAGCTGAGGCAGAAGCAATTGGCACCTGGCTCAAGGGTGTTCGAAACGGAGATCTGTGGTCTGTTTATCTTCACCTCGAAGAACTTAAATCCAGTGAAAAAGCCGCAGGCGCTCTGGCACAGGTGTCTCAGAATCTTATCGTCGGCGAGGGAATGAGTGACGACCAGAAAGCGTTTCTTGCCCGACCTCGACTTGAAGGACTTCGCGAGAAAATCGCTGCAGCAGTTGCTGCGGCGGCGAGCACAACCGACGAAGCCACGGCTCGTGCAGAGCTAAAGTCTCATGTCAATGACCTTGTCATCAGCATCCTGAGCTACGAACGAGACAGTCTCGTGGCCGATGCTGAGAAGTCACGAGCAGCATACCTTGGAATTCGAAATCGATTTCCGGCTGCAGCCGATGTGCTGCGACCGGTGATCATGTCTTACTATTTCAACCACAACCTCCACATTACGGTTTCGGAAACGCTTCTTTCTCGACTCGTCTCTGACTACCGAACGGAATCGGGTTGTATTGCAGACTGTATCATGGGTGCGTGGGTCACCGGATCACAGTCGACTGACCTGCAGGTTTCTGCGGACATTCGACCTTCAGCATCGGTAGCCAGCTTTCAGATCCAGGTGAACGGCAATACCCGTTCCAATACAACGGCTCAGAAAGATCCTGCCACTGTATTTACTCGCGGTGACCATTATTTCTTCATGGCAAAGCCAGTGACGTTTTCAGGACGCAGTGTCGTAGGCGGCCCTGCCGGAATCAGTGTTGATGTTAACAGCACAACCACGGGTGTCCGTACAAAGTATGACGGTATCCCGCTGTTCGGCGGCATCATCAACAACATTGCACGCAAAGAAGTTGCAAAGAGTAAGCCACAGTCCGAAGCAGTCACGAAAGATCGTCTGACCGAAGAAGCTCTCCCCAAGTTTGAGACGGAAGTTGGCAATCAGCTGCGAGAGCTGAACGACACTCTGTCAAAGACTCTGAATTCACTTGACAGCCGCGGAGTAGGTCCTGAGAGCATTAGTGCTCGATCGAGTAACACTCATATTGCTGTCAGCTCACGAACAATGAACAGCGGACGCCTGGGTGGCTCAGTGCAGCCTCCAACGCTGCTGTCTCCGCGAGGAATGGCCGTTCATGTTCATGAGACGGCACTGAACAACTCCCTTGATGCACTGGGCTTTAACGGCCGTTCAATTCCTGAGGATCAGGTTGTTGTTGAACTGGAAAAGGCACTCAGTGACCTTCTCCAACGAGACGTCAAGCTCAGTAAGGATGAAGAAAAGCCGGCGGAAGAAGCTCCGAAAGAAGGCGAAGCGCCTGAGCCTCCAACAACCTTTGTCTTCAGCAAGACAGATCCGATCCGAGTCCACTTCTCGGGAAATCAGATCGTCCTGATCCTCCGAACTGGTGTTCAGCAGGAAGGTAAAGAAGAAATTCCTGAACAGGAAATTACAGTACCAATCGGTATGTCAGTATCCGCTGGAAAGCTGGTCATGGAACCTTCAGAAATCAAGGTCAGCAGCCGCGAAGAAACCAACCGCGCAAAGCAGGTGACTCGAGCTGCACAGATTCGCCGAATCCTGAATCGTCGAATCGTCCGTCGGGAAATTGATGCGACCTTTGACCTTCAGGCAGCTGGTGATAAGAGCCTTCCGCTGACATTGACGTTGATGGAACTGGCTGACGGCTGGCTGACGGCTGAAATCCAGTAGTCCACATGGTCTGGCAGCAGTGAGACGATTTTGAATCGTCTTCAATGTCATGATGCATTGGAGCCCGCGAAGTCATTCGCGGGCTCTTTGCATTTCAGTGCAATCGCATTCGTTGGCAGCTGAACCCGTAGCGACACATTATTCCTGCGACAGGAATTCAAACCGAGCCCTGCGTTGACCGTCCACCTCAACCAACTCCTCAAACATCGCACGCGGACGTACCCACAAACTCCGATCGCCATAATCCGGTCGATAAACAACCAGTTCTTCTTCCGTTTCACTGTGACGTGCAACTCCGATCACAATGTACTCTCGCCCCTTATAATGGCGATATCGCCCAGTCTGAATCACCATTTTCAAATCCCCTCTAAGTAGGATGGGCATTCCTGCCCGTCACACCCCCGCTCTCCGTAGGATGGGCATTCCTGCCCGTCACGCCCCCGCTCTCCGTAGGATGGGCATTCCTGCCCGTCCACATCACTGCGCCCGATCCGCCTCCCCGTCCCTCCGCTGAATCCCAGCCACACAATCTGCCAAAAGCACCATCCAAAGTAATACAAACCGCGAATTCCAATCGAGCTGGGCCACCATGCAAGCTAAGTCGAGGAAAGCGACCATGAAAGCAGACTGAAGCGTATGCGGCTACAGCGGCAATGCCTACCCAACTCGACTCGGGTTTGTCGCTTCCGTCCTGCTACGTTCCTGCCCCCTATGCCACAAGCATTTGACTCAATGATTCTCCAATTTCGACACAGGCCCTTCTCGTGCACAATCTGCACGAGAAGCATTCGTTTGGAACCAAGCACTTGCGTCTCTCCACATTCTATTGTGAAATCGAATCGCCGCATTTCCCTTGCGATTGCTTAGATCTTTCCAGGGTTTCTATCAACACACTCGAACAATTTCGCTTGATTGAGGACCAGAGGGTCAACATGGAATTTAACCTCGACGGAAAGACGTTTCGGTCTGCTGCAAATACGAAGAATGGCGAGGTCGGTGCTGATACAGTGTTCCACTACCACCAGAAAGAACGCGTCGTCTGGGCCGAATATGAAGGTGGCGACATCGTGAAAGGCCATCTTGTGGCGAACGTATTGCCGTCGGGCCAGCTCGATATGCGGTATCACCATGTCAATCTGCGCGGCGAAATCATGATTGGCAAGTGCCTGTCCACACCAGAAGTTATGAGTGACGGCAGGATCAGGATCAAAGAAGAGTGGCAGTGGTTGTGTGGCGACATGTCATCCGGCTATTCAGAAATCGTCGAGTGCGAAGCTGAAAGTTTTAACGCGTAAAGCTCTTGACATCGCAGCAACATGATGGACAATCATGTCCATCATGTTGGATACCACAGTCGATGTGAATCAACGAATTGCAGCGACAGTCCGGCGGTTGAGAGCGGCGGCAGGACTGTCGCTGGATGCATTGGCAGCCAGAACCGGAGTCAGTCGGTCGATGTTGTCACTCGTGGAGCGTGCTGAATGCAGTCCAACGGCCGTGATTCTTGAAAAACTTGCTGCCGGCCTGAATGTGACTCTGGCGACGTTGTTTGAAGCGGATGTCGAGAGTCACGTTTCATCCGAACCCATTCAGCGGCGGGCATCGCAGGAAGAATGGCGTGATCCCGAGACGGGGTATGTCCGGAGAAACCTGTCGCCACGGCATGTGGAACAGCCGCTTCAACTTGTGGAGATCGAGTTCCCGGCTAAGGCTCGCGTCGTTTTCGAGAGCCACGGACGAGAGGTGACGATTTATCAACAAGTCGTATTGCTGGAGGGAACCATTGAGATCACCTTCGCGAACCAGTGCCATCGCCTCAAAGCGGGAGACTGCCTGGCCATGAAAGTCGAGGGGACCAACGTCTTTGAGAATCCTGCACGCAAGCCTGCTCGCTATCTGGTGGCCTCAGTGACGGAAGTCAACTCCAGGAGAAGAACGTGATGAATCAGCAGATCATCGAGCGTCCGAAAGAACTCACGAACGAACACATTCAAGGCCTGAGCGACGTGCTTGTGGATTGCGTTGAGGGCGGAGCTTCGATCGGCTTCATGTCCCCTTTTCCTCGCGAACGAGCGTTTGAATTCTGGAGTCGTATCGCACAGGGAGTCGCAACTGGCGAGCGGGCTTTGCTGATCGCTCGGGACGAATTCGGAATCTGCGGCACAGTTCAACTGATACTGAATCTTCCTGAGAATCAGCCGCATCGGGCCGATGTAGCAAAGATGCTCATCCATCGTCGAGCGAGGCGAAAAGGACTGGGAGCCATCGTGATGCAGGCAGCGGAATCACTGGCTCGCCATTTAGGCAAAACGCTGCTCGTATTGGATACCGTCACAAACGGAGATGCCGCTCGACTCTACGAACGACTGGGCTGGGTCCGAGCTGGGGATGTTCCCAACTTCGCTCTTATGCCTGATGGCGCACCTTGCAGCACCACGTATTACTATCGCAATTTGACTGAATCAGTCAGCGACGAACAGCGGAACGCGAAAACATGATGAACACCCCCATCAATTTCATTGAGAAACTCAGCAAATTCCAGGATCAGTGGTCACCGAAAGTCATCGCCGAACTCAATGACTATCAATTCAAACTTGTCAAAGTCCAGGGGGAGTTTGTCTGGCATGAACATGCGGAAACAGACGAAGCATTCATCGTCCTGGCTGGCCGATTGAAAATCGAACTCCCGGAATCGACTGTCGAATTAACTGCGGGGGAATTGTACGTGGTGCCGCGCGGAATCCAGCATAAACCATCAGCGGAACAGGAGTGCCATGTGCTGGTAATCGAGCCACGCGGCGTCGTCAACACCGGCAACATCGGTGGCGACATGACCGCTCCGAACGATGTGTGGCTCTGACATGGTTTTCACTGACAAGCGTTACAGTCGTGCACATTCATGGCAGTTCGATGGCGGTCGCACAGTGCCTGCGTCGTCTTCGCCGCACATCGTTCCGCTTCCGTTCTCTGATGAGTCAGCAGTGGATCGCCGCCGCTAACTATCAGGAGAGCGACTGGGAATCATTGGTGGAACTTTGGTATCACTACAATCGGCTGATTGCAGTACTCATTCGCAATATGCGAGAGGCCAGCTTGTCGACGCGATGTACTATCACACCGTACGAAACATGCAAACTTGCATTCCTCGTGAGGGACTACCTGGATCACATGAAACACCACCTCAATAAAATTGCTGATCGCGCCCTAAAGACAAAAGCGATATAACCTGGATATTCACACCCTGCCGCATGTAGCCCACGAACAGTGCTTCATCGCCGCCCTGGTGAAAACGGATGTCCGCTGTGAATCGGTACTATAGCTTTCTGACATTTCGTGCAGGTCACTGCGGGTTGTTCCGTCGATTGGAATCCAGATGTTCAGGCCAGCAGCCCGGAGGGCTGACACATCGCGATTCTTGCATGCTCGTGCTCTGCAAAGATAGGGGTAGGGAGGACCAATTGATTTTGGCCCCCCTCCCTCCGAACCGGACTGGCAGATTTCCCGCATCCGGCTCTCCGGTTGATGGTCTTACCTTCGTGAGGATTAACCGACTGACATGTGGGCGGTCACGAGACTGTACAGCCCGAGGTCAGTGAAGGAGCGATTTGCCTCCTTCCACTCCGTTTAGCAGAGTCGTCAACATGCGTAATGTCCAGACGCACGGTTTCGCGGTCGGCCACACAGGGTGTGGGACTTCGTCTCCGGCATGTTGAGCCACTGGCACTGACGCCGGTGTGGGTTCCGTTTGTCTGTTCATGACACCTTCCATCTTCCTGGAACCCTTCGCTCCCCTGGAGTTACCCAGCTTCAACGCTACTATGGCTCCTCTGACTTCTGCCCGGCGGCTCTTCGCATCCACACTGCGGCTGACGTCTTTCGACCGCCGTCTCGGACGATGAACACCGGTCTCTCCGGACAGATCTCTTTGCTTTATGAATCAAACCTTCCGGACGTTCCGACTCCAACCACCCCCTGCCGCCCGAGACACCATGAGTTTGTGTTTTATGTCTCGGTCTAACCACGGATCACTGGTTTCACGCAGTGACCGGTCCTTTCGGGACTCTGTATGGCACTTCGGCTTCGCCATTAGCTAGCAGGCTCGCCGCGACAACAGGCCGAATCGAGTTCACTTGCGTTTCGGACCGCCCATTCGCCTTCCAATGCTCTCCACCCCGCCTCGCGGCGACGCAGTTTTGGTCAGCTACAGTTTCAAACTCTAACCTCCTGACGGGGACTTGCACCCCGCTGATTTGATTCACTCGCAAACGCACTAGCAGGCACTCTCCGAGTGCCGTTCGCAACGCGTGCCCCTGCGTTTCCAACCTATCTGGAACTCAAAGCGGACGGCAGACGGAGTCTGCCTGCTACAGTAAAAACTCGCGAGTGAAGTACCAGGTTGTGAGGACGAGGCCGATTCCGATGACGACACGTCGGACAAGCTGTTTGTTCAGAGTTCTCGCCCATGCGGCGCCTGCCCATCCGCCGATCATGGCAGAGACGATCATGGGGACTGCATAACGCCAGTCGACAACTCCCTGCCAGACAAAGATGACCACCGAAACTCCGTTGATGAGCGAGGCAAGAATCGTTTTCAGGCCGTTGACGTGATGGATATTTCCGATGTGCAGCATGCTGAGCGAACTGAGCATGAGAATTCCTATCCCTGCACCGAAGTAGCCACCATAGATGCCAATGAGCAGCTGCAGGGCAAAGACGATCCACCGGTATTCGGCGGATCGGCTGGAGAAGTCCTGTCCGGCCGGGCTGGCGCGGACGAGTTTTGGCTGCAGGATGAACAAGACAGTGGCCAACCCGATGAGCCACGGCACCATTGCCTTGAAAGAGGATTCCGGCGACCAGACAACGATTAGTGAGCCGACGACTCCGCCCACAATACTGGGGATCGCCAGCCAGCGAGCCCAGTCGAGAATTTGATTCAGTTCGCGGCGATAGGCCCAGGTTCCGGTCACTGAACCAGGACACAATGCCACAGTGTTCGTAGCGTTCGCGACAATAGCGGCCCCGGGAGCGTTTCCCAGCACCAGCATGAGTGCCGGAAAGGTAATCAACGTACCGCCACCTGCAATCGAATTGATCGCTCCACCCAGAGCTGCTGCCGGACACAGAACCAAACAGGCTTCCCACCACGTCCACATGATTCATTCAGTTTCGTTCGTAGTGTTTTATTCGGGCTGTGATTTTTCATAAACAACCTGACCACCCAGCCATGTTTGCTCCACGGTGATGGAACGAATCTCATCAACCGGACATGTCAGGTAATCTCTGTCGATCACAATAAAGTCGGCCAGCTTACCGGCCTCGAGTGATCCCTTTTCGTGTTCCTCAAACGTCAGCCACGCGTTGTTGATTGTATAGAATCGAAGCGCCTGTTCGCGTGTCACGATCTGTTCAGGGTGAAGTGGCTGATCAGTCCAGCGAGGCAGTCGAGTGAGCATCGTCCAGAGTCCCAGAAAAGGGTTGTACGGATTGACTGACCTAAGGCTGCCAATCTTCTGCATGTGGTCCGAACCACCGCCGACCATGACTCCCTCTTCAAACAGTGTCTTATATGGCTGAAACCATGTCAGGCGTTCATTGCCAAACTGTCGATGCAGAGTCTTCCCGTCGAGATACAGCCAGACTGGCTGAATGTCAGCGACGATCCCCAGTTGTTTCATGGACTCAATCGCCTCTTCACTCATGAAGTTGCAGTGAGTAATGCACGGGCGGCGATCTTTGACCGGCAGCTCTTCATTGACTCGTCGATAAGCATCGATCAGTGTGTGAACGGCTCCGTCTCCGACAGCGTGAGCAGTGATCTGCAGGTCGTTTTGCAGGCAAAGCCGAGCGACTTCGAAGAGTCTTTCAGGTTCGATGTTGAGGACTCCCCGATAGTCCGGGTCATTGATAGAGTAGATTGTGCTGACACCCCAGGGCTTTCGCATATATGCACTGCCCGTGAGCATACCGCCATCCAGAAATACCTTCACGCCTCGTACCCAGAGCATGTTATTGTACTCGTGAGCCGGATGTCTGGCGGCAGTGAGAATCTGTTCAGACACATCCTTCCATTCACCGGTCGGGTTGATACCCCAGCAGAGAAATGTGCGACAGGTCAACTGTTTGTCATCCAGAAGGCTCTGAAACAGCTGAACGGCCGACTCATCGGCGCTGCGCTGCACGATGCTGGTGATACCGGAAGCGTTGTAGTCGGCGAGCAGCTTTCGAAGTGCTTCTTTCTGCTGAGTCGCATCCGGATTTCGATCTGGATTGTCCGTCTTGATGAATCGACCAGCACTGCGGATGATTCCGTTGGGCTCACCAGTTTCAGGGTCGGTTTCAATTCGGCCCGGCTGGCCGTCGGTGATTCGAAAATCTTTGTCGATGCCGCATAACTTCAGTGCCAGAGAGTTGAGGGCAGCATCAGGGCCTGTTCGAAATGCAACCGGGTTGTTGGGAGCAACTTCATCGAGCTCCCATCGTGTTGGAAATCTTTGATCGCGGAGTCGGGTCACAAAGACCTGGTTCAGCAGGATCCACTGGCCGTCTTCCAGCGAGTCGGCTCGCCGACGGACGTACTCCAGCACATCGGTGATGGTTTCCATTTCCGGAATCGGATGGTCGAATTCGTAGACCGCAGCTCCCGTCGCATGGACGTGTGAATCAATCAGTCCAGGAAGTATCATCTTCCCGAGCAGATCAATTTTCCGGGTCGTCGGTACCGCCAGTTTTTGAACGTCGGAGTCACTTCCAGCCAGAACAATGCGGTCACCGCGGATTGCTAATGCTGTTGCGATTGTGAACTGCTGGTCTACCGTAACGATGCGGCCGCCGGTGAAGATGACATCCGGCGGCTGAGCAGCGATGGATGAGGTGAAGAACACCAAAGTGAGGCAGATCAGCACGAGGTTCTTCATGGTATCGAGCTTTGTGGGGCGTTTCGTATTAAGCGGTGTTCAATTTTGTACGAGGGCAAACAGACCGCCAATTCCCATCACAGCAGCCGCCACGGCAAAGAAGATCTTCCACGCACTATATGGGCGTTCGCCCTGAACTTCACCTGTCGCCGCGTTGATGAAGATTTGATAGGTCTTTCCGTGATAGCGATAGGCCATCAGCCACGTTGGAAGCAGGAGGTGTTTGAAAGTGATCGCTTCGTATCGACTGCGAACATCATCAACCTGTTGCGTATCACCACCGATCCGTGCACGGACTTCCGCATGAATGGCAGAGACGATTCTGTCTTTGGCATCGCCGAAGCTCTGATCAAGCTCGATGTCGTATGTTCGAGCCAGAAAGCCAGCGAGCATTTCCTGCTTAAAGGGGATGACCAGATTGAGTGGCCATGGTTCGAGAGCAAGCATATAGTCGCGGCGAAGGCCTGTGTTTGCCAGCACCAGCACATCATCAAAAAATCTCTGAAATGCGCCGGAAGCGGGATACCAGCGAGTCCGTCGTTCCTGCCGACGATTTTTGCCAGTCCCGACGGTCACGTAATAGTACTCGCCCCTCTTCCCGGTGTAGCTGTTGAAGGTCAGCGAATCGAATGTGAAGTATGAGAGATAGATGCCACTGAACTTTCCTTCGGCGCCCTGCTTTCGGAAGTTATTGGGCGCAAACCAGCGAGATGCAACCCATTGGGCGAGGTTCTGTTTGGCGCGATTTCTATCGACCTGGAATGGCAATACACCGTCAACCGGAATCCGATCTTCGTCGCTCTTATGAGCCTTCTCCAGCTGAACCGGCGCATTGCAGTACGGACAGTGGGTACTTGTCAGTGTGCCGATAAACTCGACATTACCACCACAGGATTCGCACCGGATTTCTTTGCGATCTTCTTTGTTTCCCGGGTCGGCTTCTTCGGGATGATTTTTCTTTCGAGCTTCTCGCAGTTCGCGGATTCTCATCAGCATGTGATGAAAATCCTGCTCCACCAGCATCGCCTCAGCTTCCTGATGAATCTCCTTCACATGCCCGCACCACGGGCACTTCAGCGATTGCTGGCCGATATGAAATTCAAGATCTCCGCCGCAGTTTTCGCACGGGAAGACGCGTCCCTTCCCGTCATCAAACGTG
Source organism: Planctomyces sp. (assembly GCA_016795105.1). Lineage (GTDB taxonomy): Bacteria > Planctomycetota > Planctomycetia > Planctomycetales > Planctomycetaceae > F1-80-MAGs062. The sequence continues at coordinate 28,112 of JAEUIH010000011.1, forward strand.
CGACCGGCGTCAACAGTCGTCGCACCTCGATTATGGTCTCCAGGCTCGCCGTCTTTAATGAACTGATCATCACCAACGGGGTCTCCATTGGTCACGGGAGATCCGCTATTCACGGACCGACCACCATTTTGTGGTGGGGAAGAGTTGTCCACGGCTTCGAACGCCGAAGCCGGGACTTCTTCGATGGACTTGCCCTGCAGTCTCCGCGGGTCGCTCATAAGGACATTTACCCTGTGGTAATGGTCTGGACAATGCCGCCCTGTCTTACCGATCTCCGCAGAACCGGATTATGGAGCCGGCGGTGCTGGAGGTGGCGGAGGAGTTGGTGGACCGAACACCGCGGCGAGCTGTGGCACCTGCGCTGCCGCCAGCCAGTTAGGCATTCCTGCACACCATACCAGGGTTTGGCGGTTCACTTGTCCTGCTGCAACTCCCGCGGCCAGCTGCTCGGCAGAAAATGGGCCGGTTGCCTGACCGTTCACTGCCACATGCCATGCAGCGGGAGGTGCCGGAGGTGCTACACCCGGCATTCCGGCCGAAGCGCCCGGCTGCATCATTCGTCCAGCCATGGCAACACCAAGTCCAAGACCGAGGCCCTCAGAAGCGCCACCGCCAGGGTTTGCTGCTGCTGTTGTGAGCGCCTGTCCCATCTGATACTGCTGATACTTATCCATATCGCCGATGACACCCATACTCGTTCGTGTATCCAGTGCCTTTTCGACAGCTTCAGGCAATGAGATATTTACGATCATCAGCTGAGGAATCATCAGGCCATATTCGTCGTCGATTCGCTCCTGAACGGCTTTGCGAAGAGTCTCACCGAACTGCTGGTACTTGCTGGCAAGATCCAGAGCGGCAACATTTGATGTCCCCAGTACATCTGCAAGCGTACTGATGATGATCGATCGAAGCAGCTCCGTAACTTCGTCTGCATCGAATTCACTGTCGGTTCCGACCAGTTCCTTGAGCAGTATTTTTGCATCGTTGGCCTTAACCGCATATGTACCAAACGCCCGAATTCGGATTGGCCCGAACTCCGGATCTCGCAACATAATCGGGTTCGGGGTTCCCCACTTCAGATCCGTAATCTGCTTCGTGCTGACAAAGTAGACCTCTGATCGAAATGGGCTGTTGAATCCATACTTCCACCCTGCAATTGTGCTGAGAAGCGGAAGATTGTCTGTCTTGAGTTCGTAGTGGCCAGGTTCGAACATATCGGCAATCTGACCACGGTGGACCATGACAGCCACCTGACCCGGGCGAACAATCAGCTGTGCACCATTCTTGATTTCATTCTGGTATCGAGGGAATCGCCAGACGATCGTGTGCCGCGAATCATCGACCCATTCAATAATGTCAATCAGTTCATTTCGCAGCTTGTCGAACAAACCCATCGCGTGTCTCCACAGACTTTCTCAACTGGATGTAACGTCACAAAACGATCCACGAACCTTAAGTAGTCTACAACACTTCCGGCAGTTTCGACTACTGATTCCGACCGCAGAAAAGGTTCGGACGATCGATCGAGGCGAGTTGAAACGAAATCTTCGTGTTTTGGATCACGGTTCCGGCTCGCTTTTGGCAATTTTCCGGGATTTGTCCCACCAGAAGTCAAACACCACGATTCGATGGTCAGAGCCCATCTCCGGTAACACCGCCTGCCTGACTCCATTCAGGTCTTCACTACACAGCCCATGGTCGAGCATCAGGCCAAACGGAAACGCTCGACGCGCATACCACGTGGGAGTTAGTCCAGTGCCGGCGGATGCGTTTTTCAGCCCGGCATCTCGACAAAAATCATCAAATACAGGAGACCACGGAGTGAGATTCAGGTCACCGACCAGAATTGTATCCGCAGGCGACTCGGTGACGGGTTTGCGAATCACGTTGGCCAGCATTCTGAGTTGTGAGTTCCGCATCTGGAATCCTCGTCGAAACATTGGTGGCACCGGATGAGTTGCAATCACTCGAACCGATCGGCCCTCAAACTCAACCTGAGCCTGAATCGACGGCAGCCAGGGAGTTTCAAAATCGAAAACCTCGGGGGACGTGAGAGGCAAACGCGACAGCAAACCAATTCCAAAGTTGCCGTCCGACTGAGGTTGCCAGACACTTGCCGGGTACTCGTCACTCAACTCCCCCTTCATGCGTTCCATGAGTTCCGGAGTCAGCTCGAGAACGGCTACGATATCAGCATCCGAGTCCCGGATTTGGTCTATGATCTCCTGGTGTCGATGATTTGAAGACAGGACATTCGCCGTACAGACTCTCAGGCACTGACGCCTCTCAATGATCGCACTTTGGCTATTGCCTCCGGAGGTGTCCCAGACTGCCGAAAGGCACCACCAGGCATGGCAGAAGCCCAAAACCAGGGCGGCAACTCCATGCCGATAGCGATGCACAGCGAAAGAAAACAAGGCCACACTCGAAGCCATCAGGATCAGCTGAACTCGCAGGTTGGCCAGAATGTCGGCGGCCCACCACGATCGAGCAAACAGAGACACGCCCAACGCCATTGCGCAAGCCAGACAAAGCGGCCAGACCAGGCCTGAAAGCAGCGCCAGAACGAATCGTGCAGAAAGCAGCGTCAGAACGAATCGGCCGCATTTCTTTACATCAGTACTCACGCGGCTGATACTCCAGACCACTTTGTCAGAGGTTTCTCACTCTGCTGCACGATTTTTCCTCGGCCATCGCTGGCAACACGTGCCGGATTGCCGACAATCCCGTTTTCTGCAGTTCATTCGCTGGAACGCAGCATTCCAGCAGTCCCCCGAGGAAACAAAGGCAGTCGTTTCATGGTTCTCGATCTTTCAGGATGCCTTCAGCATTATGATAACCACGGCATCTTTTTTGAGTATCCTGACATCTGGGAAATCACCGAGGAGATCGAACCGGACGGGGATGTGCTGATCACTGTGAGTGCCGACGGAGCCTGTTTTTGGGCAATTCGGATTCTCGCCTCAAGCCCGGCACCGCCGGATGTCGTCGGTTCCTGTGTATCCGCGTTTCAGGAAGAATACGAAGACGTGGACGAGTATCCATCCAGTGGACAACTGGCTCAAATGCCGGCATATGGTCGAGATCTGGAATTTTCGTGCTTCGAACTGCTGAATACCGTGTCTTTGAAGAGTGTTCGAGGTCCGGAGTTTACAATTCTGGTGTGGTGGCAGGGGACCGATCACGAACTTGGCGATGTTCGCCCAGTCTTCGAACAGATTACAAGTACTGTTCGCATCAAGAAACTGATGTAGACATACATACACACGACAAACGCATACACACAGAACACAAGCATTCAGGACCTGAAGATGTCACGCACAACCCTGCCGTCCGCGGAAGAATTTGCGGGCTACGCGCGGGAAGCTCGTTTTGTCCCCGTCTATCGTCAGCTGACCTCAGACACGCTGACTCCCGTGACTGCGTACCAGAGGATCTCCGGAGGACAATGGGCCTTTCTTTTTGAAAGCGTTGTCGGCGGCGAACGAATTGGCCGTTACAGCTTTGTTGGCTGTCAGCCATTTATGTCACTCACGGCCTCCGGTCGCACCGTGACAATCGAAGAAAGCGGGAGTGTTGTTCGTACGTTTGAAAGCAGCGACCCGCTCAAGGATCTGGATCAGCTGGTTCAGCAGTTTCGATCTGTATCGATCCCTGGATTGCCAGGGTTCAGTGGCGGGGCTGTTGGCTATGCCGCCTATGACGTGATCCGTTATACCGAAAACCTGCCGAATGTGCCGGCCGATGATCGTGGTGTGCCGGACATGTGCTTTGCTTTGTTTGATTCCATGATCGTATTTGATCATATCCGCAAAGTGACGCTGGTGATTTGTCTCGCAGATACTCAGGGTCAAAGTCTCAACGATGCGAGAAATAAAGCCGAAACACGAATTGATGAGCTTTGTCAGCGGCTTGCTCAAACTTCCGGCTCATCGTCTGGTACAGGGCAAACTTCGAAGCCTGTACCTGAAGAAGTTCGCCTGACGGATATCGATCTAACCGTCGAGCCGAAGTTCGAAGTCGCATCGAACTTCACAGAACCCGAATTTATCTCGGCCGTTGACCGATGTCGCGAATACATCAAAGCGGGCGATATTTTCCAGGTGGTGATCAGCCAGCGATTTCGTCATCGCAGTTCAGCAACACCCCTGGACGTTTATCGCTCGCTCCGAATGGTCAACCCAAGTCCATTTATGTTTCTGTTACGTACGCCCTCTGTAAATCTGGTTGGCAGCAGTCCGGAGATTATGGTTCGAGTGGAAGACGGCGAAACCACCATTCGACCGCTCGCCGGAACTCGCCGACGCGGTGCCACCCCGCAGGAAGATCGAGCGCTTGCCGAGGAGCTTCTTTCGGATCCCAAAGAGCGGGCTGAGCACGTGATGCTGATTGACCTGGCTCGCAATGATGTTGGCCGTGTGGCTCAGTTTGGTTCTGTTCAGCTGACGGATGTGATGGTGGTGGAACGCTACAGTCATGTGATGCACATCACGTCAAATGTCAGTGGCATGCTGAAGCCGGGATTGTCAGCCGTGGAAGCTCTGCGTGCCGGTCTGCCGGCGGGAACGGTTTCCGGAGCACCGAAGGTTCGAGCGATGGAAGTCATCGACGAAGTTGAACCTCAGAAGCGAGGTCCCTACGGAGGAGCTGTGGGATATATTGACTTCACCGGCAATATGGATACCTGTATTGCATTGCGGACGCTTGTTATGAAGGACGGAATCATTGATATTCAGGCCGGGGCAGGAATCGTTGCTGATAGTGTGCCGGCCATGGAGTATCAGGAAACGATCAACAAGGCCCGAGCAATGCTGAAGGCCATTCATATTGCTGAAACTCAGCTGCATTCCTCATAAAGGTGCCACTCAACGTTTAGGTTTCTTTCCACATTAAGGTCTCCGCAAAAACTCCGGGGCTGGTTCACAAGAATGGCCTCCAGGGAAAACTGAAATGGTGTCAGTCTGGTCAGAACTTCGTGGTCACTCAGGTCAGCGCGAACTGTTTCAGCGTTCGATCGCGCGAGGACGACTGTCTCATGCCTACGTGCTAACCGGTCCCGAAGGAATTGGGAAGCTGCAGTTTGCACGTTTGCTGGCGAAGTCACTTTTCTGCCGAGAGCGAACTCCGGAGCAGGTCGATGCATGTGGTGAGTGCCGAGCCTGTCGGAGTTTTGATGTCGCAAGCTGGCCGGATTACTATGAGATTCGCTGCCCGGACGGGAAAACAGAAATCCCAATTGACCTGCTGATTGGCTCTCCGGAAAAACGCGGCCGCGAAGGGATGTGCTTCGAACTTGCAATGTCGCCTCAGGCCTCGCTCCGCAGAATTGCGGTGATCAATGATGCTCAGCTGCTGAACGATGCGGGGGCAAACGCCATTCTTAAGACGCTGGAAGAACCGCCAGCCGAAGCACTCATGATTTTGATCTGTAACAACCCTGATGCTCTCCTGCCAACCATCCGTTCACGCTGTCAGATCATTCGTTTCTTTCCACTGCCTGATCAGGACGTTGCCGAATTGCTCGTTCATCTAAACCACGTGGAAGATAACGAAGAGGCGAAGACGATTGCGTCGATGTCTGAGGGAAGCCTTGCGGTCGCAGGCCAGCTGCTGAACCCGGACCTTCGAAATCTGCGAAATGCAATCGTTGAGCAGTTGTCGAAACTTGAAAAGATGCAACCGCTCGTGCTCGCAGATCATGTCGCCGATGAACTCGAACGCTTCTCTTCCAGCGTTGAAGATCAGCGGCGAAACGCCCGATGGCTGCTCCGCTTTGCTTCCGATTTTCTTCGCGAGCGACTGCACCACCTCGCGAAAGGTGATCTTTCGGACGCACTCACTCAGAGACTCGGTGTTCGAATCGGCGTTGATCTTCTCAGCCCAATGCTGGATCGAGTCATTCAGGCAAATAATCTGATAGACGCTAATTCGCCAGTCCGCCTTGTACTCGAAACCACCTTCGATGATCTCGCCAGACAACTCCGCATTGGCCCCATAACAGCGCGTTAAAGTAGCAGGCACATTCCATGTGCCGTCCGCAACGCGGTAGCAGTGCGGTAGGCGGACGGCATTCGGAGAATGCCTGCTACTTTCGAATCGGCCTCGGATGGGCGACTTCGATTTCGTGAATGCTGATTGGGGCGCTGTTCGTGAGCTGGATGCTCACCCAGATACTTCCACGAGGCGGTACTCCTTGCTGAAGTGATGATGGCTGCTGATATTTCACCAGAAATTCTCCGGGCCCTGACTGTTCTGCAGTGGAAGGCCAGTCTGAAGGCCAATCGACCGGATCACTGCTCAGAAGACTATGTCGCACGGGCCGGACAATCGCTTCCTGCACTGGATAGCCGTTTTGATCAAACACAGAAAACTGCAGGGCGTGAAAGCCATCGTCTGTCTGTTGTGGAAAGATCGCGGGTTCCACAGGCGCACTGGATTTTCGCATGGTCAGTTGAATGCGTTCCTTTCTGCCTGGAACAATATTCGCCACAAACGTATCGATACCTGCGATGTAGTGAATGTTTGGCACAAGCAAATAGCCGGGAAGTACGCACTGAACCAGTTCAGAAGCAGCCGGCAGGTTTTTGATGACTGCCCTGCCGTGTGCGTCTGAAAGGCGAGTCCATGTAAAACTCGAGGTCTTTGTTCGATGGAATCCCCCGGAAGACTCGTGACTGGGTTCCATGCTGACGAGGTAGTCAATGGAGCGAAGAGTGGAGTTCAGTGGGATGCTTCCATTCCGAGTCACCCGACACGGGCTTATGTAAATCATCGCATCCGGTAGCGGATTGCCGGACGTATCGACGACTTCAAACTCGATCGTCCCGGACTGAGCCATCTGCAGAGAGATCGAGACGGGCTGATCTTCGATACGAACAGGAGTGGAAACGAAGGATCCAGGCTGAGAGAACTGTGAAAAGTTAGTACCGAATTCCTGATCGTATGTATGATGCATTTCTGTGGACGGTTGCGAAATCCAGCCATCGATGATGGCCGAGACTTCCACATGCGAATTAGGCGGGAGAGATTCAAACGAGAACGTTCCTTCGGGAGTGACTTCCGTCACATCCTGCCAGCTGATTCCACTGCCGTTCCCACCTTCTCTGATTGCCGCGACGACATATCCACCGGCTGCAATGGGCCGTGGGACATTTTGAGAAAGTGCACCACTCAGTGAAACACCGGGTGCAACCGAAATCGTTGGCGAAAGGACTCTGGATTCTGTAGGCAGTGTGGCTGCGTCAATCATACTGCTGAAACGAAGATCAAGGCGATCCGCAGGAACATGGACGATTCGGAAATACCTGTTCGCCCCGTCGGTGTTTCCCATCAGGCCCGATCGCAGCCGTCCTTCTTTCATTGTCCACTCTAAGCGAGGATAGCCACTCGAAATCGCATACAGACCAGACTGCAGTTCCTGCCCGTCCGGATCAAGAACAACGGGTTCAATGACGTGACCGGCACTCAGCACGATTGGCGCAGTATCCCTGACAAAATGCGTTGGCCGGTGTTCTGCGGCAAACTCGGGATGCTCTACTGTGAAGGACAGGAAGGTGATTTGTCCTGTCTCTCGGGGAATTGCATTGAGTTGTTCAGTTGATAACTCGATGGAGGCCACTCCTTCGCGATTCGTGCTGTAATGTGCGGGCCAGACCCCATTCAGCCATGACCACCCAACTCCGTTTCCGGTTCCAAAGCCAGTGGGGGAGATCGTCGCGTTGGTCACTGGCTTACCGGATTGATCAATCACTTTCAGTTCGTGAACGAATGGCCCCTTCGATCGCGGCTCTGTGAATTCGGGTGATGAGTTCTCCGGAATAAATTCTGTTGGAGGTGGAGGCAGCGGTAATTCGTCGGATTCTTCAGCCACTCCGATTACAGGCTGCACCATGCAAAGACCACAGGCAACGCATGTGACCGCGATCATAAGTATCGCAAGGCTCCTGCGACGAAGCGGAACATGAGAACGAAGTACGTCAGAATTCAAAATCGAACGAACTCGCTGCTCCAGTGTTCCCCGACGTGAAACCTCCGCGATGGCAAACCCCAGACCGGGGCCAAGAGAATCAAGAGCCAGTGTTCTCAGTTCTTCAGCATAGCGAATGGGGGACACGCCGCAGCAGACCACAAGATCATCGCATGCATATTCCTGCTCTCTGCGGAGTTGATGCAGCCCCAGCCAGGCAAGTGGGTGAAACCAGAACAGGATCACAGAGAATTGAGAGAGCGTCTGTGTCAGTGTGTCGAATCGACGAATATGGGCCAGTTCATGGATCAAAACCGCTTCGAGGCGAGATTCCGGCCACTGAACTGCTGACGCCGGCAGCACAATGCATGGTCGAAACAGTCCTGCGGTGATGGGGACAATATTCCCGGTGTGCATTCGAATCGATGGTGTAAACGACAGGTTGAGTCGGCTCGCCAGGCGTCCCATTAGAGTCCGAATCGAGTGGTCTGTAGCGGTTGTCGTTGTCCGAACAAAGCTCCACGTGCGAAAGAGACCAATTAGCAACCGAACTGACAGCAGAACACACCCAAGGAACCAGATCGTTGACAAGACCGAATCGAGGCTGGGAAAGGGTGCTGATTTTTGAAGCTGCGAAGCCGTCGTGGCTGGTATCACAGGCTGCCGGAGAAAATGGTTAGGGGGTTGAGCAGACGAGACAGCAGGCCGCAGGACCGGAGTCAATTCAGAACCCGATTCTGAGGTGATCAAGCCGATCTCAGATTCTGAAGTTTGTGGATGATCGGCTTCAATGAGCTCTTCTGGAGCGTACGGTTGCGGTGACGAGATTGATAGCGTTGGCTGCCAGATTGGTGGAAGGAGTCCGGATGCGGGAACCAACAGTGGCAAACAGATCAGGCTGATCGCCCAGATCGCATGTCGCACTGCGGCGGAGCGCCGCGACAGAAGTTGCGAGATGATCGCCACACAGGTGAGGACCAGCGTTGCGCGAGCGAGTACCATCCATGGAATTTCGTGATCGAGAATCATAGTTCCTTCTTTCTGGCTTCCTCTATGAGAGCCTGGATTCGATCAAGTTCCTCCTGATCGATCTTTCGTCCCTGAACGTCGAGAATTGCGGCAACCGCCTCTGATGGCGATCCGGAAAAGAACACGTTGAGCAGTTTTCGAACGGCCGATTTTCCTGCAGTCGTTCGAGATTGTGTCGGACGATAGACATATCGCTTTCCGTCCTGGCGATGTTTCAGCAGTCCCTTCGATTCAAGGTGCCGAATCATGGTCCGGACCGCCGAATAACTGGGAGCATCGGCAAGCCGTTCATGAACCTGCCCAACAGACGCTTCCCCCAACAAATGGATTACATCCATGATCTGCTGCTCTCTCCGAGCCAGCCCATGAGCAGCCGTTTTGTTGTCCAAGTACTGATACCTCCTGAAACGCTGTCCATACACAAACATGGCAATCAGTTGCCATATGGCAATTATTTGCCACATCAACAGTTTTGTCAAGACAGTTCCAACACCACCCCAAAATGTAGCTTGGGCATTCCTGCCCGAGCCGCTGCTGGGCTGAACTGGCGCCGAACCAGTGCGGGACGGGCAGGAATGCCCATCCTACATTTGATCCAGTGCGGGACGGGCAGGAATTGCCCATCCTACGATTTGAACCAGTGCGGGACGGGCAGGAATGCCCATCCTACATTTGAACCAGTGCGGCGACGGGCAGGAATGCCCATCCTACGATTTGAAACTGGGTGGAGATGTTAGTTCCGGGAAACCCCAAAAACGGGGTTTCGTGAGTGTTTTTGGACCGGCGAGGTGACGGACCATTGGTGGGTCGTTACCATGGTTGGTTCAACTCATTCGCTGGAGGGCGTTGCTACCTTTGCGATGGTATTCGAAATCTGAACTGGAGACCGGGAACGTGGCTGATTCGGTGGTTTTGGCGTATAGCGGTGGCCTGGACACTTCTGTACTGGTTGGATGGCTGCAGGACGAAGGTTACGACGTCCATTGCGTGTATGTCGATCTGGGTCAGCCGTGTGAGGATCGCGCTGCCATCATGAAGAAGGCACGTGATATTGGCGCGAAATCTGCTGAGTTGATCGACGCGCGTGAGGAGCTCTGTAGGGACTTTGCGTTTCCCGTTTTGCAGTGGCAGGCGAAGTATGAGAATATTTATCTGCTGGGAACATCAATCGCTCGACCATTGATTGCCAAAGTCTGCGTGCAGCGCGCTCGCGACGTGGGTGCAGTGGCATTCGTGCATGGAGCAACCGGGAAGGGGAATGATCAGTGCCGTTTTCAGCTTGCGGCAGAGGCACTGGAACCATCGATCAAAATTATCGCACCGTGGCGAATTCAGAGCTTTCGAGATCAGTTTCCGGGCCGAACGGAGATGCTTGAGTATTGTGAGCAAAAGAGGATCCCCGTGAAAGCCACGGCTCGCAAGCCATATTCGAGCGATGAAAACTGCCTGCATATCAGTTACGAAGCTGGTGATCTGGAAGATCCAACTGTCGATGGGCAATCGGTCATTGACTTCGGTATGACAGTTTCTCCGCAGGAAGCACCGGACAAAGAAGAAACGGTCACGATTGGGTTTGAATCCGGCGTTCCAAAAGTGGTGAACGGTAAAGCGTTGTCCCCCGCTGCACTTGTCGAAGAACTCAACAGGATTGGCGGGCGTAATGGAGTGGGACGCATTGACATTGTCGAAAACCGTTTTGTCGGCATGAAGAGCCGAGGGGTCTACGAGTCCCCTGGAATGACGCTGTTGTATTCAGCGCATCAGGCGCTGGAGCAGATGACGCTGGATCGGGATCTGACTCATCTGAGAGATCAGCTCAGCCCGCAGGTGGCCGAGATGGTTTACTACGGATTCTGGTACTGTGCGAAGATGGATGCCCTGATGGCCTTTATTCAGGAGACTCAGAAGCCGGTCACAGGCGAAGTCACACTGACACTGTACAAGGGCAACATCCGAGTCAGCAGCCGCACATCTCCATACAGCCTCTACAAGGCAGATATCGCCAGCATGGAGAAGGGCGGAACTTACGATCAGACTGACGCCGAGGGATTCCTCCGCATCATGGGTCTGCCAGGCCGAGTTCAGGGAAGCGTCCGTCCTCGCAAGTACTGATCATCGCGGGACCTGACTCGGCGGAAACACGCCCCGTTCGGTAATAATTGCGGTAATCAGTTCTGCCGGAGTGACATCAAATGCCGGATTGTAAGCGAGAGCTTCATCCGGCATTGTTGTTTTTCCGAATCCACAGGCAATCTCCGATCGGTCCCGCTGTTCGATCGGAATCAATCCGCCATGAGGAAGACTCAGATCGAACGTGCTGTACGGTGCGGCAACATAGAATGGAATCCTGTGATATCCTGCCAGAATCGCGAGTCCATAAGTTCCTATTTTATTTGCAGCATCTCCATTTGCAGCAATGCGGTCAGCTCCCACAACAACAGCACTGATCCGTCCTTCTTTCATGACCTGAGCTGCCATATTGTCGCAGATCACGGTGACGGGAATGCTTCTCCGACAGAGTTCCCATGCGGTCAGACGAGCTCCCTGTAATAACGGGCGTGTTTCGTCTGCAAAGACGTGCAGTTTCTTTCCGGATTCAACGGCAGAGAAAATCACGGAAAGTGCAGTACCGTTTCCGGCGGTTGCCAGTCCACCGGCATTGCAGTGAGTCAGGACTGACATGCCATCATTCAGCAGAGTGCTTCCGTGGCGACCGATTTGGTCGCACATTTCGCGATCTTCCAGGTCAATGCGTTTTGCTTCCCGCAACAGCAAATCGTGACGCTCTGTGGATGGCCGTGCAGCGTTAAGGCTGGCATTTTGCTTCATGCGATCGAGTGCCCAGAACAGATTGACGGCTGTTGGCCGGCTCGTCGCAAGATAATTCGTGACCTCAGCAAGTCTGTTTTCAAAGCTGCTTTGGGCATCGTTTCGAACACTCTGTAGTCCTGTGACGACACCATAAGCCGCTGCAACGCCGATTGCTGGTGCACCACGAACACGGAGTGACCGAATCGACTCCCATACAGCCTCGACGTTCTGACACCGAATCTCTCGATACTCGCCAGGAAGCAAAGTCTGGTCGATCATCGCCAACTGCCCGGTTGCGTCACCGATCCACCACAAAGTCTGATAGTTGGCCATGGTCTGCGCTTTACGTTACCTGAAACTTCTTAACTCTTTGAAATCAACATCCCTCAATCAGGTGGAACGATAGCGAAACCAGGTGATGACCGCTAAAACGTAAGCTCGATTTTTCTGTTCCTGCGAAATCAGAGGCCTGAACATGACTTTTCCAACGGTGCCGGCAGCCCTGCGTTCCCTGCTGATGCTTCTTCCGGCGATTCTTTCGTTTTCTCAGCTTGTCGCAGATGAAATTGCTCCTGTATCGATCGAGGAAATCGATGCCCGAATCGCGGGTATGAGAGAATCGTGGGGAGTGCCCGGTCTGGCGGTTGCGATCATTAAAGATGGCGAGGTCGTCCTTGCAAAGGGATATGGAGTTCGCGAGCTTGGGAAGCCGGAGACAGTCGATGCTGACACCCTCTTCGCGATCGCTTCCAACACCAAAGCGTTCACTGCTGCGGCCATCGCCATGCTCGAAGAAGAAGATAAGCTGAACTGGAATGACAAGGTTCAACAGCATCTGCCTTATTTTCAGCTGTACGATCCGTGGGTGTCCGCGGAAATGCGAGTCGACGATTTGCTTTGTCATCGCAGTGGGCTGGGAACATTCAGTGGCGACCTGCTCTGGTGGGGAACACCGTGGACTCCGGAAGAGGTCATCCGCCGGACTCGACATCTGAAACCTGAAGGATCTTTCCGAGCACACTACGGCTATTCCAATCTGATGTTTCTTGCCGCTGGTGAAGTGATCGTAAAGTCAAGTGGCAGCTCATGGCCGGAGTTCATGCAGCAGCGGATCTTTCAGCCGCTTGAGATGACCCGATCCGTGACGACGATTCAAAATCTGTCACAGATCGAAAATGTGGCTACACCGCACAAACCGGATCTCGAGTCCACACGCCCGATCCCATGGTACAACTGGGACACAATGGCTGCTGCCGGAGGGATCATCTCCAGTGTAAACGATATGTCGAAGTGGCTGAAAGTCCAGCTGAATCGCGGACAGATCGATGAGACTCGCCGACTCTTTTCGGAAGCGTCATCGCACCGAATGTGGAGTCCGCACACTCCGATGACTGTCTCAGAATCTGCTCGACGAAAGACCCCATCGACTCATTTTCGTTCGTATGGACTTGGCTGGGTTCTGCATGACTATAAAGGACAAATGGTTGTCTCCCATGGCGGAGGTTACGATGGGATGTACTCCTATGTTGCGATGGTTCCGGAACAGCAACTGGGGATCGTTGTTCTCACGAACAGCATGACCGGAGTTTCCACTCCCATCGCCAACCACATCATTGACGACTATCTTGGTGGGGAAAAACGGAACTGGGATGCCGAAGGACTTGAACGAGACAAATCATCACGTACTGAATTTTACGAGCGGATTGCAAAGGCGATCAGCCCGAAGGCCGAGAATACTCAGCCAAGTCACCCGCTCGAGGCCTACACGGGAACGTTCACCGGTGAGCTCTATGGTGATGCCAGCGTAACTCAGGAAGAAGGTAGACTTGTCCTGAAGTTCGCAGCGAATCCTGATCTTGTGGCTGACTTGAAACACCTTCACTTTGACACCTTTGTGATGCACTGGCGAAAGGAGTCAGCGTGGTTCCGGGAAGGAACAGCCCTGTTCCAGACGAATGCGGACGGAAAAATCGAGGAGATTCGGCTTGATGTCCCCAACGACGACCTTTGGTTTCACGAGCTGGAACTGAAGAAGAAACCGTAAGGCGACGTCCATGGACATTTTCCGGATTCAGGGTGGTCGACGACTTGAAGGATGCGTGCCGGTGGAGGGTTCGAAGAACGCCTGTCTCCCAATCCTCGCCGCAACTATTTCCCTCAACGGTACCGCAGTGATTGAACGAGTTCCCTGGCTGAACGACGTTCAGACCATGTCCGAGCTGTTAAAGTCGATTGGGGTTCGCGTTCAGCGAAGTGCTGCGTCCCAGCTGACAATCGATCCTTCATCTGCCGCGAATCCCGTCGCTCCGTACGAACTTGTGCGAAAGATGAGAGCGGGAGTTTGTGTTCTTGGGCCATTGCTTTCCCGCTTTGGATACGCGTGTGTGTCACTCCCAGGAGGCTGCAACATCGGACATCGTCCCATCGACCTGCACCTAAAAGGTCTGGGCGCACTGGGGGCCGACATTCGAATCCAGCAGGGGTATGTGATTGCCGAATGCAAACGTCTTTCTGGAGCCGACATCAATCTCGGCGGCCCGTTCGGGAGCACAGTGACAGGGACATGCAACGTGATGGTTGCAGCAGCAACTGCCAGAGGGCAGACCATCATTCGATGTGCCGCAATGGAACCGGAAGTCTGCGACGTGGGGCGATTTCTGATCGCTGCTGGTGCAAAGATTGACGGACTTGGAACGCCTGTGATTGAGATTCAGGGTGTTGAGCAGCTGGGTCATGTTCATCACTCAGTCATTACAGATCGAATTGAAGCCGGGACTCTCGCGATCGCCATCGCGATGACTCATGGCAAAGCTGAAATCCTCAATGCCCCAATCGCTGACATGACATCCACTCTGTCGGCTCTGCGAGAAATGAATGTCATCGCTGAGGTGAAACGACCGGTCGCCGCAACTGACAGGCAGTCCGATATCGGCGGTGAAATTCTTGAGATCGACGGAACGGCAGATCATCGCTCTGGAGACCTGGTGGCACAGCCCTACCCTGGCCTGCCAACCGATATGCAGGCGCAGTTCATGGCAATGATGTGCGTTACGCCGGGTGTGAGCGTGGTAACCGATCGAGTTTTTCCCGATCGTTTCATTCACGCCGCGGAACTGGTGCGGATGGGGGCAGACATCAAAGTCAACAACGGCTCAGCCGTCATTCGCGGCGTGCGAACACTCAGCGGCGCTTGTGTTATGGCGTCCGACCTTCGTGCGAGCGCCGCTCTCGTACTGGCAGCACTTGCTGCTGAGGGAGAGTCGGAAATCCACCGAGTCTATCATCTGGATCGAGGTTACTTTGAATTCGAAAAGAAGCTGAATCTGCTGGGCGGACGTGTTGTTCGAGAACACGCAGAGGAATAACCGACATCAGCAAACGCTGCTCCCACAACAGTTGGTTCAGGCGGATTCGACGAGGGAAACGACAACTCCCTGATGATGTCCGACCGCCGTGAGTGAACGACCATCGGCATTTAGATCGATATCGTGTACGTGCATTGGCGCCTTGTCCTGAACCAGCAGCTTGCCGTCTGCCATGTTGTAAACGCTGACAAATCCGCTGTTATCTCCTCCGGCCGCCACGAGGAATCCGTCGCCGGCACCAAATCGCAATGCTTCAACAAGTCCCTTGAGCTTGCCGTCTTCAATCTCGTAACGTCGTTCAGCGGATTGCCACCGAAAGACTTCAATACGCGAATGCCCTTCAAGATGATCGATGTTTCCGACCTTTCCCATGCCGCCGACAGCCAGTTGCGTCGAATCCGCTGAGAATGCCAGAGAACGTATTCCCCCAATGGAATGCCGCCTCGCCTTTGGGTCCCAGGTATACATCACCGGAGTCTCCAGCGTCACCGCAATGTGGCCGGTTGAGACATCTCGAATCAAAACACGGCCTGTCTTGTCGCCCGTTGCGAGCCATTTTCCATCCGGCGAATAGGTGACGGTGTAGAGCATTGAGGGGAAGCCGTGGGGCGTCGTGGTTTCGTAGTCACCATATGTCGCTATGCATTCCCCGGTCGACACGTCCCAAATCTTTGTCTGCATATCGTCAGCGACGCTCGCAACGCGAGTCCCGTCCGGACTGACAGCGAGTTTACGAATCCACTTCGCGTGAGCATCAGTAACTTTTCGCAGCACTTCTCCCGTGCCTGAATTCCACCAGATCAGTGAGCAGTCGTAGCTTCCGGAAATCAATGTCTGTCCGGATCGCACAAGTCCAGTGACATAACTGCTGTGTCCACCGGTTCCCAGGCTGACGGATTCGAGTTTCTCTGCCGTCAACTGAGTTCGATAGACAGAATAGTCTGACAGACCGGTATAGATTTGAGAACGATCTTCGGCCGGGGTCAGGCACAATCCAATACCGGGCAGTGAAAAACTGCCGGTGACCTTTACGATGTTCGGAACAATTGAAGAAGATTCCTGAATCATTGATTGCACCTCACGCAAGAACTTCTGCAATGGGTTCGGAACCAAAGTCGGCAAGCGGTACAGGTCGGGAACCAATCATGTATTCGTGCTTATGATCGATTCCAATTGCCTTGAAGATCGTGGCAAACAGGTCGCCGGCTGTCGCTTCACCTTCGGCGACAGTATGTCCTTCCGGATCCGTTTTTCCATACGCGACACCGCCTCGAATTCCCATCCCGGAAAGACTACAGCTCCATGCACTTGCAAAGTGATCGCGGCCGAGACTGGAATTAATCCCAGGAGTCCTGCCAAATTCCCCCAAAGTGATGACCAGTGTATTCTTCAGGAGTCCCCGCTGATCCAGATCATCGAGCAGCACAGACATGGAATGGTCGAGATCAGCACAGAGTTCAAGATGAGTTTCAAAGTTCTGACCATGGCTATCCCACCACGCTCTGGCCACTTTGACAAACGGAACGCCAGCTTCCACCAGTCGTCGAGCAATCAGGCACTGGTGTCCAAACTGTGTGGGTCCGTAACGTGCCTGAACTTCGGCGGGTTCCTTTGAGATGTCAAACAATTCGGCGCTTGCCATCAGCCCCTGAACGCGTTGATAGGCTGATAACTGACTATCGACTACCGAATTTCTGCGATTCTGCACAAACCGCATTGCGAGCACATCTCTGAGTGCAGCACGATCACGATGGTCAATCTCTGAGATTGAATCCAGCTTTGAAATATTTGGCGGTATCATGCTCTCCGAGAGAAACATCGGAGCATATCGGGCCCCGAGGAACCCGCTTGTCCCCCGTCGCCGCCCTTCCGTTTCCGTGTAGAGTGAAACGTAATCCGGAACTCGGCTTTCAATTCTGCCAAGTTCTCGTGCGACAACGGCACCAAGATCAGGATACTGGATTCCGGGATCTTTGATTCGCCCCGTATCCATCAAATCTGCTCCACCACCATGATCGGCGTTCTTTGTGTTCAGCGATCTGATCACAGCGGTGTGCTGCATTCGCTGAGCAAGTTGTGGAAGCAGTTCGCTGATCTGAACTCCCGCAGCATTTGTCTGGATGGCTCGAAACGGGCCGCCCGTCTTTGTGCCTGGCTTGGGGTCCCAGGTCTCAAACTGACTTGCTCCACCAGCCAGCCACAACAGAATGACTCGCTTATCCTGTTTTTTCAGTTCTGCTGCGACATCCTCAGTGCGAAGGGCGTGGACCTTTCGCATGTCGGCCGCATATCCTCCAACAAACCCTGCAGCTGCCGCTGACCACATAGCGGCGTCGGCCAGAAATCCTCGACGATCACCGCCATGCTGCGCGGGAGTACAAATGCCGGCTGGGCTCTTTCGATTCATGTTTCTTCCTTCTCAGTGACTAAACCGAATCCTCAGTGATTAAACCGAAACTCGGGCCCTGCCAGCAGTGCCCACAGCAATTGCTTCCTCAGTTCCTGACGTTTCCCTGCATCTTCGGCGCCTTCGCTCGTATTGCCTCCACCAGCAGCGGCCACAATCCGTTGTTCAAGCCATATGGTTGCTTCTGCCAGTTCCTCAGCCGTTGGATTTCGACACAGCACATTCAGCCAGAGCTGTTCGATGACCAACTGATTTTCAGTGGCCTGCATCAGGCTGCCGAGCAATCGATCCCCTGAATCCCGCAGCAGGTCGTCCTGTATTCGTGGGTTGTTACTGAAGAACAATGCTTCATCGACAGCAATCTGGAAGTTCTCGCGAGGTTGTTCGAACTCTCTCACCCAACCATTTGCATGGTTCTCTAGTTCCAGCCTCTGTTTTGCCCACTCTTCTGTCTGTTCGAATTTCGGCCAGGACGCTGCACTCCGAACAGCTACATTCAAAGAGGCTCCGAGCTGTCTGGGTGTCAATGCACGGGTCTGAGCAATCGCATATGTCGCAGGTGCCGGGGGATCGCTTTCAGAAGACCACTCGCTTGATCGACTATATGTGTCACTCAACACAACTCCATGGATCAGCAGTCGGACATCATAGTGATTATTGATCAACTGATCAGCGAGCGAGTTGAGAAGTTCAGGGTGGCTGGCCGGATTTCCACTGTGCATTTGATCCAAAGGATCGACAAGCCCTCGCCCCATCAGCCGTGCCCAGATTCGGTTCGCAATGTTCTTTGCAAAGAAACGTTCTTTATTGTCACGCAGAGCAGCCTCAACCAGTTCATCACGAGGACGAAACTCCGGCACATACAGCTCTGCCTCGACATCCTCATTTTCAAGTTTTCGGACTCGCTCTTCAAGCTGCTTCTTCTCCTCGTCTGCAACCTGAGGGGTCCGGTCAGGCACAACTTCTCCAGTGAGAAACATGAACGGAGCCTGGCGACTCTCACCACTCACCGTTGCAAACTTCACTTCACCGAACGGGCGTTCTGCGAGCAGCGACTGCTTTCGAGTCTGATAGGTCCGCTGGAAGAATGCCTGCATCCCATAGAAATGATCCTGCTTCCAGTCAGCAACCAGAGGATGATCGTGGCACTTTGCACAACTGATGTTCACACCGAAAAACAAAATTGCCGTGTCATTCGTCAGATCATCCAGCTGTCGGACTCGCGACCGAAGAAAAACGGCGGCTCCCTTGTCGGGCTCTGATGTTGAGGATGCCCCCATGACATTGCGGAAGATCGTCTCCCAGGAGCGTTTCTCCTGTACCGCAGCGAGCAGGTAATTTCGGAACTCATCGTTATAAGGCTGATCCGGCAGCAGAAACTCGTCAAGCCAGTTTCGCTGGTGGTAATTGAAATCCGGCAGTGCCACGAGACGTGAAGCAAGTTGAATTCGGCGTTCCGACTCAGGCAGCGTCAAGTACCATTCTCTTTCTGCGGCGATAGGGATCCGCCCCGCAAGATCGAGCGTCATTCTGCGGAGTATCGTCAGGTCGTCCGCAAGTGGTCCGGCTGTCACACCCTGAACCACATGCCCAGCGGCTATGTGCCGATCAATCTCTTCTGCGATTCCTCGAACCTGTGTGAGCGATGAGTCAGGTTCAACGGCGCTGACGGGGTCAACTGCAATGACGGGGTCTTCTGCTGCCTCGCATGTCCCGCGAAGCTCAATCAACTGATTCTGCAGCACAAGGCTGCAGGCAAGACTCAGAAGGAACCTCGTGGTGAATCGCATGTGCGGGATTCCTCGGAGGAAGTCAGGAGGGGGGATTGAGGTCAGCAGCGGGATGTGAAAAAGTAACATCCTCGCAGCCCGGAAACAATCCCATCCCTCGCTCAACGACATGATTCACCGAGGAACGTACCTAATTTGACTTACTTCACCGGTGGCAGAGTGATCTCCGGACCGGATTCCAGCTGGTAGGCAAACTTGGTGAACTTGCGTTTGGCCATCCATTCGGTCATGGCCTTTGCACCTGCTTCAAGATCCTGATCTTTCTTCGGGATCACATTGAAATAACAGCGTTTGCCATCACAGTGGAACGATGCAGCACCATCTGAGAGCCCCTGTTCCTTGATGAATACTTCGGCTTCTTTGATCGCCAGTTGAGCAGACTCTTCATCCGGCGCCATGCCAACAATCGTCACCGAAGTTGGAAGGTGATATTCCTTTTCCTTAAACGGAAGGATTTCAGGTATGACTCGAACACCGGTTGTCACTTTGAATGGCACTGGTCCGCCGACATCGTAGGTCAGTTCAACAAAATAGGCTGTCCAGCCTTTCTCAGGTTTTGTTACATTTGCAACATATGACCCGGGAACTTCAGGCTCAAGAACTGTACTCGTGAATTTTGGTCCAAGTGTTTCGAGTCGGAAGTCACGTGCTTCGGGATTTGTTGCCTGCCACAGTCGAACCTCTTTTGGCGTCGATGTTGTCATGACTCGAATTGAACCATCATCGCCGTAGGTCCACATATACTGGGGAGGTGTCTTGTCTGTAATGATCTGGTGATAAAAGGCGATCAGGCTTTCGACTCCGTCGGTACCATCCAGCCCATGGTCGCCGTTGGGGACATAGCGGAGATACTTCTCCCCTCGCAGTTCATTCCAATAGAAATTCGAAGAGTCCGGCAGGAAGAACTGGTCACCCGATGCGTTCAGGATGAACTTGGGCATGGTGAGGCGGTGGCGATAATAGTATGGGTCGACCAGACGATAGAGTTCCATGGTGCGAGGGTGTTCCATTCGCTGCATCAGTGAATGAGTCACATAGTCACCGATTGACGGTGCCCAGAATCCATACGCTGCAAAATGGTGTTCCATGGATTCACGAGTATTGAGCACATCGATCACGATGGGAGCAATCGCAACAACTCGTTCATCCAGCGCACCGGTCAGCCAGGTTGTCCATCCGCGTTTTGAACCGCCGGCAACCACAAAACGATCAACCGTCTGATTTCCGCCCGTTTCGGATGCCATGACTGCAGTCATTGTATCCATGGCACGAACAGCACTCTTGATCATCGCATTTCGCGCTGGCCATGAAGGATCACCGGTCTTGATGAACTGGTCCCAGGTGTAGCCAATCAGATCATCTTCGAATCGAGGCTTTCCATCGTTGTGGAAGATCAGAGGCTGATTTGGAACCATCTTCAGTTCAGCCACGCAGGTCCCGGTTGCCTGGGCAATTTTCAGAATTCGATCGTTGGGAGCTTTCGGAGCATCACCCCCGTTTCGACCGCCTCCAATAAACAGCATCCCGATATCAGACTTCACATTTTCAGGACATGCAATCGTCAACCAGTGCTGCCATACAGGTCGATCCACTTCCTCTTTGGTTCGCCAGGTCTGCGAGACCATGTCAATGACAATGGTCTTCATTCCATTGGCAGATCCGGTACTGACAACCTTCCATGAATAACTGTCGTCGGGCTTCTGAATGTAATCATCGAGTGCCGTTCGGCGAGGCAGCGGCTCCTGACCGCTGACGGTCGCTGCAACCGACAACATCATGACCATGAACAGGAAATGCGAACACCGGTTGTGCTTAAACTTTGCTGCTGAAATCATCTGGCGATCCAAAATCTCACAGGGTTTTGAGAATACTTCTTCAGGCATGCCTGGCAGTATATCGGATCGCGCAATCGTATTCCAATTTCAGCTGTCTTTTCCTCGGCGCCCCCCAAGAAACGAGGATGCAGCCAGTTGCTTGCGGAACCTCTGAGTACGATCGTGAAGTTCCTGAAGCTGCCGACGATCTTCCACAATTGAATGGCACGCCATTTCCAGCGATGGAAACAGTCCATGCGGCAATCGATGATCAGCCATTTGCGAAGCCAGTTGTTCAATTCGAGTCGTCAATCCGCGTCGAATCCCCCAGGTAAAGCTCAAAACGAGCACCCCCGACCAGATCAGCAGAAAGATGGATGCTGGCACATAGAAATCGACCGAAAGCAAAGGTTCAGCCTCCACACCGTCTCGCAGGATCGGAGCGAGGAACGAACTCCAGAAGAAGTTGTATCCGATCCGGCTCAGCAGAAAGGCCGGAAACAACATGAATACAGCTTCGTAGCGAATTCGAGTCAGTCGACTGCAGTGAGCAGCGGCAAGCTCTTCGATCAGCCGATCAATTCCGCGACGCGCATCCAGCAGAAATTCATTTTCAACGGCTGCTGCCTGCCTTCGGAGCTGTGCAAAGTCCTGTTGCCCCGTGGCATCTTCGCCCTGACTGATTCCTGCGGATCGAACATATCCCGCGATGACCATTCTAGCTGTCTGCAGTTCACCGTCCGAAAGACCAAATGAAGCGAGTCGATCCAGTGAAACGCCTGCTTCGTTCTCTTCAGCCCTTGACTTCAGCCAGCGTGCCCCCTGAATTGCGCCGATCAACGCCATCTGAGCTGATGTTCTCGCTCGAAACAAACTGAGCGAAGCAACGAATGCGCCGAGACCATTATAGATTCTCAGGACTGCTGAAAATGGACTGAACCCCCACATGTCTGTCACAGCACTCAGGAGACGCCGCTCCCAGAGATTTTGATTCAGCAGAAGTTCATTTCGCAGCTGCTGAGTTAAAGACCTTCGAAGCTGTCCCCGCTGGTCTTCGAGTGAAGCCATCAGCCGATCAACTGCCGGCATCGCGGCCGAGTAATCCAGGAGACTGGAGGCAATCGCTTCCTCAAGCAGATCGATCAGGTTCGCTCGACGAATCGCGATCCGCCGAGCTGTTCCCAGCTGATGGGTGAGAAGTTCGAGCAGCCGACCAAAGTCACCTCCAGCACGCTGTCCCTGCTGTTGTTCCTTCATTGCCCGAACAGAATCCACGAAGAACATTTCCGGAACCTGCCACGTACTGCTGAGACAGTGTTTCCAGTCGTCCCGGATGTCGGAATCCATGTCGGCATGCGTTTGTACGAATACAAGCCGGCAGCCACCAGCAACGTCAGCCAGCTCTTCCACAACACGAGCACTTCGATACTTCTGTTGAGTCGACGTGTAGATCAAAACGTCGCAGTGTGGAACGATTGCCCTCAACAAAGCCAGATTGCTTCCCGCAGCTGAAGTCTCGCTGGTATCCGGATCCGGACAGTCGATGATCACAATGTCTTTGAGTACCGGAGCATCGGTAACTCGAACCTGAAACTCTGAGACATCGAATCCGAGTGATTGAGGATCCAGGTCCGGATGGATCAGGAGGACAGGAGTCTTTGTTGTTGGGCGCTGCCGTCCGGAAGGCGTCACCTCCTGTCCGACCAGCGCGTTCACCAGCGTACTCTTGCCGGTTCCGGTGCCGCCAAAGGTCGCAACCACCAGCGGTGTTTCAAGGCGAATCCGAAGGGACTCGACACGACTCAGAATTCGGCCAACCAGTGCTCGTGCGTGTTCGGCGGCATCCCACGCCGGCCCCGACTTATGCCACTGACGAACTCGTCGTATCAGATCATCGATTTCTGCCAGGACGGCCAGCTGTTCCAGTTCCGATGAGCTGGTCATTCGCGCCTCAACCTTTCTTGCTGATCAGCGGTGTGTTCGTTTCGTATGGTTGCATTGCTGAATTTCACGGTTGAGGCAGACAGCTGCCGCAGTTCTGTCAGTACCTCTGTCAATCGCTGATAGGATTGGCCGCGTGTGACGCGTGCTGCCGCTCGAAGATCTTCAGGAAGAGTCCCGAGGAGTTCCGTATGGATGACTTCTGTCAGCCAGCCAGCGCGACGAGCCGTAAACGCTGAATGCAGCCGGTGAAACCAGGTCTGAAGAAAGCCGGTCCCCTTGCTGGCTGCTTCAGACACAGCAGCCTCTCCAGCGATCGCCGCTGTTGCTCCGCCCGCAACATCAGCCACTACATGCACCACGGCCTGAGCTGCTGCACCGGCAACGAATGGTGCAACCGCTTCACCCGCAGGACCAAATCCCAGACTAAACAACACCACGCTTGTCATCGGACGCACAGCCGCGGTTGCATTGTGAAGCTGTCGGTACAGTTGAAACAAGTCGGGGCTGTTCGCCTGAAAGCTGGTCATCTCACGATCAATCACGACCGAGAGTTCCTGTTCGAAGGAAACCGCATCGTGGCGTTTGCGGAGTTCCGTCAGGAATTCTGATCGAGCCGATCCTTCGAGAATCTGATCCATCCGAGGGCGGATCAGGCGATTTCCACTTTCCGCCATCCACTGCAGTTTTTCAAACAGCTCTTCAACAACTGTCAGGATCGCTTCCCATTCCCGTTCACGATACGAGTCCATCGCCGGAATTGGTTCACCCTGAATTGCATTTCTGAGTTTGCGAACAGGCCATAGGATTCCTTCTCCAACCGTGTTGTAAACCTGATTGACTCGACGAGCCCAGCCTTCCTGACGTGAATTCCACCAATTGCGAATCTCGGATACCATCACCGAATTCGCGATCGATGGCCAGTTGCGAATTCGAAGTACTGTCTCACCCGAAAGGCGTTCGGCGGTTAATGCCAGTTCGTCGCTCGCCAATGCGAGTTCATTCATCCATTCCGGGGCACCACGTTCCGGATGAAGAAATTCCGCCAGAGCACCATGCAGTGTCTTCATGCGGATCTCATGAAAATGCAAACCCGCAAGTTCTCTTCCAAGGCTGGTGGATACTTCCTGTCCGCTATCCGGAATGCGATTTGGCGAACTGCTGAAATCTTTCTCGACGACTCCAGTGATTGGGGGAATCGGCCAGTCGCGCCGAGAAAACGGAAGTCGAAGTTCTTCAGCGGCGCGACGGTCCGCAGGTGTCAAATACACGAGTTCCGGCGATACACCTGTCTCGCGACAAAATGTATCGAGCCAAATGGGCCAGTAGGGCTCGTCTTCCGGAATCAAACACTGGTTAAACACGACAATCACGGTCTTGTCTTCCGCTGCCGCCTTCCGAAAGAACTCCTTCACTGCCGCGTCGTTATACTTCTGCTGTGTCAGCACTGCGATCAGCACATCCGCACATCGACGAACCGCATCTGCTCTGATCCAGTTGATTCTGGCATCGCTGTCAATGTCGGGAGTGTCAAGAACAATCAAATTGGGAGGCAGTTCAGCGGCTGTTCTCCAGAAAAGTCGATGAGCGCCCGATTCTTCGAGTGCCTCCGTTGCGCCGCTCCATTCATGAAGTTCAAAATCGGGAAAGACGTCGGACAGCTGATGATGAGTCTGAAAATTTCGGGGTACCAGACACACCGGATGTTTTGTACCGGATGCCAATGGACTGCTGGCACTCGCTCGACCTCCTGCCAGGTGATTAAAGATCACACTTTTTCCGATATTGGTTCCACCCACAACGGCAACAACCAGCCATGCATCGGCTCCAAGTTGCGGAAGAAGCTTCTGGCGAAGAATCTCATACCATTCCCGCCCCTGAGGGGGAGGCACCTGCAGAAATGCGGCCTCAGACACTAATCGATCCAGCAGCCCCTGAAGCTCCCGCACCAGCACTGCATTGCGTTGAAAAATTTCTGAAGATTCAGCCGCAGATGTCATGTGGGAATATGCTGTCTACAGGGAAAATGCGGATTCGACAGGTAGTAGATTCGCTGCAAAACGTATTTCATCGGCATAAAACGCCCGGAACAAGAACCATGGCCGATTCGCCAGGATTTTTCCCGAACCACTCTGTTGCCGAAAGGGTCAATCCTCAGTATCATTCTCACTCACACGCGCAAGTGGCGAAATCGGCAGACGCGCTAGCTTCAGGAGCTAGTGAGGTAACACTCGTGGAGGTTCAAATCCTCTCTTGCGCATTTCTCCTCACAGGGCCTTGCTTTGCTCTGTCAGTCTTGAGCTGCTCGCGATTCCCGGTCTTCAGCTGCTCGCGCTGTTGAGCCCGTTTCAGCCAGATGTTACCCCTGTCGCCCAGCGGCCTTTCTGCAGCTGTCTGTTCGCGTTGCTCCCGGCGGGGGACTCGTTATCATGCGGTCTCTCTTCTCTGTTGTGCAAACCTTCGCTCTGCCTGGCAGACACACTGTCTGTCATAGAAACCTGCAGACTGTTGTGGAAGGCTGTGTTGGCGTCGCGGCTTGTGTCTTCGAATCCCTGTTCAGGTTGCATTGAACTATGAAAGTCCTGGTCGCTGAAGATGATCGGCTGACTCGCGAAGGACTGGTCGAAGTACTGGAGGCCGAGGGCTATACCGTAATCGCGGCTCCGGATGGGCAGGAAGCGATTCGACTTTTTCAGCGGGAATCTCCCCAGTTTGTCTGCCTCGACATCATGATGCCGTCGCGAAGTGGTTATGAAGCCTGTCGGAGCATTCGCGCAATCAGCCCTGACGTCCCGATCATTTTTATCAGTGCAAAAGCTGAAGAAATCGATCGACTCGTTGGGTTTGATCTCGGTGCTGATGACTTCATCGTCAAGCCGTTTAGCGTTCGGGAAGTCGTCGCCCGAATCCGTGCAGTGGCACGCCGCTGTACCGCCAAACAACATCCTCAGGTTCCCGATTTTCAAATGCATGACCTGCATGTTGTTCCGTCCGAACTGAGAGCTCGACGAGGCGAACAGATGATTGAACTGAGTCCTCGTGATGTCGCAATCCTGCAGTTGCTGTTTTTGAACCCTGGAAAGGTGCTGGATCGAAATCTGATTTTTCGACATGCATGGGGAGAAGATTACTTCCCGAACAGCCGAACGCTCGACCAGCACATTTCACAACTCCGCAAACGAATTGAACTGGATCCCCGGAACCCACGAATCATCCAGACCATCCATGGCGCCGGATATCGATTCGATTCTGAATAACCTTCGCTCAGCTTCTCAATTCGACCGGTTCATCTTTCCTGCTACTTTGCTGCCGGCGCAGGCTTTCCATGAGAAGCATCCACCGGAGTGACCGTCTTCAGGAACTCAACAAGGTCACGAATATCGCTGCGTGAGATGTTTTTGCTGATGTCCACAGGCATACCGGACAGACCGCTTGCTCGTTCTTCTATGTCGGATTTAGCGATTGAGATCAGGGCTCCCTGAGGATTCATCAGCTGAACGATCTGATCATCTTCGCGTTTCAGAATGCCGGAGTGAATTTGTCCTTCGACGGTGACGATCACCAGAGTTTCAAATCCCTTTGCAATTTTCGCATTCGGATCAACGATCGCTTCCAGCAGATAGTTGCGGTCCTTTTCCAGACCGGATCGACTCAAATCCGGCCCCACTTCTCCACCACTCGAATTGATCTTGTGACATCGGCGGCATGAAGCTGCACTTCGTCCAAAGAAGATCTCCCGACCTCGCGACGCGTCTCCGC
Organism: Planctomyces sp.; assembly: GCA_016795105.1. GTDB lineage: Bacteria > Planctomycetota > Planctomycetia > Planctomycetales > Planctomycetaceae > F1-80-MAGs062. Next base: position 54,994 of record JAEUIH010000011.1, read on the forward strand.
CCTCGAGGCATTCTGACCACTTGGCAAGTATCGAGCCCTGCTCTTCCTGCTGCTTCCGAAACTGACTGATGGCCTGTCGCAACGACGATGTGCCTCGAACTTCTGCTGCATCCAGCAGGTCGAGGTGAACAGCGGCCGGAAGCGTTCCACCGTTGAGGGATACAAACTCATTCAGCAGGAGGTCTTCACTTTCGTCCGTTGCGATTGTTGCCAGCAGCCGAACAGCTTTCTGTCGTCCGGCAATCGTACCGGTCATCAGCTGATCTTTCAGAGCGGGGATTGCCCGATCCGGAGTACTTCGGACCAGCAAATCGAGCGCCGTCAGTCGAACTCGGTCGTCCGAATCCTTTAAACCTTCTGCGATCAGCGAATCCTTCTCGTTTGACAGTCGCGCAAGCGCTTCGAACGCTGCAGCCCTGAGAGCAGCCGGGGACTTGTCATTCTTGTAGAGGACCTTCAGTTCAGGCACCAGGTCACGGATCCCAAGCTCGGCAGCGAGGCCAACTGCAGCTTCACGGATCGGTTCTGGCCCTGCCAGCATTCCCGGCAGGCTGCTGTGAACGGCATCGTTCAGCCCTTCCACTTCACGCACAGCAACAGGCCGCCATTTGCCGGTAACAGTGTCGGTTTTTGATGGGTTGTTCCATGTAGCCAGCATGTTCACCGCAACTTTACGGATCGATTCCGAATACTCGCCCGACCCGGCGATTGCGGCAATCTGCCTCGCATATTCCTGAGTTCCAATTCGATAGGCGGCATTGAGTACTCGACGGAGCATTGCATCGCTCATGCCCGGCAATCCGAGGCAGTCAGCAAGCGCCTTTTCGCCGAACGCAAGATCTTCATCATGAATCGCACGAGCAGCTTCCGTCATGATCTGGTGGTCAGCATCCTTCAAAAACACCGTCAACGCTGGATCCTGAAGGCGTCTCATTGCAAGCACCAGTCCCAGTCGACCGGCTGCACCTGGGTAAGAAACGAGGCCCCCAAGCAAGCCGGGGTGACGTTGTCCAAGCTTCATCAGGCCCATAGATGCCTGATGACGGAGCACAGGATCAGCATTGTTTGCTCGATCCAGCAGCGACAACAGAACCGCAGCATCAACACCGGAACCTGTCTGGCCGACAAGGACCGCGGAGAATCCTGCAAGTCGCAAGTCTTCAGAAATGACTGTCATCAAAACTGTTGCTTTGATTCGTTCTCGAACTTCGTTGTCCGAAACCAAACCCGCACCATAACGCGAAATCAAATCCGATATCACTCGAATCGCCTGAACCTGCTCTTCACCCTTCAGTCCCTGTACAATTCCGGACAATGATGCGGTGATACGCTGAGCATCGACGCTGCTGCGAAGCCCTGTCTGCCAAAGGCCCCAGATTGCATGTCGTCGAGCAACTGCAACAGATGAGGATTCAATGAAAGACAACAAATCGGATTCGGCATTTCGGCGGACAAGTTCAAACTGAGCTTCCTGTCGAACACGACGGTCTGCGTGTCCCAGCATCTCAAACAGTTCCTGGTGTCCAAGAGAGCGAATTCCGCCTCCAAGAAGCGACGCAACCCCAGCGGCAGTTGCCACAGATGGTTCATGAACAAATCGATAGACACGCCCCTTCCCTTCTCCGACCCAGCCATTCACCCAGTCGCTGATCAGAACGCTCCCATCTGGTGCGAAGTCCACATCTGTTGCAAGGATTGACCAGATCCATTCATGCGAATCCGTCAATTCGAAGGTCGCTCCTCGAGGCTTCATCGCAAAACTTCGGATTCCGCTATTCCCTGCGGTTCCTCGAAAGTCCGCGAGGAAAAAGTGTCCCGCATAGCGATCCGGGAGGCCGGTTCCTGGATAATAGGTCAGTCCGGATGGTCCGTCACCGAGATTAATGATGGGAGGCAACGTTGATGCGGGCTGAACCTCGGTTGTCTGTTCGTCTGCTCGATAGGGAAGCCAGATGCGTTCCCGGTTCCAGGGGCCTCGATCATCCAGGTATTGATAGTACATCCTCCAGCCGGTGTCGCCATCCTGTACAACATAGACCCATCGTGCCTGATCACCACTGTCCGAATTGTTGTCGCCCGTGAACAGATTTCCGGCATCATCAAATGCCAGTTCCTGAGGGTTTCTCAAACCATACGCAAACACCTCCAGATTTGAACCATCTGCATCACAGCGAAACACAGCACCGGTGTCGGGGCGTTTCAGTCGTGCACCTTCACGAGTCACAACATTGTACCCGCGGTCGCCAAGACTGAAGTAGATCCGACCATCCGGCCCAACCGTCAGACCATGCAGGTCGTGGCCGCGAAACGCAACACGGACTCCATAACCATGGTGCAGGGCAGACTTCTCTTCTGCGATGCCGTCGTTGTTCTTGTCTTCCAGCATCCATAGTTTCGGTATGCAGGTGTAGTAGACCCTGCCGTTGTATTCAATCACTCCCGCTCCGGTACCATCCATCAGATCGTTGAAGCCGTCAGCGAAGACGGTGTCCTGATCGTAGGCTCCGTCCCCGTCTGTATCGCGGAGCATGCGGACGCGATCATGATGTACGCCCCACGCTCCGATCTCTGCTCCGCGAAAACGGCGGAACATGGCAAGGCGTTCTTCGACCGATTCCAGCTGCAAATCCTGCTCGAGCCAATCCATGTGAGATCGATTGTCTTCGACCCCCACTTCCTGTCGAAATGTTTCACAGACGTATAAATGTCCTTCACTGCTGATTGTGAAGGCGACGGGATTCGCAAGAAGAGGCTCAGCGGCCGCGACAGTTCCTTTGATACCTTCAGGCAGTCGAAACCCCTGAAGCGCCAACTCGGCTTCTCGGGACGGACCTGCAATTCGGGGATCGTACTTCTCCTGTCCCTGAACTCGACAATCTAAATGAACAACGAATATCAACACTGCAATCGCAGTGAACAGGCTCCGAAACAACCACATGTCTGAATGTTCCTCAAGTCAATAACAGATTCCGGGAGTGCATCCGCAACGTCTCCGGTTTACGACCGTCGAAAAACTCTCAAAGTGTAACCCGTGCAGTCCGTTCCTAAAAACAAAAAAAGGTCAGGCAGTATGCCCTGGGCAGCATTCCGTCAGCCTCGACGGAACAAGTGGAAACGGTCATACTTCGCTGAGAAATGGCTGAATTGGGGTTCGAAACCGGCTGAATTGCTGAAAACACGAGTGATGGCATCATCTGAATATACGGTTGTGGTTGGCCTGGAAGTTCACGTACAGCTAAAAACAGAATCCAAGCTGTTCTGCGGCTGTTCTACCAGATTTGCACCCGATGACCCGAATACTCAAACGTGTCCGGTCTGCCTCGGACTCCCGGGATCGTTGCCCGTGATGAATCACCGTGCTTTCGAGCTGGCCGTTCGAACAGCCCTGGCTCTGGACTGCGAAATCGCTCAGTTTACCAAATGGGATCGCAAACAATACTACTATCCGGACCTTCCCAAGGCATATCAGATCAGCCAGTATGACCTTCCGTTTAGCTCTTGGGGCCACTTGACGATCGCCTCCGATGATGCGAACGGAGAAGCTCGAAGGATTCGCATTACACGAGCTCACCTCGAAGAAGATGCAGGGAAAAATATTCACGACGAATCAGGGCGAGGAGGAGACAGTCGGGTTGATCTGAATCGAACGGGGACTCCTCTGCTGGAAATCGTCAGCGAGCCCGACCTTCGATCCGCAGCGGAAGCTCGGCGTTACCTCGAGCAGCTTCGTTCGATTCTGCTTTTCATCGATGTCTCCGACTGCAACATGCAGGAAGGCAGTCTGCGATGCGACGCGAATGTCAATCTGCATATCCATAACCCGGATGGGACAAAAACAGCGACGCCGATCGTAGAGCTGAAAAACATGAACAGCTTTCGAAACGTCGAGCTGGCGATTGAGCATGAAGTCAAACGACAGTTCAGCCAGTGGAAGAAGACCGGCCAAAAGCTGGGCGACGCACCGAAACAGACACGCGGCTGGGATGCGGAACGTGGTGTGACGTTTGTGCAAAGAGAGAAAGAAGAGTCATCCGATTATCGTTACTTCCCCGACCCTGACCTCGTACCGGTTGTAATGACCACTGAACAGATCGATGCGATTCGCAGGCAGCTTCCGGAGTCCCCGGTCAAACGCCGAGAACGATTTGTCAGTCAGCTTGGACTTTCAGACTATGACGCAGCCGTAATTATCGATCAGGGACCAATCCTGACAGAATGGTTTGAAGAAGTCGCGGCATTGTGTGGGGATGGAAAGACCGCCGCAAACTGGGTGACTCAGGACGTTCTGCGGGACTTGAACTCCGCCGCATTGAGCATCGATCAGTTTGAACTCTCTGCCGAAATCCTTGGTACCTTGCTGAAATGGATCACCGGAGAACGCATCACAACCAAGAGCGGTCGTGAGGTCTACGCGGCTTTGCGGGAAATGGTACAGTCGGGCCACACGATCAGTGTTGCAACTGTGGAAGAGTTGATTCGCCAGCGAGGCCTTGAAATCTTGCGAGATACCGGAGCACTTCAAGCCGCAATCGAGGCAGCCATTGCTGCCAGACCGGAAGCTGCGGCAGATGTGAGAAATGGAAAGCTGGCCGCTGCCGGCCCGTTGATTGGAATGATTATGAAGCAAGTCGCCGGCGCCGACCCCAAACAGGTCCGTGAGTTACTTCTCCAGACTCTGAAGTAGAACCGATCGCAAAGTACTCATCACGACGGAGCGTGATGAGTACAATCTGCAGCGCATGAAGAAACCCGGACTGGAAAGTCCGGGTTTCGGTGATTCAGATGTTCACAGGCCAATTACTGAACAGTTGGACCTGCACAGCGGATCAGATGGTCTTTGTCGATGTAGACAACTTCCTGAGTCTGATCGACATGAGTGAACGGGATTGGCCAGTAGGAACGAATAACCTTGTCGTAGTAGACAGTGCACTTATAGTGACAGTGATGCAAACGGCAAGGACCGACCAGTGGATACACCTTGCACTCATCAAGACGGTCAACCAACTGCTCGACGACAATGCGAACATTGTTCATCTGAGTTTCCTGGAAGAAGGCGACACCTCCTGCCGGGTCATCGGGCAGAGCCCGGATCACCTGATCTTCGCTCGGTGGGTCCACGCAGAAGATTGGAGCATTCTCGCCTCCGACAGGATCAAGGACCGGCACACGATTATAGTATTCATCTTCGTGCAGCTTGTCTTCGATCAACTGGCTTTGATAAGCCGGGACCGGAACTGGAGGAAGCGTCTTCCAAAACACCATGTACTGCCACAGTACACCCGCAAAACCGCTGGTCAGCGTGCAACCACTGTTCGCGAACGTCATCAGGCAGATCGCCGTCAGCACGACCCCTCGTCGTATATGTCTGCCAAACGTCTGCATTGCGTTCTTCCCTGAAAAGTCTGTGGGCCTTGCCCGAATCGAACATTCCGTCATCCCGGTGAAACGAACTCCCCAGTGAGTCGATTGACTCCTTTGGTTCGTGTAACCGGACCTCAGAATTGGTATCGATCGTTCCGGTTGGGGAACTTGTGAAAATATTTCGATTTTGCGGATCGATCCGGTGGAATCGAACATACCACCTGAACTTTTTCCCGCGAACTCACTGTATTTGGACCACTATTTCACGTTTTTTGGTTGAAAGCAGTGAGACAATGTCAACCATCGGCAGAACCTGCTGACTCTATAATCCAGTCGAGGAAGAATGCTTTCAGACAAAAAATCGTTCAGAATTGGTCCGGAATCTGTGGTTCGCAGGAATCCACGGAGTTTACTGAGTCGACGGACACCCCTGGGCGTCCGATAATGCAGCAAGTGGCTGAACGCTGTTTTGTAAATCCCTAGTTTTCTTCAAGGAACCGGTCGTGGCCACAGTGACTGAAACAACAGTGCAAGGCTATGCCGAATGCGATCAGTTCATCCAGCACCAACTGGATGTGGCTCGCCGACGAATCCGCTGGACGGATTTGCTGACGGCCAGCGTTGTGGCCGGTTTGCTGCTCGTCTCGTACATCCTTGTCTTCACGGTTCTCGATCACTGGGTCATTGATGGCGGATTCAGCCCATGGACCCGAGCAGCGATGCTGATCCTCGTGCTGGTACTTTGTGCCGGAATCATATTTCGCTATGTTGTCCAGCCTTGGTTCAGACAAGTACATCCACTTTATGCTGCTCGGATTCTCGACGCACACGGAAAAGATCAAACCGGGGCTCTGGTCACGTTGATCGACCTGCAGGTTGCCGGACGCCCCTTTGACGAAAGTATTGCCAAGACTCTGGAGAAACGAGCGGCCGTTCAAATTTCAGAGGTGAGTGTCGATGATGCGGTTGATCGACGACTCCTCGTTCATTTGGGATCGCTCTTGCTGGCACTCGTTGTCGCGACGTGCGTCTATGCCGTTCTCAGTCCAAAATCAATCAATCTGTTACGTCCTTTGACTCTGTTTCAATCGTCCGTCGCTACCCGAACGGTCATTCTGAACGTAAAGCCGGGCCATCAGGTGATTCCGGCTGGAAGTCGAGTGGAAATCATCGCAGACATCGGCGGCGTGATACCAGACGATGTTGCCGTTTACTACACGACCTCAGATCGTCAGTTTGTGAATGAAAAACTGCAGATGAAGGGCAAAGTCGACGAAGGTCGCTTCCGCGTTCAAATGCTGGGTGACAAAGATCGAGGAATTCGTCAGTCCCTCACCTATTTTATCTCCGCAGGAGATGCAAGGTCTGAAGAGTACACTCTGCAGGTTGATGAAGCACCATCAGCGCAGGTTACGAAGCTGGATTACGAATATCCGGCTTATACAACTCTGCCTCCTCGATCGGAAGAGTCCGGGAATATCAACGCCTGGGAAGGCACCAAAGTACGCATTACAGCCTCAAGCAGCGTTGAAGTCACAAAAGCAATTCTGAAACTCTCAGACGATGCAACATTCAAAATACCTGGTGAGGAAATTGGTCTGCAGATCGATCAGACAAAGCTCACAGGAGAATTTGTCCTGAGTCCGCGTAAGGACGGTACTTTCCCGGCCTTCTACCAAATTCATGTGGAAGACGCGAACGGTGATGTGAATCGGGAACCAACCGTGTACTCGATCCAGGTTCGACGAGATCAGGCACCCGTGATCGCACTTCTCGATCCGACCCGCGATCTGGATGTACCTGCAAATTCGGTGATCCCGTTGCTCGTTGAAGCCGAAGACCCCGACTTCCTGCTTGCGAATGTCGCCCTGCACATGGCAATCAATGGTGTCCCAGTCGAACCACCCGAAATGGTGTTCGATGCATTTGAAGCCGGCTATCAGAAAAAGTTTATCGGTACATGGGACTTTAAACTCACTCGGCTTGGAGTGAAAGCAGGTGACACAGTCACATACTACATGTCCGCCCGTGACAATAAGCCGCCATTAGGAAATCAATCCCGCACCGAAGAACTGCATCTTAAGATTCTCGACGAAGTCGCCGGCGATGTTGCTCGACAACAACTCGAACAGGATCGACAGATTCAGGAACAAATCCTGAAGGACAAACAACCGCCTCAGACTCCGGAGGAAGGCTCCGAATCAGAGGCTGGCAATGGAAATTCGGGAGTTGAGCCGAGGGAAAATTCTGAACAGCCAACGGAGAACCCGGCAGAACAGCCGGGCTCTACGAACGCGACTGGAGACCAGGAACAAAAGACGAGTGCCGCAGATGGGAATAGTGCTGGCCAGAATCCTCAGGCCGAGAACACGGGAAATGAGAGGCACAGCGACCCAGGTGAGTCTGCTCCAGGCAGTGAGAAGAACGGTACGAATCCTTCTCAGGAGGATAAGAAGCCTGCCGATGACCATGAAGCTCTTTACAAGATGTTCAGTCGGCTGAAGCCAGATCCAGCCGACGAACCTCAATCTGACGACGGTAAGCCTCAGCAAGGCAATCAGCCGGGTGAGAAGTCTGAAGATGGAAAGCCACAGGAAGGCAACCAGCCGGGCGAAAAGTCCGAAGATGGGAAGCCTCAGGAAGGCAACCAGCCGGGCCATAAGTCCGAAGATGGAAAGCCTCAGGAAGGTAACCAGCCGGGCGAAAAGTCCGAAGATGGAAAGCCTCAGGAAGGCAACCAGCCGGGTGAGAAGTCCGAAGATGGAAAGCCTCAGGAAGGTAATCAGCCGGGCGAAAAGTCCGAAGATGGAAAGCCTCAGGATGGTAATCAGCCGGGCGAGAAGTCCGAAGATGGAAAGCCTCAAGGTGGTAACCAGCAACAAGGTGGCAACAAGCAACAAGGCGGCAACCAGCAACAAGGCGGTAACCAGCAACAGGGCGGCAACCAGCAACAAGGCGGTAACCAGCAACAAGGCGGCAACCAGCAACAGGGTGGTAACCAGCAACAAGGCGGCGACCAGAAACAAGGTGGCGACCAGAAACAAGGTGGCGACCAGAAACAAGGCGGCGACCAGAAACAAGGTGGCGACCAGAAACAAGGTGGCGACCAGAAACAAGGCGGCAACCAGCAACAGGGCGGTAACCAGCAACACGGTGGCGACCAGCAACAGGGCGGCAACCAGCAACAGGGCGGTAACCAGCAACAGGGCGGTAACCAGCAACAAGGTGGCGACCAGAAACAGGGCGGCAACCAGCAACAGGGCGGCAACCAGCAACAGGGCGGTAACCAGCAACAGGGCGGCAGTCCTTCACAAGGTGGATCTCAGGAAGGAGGTGCTCAGCAGGGTGGCAATCAATCGGGCGGCGCTCAGGGTGGAAACGGTGGATCCGGAGATGGCACCTCGACGGCGGCCGGTAGCGCAGGAAAAACCGGACTGGGATCTGGCGCGTTCGCTGAACCTGACGGTGTTGGTCGAAAAGGTGATGATTCCCAGTCTCCAGCATCTCCTCGCGATCCGAATGCCAAGTTTGATTCGCCAAAGTCAACAAAGCCGGAGAATCCAGACGAGGCAGACCCGGAAGATGCGGCTCGGGCGGCAAGCCTTATCCTCAAACGAATCCGCCGTGACATGGAACGTGGTCAAGTTGATCAGGAAATGCTGAAGGAGCTTGGCTGGACAGAGGAGCAACTTCAGGCATTCGTTGAACGCATCGAGCGTCAACTGGCGGAACGAGAACTGACCGAAGCGGAAAAGAAAGAGAGAACACTCCAGCAGAAGAGCTTCGATGAGATGCTCAAAGGGTTACCTGTTTCAACGCCAGGTCATAATCGAGAAGGCTCAACGGACCGTGATCGAGAACAACAGGACACTACAGTTCGGCGCAACGAGGCGCCCGCCCGGTATCGGCAGATGAACGAACGATATCAAAGATCTATCAGCAGTGGGCAAAAGAAGAACACTGTAACGCCAAAGCCATAACGTATGTGCGTACGGCCCATCACGTATGTTTGACGTATATGATCAGGGTACCCGGGTTCCGGTACCCTGACGATCCGTTTCCGATGAATACGCCCATTGAATTCGACTGTTGCTGAGAATCTGTTCAAGTCGAGGAGGCTCATTGTCGCTTGTGATCACTCGATACTCAACCTCTACACTTTCAGCACAACGCCCAAGCGAGTCGCGTTTGCGAATTGCGGTGCCGTCCAGGTGGAACTCAATTGGTTTCGGGCCAGCCCCGGTTCGGACCCAGCCAGTTTTTTCACCATTCTCGGAATACTGATACGTGTCTTTCCACGATTTTTCAACATCAATCAGAGGATCATCATACCTCTTGCGGGTCTCGGCATCGCCATAGTCCACACTGAGAACTCGCCCCTGTTCGTCATAACTTCGCTTCTCTTTTCGCAGACAATACGAAGTAACAAATCCTGGAGCCGACCAGTACTTTCCAGTTGACGCGAACACTCCAACATCAATTCTTGACGATGACATTTCGCTGCGGATCGGAACGTCTACCTGTGAAACCCAGGGAAAGATGATCTCAACACGACTCTGGTCGGCGTTCAGAGGCCGAATTTGTACTTGCTCTGCTGGTCCCTGCAGCACAGCCCAGTGAAACCTGGGGCGAGTGCCGTTAAACGAGCCGGTTGAGGATGCGTCAACGACCATGCGACGGCGAGATTCCACGGTGCGGTGAATTCGGGCGATTGCGGCCGGAGTATCAAACAGTGATTCATTCAGTGCCGGGAAGAAAAAGTCACGGCCGGAAATCGCTCCATCTTCTTCGATCACCTGCAGTTGAATCATGGGCGGAATCTCGGGTTCAGTGATCTCGTGAGCCAGGCGGACGAGGCGAAGTTCATCAATACGGTTCGCAACAAAGACGGGAGGGTGTGCAACTCCGGAAAGATAATCTTCTTCTGTCTTCACCAGCTTACTCGATCGGCGGAAGATCATCTGCAGGAGAGCAGGCAGGAGACCGGCTCGCACGACTTTCTCTTTCACTTCCGGTCGAAGTGCTGCCATTGTCAGAGCATAGGCATTCAGGAACGGCTGATCCGATCCCGATGATCCCTGAGACACAACGTAGAACGGTGTATTCGCAGGATATGCGTCTCCATGTTCCGGGTCATAATCGTTGTGCTCGGGGTAGAAGTACATCATGTTGTTGACGTACTGATTGTACACAATTTTCGTGAAGCCATCCTTCGTCAGAAATGTTCTCGGATTACTTCGCCAGAATGGCGATCCGACAAGAGCCGTTGATGAGTTTCCAATGACCGGGCGGTTGTAAGCGAGGAAAATCTGCACGCCATTGTCGATCGATGTCTTCTTTGCTGAATCGGAATACTCAATCCGAGTCAGTTGCGGGAAGCGACCCAGATTCAGATCGGAATGATCTCGATCCCGATTGTCATAGAAGTCTCCCCAGTGGCCCGCAGCGGTGCCTTCCGCATACCACTTGATCACTTCCTGATCGGCCTCTGTGGTTCCGTTGATGACAGCCACATCGGGCTTGGGTGTGGGCGCCTCCAGATCGACAAGAATGCAGTTGCGAGCAGGATCCCAGCGAGCATTCTGTTCATCAACCACAACGACTCCCCCGGATACCTTTGCAGGCTCGACCTTACGGCCGCGAGGTTTAGTGTCATCAGCTTTCATCTGTTCAAGCAAGGCCGGGTAATCGTCACGTTTTCGGATCACTTCAAAAGCTGGATCCTGTTCCATCCGGCGAGTGTCGCTCCAGCCATGCGAGATGGCCTGTTTCAGAACAACCATTGCCTTTTCAGTATCTCCCTGAAGGCACAGGCATCGAGCAACCAGAAGGTGAGATTCAGGTTCGTCGGGCAGCAGGGTGAGAATGCGTCGAGCGGTCATTGTAGCCTGACGGTATTCTTTCTTCTGAAGCAAGTCACTCAGTTGCCTCACAATCGGTTCAATCTGCTGCCTTCTCTGGGGCTCTGTAAAGACGGATGTCCTGAGGTCCGGATCAGGCCGCTGGATTGCAACTGCGGTAACGACCAGAGCGATTCCCGGTGTCGCCAGCACAACCAAAAATCTCAAAACTGAGCCAACTTTCATGATTTCCGGACTCTCAGAATTTCACTTTTCGGAACGACGTCAGAACGTTCAGTCTATCTTCAGGATAGCACTTCTATCAAAGCCGATCTCTGCGTATTGTGCGTGAGTCCTGATTTGCTGAAGTTCAGACGGTTTTGGTGTTTCCTGAAATCGCTCTGCCAATGGCAAAGATGAAGTTTAAGAGGAATCACGGGATGGTAACGGCTGGTTCACAGGCAAATGAAGCATCGCCGACAGAGGTTCGTGATGTCACCTGTACTCAGTGTGGATGCGTTTGTGATGACCTCGTCTTCCAGATCCGCAACAATCAGCTGCACTCCTGGAAACCTTCCTGTCAACTTGCAGATCCATGGTATCGATTGCTTCAACAGACGGATGCCGGATCGTTACCAGTTCTGGTCAATGGACGGGCGGCCGCTTACGAAGTTGCCATCGCTGAAGCAGCGAGACTGCTTCGTCACTCGAGGAGCCCCCTGATTTATGGATTGTCTCGCAGCAGTACACCCGGGCAACGTGCAGCTACCGAACTGGCGGATTTGATTGGCGCGACGATCGACACAACTGCATCTACCTGTCACGCACCATCGATCATTGCTCTGCAAAACGTTGGGGAAGCAACTTCAACGCTTGGCGAAGTGAAGAATCGAAGTGACCTGGTGATCTATTGGGGAAGTAATCCCGTTGACAGTCATCCTCGACATATTGAACGACTCGTCAACACCCCTGGGAGATTTGTTCCGGAGGGCCGTGCCGGCAGACATGTTGTCATTGTTGATCCTGAGGCGACCGCCAGTTCAGAAGTCGCTGACACGTTTATCCAGATCGGACGCGGCGCAGATTTTGAGGTGATTTGGGCGTTACGATCACTACTGCGAGGACATCCGATACCGGACCATGTCGGAGGAATCTCTCGTTCCGATTTGACGGCACTCTTTGAGCGAATGCTGAACTGCCGATACGGAGTCGTGTTCTTTGGCATGGGGCTTGCCGGGCAGGAGGGTGGCCACCATTCGGTTCAGGCACTGCTCGAATTGGTCATCGAACTCAACGAACGAACTCACTTTGTCGCTCGACGTATGCGAATTCCAGGAGACGTCGCTGGTGCGGACAGCGTTCTTTGCTGGCAGACCGGATATCCTTTCAGCGTCAGCCTTGGGCGCGGGTACCCTCGATACAATCCCGGCGAATACACGGCTTCGGTGCTTTTGGAGAATCAGGAAGTTGACTGCGTGGTTCTCGTGGGAGGGGAAGGTGTTCGCAAGATGTCAGAGATGGCTCAGCAGAATCTGAAGAAGGTTCCCACCATTCTCCTCGACTATCCAGGTCGATTCGACTTCTCGAATCCGACGGTTCGCTTTACGACAGCGGTGTATGGTGTTCATCGGGATGGAGTTGCCTATCGGATGGATGAGGTGCCGGTGCCGCTTAAGGCATTCCTGACATCAACATTGCCTGCCGATCACGACGTACTGTCTGCCCTGACGCTGGCTCTTCGCCAGGATTTCGAGCCTGTGATTCCACTGCCCAGCCATAAACTTGACTCCACTGACCGACCATAAAAGCGCGCCACCAATTCATAAGGGATACTACTGCGAGGAGAGCTTCTTGGACGTTTTTGATGATGTATCTCAGCTGAACCGAATCGAGCGAGACTGCTGGCAGCATCTTCAGTCTGCTGTTACAGATCGTGACAATGGCTGGCGATTGCCGGTTCTGGCTACGATAGTTCAGAATTCTGTCCAGCAACGAACAGTTGTACTTCGTGGCGTCGATGAGCTTTCCCAGGTTCTGTACTTCCACACCGACATCCGATCTCCGAAGGTCGGTCAACTGAGCAACAACAGGAGCATATCGCTCGCGTTTTACGACCATTCGCTGTCGGTTCAACTGCGTGTTCAGGGAGTCGCCAATGTTCATACGGACGATGTGATCGCCGATGCAATCTGGTCGGCTGGTGAACCTGAGAATCTGAGAATGTATCTGGCGCCACACCCTCCGGGGACAATCAGCGAGTTATCAACGTCAAATCTGCCGCCGGAATTCATCGGTCGCATTCCCGAACGAAGAGATCTGGAAGCAGGACGTTCAAATTTTTGCGTAATCTCTGTGCAGGTTCTCAGCATGGACTGGCTATTGCTCAATCGTGGTGGACACGTCCGAGCAATTTTCGGTTATGATCAGGATGATGAAACTCATCGAAAGTGGTTATGCCCGTAGTGATTTTGTTGAGACTTCAGAATTCCATTCAGGAATCGTCCCTTCCACGGGAGTATCGATATGAAAGCCGTCTTTCCTGGACTTTTGCTGCTCACGCTGATTTGTTCTCAGACTGCGTTTGCTCAACCATCTGTGACCTTCAACAAAGACATTCGTCCGATTCTGTCAGACAAGTGTTTCTTCTGTCATGGACCGGACGGTAGTAAGCGACAAGCAGACCTTCGTCTCGACAACCGAGAGTCCGCGATTTCTTCGGGGGCCATTGTCCCTGGAAATCCGGATGAAAGTGGGGTGATTCAACGGGTTCTCAGCCATGATGCCGAAGTGGTGATGCCGCCGGAACAGGCGAAACTTGGTCGCCTCAGCAATGAAGACGTGGAAACTCTGCGAACATGGATACGCGACGGTGCAGAGTATGAGAACCACTGGTCGTTTATCCCGGTGGTACCTCTGGACACCACGGACTCCACCATCAGCAGTACGTTGGATTCAATAGTCCAGTCAGCTCTCTCAAAGCGTGGATTTGCTCAACAGCCGTCAGCACCGCGATCGACTTTGATTCGCCGCCTGAGCTTCGATCTTAACGGACTGCCTCCTGCTTCGGCGGAAGTCACAGCATTTGTCAACGACACGGATCCAAAGGCTGTCGAACATCTTGTCGACAGATTGCTGGCGTCTCCTCGTTACGGCGAACGCATGGCAGTGGACTGGCTCGACACATCACGTTACGCAGACAGCTACGGATTTCAGGTTGACCGCGAACGAGAAGTCTGGCCATGGCGCGACTGGGTGATCGATTCGTTCAATCGAAACCGTCCGTTTGATGAATTTGTGACCTGGCAACTTGCTGGTGACCTCCTCCCAAATGCGACAAACGAACAGATACTTGCAACAGCCTTCAATCGGCTCCATCAACAGGAATCCGAAGGCGGGAGCGTTGAAGAAGAGTATCGAGTTGAATATGTCAGCGATCGCGTTCAAACCGTTGCGACCGCTTTTCTTGGGCTCACCTTTGAGTGCGCTCGATGCCACGATCACAAGTATGACCCAATCACTCAAAAGGAATACTATCAGCTGTTTTCGATGTTTCAGAACATCGATGAAGCGGGACTGTATTCTTACTTCACGCTTTCACCTCCAACACCCGCATTGACATTAACGAATGCCGATGCAGACACAAAGCTGGCTGAACTGCGACATCGAGTTACAACGATCGAATCTCGCCTTGCCGACCAGCGTGCCGCAGCTCGTGCTGAATTTGACAAATGGCTGAGTACCGAATCGCTCAAAGATCTCCGACTCCTCTCCAACGAGCAGGCTCGGTTCACATTCGATTCACTCGACGGCAATCAGCTTGCGAATAGCGTTAAGCCGGACCAGCCGGGGATCCTTCGAGGAGAGAATCGGCTTGTCGATGGGCAACAGGGGCAGGCGGTTCAGTTTACAGGTGATGATCCCGTCGATCTTCCACTCGGAAATTTCCATCGTCATCAGCCATTCAGCATTTCGCTATGGTTGAAGACACCGGATGAAAAGTCGCGTGCCGTTGTCATGCATCGTTCGCGAGCGTGGACAGACGCAGCCAGCCGTGGCTACGAGCTCCTGATTGAAGATGGTCGTCTGAAATGGTCCCTGATTCATTTCTGGCCGGGGAACGCCGCATCAGTCGGCGTTCAGGAGAAACTGCCCCTGAATGAATGGGTTCACGTCACTGTGGCATCGGATGGAAGCAGCCAGGCAGCCGGACTTTCAATTTACGTTAATGGACGCCGCACCGCGACAGAAACCATCAAAGACGCACTCACTCGGGAAATTACAGGCGGAGGCGGAGACAACATTGCTCTGGGTGAACGGTTTCGTGACCGAGGATTCCGTGATGGGGCTGTCGATGATCTTCGCGTCTTCGATGTTGCATTGACTCCACTGGAATCTCTTGCTGTGTTCAATGAAGCAGAAGCCATCAGCGTACTCGCGTCATCTCCGGAACAACTTGCCGAAGCGACGCGAGATCAGTTGTTCGAATGGTATCTGCTGAGACGACACGCGGGATTTCAGGCGACATTGACCGAACTTCAGCAGGCCAGAATCGAAGAAGCAAAGTACTTCGAAGGTCTGAAGGAGATTATGGTCATGAAGGAGCTTCCACAGCCCAAACCGGCTTATGTGCTGTTTCGCGGCGAGTATGCACAAAGGCGCGAAGAAGTTCACGCCGGGGTTCCGGCAGCACTGTCTGCATTTCCTGACGGAGCTCCTCGCAACCGACTTGGGTTTGCACAATGGCTCACCAGTCCACAGCATCCTCTGATGGCTCGGGTCACCGTCAATCGTGTGTGGCAGTCCATGTTTGGCCGCGGGCTTGTGAAGACCTCGGAAGACTTCGGAAGTCAGGGAAGCCGTCCACTCTATCCGGAAGTTCTGGATGCACTTGCCGACTACTTGATTCGTTCGGGCTGGGACATGAAGAAGCTTGTGAAGGCAATTGTTATGACTCAGACGTATCAGCAGAGCAGTCTGGCTGATCCGACTATCATGGCCGACGATCCTGACAACGAATGGCTCGCTCGTGGCCCGCGAATTCGGCTCAGTGCCGAGATGATCCGTGACAACGCTCTGGCGGCAGCCGGACTTTTGAAAGAACAGATTGGCGGCCCTCCCGTAAACCCATATGAAATGACCGAGGCCTTTAAACCCGCGGGAGTCAGCAGTGGAGATGATGTGTACCGTCGCAGTATTTATACAAACTGGCGCAGGACTGGCCCGCCGCCGGCAATGCTGGCGTTCGACGCTCCACGTCGCGCCGTTTGTACCGCAAAGCGAGAACGAACAGATTCACCGCTTCAGGCACTGATTCTGCTGAATGGCGTGCAGTATGTCGAAGCCGCTCGAGTTCTCGGGCAGGAATTGTGGGTCCTCAGCAACGGCAATCCTGACGCGATGATTACAGAAGGGTGTATGCGCTGCTGGAGCCGACAACCCGACAAGGTCGAACTCAGAATCCTGAAACAACTCTGGACCGAACAGGTTCAGCATTTCGACGTTCATCCGGAAGATGCCTCGCAACTGCTGGCAATTGGAGGCCGGAAACGTAATACAGAGATCAATCCGTCCCATGCCGCCGCCGCGACGATCCTGGCGCAGGCATTGATGAATCATGACGAATGTGTCGTAAAGCGATAACGAAAGGGTCCTGTCATGCTCTCACAACTGATGTCGCATAATCGCCGAACATTTCTTGAGCAATCCGGACTTGGTCTCGGTTCAATCGCGCTTGCCGATCTGCTGGCCAGAGACGCAAAGGCGGATGAACGTGCTTCCGGAGAATCTAAAGACCGGGGAGTTCTGGGCGAACCTCACTTTCCGGCAAAGGCGAAACGGGTGATCTACCTGTTCATGTCAGGAGGTCCCTCACAGCTGGATCTGTACGACTACAAGCCATTGCTGAATCAGAGACATGGAGAACAGTTGCCGGATTCAGTCCGCGGAGGTCAGCGGCTCACCGGGATGTCCGGAAATCAGTCCTCAATTCCGCTTGTGGGATCTCCATTCAAGTTCAGCCAGCATGGGCCGGGTGGTGCCTGGTTCAGTGAGTTGCTGCCTCACACGGCTTCCGTTGCGGACGAATTGTGCGTCATTCGATCGATGTTTACCGAAGCCATTAATCATGGTCCTGGTGTGACCATGTTTCAGACAGGCACGCAGATCGCGGGCCGACCAAGTATCGGAGCGTGGCTGAGTTATGGGCTCGGTCAGGACAACGCCAACCTTCCTTCGTTTGTTGTACTGATCACCCGTGACAAAGGTGGGCAGCCTTTGGGGGCTCATCTCTGGGGAAGCGGTTTCCTTCCGACCAGACACCAGGGTGTGTTATTCCGAGCCGCTCAGGATCCAGTCCTGTATCTGGGCAACCCGGCGGGAGTGGATACGACGAGCCGTCGCGCACTGCTGGATCGACTCCGAGAACTTCACGAACACCAGTACAGCCAGATGCAGGATACGGAGATTCAGTCGAGGATTGATCACTACGAGATGGCGTATGCAATGCAGTCGAGTGTCCCGGAAGCGACCGATGTTTCCGGTGAACCAAAACATGTCCTCGACAGTTACGGGCCCGATGTTACAAAGCCGGGGACCTTTGCTGCGAACTGCCTGCTGGCACGCCGACTGGCCGAACGGGGCGTTCGATTTATTCAGCTCTACCATCAGGACTGGGACCATCATGGCGGGCTGCCATCCGCTCTGCCAAAACTCTGCCAGGAGACCGATCAGCCCGCTGCCGCACTGATTAAGGACCTGAGAGAACACGGATTGCTGGAAGATACCCTTGTTGTCTGGGGAGGCGAGTTCGGCAGGACGAATTACTGTCAGGGAAAGATTCAGCCGGATTTCGGGCGAGATCATCACCCTCGCTGCTTCAGTCTCTGGATGGCTGGCGGTGGCGTCAAAGCCGGTTCAGCGTATGGAGAGACCTGTGAGTTCGGCTATAACCTTGCTCTGGATGGTGTGCATATCCACGATCTGCAGGCCACGATGATGCATCTGCTGGGGATTGACCATGAACGACTCACCTACAAATTCCAGGGACGCCGCTATCGCCTGACCGATGTCCATGGTCAGCTGGTACCTGGCATCATTTCATGAGACGAGCACCATGGATTTCTGTCCAATCGCGTCAGAGTTCGTCGGGTGGTGCCTGACCTTCCGGTAGAGGGTCACGCACAAATCGATAGCCGGTGCCACGGATAGACAGCAGGTGCTTGGGGCTTGATGAATCCTGCTCAATCATTCTTCGCAGTCGCATCACAAAGTTATCAATAGATCGACTCGACATGTCCGGTGCGTCTTTCCAGACATCCGCCTGCAGTCGGGCTCGGGAAAGTACGGCGCCGTCATGCTCGAGGAAGTAACGCAGAAGTTCCTGTTCGCGAGTCGTCAGCGGGTGGATTTCGTTTCCGCGTTTGAGTTCAAATCGACCAAAGTCGACGGTCACGTCTCCGAATCGAACGACGTTCTCGGTGGCACGAACCGAGACACTGCGTTCAAGTGAACGGCGGCGGCGATCAAGGAGATTTCGAACTCGACTCAAAAGCTCCGGCAATGAAAACGGCTTTGTCAGATACTGATCAACGCCACTATCAAACGCCTGCGCTTTGTCTTCCGATAATGTGCGGGCCGTTAGAGCCAGCACAGGAATCTCTGTATCCAGTCTTCGCAGCGCCCGGCATGTTTCATAACCACTCATCTCCGGAAGCATCAGATCCAGAACGATCAGGTCAATCGGGGGCTGAGCAGACTCGTACAGCTCCAGCGCAGAGCGGCCATTGCTGACCGTGTCGACCTGGTATCCCTCCCGTTCAAAGTTGAATCGCAATCCTTTCGCGATAGCTTCTTCATCTTCTACAACGAGAATTCTCATGATTTCTCACCTGTCGATCCCTGCGAAAGTCGATCCGAGTCCAGAGGTCGTATACCCGATCTCTGTGCCGCATCCTGAGTCTCCAGAACCATTTCTGATACTCGCACTGACCGCCCCGTCTTTTCAGAAGTGGATGAGTCCGATTCTGCAGACAACGCTCGTCCGGGAAGAATCACTTCGAACACACTTCCAGTTCCGGCTTCTGCTTCGCTAACGGTGACCCGCCCCTTCAATATGCCAACGAGAGTTCGAACAATGTACAGACCAAGTCCAGTGCCGGTCTTAGTTCGCTGAAGTTCGTTACTTCCTCGAAAAAACATATTAAAAATCTGCCGCCGGTGCTCTCTCGGGACTCCACCGCCATTGTCACGAATCCTCACCACGACCCGATCCGCTCCCCGAGGAAACGCGTGAACCGTAACTCGAGGTGGTTCCCCGCCATACTTGACGGCATTGTCCAGCAGGTTGCCAAAAATCATTTCCAGTACGATCCGTCGCGATGTCAACGCAAGCGAAGCAACTTCAAAACGAAAGACTTCTGAGAGTTCAACTTTGTGGTTCAGACAGGCGGTCTGCGCACAATGCAGTAAGAGATCAGCCACATTGACGATCTCAGGTTCCGTTTGCTGACCAATGGCGTCGAGGCGTCCAACCTCGAGCAACTGATTGATCAGGCGGTCCAGCCTGGCAAGTTCCGAATCCATCGTCTGGTAAAAGTCTCGACGATCTTCCGGGCCCGGATCGCGCAACATCAAAGTATCGAGGTACAGTCGCAGCGCCGCAATCGGCGTCTTTAGCTCATGGGTGACGCTGTCCACGAAATTCGCCTGACGACGGTTTAGCTGAATCTCTTTAATCGTCAGAAAGGAATAGAATGACATCCCGAACAAACTGATCGCCATCGCTACCGAACCCAGCGTCAGAGCAATCCACGAATTCTGCCGAGCCAGCAGCACGATCAAAACCACCATCAACGTGATGTTGACCGTCATCAACACGACGCTGGTCCAGATCGGTAAATGCAGGTGCCGCCGCTTTCTACGAAAGTTTGCCAAGTTCTGGTCTCCGTTCTGTTTGATCGGTTCAACCTGTATTCTAATCAGCGACTCCCACAATATGTAGCTTGGGCACTCCTGCCCGAGCCATACCGGCGCCGCGGCAGTACTCGAACCAGCACGGGACAAGTCGTAGCTTGGGCATTCCTGCCCGAGCCATACCGGCGCCGCGGCAGTGCTCGAACCAGCGCGGGACGGGCAAGAATGCCCATCCTACTTAGTGAGCCATACCTGCGCCGCAGCAGTGCTCGAACCAGCGCGGGACGGGCAGGAATACCCATCCTACATTTTCAGTGTCACTCGGAAAACCTCACGAATGACACTGAGCGATCGATCCCGACGTCCGTATATCGCGGAACCGATTCTTTTGCCTCGGCGCTCAGACTTGCGGGAGATTCAGGATTATATCGGAGGTTATAGGTCTGCTTTGTTGAACTGCAGCCTGTCAAATATAGCGCCATCAGCAGCGCTGCTGCAATCCATCGAAAGCTCTGGGAACTAAGCATCCATCGTCTCCGGTTCCGGCAATTTTTGCCGATTTCTTCAGGCGACCATTATGTCACCGTGGGGTATTGATACCCCCTCGTGAGTTCCATCGACTCATTTGAATTTCAACCATCACGTCTGTTTGGTTGAACGTCAAAGTTTGACAACCTGAATCAGGAATCGCGAGACTCAAAGCAGGAACCCGGCGGAAGTGGATTCCCATTCATGAAGTCAGTTCCACTCAGCACCTTCCGGCCCTCGGCCTGAATTCGAACAACTTCAATCAGTCCCTGCCCCGTAGCGACGAAGAGTCGGTTTTGATGGAGCAGAATTCGTCCGGGCTTGAGTGATCTGTCTTCCGGAACGCCCAATTCGGTCACGGAGCGCACCTGATGAATCAGACACCGAAGATCGCTATTCTCAGTTCGTGCGGACTGAGCCTGTGACAATTCCGGCCGAACCAGCAGAGTCACCGCTCGCGGCCACGGCTGCATTGCTCGCACATGACAGTCAATTTCGTAAGGAGTCTGTTCCCAGCGAACCATGCCATCGGTTTTTTGAATCTTTGGAGCAAGAGTCACCAGGGAAACGTCCTGAACCTCTTCAACCGCAGTTCCTGACTCCAGTTGGTCAAGAACATCAAGCACCAATGGTGCGCTGAGGTCGGCAAGCCGCAGCATGAGTTCTCCACTGGTTTCTTCAGCCCCGATCCCGGTCACGACGCGTCCCAGTACAGGCCCGGAATCCAGTGCAGGTTCGATCCGAAAGATTGTGACCCCAGTCTGTTCGTCACCTTTCCAGATTGAATACTGAACCGGTGCGGCTCCTCGGTGCCTTGGGAGGAGCGACCCATGCAAATTGAAGCAACCCAGTCGCGGAATCGCGAGGAGTTCTCGTTTCAGGATCTGCCCATAAGCCGCGACAATAAACACATCAGCCTGCAGAGCCCTCAGTTCGGCGAGTGACTCCGCAGAACTAGCTCGCTGTGGCTGAAACACGGGGATGCCAAATGGCTCTGCAAGTTCCTTCACAACATTGACGTGCCGATGATGGCCCCGTCCCGTTCTGTCAGGCTGCGTTACAACACCAACCACAGAATGTTTGGAGTCGATGATCGCGCGAAACGGAGGAACAGCAAACTCGCCAGTCCCCATGAGCAAAATTCGCAACGACATCAGCTCCTCCAACTCACCGGCACGTCAGTTCCAGAACTTTTCGCCGTGCCAGTTGATGGGCGGATGGGTTTCGACTTCGACGTTCCCGTGAATTCGAGTCTGACAGGCAAGACGAACGTCTTTGCCGTCGTTGCTGAGAATCTTCACGCCGAGCAGCGGGTTCAGAAACTTGATGATTCGTTCCATGAATCCTCGCTTGCTGCAGTTCTCCGAGCCGGATTTGATGACCACATTGCAGCTGCAACACGTCCCAAAACCCATACAGTTCAGAATCTTGTGGGGGCCGGAATACAGCTGAACACCGTTCTTACGAGCAATCGACCTCAGGTCTTCGCCATCCTGAGCTTCGATTGAGACTTTCTCGTTGGAAAACTTCACAGTTGGCATCGAAACCATGCCCTTATACGGTGAGCCTGCGGAAATGATCGGAAACAGCTTTGAAAATATAGCGGTTTGGCCATTCGTTTTCCAGACTTCGATACTCAGTCCCCGACTCTGAGAACGACTCAGAGGCCGTCATTCCCGCTACTTTCTGAGGGTTGAATTTCAACCAAACGATTTTTCGACAGGAATGCGGGTTTCTTCATGACGCCAATCGCCTCAGCGGCTAGAATTCCAATGTTTTTCCCGCCTCATTCTCCCGCCCACACCCTGCCGTCCGCTGAACGTTTTCGGTCGGGCAGATCTTTCGTGTCAGGTATCGTTACTATGACTCAACAACTTCAAAATCTCAGCATTTGCCCGGACAGTGCAGACTTGAACGGCCTGCGGATTGTGGGCAGTCGTCTGCTCATGGTTGTCTGCGTAACGAGCGTCCTGCTTGCTCAGTGCAGTTTTGCAAAAACAGTTTTTGCAGACGAACGAGAAATGTTCTTTGAGAGCAAGGTTCGTCCACTGCTTCTGAATAAGTGCATCGAATGCCATGGACCCACTAAGCAGGAACAGGGTGTGCGGTTCGACCAGAGAGCAGCGGTTCTGGAAGGCAAGGTTGAGTCCGGCCGGATCGTGAATCCTGAAAGTCCCTCCGAGAGCCGACTTCTTCAGGTCATTGCATGGCACGATGATGATACTCAAATGCCTCCAGCCGCCAAACTCCCGGAAGCCGACCGAGCAATTCTCGAACAATGGGTTCGTGACGGCGCGATCTGGCCAGCGAATTCCGATCTGGAAGGCGAAGCGCGTCGACGTGCCGAACGCTGGCGCGAACACTGGGCATTCCAGAAACCGAAGATGCCCGACATGAGCCAGTTACCAGGTGCGGTGCATCCAGTTGACTACTTTATTCATGCCAAGCTGACGGAGAAAGGTCTGACTCCATCTCCTGAGGCATCGACTCGGACCATCATTCGACGTCTGTCGTACGCGATCACGGGCCTTCCACCACAGTCGCAGGACTTTGCCGACGGGGCCGCAGCGGATCAGGCTGGTCGGCACAACGAGTGGCTCAATGAGTATACCGATCGTCTTTTGAGTTCACCGCACTTCGGCGAACGCTGGGGGCGTTACTGGCTGGACGTTTCTCGCTTCGCCGATACCAAGGGCTACGTGTTCACGGAGGACCGAGAGTATCCCGAAGCATGGAAATATCGTGAATGGGTGATTCGTTCGCTGAACAGCGATATGCCCTATGATGAATTCCTCAAACGTCAGCTTGCCGCAGATCAGATGCCTGGTGCAGAAGACGGGACTCAATTGGCTGCCATGGGTTACCTCACACTTGGCCGCCGGTTCCTCAACAACCGACATGACATCATCGACGACCGACTCGATGTCACAATTCGGGGCATGATGGGCCTCACGATCGGCTGTGCCCGATGCCACGATCACAAGTTTGATCCCATCCCGGCAGCAGATTATTACTCGTTGTATGGAGTCTTTGACTCTTCTGACGAACCTCGCAACGAGCCATCAACGTTGCGGCTGGTGGACAGAGCTGAACCGGTACAGCCGGTGATTTTTCTGAGAGGTAACCCCGCGAATCGCGGGCCAGAAGTTCCTCGCCGGTTCCTCACTTCTGTCGCCGGTACTGAGGCTCCTGCGTTCTCAAAAGGCAGTGGCCGACTCGAGCTCGCGAACTCGATTGCGAGTGCTGACAACCCATTTACAACTCGAGTTGCTGTGAATCGAATCTGGATGCATTTGATCGGCCGCGGGCTGGTTGATTCCCCAAGCGACTTTGGAGTTCGAACTGACCCGCCAACTCACCCGGAACTGATGGATTATCTGGCCACGACATTTGTTCAGAACAACTGGTCTCAAAAGAATCTCATCCGACTGATCGTCACTTCGGCGACGTTTCGTCAAAGCAGTGACCGTCGGCCGGATTGTGAACTGACGGATCCTGAAAATCGTCTTCTGGCACGGATGAATCGCCATCGCCTGGACTTCGAAGCGCTTCGAGATTCCATCCTCGCAGTCAGTGGGACGCTTGATCGATCAATTGGTGGTGCCTCTGTCGACATCACTTCCGTCGATGCCGCGCCTCGACGAACAATCTACGCGAGGATCGATCGCCAGAATCTTCCGGGGCTGTTCCGGACCTTTGACTTTGCCAATCCCGATGTTCATGCGCCGCAACGCTTCCAGACCACCGTTCCTCAGCAGGCACTGTTCCAACTCAACAGCCCTTTCGTCATGGATCAGGCAACCACTCTGGCTGATTCTGTAGCTGACACAAAAAGTACACCGGCTGACAGAGCTCGCATTCTCTTTGAACGAATCATGATGCGATCACCGACAGATTCTGAATTGGCCCAACTGGAAACATACATTACCGAATTAACAACACTCACGTCGTCAGGTGCATCCCGAACTGGCTGGAGCTACGGATACGGCCCTGTGGCAGGCGGCGATTCCGCTGACGGAGCTGGTGTTTCCCGATTCACCATGCTGCCGCGATTTCAAAGAGGCAGTTGGCAGGGGGGACGACAATTGCCGGATGAGACTCTGGGCTGGGTGATGCTGAACCGAAACGGCGGTCACCCGGGAAACGATCTTCTGCACGCTGCGATTCGACGCTGGACAACGGACACAGCCTGCAGGGTGCGAATCTCCGGAGAAGTTGGTCACAGTAAACCGGAGGGGGATGGCGTACGTGCACGTATCTTCCACCGTCAGCGCAACACACTCGTTGACGTGGTCGCTCAAAACGCAAATCAACAGACTGCCGTTAACGAACAGACATTGGCCCCAGGTGATACGATTGACTTCGTGGTGGATTGCCGCGGTGATGCAAATCATGATTCGTTCCAATGGAAGATCGAGATCGTTGCGCTGCTTTCAGACGGAACGGAACGAACGTGGAACTCGGAGCAGGACTTTGGCCGAGTCCAGACTCAACCCCTGCTTGATCCATGGGCCCAGTTGGCTCAGACATTGATTCTTACCAATGAGTTCGTCTTTGTTGACTAACGCCGGCGGGTTTTTGTTGATGAATGCCGATGGGAAATGCAGCCATGAATATGCCGAACTCAGATATGATGGACCCCGTTTTCACGAATCCGAAGATTGCCGTTGGCCGTCGAGGTATGCTGAGACAGTGCGGAATGGGCATGGGGGCTGTCGCTCTCGCCGGACTTCTGCCTGAACAGCAGCTCCTTGCCGAATCTGGCTCAGGCAAGCCCCTGAATCCGCTTGCTCCGCGTGAAGCACCGTCCCCTTCTCCGGTTCGGCATGTCATCCATCTGTTCATGAACGGTGGACCGTCACATGTCGATACATTTGACCCGAAGCCCGAGCTTCAGCGGCGAGGCGGTCAGACAATTACCAGTGGGAACCTTCGAACAGAACGTCCGACCGGCGCATTGTTCCCGTCTCCGTATCGATTTCGTAAGTATGGTGAATCGGGAATTGAGGTCAGCGAGATCTTCCCGCATGTGGCTCAGCATGTCGATGACATGGCCATCATCCGCTCAATGCATGCCGATGTCCCAAACCATGAACCGTCGCTCCTGCTGATGAACTGTGGAGAAGCTCGACTCGTGCGACCAAGCATGGGTTCATGGATGACTTATGGGCTTGGTACCGAGAATCAAAACCTCCCGGCATTTGTTGCAATGTGCCCGGGCGGATATCCGATTCAGGAGTCCCAGAACTGGCAGAGTGCTTTTCTGCCGGGAGTGTTTCAGGGAACGTACGTGGATACTCGCAACAGCAGCATCGATAAGCTGATTGAGAACATTCGAAATGATCGTATTCCTCATGAACACCAGTCGAAGCAGCTTGGACTGCTCCAGTCACTGAATCGAAAGCATCTGGAAGAACGGCCTGGAGACGCTCAACTGGAAGCCCGAATTCAGTCGTTTGAACTCGCGTTCCGAATGCAGTCAGAAGCTGCCGATGCGTTTGATATTTCGCGGGAACCAAAGCACATCAGAGAGATGTACGGTGAGGGCGAACAGGCTCGACAAATTCTGATCGCCCGACGACTTGTCGAACGTGGGGTGAGGTTTGTTCAGGTTTGGCACGGTGCTGGTCAACCGTGGGATAACCACGACGACATTGAAGTCAATCATCGAACACTCGCTAAACAGTGTGACCAGGCAATTGGCGCCCTGCTGACCGACCTGAAACAGCGTGGCCTTCTTGAACAGACACTGGTGATCTGGGGCGGCGAATTTGGCCGAACTCCAGTGGTCGAACTGCCTCAAAAGGGGGCCAATGCCGGCAAGATCAATGGCCGTGACCACAATCACTGGGGATTCACAACCTGGATGGCCGGGGGCGGTGTCCGGGGCGGGTATGTCCATGGTGCGACTGACGAATTTGGCTTCAAAGCTGTGGAAAACAAGGTTCACGTCCACGACCTGCACGCCACAATTCTCAAGCTGATGGGCTTCGACCACGAAAAATTCACGTACCATTATGCCGGTCGAGACTACCGACTGACAGATTTACACGGGAACGTCATTCAGGAAGTGATCGCCTGAGAACGGCATTCCATAAATCGCCATTTTTGTGTAAGTTTCGCCCCTTGCGATGGGTCGGATCTTTACAGAGGATCGATATTGTCATCGAACAACATCGGTCCAGCGATTCCATCGACGAATGGTGAGGAAGAAAGCCGATGTCTATTTCAATCCGTATGATTCCGCTTTTCGTTGCACTCCTGGTGTGTGCTGGCCCACTTGAACTGGCCAGCGCCCAGGAACAGTTCCCCATCTTTGAGTTTGGTGGTGCTGCTGAACCCGCAGGAGATCTGGAACTTGCCGCAACCTTGAAGTCGGTGGATGCAACAACGGTTGAACTTAGCGTGATCGTGACGCTTCCGGAAGACTACTATATCTATTCCATGGATCCTTCGTTCGATGGTAAAGCGGAAATCAGTTTGAAGCTGCCCAGCGGTATTGAACCGTCGAGTGACTGGTCCGCAGATCGCAAACCAAAAGTTGTCGACGACCCATTCCTGAACCAGACGGTTGAGAAGTTTATCGGAGGTGTGACATGGACTCGACGGTTCAAATCGAAGTCCGGTGCGATCCCCGAAGGTGTGACAATTTCAGGAGCACTGTCCGGACAGTTCTGCAGCAGCGGAGAATCCGGAACCTGCGTCCCGCTGAATCCTCCTCGTGAGTTCTCCGCAAAGCTGTCGGGCAACGTGTCGGCAACCGGTGACGTTCCGACTCCTGGCCGAGACACCCCGGTTACATCTGAACCAGGCACTTCTGAACCAGGTTCTGAAGCCTCGCCGTCTCAGACATCCTCGGAGAACTCATCCGCATCGTCTCAGTCAACGATGACCATTCGGCCCAAGTCAGGGGAAGAAGATGCACCCATTGAATACAAAATCTCATTGATCAGCTCTTCGCCCGATTCGCCAACATCCCGGGGTGAAGTCACATTATCCATCAAGGCAATGGTTGAGAAACCCTGGCATACGTTTGCTCTCGACCAGGATCCCGACATGGCTGGGGAACCAACTAAGTTTGAGGTTACGAAACTAATTGGCCTGAAAGAGCTGGACTCTGAGTTCATGCCATCGGTTCAGCCAGTGGTCGAAAAGCCGACGTCAGACATCGTACAGAAGGTTCATTATGGGCAAATCGAATGGACTCGCAGATACAAAGCAACGAGCACCAAAGTTGGAATCGAAGGCACGATCCTGTTTCAACTGTGCAATGAAGGGACCTGCATTCCTCCATCAGAGGTAACGTTCGCTGTGGGTACCGGTGTCGCACCAGATCGTTCCAATCCGGAAACCCCCGCACCTGCTGCAAATGATGAAGCGGGAGCAGGCGACAACGCTGTAGAGGCCGGCGCCCCAGGTGGGGATGGCCTGGTTCCATTTGTACTAAGCGCCATCGCAGCCGGTTTTGTTGCGTTGCTCACTCCGTGTGTGTTCCCAATGGTACCTGTCACGGTTGCCTTCTTTTTGAAGCAATCAGAAAAGAAGACCGGCAGCTCAATCGGACTCGCCGTCGTGTATTGCCTTGGAATCATTGGTACTTTCACGGTGCTGGGCCTGTTGGTGGCTGTCATCTTTGGCCCCACTAAACTCAATGAACTCGCCAATGATCGCTGGCTGAATCTTGGATTCTCGGGACTGTTCTTTTTGTTTTCCCTGATGCTGCTGGGCATGTTTGAACTCCGTATGCCATCGTGGCTGCTCACATGGTCGTCACGAAGAGAATCAACCGGCGGAGTTGTCGGTGCTCTGTTTATGGCGCTGACATTCACGCTTGTGTCCTTTACCTGTACCTTCGCATTCGTGGGTTCGCTGTTGGTATGGGCCGCGAAAGGCGACCGACTATGGCCCATCATCGGGATGCTGGCGTTCTCCGCAGCCTTTGCCAGCCCATTCTTCTTTCTTGCACTCTTCCCTGCACTGCTTAAGAAGCTTCCGAGAAGCGGCGGCTGGATGAATACCGTCAAGGTGACGATGGGATTGATTGAACTGGCTCTGGTCCTGAAGTTCCTGAGCGTTGCCGATATCGGATTCAGCCCGGACGGCCTGCCCTGGATTGTTGACCGAGCTTCGTTCCTCACTGGCTGGGTGGCAATCGCCGCGATCACCGGGATGTACCTGCTTGGGTTGTTTCGTATGTCGCATGATACCCCTGGTGATGGTATCTCTGCGATTCGTTGCTGCTTCGCGATCTTCTTTCTGGGCTTCTCTGCATACGTTGCTGCAGGTGTCTACAGCCCGGCACCTCCGAAGGGATGGATGTGGCAACAGGTTGCATCGTTTGCTCCGCCGGAAGCACCAACTCACCTGATTGATTTCCGAGAAGCAGTTAGAATCGCCTCGCGATCGAACAAGCCACTGTTTATCGACTTCACCGGGGTGAACTGCGTCAACTGTCGAAAAATGGAACAGACGGTTCTGGTTCGCCCGGAAGTAACAGATGTCCTCAAACAGACAGTCCAGGTTCAGCTGTATACGGACAGAATTCCAGGAGTCACAGACACAAAGACTCACGAAACCCTCAAGGCTATCAACCTCAAACTTCAAGCGGACTGGTTTAAGGACGTAACCCTGCCCGGATATGCGATTGTGTCGCCGGATGGCAAAGTGGTATTCGCGGGATTCAAAGGGTACGATTCGAGCGGAGGAGAGAACTTCCTGAAATTCGTCAAAGCAGGTCTTGCGAACTGGAAGAAGTCTCAGGAACCGAGGACAGCAGGCAAATAATGAAGATCGAACACCTTGCATTCAATGTTCCCGATCCACTCAATATGGCACGCTGGTATGTCGAGCATCTTGGTCTGACAGTTAAGCGTCGGACCATCGAACCACCGTATGCTCATTTTCTGGCGGATGACAGCGGAACTGTGATGCTTGAGATCTACGGGAATACCGAAGCCCCGGCCCTGAACTTTCCTCAGGTTCAGCCTCCCGCCCTGCATCTTGCCTTCCTCTCGAAAGACCTCGCCGCAGACGTGAAACGACTCAAGGCTGCCGGGGCGACCATCGTGGCAGACGTGCATACACTGGCAACGGGCGATACATTTGCAATGCTGCGAGATCCATGGGGCCTTCCACTTCAGCTCGTCGATCGACAGTCGCCCATGATCTGAACTGATGCTCTATTCACTGACGAGACGCTCTGCGATTTCAGGGGCCATCTGACCTTTCGGCGAGATTCGACGTACATCAATACACGCTTCCGGAGGAACACCATGCAGATGTTTCACTTCGCTGCCGCTATGCGGACTGCTTTTGTGTTTGCTGTTACTGTTCTGGTAACGCACACACAGATTGCCTTTTCCGCGGAAGGCGCTCGTGTCGTTGAATGGCACGGATACAAACAGGCGATTGAGCTCAGGAACGAACATGTTCGAGTTGTCCTGTGTCCCGAAGTGGGAGGACGCGTTCTTGAATACTCCCTCGATGGCGAAAACATCCTCTATGTTTCCCCTGACGAGAAGTCATGGAAACCCGGCGACAATCCACCTTCGTCCGCAGGACGTTTCGACATCGGGCCCGAACTGGTGATACCACCTCGACCAGTCCTGTGGAGCGGTGCATGGACGGGTGTCATTACCGGAGATCGCAGCGCCCGGCTGGAGAGTCAGTCTGATCCGTCAACCGGTGTAAAGCTCACGCGTGAGTTTGTCCTCGATCAGGAAGGGACTCACCTCGAATGCAGCCAGACGATCATCAATGTCTCCGACAGCGTAAAGGAATGGTGTCACTGGAGCCGCACCTTCGCAGTGGGCAAAGGCATCTGTTTCATTCCGGTCACAACCCCCAGCCGCTTCCCCAATCACTATGTGATGTATGAAGAAGGCACATTGATCAACATGAAGCCCGAAGATCCCAACATTCGGATTCGCGACGGCTTCATCGAAATTCTCGCCGCACCTCGAAAACCAAAGCTCGGGTTTGATTCGTTCGCTGGAAGAATCGCGTATCTCGCTCCGAACAATCTGTTGTTTGTGAAACGATTTGAAACCGACCGCAGGCGAGTCTTCAATGAGGCCGCCGGTCTGACAATTTCTGTCTGGTACCCTCAGGGCGACATGATCGAACTCGAACCCATCGGCCCGGCAGAAACCCTGTCCCCCGGCGAATCCGCCACCTACACCGAACACTGGACCCTCACCAAAACCCCCTTCTCCACCCCCATCCACCCCGACCACCTTCGTACAATTCTCAAATAAAGGTGCCACGGACCGTTTTGGCAATATAGGAAACCTACACCGGCATTATGGTGGAAGACGTTGCGCAACGAAATGCCAATTTCGTCTGGGGGCTGGTTGGATTCAATCCCGCACCATCAATTCTTAGATCCGTTCAATCGACGCCGACCCCGTCGATCGACGGCTTCAACTCCGTCGTGAAAGAGATGGCAGAGACCCACACGTTGGCTGTTTCGAATCACAGGGATTCGGCAACCAAAACTACCCATACTACCAAAACGGTCCGTGGCACCTTTAATTGGTGTGGAGGGCTTTGAGGGCGAGGTTGGCGGAGTGGCGGATTTGAGGGAGGTTGTCGGTGAGGCATTCCCGAACGAATGATTCGTGCCTCGCTGCAAGTGTTGGGTTCCGGCGAATCGCTTTGAGAATCCAAAGTCGACTGCTTTTTGAACCATTCAGCATTGATTGGTGTACGTGTTCGTCGAGGCTGGCCAGTAGGTATTGTTCAGAGCGACGTTCCTCAGCTCTATGCTCCTGTTGTTCCTCAAAGAGGAGCAGGAGTTGCTGTTTTCCGGGGTCTCCCAATCGGGCTTCGTCTGCGATACGTTCGAAGTCCTGTTTTCTCAGAGTTTCGACAGAGGTGGCTATCCAGGTAGCGGCGGCCAGCCAGCGGATGAGAAATTCATCGTCGTGGAACATCGCTTCGATTTCGGGCTGGGCAGATTCTGCAAGACAACCGAATTCAGCCAGGCACGCTAGAGCAGCGCACCGAAATAGCGAGGGATACTCGGGCTTCAGAAACTCGAGGCAAAAATCCATCTCCGAAAGGATGCGATCTGATCCGCTCAATCCCGTCAGCAGCCCCAGCGGAAAGAATCCAAGTCCGATTTGTTGGAATGGCTCTTCAGAAATGGGTAGCCGGGCAATACGGTGCCACTCAGCCTCAGCGAAGCACAGCGTTTCGTCGCTCAACGTTTGCACCTCGCGGATGATGACAGGGCCAACTTCCTGATCAGCCGGTAGTGTATAAGGCGTCACCAACAGGAGTTCTCTGATGAGTGCATCAGATTGAGCTCCAGGGGGCAAAACTTGTCTAGCTCGCGCGATACCAGAACCATCGGCGTGAGAGACTGCCATACAAAGAGCGATCACTGCCAATGCGTGCTGACGTTCAGAAGACTCCGGTTCTTCAATGGTAACTCTGTATTGTTCAATCATTTCTTCCAGCAGCATCTGAAACTCAACTTGAAATCGTGCTGCGAAAGATTTGCGCTGTACGGGATCGAGAAGTTGTCGACCGAACAATTGATCGACAACTTCCTTCCTGTGTCCGGCGGACAAAGCGGCTTCAACTGCTATGGTCTGCGCGGCCAGTGAGAGTGTCACTGATGCGTGCTGACTTTGGGGCCCAGGGTTCTCCCGGAGCATTTCTAGCCAGTAGGCAATCGGTTTTTCGAAATCCGCCGTCAGCGCCACAGTCGCCTCCTGCAACTCCTCGGTCGTAGTAGCTCCATGTGGTCGTTCAGCAACGGAGTCCAGTAGTTCATCGGACTTTTCCTGAAGTGCTGACTGCTCATCTGCCAGAGTGAACTCCGAGGATCCTGCTATGATGAGGCAGACCAGGGTCAATGCCGTTCGAATCCCGGTTATGCCGTTTCGCATCCTTGCTGCTTTCATTTGTCGGGAGTGTGTGGGGGGGGCGGTGAGAATCGCAGCCAGGGGTTCGTCATCACGGCGGAGCGTGATGAGTACTTTGCCGGGGGATCAGGATTCGGTGAGTTCGAGGAAGGGATCGAGGCCCATGTTTTCGTATTGTTCGAGTCGGAAGCGTTCCTGTTTCAGGAGGTGCTTGCGTTGCTTGCGGTGGTTCTTTTCGAGGAATCGCTGAACGCGCCGAAAGTAGCTCAGCCAGGACCTGCCGAGTTCTCCGTTGCGATCCGCCATGGCTGTGCGAATCTTGCGCTGCACTTCACGAGGTTCGCGGCATCGCAGGAGTTCGTCTTCCAGTGAGAGAAAGAACTGATAGCCACCCGGATCCCCCTGCCGAGCAGACCGCCCGATGAGCTGGCGATCGATACGCTTCGAACTGTGCAGTTCAGTGGCGATGACATGCAGACCACCGGCTTTGCGAACTTCGTCGTTAAGGAGAATGTCGGTTCCGCGTCCTGCCATGTTCGTCGCAATGGTGACTCGCCCGGGCAGCCCTGCCTTTTCTACAATGGCTGCTTCCTGTTCGTGGTAGCGAGCGTTGAGAATCAGATGCTCAATACCGGCGGTCGTGAGTGCCTCGCCGAGCGCTTCGGATGCTTCCACGGAGGGCGTACCGATCAGTATCGAGCGCCCCGCCTTAATCAGATGCCGAATCTCCTCAATTATGGCATTTCGCTTTGCCTGCTGAGTCTTAAAGATCCTGTACGGACGTCCTCGGCGAATGCATCGCCGGTTGGTTGGGATTCGAGTGACCTTGAGCTTATAAGTCTTGCGGAGTTCAGCTCTGGCAGGCAACGCTGTCCCGGTCATTCCGCAGAGGTTTGTATACTGACGGAAGAAACTCTGAACCGTGATACGGGCTGCTTCACCGGTGGCTGCCGTAATCGGGACGAGTTCCTTTGCTTCGATCGCCTGATGCAGGCCATCCTGCCATTTTCGGCCGTCCATAACACGACCGGTTCCTTCGTCAACAATCACAATCTTGTTTTCGACGATGACATAATCACGATCTCGCTCAAAGGCATGCTTGGCCGTCAGAGCCTTTTCCACCTGACCATAGATACGTTCAGTATCCATGGAGCTCAGCAGAGACGGCTTTGACATCAGCACAACTTTTCGACAACCGGTATCAGTCAGCCACGCGGAGCGGCGTTCTGGTTCATAAACATAATCTTCGCGAGGCTGAAGCTGAAAAGTTGCTCGATTGCTCCAGCGGAAGAGGTTGACGGTAGCCGGGTCATTTGGCTTCGTCAGACCAATGATCAAAGGGGTTCTGGCTTCATCGATCAGAATACTGTCGGCTTCGTCAATCAGAGCAAAGTAATGACCTCGCTGAACAGGTTCTTCTGAACCCTGAGTCGTACGCACATATCTTCGCATACAGGGACCGTCATCAACGCTGGCCCCTTTGCGCAGTCGGTCTCGCAGAAAATCGAACCCCATTTCCTTGGAAGTGCCGTAAGTGATGTCTGCCGCATAGTTGCGCCGACGTTCGTCGGGCTCCATGTTTTCCAGAATCTTCCCGACGGTGAGTCCCAGTTTTACATGTACCGGGCCCATGGTTTCCGCATCGCGCTTTGCGAGATAGTCGTTGACGGTGATTACGTGGCAGCCCTGTCCCGGAAGTGCTCGCAGAAAGGCGGGCATGGTGGCCGTCAGAGTCTTACCTTCTCCGGTCTGCATTTCGGCGATGTGGCCTTCGAACAGGGCGATCGCCCCCATAATCTGGACTTCGAAGTGCTGAATTCCAAGGACACGGCGAGACGATTCACGCACGAGTGCGTAGGCTTCCGGTAGCAGAGTCGCCAGCGGCACGCCGGCTTTGGCTTCCCAACGGATCTTTCTGCCGGCTGACAGCAATTCATCATCAGACATGTCTTTCATTTTTTCAGACTGTTTGATGATCCGGCGGGCCATGGCGCGCCAGCGAGAGCGACGTGCCGGAGCCGGCATAAACCCGGTTTTCAGCAGATGAAAGATTTTTGCAGGAAGACTCATGCCGCAGATTCTCTCGATATTCGCAGTCGTTTTTTGGCGTCGGGGGGTTGCCAGAGACGCTCCCTGATATGTTAACCTGCGACCCGCTTTTGGCGTAGACCGTTTGTCTCAGGTTTCAGATTCGGCAGATTTCAGGACGTGGATATGGCGCAAAACGAACATCTCAGCCGGATTGAAACCCTTTGGTCGGTTGTTCGTCAGGCACACGCTACGGATTCTGCCGCCACTTCGGCCGCTCGAGCTCAGCTGATTGACCGCTACGGAAGCGCGATTCGCAGCTATCTGATGGCCTGTCTCCGCGATTCTGATGCCGTAGACGAAGTTTTTCAGGAATTCTCACTTCGTTTTGTCCGAGGCGAACTGGCGGGTGTTTCCCCCGATAAAGGGCGTTTTCGCAGCTATATCAAAACTGTTATTTACCATCTGGTCGCCGACTTTGGGCGGAAGAAGAAGCGATATCAGGCTGCAGCCATTGAGCACGAAAGTCTGCTGGCCGAAAATCGCGATGACGAAACCAGTCACCTTGACCGTCAGTTTCAGGAGAGCTGGCGAGACAGTCTGCTGAGTCGCGCCTGGGAGCAACTCCAGGCTGATGAGCAGTCCACGGGTAAGCAGTGGTACACTGTTCTGCAGTGTCGTGCTCACAACCCTGACCTCAAATCTCCGGAGCTTGCCGAACTGGTTTCAAAACAGACCGGGCGTGAGATCAGCGTCGCCAACATTCGCGTACTCGTCCATCGAGCACGCGAACGCTTCGCAGAAATTCTCATTGCTCTGGTCCGAGAATCTCTGGCAACTCCCGATGAAGAGACGCTCGAGCATGAATTGATCGACCTGAACCTCTGGCCGTACTGCAAACCACTTCTTCGGCCCGACGCTTAGACGCCAAAACGCTGGACATTAAACAAGACGCTAGACATTAAAGAGGAAGTGACAGATGTCACCATCCTGCATCACATACGCCTTGCCTTCAACTCGCAGCTTGCCGGCCGAACGAATATCTTTTTCGGTTTTGTAAGTCTCGAGGTCCTGGAGGGTATAGACTTCACAGCGGATGAAGCCCCGTTCGAAGTCGCTGTGAATGACGCCAGCCGCCTGTGGAGCGGTTGCCCCGATCGGAATCGTCCATGCGCGGACTTCTTTTTCGCCGGCTGTGAAGTAGCTTTGCAATCCCAGTGTAGTGTAAGTTGCTCGGGCCACAGCACCGAGCGCTGGTTCTTTCAGGCCTACGGATGCCAGCATTTCCCCTCGGTCGGCTTCGTCAAGTTCAGCGAGTTCTGCTTCCAGCTTGGCGCAGACGGGCACCACGGATGCACCGGCCTTGGCTGCGTAATCGCGAACCTGCTGAACAAGCGGAGATTTCCCTTCAAGATCGTTTTCATCCACATTGGCAACAAACAGGATCGGCTTGGCGGTCATCAGTCCAAGGTTGCGAACGATTTTTTGCTCTTCGTCGGTCCAGGACAAACTTCGCAGAGGGTTACCGGCATTGATTTCGACGAGGCACTTTTCCATGACCTCAACGCGCATCTTTGCTTCTTTGTCGCCCGACTTGGCAGTTCGCTGAGCCTTGGGAATTGAATTCTCGAGTGACTGCATGTCCGCCAGCATCAACTCGGTCTCGATGACCTCAATGTCAGACAACGGATTCACTCCGCCACCCACATGAGTCACATCAACATCTTCAAAACATCTCACAACCTGCAGAATCGCGTCCACTTCGCGGATATGGCTGAGGAACTTATTACCGAGTCCTTCTCCGACACTTGCCCCTTTGACGATCCCCGCGATATCGACGAGTTTGAGGATTGCCGGAATGACTTTCTGGGGAGGAATGTATTTTGTGATGCGAGTCAGACGTTCGTCGGGAACACTGACAATCCCCTCGTTGGGTTCGATCGTACAGAATGGGTAGTTGGCACTCTGTGCAGCTGTAGAGCAGGTCAGCGCATTAAACAAAGTACTCTTGCCAACATTCGGCAGACCAACAATTCCAGCTTCCATGAATCACTTCCCGACTTCTGACAATCAGTAACGTAAAATTTGACTTTGAGGAACTCGGGCTCATCGCCCGAAAAATGACAACACTCAGTGGCAGTCTGGATTACCCCAGACGCTTCCGCCATTCATCCAGACGGGCACTGACGGAAGCTTCTCCGCCGGAACCATAACTGCAGAGTGCCTTCATTGCATTTCGAGCACCCAGAATTTGGTAAACATCATCACTGATACAACTGCAGGCGGCCTGAAGTTCTACCAGCGAAAGATCAGCCAGACGGCAACCAGCAGCGTCGCACTTCGCGACAAGCTGTCCGACGGTTTCGTGCCCGGTTCGCATCGGCACGCCTTTCCGAATGAGGTATTCCATCAGAGCAGTTGCGTCAAGAAATCCATCTTCCAGTCGGGACTCGATCTTCTTGACATTGAGCTCCGCACCGGCGATGACGGATGGGGCGAGTTCGAGGCACGCCGAGAGACTGTCCAGTGCCGTAAACATGGCGAGCTTGTCTTCCTGAAGATCGCGATTGTATGCCATCGGCAGACTCTTGATCAGAATCAGCAACTGAGGAACCGAAGCCATGACTCGCGCCGTTCGACCTCGGATCAGCTCCAGAACATCAGGATTTCGCTTTTGGGGCATAATGGAAGAGCCGGTTGTATAGGCATCCGGCAGCTTCAAAAATCCGAATTCGGTTGTGAACCAGATGATCCACTCTTCGCACCATGTACTCAGATGCGCAGAAATCACCGACAGGCAGAACA
The DNA here is from genome assembly GCA_016795105.1 of Planctomyces sp. GTDB lineage: Bacteria > Planctomycetota > Planctomycetia > Planctomycetales > Planctomycetaceae > F1-80-MAGs062. The sequence continues at coordinate 92,339 of JAEUIH010000011.1, forward strand.
CGAATTCCACGAGGTAATCTCGATCGCTGCTGACATCAAGGCTATTGGCTGCTACGGAATCGAAGCCCAGCAGCTGTGCCGTCATTTCGCGGTTGATGGGAAGCGAAGTTCCGGCAAGTGCAGCAGCACCAAGCGGACTGATGTTGACTCGCTTCCGACAGTCTGCCAGACGTTCCCGATCTCGCTGAAACTTTTCGCAGTATGCGAGCCAATAGTGAGCTGCGAGAACCGGCTGAGCTCTCTGGAGGTGCGTATAGCCAGGGATCACGACACCCGCATCATATTCGCATCGCCCAACGAACGCGCGCTGAATTTCGGCGAGCAACCCATCCAGCTGATCGATGGCATCCCGAACATAGAGCTTCAGGTCAGTAGACACCTGATCGTTTCGGCTGCGGCCGGTGTGCAGCTTTCTTCCCACATCGCCGATGCGTGCGATCAGCGCACTTTCGATATGCATGTGGATATCTTCCAGTTCCGCGGTGAAGCGAAACTGGCCAGCCGCAATTTCTGAACGGATCTGATCCAGAACAGAACAGATCTGATCCCGTTCTTCTTCAGTCAGAATCCGGACCGATGCCAGCATCCGGGCATGAGCCTGGGAGCCGCGAATATCTACTTCGTACAATCTCGCGTCAAAGCTGATGGACTCCGTGAATGCTTCTACTCGCGGATCCGTTGCCTGCTGAAATCGTCCGCCCCAGGCTTTTGCCATTGGAGGAATCACTCCTGATGTCAATGAACAGAAACAGATTCTGACTGCCGCTACGGACGCACGCCATGTTCAACGGTGACGGTTGTGCGAATTCCGCCACGTGGAGTGAAGGCTGCTTCGATCTTCATCCAACGAGGCTGAGTGACAGCAACGAGGTCGTCAAGAATCAGATTAGTGACTCGTTCATAGAACGCACCATGGTTGCGGTATTCCTGAAGATACAGTTTCAGCGACTTCAGCTCGAAGCAATGCTTGTCAGCAATATACGTAATTGTGAGCGTTCCGAAATCCGGATGACCGGTTTTAGGACATAACGATGTAAACTCAGGACAAATCGTTTCAATCACAAAATTTCTTCCCGGAAACGGGTTTTCGAACGTTTCCAGAGTGTCTCGCGATGGATCAGCCATCCAGATTTCCTTCAATCAGCATTTACCGAGTCGCACCGTCTGGCGGACGGCTGCGACGAACCTATAATTTTGCCTTCAGAGTTTACGGTGATCGGCCGCAAAAACGAGCGGTTCTGTGATGTTTCCCCGATTTGAAAAGCTGATTGAAGCCGAAAAGGCGTACCACCTGCCCTTCCTGGAAGAGTTTGGGTTCCGCGACCCTGCCCTCGCGTGGACTCATCTTGGCCGGATTCGTTCGCGCTGGCTGAATCGTCGAGGCAGCAATTCCGCGGAATTCACGGCAATGTCCGCACCCCAGTGGTACGAGACGCTCCAGAGAGTGCTCAGAGAAGCGCCGCTTCGTGACACGGTCCTGGCGGTCGTAGACCAGTTTATTCGAAACGCAGACCAGCAGGTCGATCCTTTTGCTTTGTTTGAACAAAGTCCTCGGTCGCTGGATGTTTTGGCGAGAGTTGCCTGTGGCAGTCCTTTTTTGACACAAACTCTGCTTTCAGACCCAACCTGCCTCACCGCATTGACGGTTCATGGCAGAACGGCTGATGTGAAATCACGTGAACAGTTTGTGATGGAAGCCGAGCTGGCGACTGAATTTCAGCCGTCGCGAACGGAGAAGCTCCGTGAACTGCGGCGCTATCAGCGACGTGAACTTCTGCGTATCGGCATGTGCGACGCATTCGGACTCCTGGATTTGCGTTACGTAACTCTTCAGTTGTCATTACTGGCAGATGCAATGGTTCAAATCAGCCTGAATCTTGCTGCTGCCGAGACTCGACAGTCCACGGATCTGCTGGCCGTGATCGCTCTGGGAAAACATGGCGGCGAAGAGCTCAACTACAGCTCCGATATTGATCTGGTGTTAATTGCAGAACGCGATGCTCCCGAATTGCAGCGACTGGCGAGACTGACCATTGATGGACTTGCGGACAATCTTCCGCCCGGGTTTCTGTATCGTGTTGATCTTCGGCTCAGACCGTGGGGGGATGCCGGTCCGCTGCTCAGTACCATCGACGGGTATGCGGGTTATCTTCGCAACGATGCAGCTCTCTGGGAGAAACAGGCGTTGCTGAAGGCTCGAGTCGTGGCCGGTAACGCACAACTTGGCCGCGACTTCCTGAAGACGATCCGCCCGCTGCTGTTCGCACATGTCTCCGATGACGTTCCCAAAGCAATTCAGCTGATGAAAGAGAAGATCGAACTTCGACTTCGGCAGCGAGGCAAACTCAACACTGAAGTCAAGCTGGGTGTGGGGTCGATTCGCGATGTTGAATTTCTGGTCCAGTGTCTCCAGCTGACTCATGGTCGAACGGAACCCAGGATTCTCAGCTGCAATACTCTGGAATCTCTTGTGAGGCTCACCGAGTTCGGTCTTCTTCCATCGCACTGGTATCGTCAGCTTCGAGCGGGTTATGTTTTCCTTCGCACTCTGGAACACTCGCTGCAGCTGCTGCACAATCAGCAGACTCATGAATTGCCAAATGACAGTCATCAGATGAACTGGCTCGCCAATCGTCTGGACTATCCGAACTCTGAAACCCTGATTGAGCGATTTGAAGAACATCGTCGCGCAGTACGTGCGATCTTTGAAGAGGGTCTTGGCATTATCGCCAGACCACCAGAAGCACTTTTGCCAGGCCCCGCGCCAGATCGATTCGGTGACCAGAGTTCTTCTGGCACGCAGACTGGCGATTCCGCAAAGAAGATCGTATTCCTCGCTCGATCGAGCTCACCAGCCGACGAGCGTGCTCTGATTGAATCACTGCTGAGAAAAGTCTCCGAAGAAACTCCCGTCGTTACCTGCACCGAGCAGACCTCGGAGGTTACGACCAACCTGCTTGTCGCCGGTATTGAATTCTCGGGCTGGCTGTCGGCCACCTGTGGATTGTTGTCGACTTTGCAGCTGGACATTCAATCCGGTGAAGCAATCACAGGAAACGGGACGAATCAGTTTGGTCACCTCTGTCCTGAACGACGATTCCTTGCGTGCCTTCGAGTGAATTCCGCGAATTCTCAGAACACCTCAGTATCACTCAGCGAACTCGCCGATCGACTTCGGGAAGAACTTTCCCGATACAGCAGGATGGTGCGAGAAGGTTCACAGGAGCTTGTACGTGAAGAGCTGATCTCCAGATTCTGTGCCGGTCTTAACAGCACTATTGGAGCTGATGCTGCCCCTGCAGCTCACACTGCCGTTGCTACTGATGGTGGGGTGGCTCTAAACACTGCCACAGATCATGCTGTTGCTGACGACGATCTGGCGGAACTGGATGTGTCTGTGACGCCGGATGATCCGACCGAGATGACGATGCTGAAGATCACCGGCACGGATACTCGAGGATTCCTGTTTGAACTGTCGCATGCTCTGTCGATCAGCCGGTTTCGGATTCGTCGCGCGATCATTGATTCCGAAAACAATCGTGTCAGTGACATTCTGTATGTAACGGAAAGAGATGGCCGACCGGTTCGGGAAGACGAACGAATTCAGGAATTGCGTGTTGCCGTTGTATTCATCAAACAGTTTACTCACTGGCTGCCATCCACCAACGATCCTCATCAGGCTCTGCTTCGATTTCGAGAACTCCTGGTAAGACTGCAGCCAGCCAATCAGTGGTCGGAGAACATTGCCTCACTGCAGAAGCCCAGCGTATTGCATGCGGTGGCGAGAGTTCTGGGAATCAGTCAGTACCTGTGGGAGAACTTTCTGCGATCTCGCCACGAAGAATTATTTCCACTGCTCGCAAATGTCAGTGAGCTTGGTGACCGAATCTGCCGAGAGGCGCTGACATTCGAACTGGACGCAATGCTGGCCTCCTGTTGTGATACGCTACAGGCATGGCAAACTCTCAACGCATTCAAAGATCGGCATTTGTTTCGCATCGATATGCGACACGTTCTTGGGCACTGTCGTCCGTTTGGAGTATTTTCCGAGGAGATCACGGAGCTCGCCGAAATCGTTGTCCGAGCAGCGGTGGATGTCGCGTGGAAAGAACTGGTTTCGGACTTTGGAACTCCTTCCAATGCCAACAACAACGGAACCTGCCGTTTTTGTGTAGCAGGACTTGGGAAGTTTGGCGGCATTGAGATGGGGTTTGCATCGGACATTGAACTGATGCTGGTTTATGAGAACATTGGTCAGACAACCGGCGAGAACTCCATTTCCAATTCGCGTTTCTTCGACCAGCTTGTTGGAGCCGTTGCGAACGGGATTTCGGCTCGTCAGGACGGCATCTTTCACGTCGATCTGCGGATGCGACCGTATGGTCAGGCTGGTTCAGCGGCTGTCTCGATCGGCGATTTCATCGCTTATTACCAAACTGATGGTCCAGCCTGGCCTTACGAACGACAGGCACTTGTCAAACTGAGATGTGTGGCAGGGGATGTTGAATTTGCCGAGGCAGTGACAAGTGCCTGCCATGCAGCCATCTATTCGGCCGGCCATTTTGACTTCTCCGCAATGCGTGCCATGCGGGAACGGCAGGTTCGACAACTTGTCAGAGGTGGAACGATCAACGCAAAGCTGAGCGACGGCGGCCTTGTCGACTGCGAATACGCAGTTCAGGCGATTCAGCTGACATTTGCCGCTGCGTTGCCTTCACTGAGGCATCCGAATACTCGACGTTCACTCCACGAAGCCGCACGACTCAGCCTGATCGATCCCCACCGGCAAAAAGCAGTAGATGCAGCATATGTTTTTCTTCGAGAGATTGTCGACTGCCTGCGAATGGTCCGCGGGAATGCTCGGGATCTGACGATCCCCGAAGTTGGTTCTGCAGACTACGAACAGCTTTCCCGCAGGATGCAATCGATTCACGCCTCACAGATCCCGTTGTCAGGTCTGGAAACTCAGATGAACGTACTGCGTGAGTTTTCACAGTGGGTTCAGCATCACTGCCTGACGATGCGACGAACACAGGTCCTGCCAACAAGTTGAGTGTTTTCCCGCAGGGATGAATGTGATCCTTCGGCATTCCCCGCGCCTCGTTCCGGGTGATAAGGCAGATCACCCGAGCCTAACGCCTGAGATCTGTTTCATCGGTCTTCATCTGCGATGGCGACACCGGATAACCTCCACCTGAAGCCTCTATTGTCAAGAGAGCCACAGGAACTGTTCAATGCGCGGAATCAGAAACTGTTCAATCCGACGAATACTTTATACCAGTCTGTTTATCGGCCTGCTGGTAACCGGCACCCGGTCTGCAGATGCTGCACAAAAGCATGCGGTCATTGTGGCAGTCAGACATCATCGCCCCGGACAGCCTTTGGCCGAATTGAGATATAGCGACGCCGATGCTCAGGCACTGGGAGATGTTTTGCTCAGGTCCGGCTATCAGGTCACACTTCTGACGTCAGAGAACGCCAGAAAGACGGAAAATGACTTCCTCGCGCCGGCCTCAGATTACATCAGGGACGCGATTCAGAATTTGAATCAGCAGCCGCTGAATCACAGTGACTCCGTGTTGTTCGTCTTTATCGGAAATGCAGTGCGACTCGACTGGCCCGTTTCGACGGATGAGTCTGGAAAGCCAGGGCAACTGTCAAGACCGGGACATCTGTATTTCTGTCCGATGGATGCCGAAATCCGAAATCTGCGTTCGCTGGCAGACCTCAAGGACCGGAATCGTTTGATCGATTTCGCAGAGTTGTACAAAGCTCTGGAAGATTGCAAAGCCGGTCAGCGTCTGATGGTTATGGATGTCTGCAGAATCGATCCTCGTATTCGAATTGAACGCCCCATCGCAGCGATTGAAACCCTTCCGGCTATGCCAGTTCCCGGACAGGGAGCCGGAATACTGTTCAGTTGTGGGCCTCACCAAAGCTCAATCGAAGACGGACAGCTCCAGCACGGGGTGTTTATGAATTTTCTGATTGAAGGACTGCAGGGAGCTGCTGATCGCCCGTTGACTGGGCGCACTCCGACCTACATCACTCAATCATCCGGCGTTGAATCTTCCGGTAACCAAACATTCGGCCCTGTTCAACCTCCGGCTACGCTTGGTAATCAAAATGTATCACTCGAGGAACTGGTTCACTATGTAAAACTCAGTTCGTCGTCATACGTTGCATCCAAGTTTCCAACGATGAAACAGGACCCCGATCTTCGAGGTATGCCGCCCGGGATGTGGCCAATTGTTTCGCTGTACGAACAGAAACCTGCGGCAGACGTTCGGCGATTCCGGGGTGAAATCAGTCGATATGAGACGACACCGGATCAGGAATTCAGCGACGCGCCAATCGACGGATGGGAAGACCAGAGTCTACAGAGCGGTGACCGACGAGCTCGACAGGTCAATTGGGACCTCGCTTCTTCGGATAACTCCTCCCGTTCAGATTTCAACTCTGTTCGGCAGGCAGGCCTGACGAGAAACGGATCACTCCAGCAATTCCATTCACCCGACGAAGTTGTTGAGTCCGGGGCAGGGCCGAAACCCGGGACGATAAGAAACTTTCTTGAATTCAACGTGCCATTCTGCTGGTGTCCTCCAGGCTCATTCACGATGGGAACCCCAGGACACTCTGAGGCAAGAGAAAGAAACGAAACACAGGCACGAGTCATTCACTCTGAAGGATTCTGGATTTCTCAGACTGAGGTCACACAGGGACTCTGGTCTCTTGTCATGCCCGATGATCCGTGGCGAACTCATTTTGCAAACGGTGCCAAAGAAGGGGATGACTTTCCCGCTGCAGGAATGACGTGGACAGAGGCGATGGACTTCTGCCGTGTCCTCACCGAAGTCGAGCGTGCCGCTGGGCGGCTGAAGCAAAATGAAGTCTATCGACTGCCAACGGAAGCCGAATGGGAGTATGCATGTCGAGCAGGTTCGAAAGAAAACTACTGTTTTGGCGATGATGAACATGAATTGGGCGAATTCGGCTGGTTTCGTTCGTCATCTCAGAGTCCAGGCAGCGCCAGAGCGTCTCATGTCGCACTAAAACGCCCGAATCAATGGAACATCTGTGACATGCACGGCAACGTCTCTGAATGGTGCCTCGATGTATATATCGACAACGTTCAGGGGGGAACCGACCCATTGACAGATTATGGGACTGACCTGAATCGAGTTCGCCGAGGTGGCAGCTTCCGGTTGGGGGCTGGCAACTGTCGAAGCGCTTACCGCTTCGGTGCTGCTGAAGATCATCGTCTAATTAGTAACGGTTTTCGTTTCGTCCGATCGACAATTGCTCATTCGGAAAAGCGAAGAACTTCTCAACGGAGTGTCCGCAGTTTTAATGATCGTGAATGATCCATACAGCGATTCACGAGGTGTTCAAAGATGAACAGTCTGTTCGGCAATCAGCCGACCGATATTGAGTGATGCAGTGGCCGCTGGTGAAGGCGCGTTGCAGACATTCAGAACTCGCTCATGCCTTTGAATCATAAAGTCGTCGACGAGACGTCCATCAAGCCCCAGCGCCTGAGCGCGAACACCCGCCGGTGCTGACGTCAGGTGTTCACTCCGGATCTCGGGCACGAGCTGCTGGAGTGCCCGAACAAAGGCGGGCTTGGATAGCGATCTCCAGACCTCTCCGAGACCGGTCTTCCAGTATCGCAGTGCGAGCCGCAGAAATCCGGTATACGTGAGGGATTCGAAGAGATCCCGGAGGTTAATCGTGCCCCAGGTATAGCCTTCTCTCGCGAGGGCAAGTACAGCATTCGGTCCGCATTCCACGCCGCCATGGATCATTCGCGTGAAATGTACTCCGAGAAACGGAAACCTTGGATCCGGGACGGGGTAGATCAAGGTTCTGCAGAGATGCTCTGCTTCAGGTTTCAATACAAAGTATTCGCCACGGAACGGGACAATCCTCTCCTTCAGAGATTGTCCGCTCATGCGTGCCGTGCGATCGCTGTGCAGGCCCGTACAGTTGACCGCCTGTCGTGTTTCAAAATCACCCTGAGTTGTCTTGATCACAACAGAATCAGTGAACTGCCGAATCCCCGTGACACAGGTCTGAAGCTGAATCGATGCTCCTCCCTGGCGAAGAAGTTCACCCAGTTTTTCGCAGACTCCCGGGTAATCCACAATGCCAGCTTCAGGCACATGGATCGCCCGGATTCCGGCACAATGAGGCTCCAGTTCCAGCAGTTCTTCTCTGGAGATCACCGAACATCGAACACCATTTTGCTGGCCTCGCTGGTAGATCGACTCCAACGCTTCCTGCTGTTCCGGTCGTGTCGCGACAATGACCTTGCCCGTTTGCTTCCACGCGACTCCGTGCTCAGTGCAGAAAGACTCCAGTGCCAGCTTTCCCTCACGGCAGTTTTTTGCACGCAGAGATCCCGGCTTGTAGTAAATTCCGGAATGGATGACGCCGGAATTCCTTCCGGTTTGATGAGCCGCCAGGCAGTTTTCCTTTTCCAGCAGACAGATTTTCAGATCGGGGCGAAAACGCTGGAGCTGCCATGCTGATGCCAGCCCAACAATTCCGCCCCCGATAACGATCACATCAAACCGACTCATATCGCAGCATCTGCCTCAAACGCGACAATGTTCGAGTGCCTCTTTGGCACTCATGACGTAGCTGACGTAGAACGGTCCGAACTCAGCATACTTTGCAGATGCACGGTCAAATCGCATGGAGTAGACAATCTCTTTGATATGTTCCGGAGCACGACTCCACAGGGTGACGCCCCACTCCCAGTCATCGAATCCGGTTGACGCCGTGATCAGCTGAGAAACCCGGCCGGCGAACTTGATACCGGATGTGGCGTGTTCTGCCATGAGTTCCGATCGAGCACTAAAGGGTTCTGTGAACCAGTTCGCCAGCGGGTGGCGAGCCTTATTCATTGGATAAAAGGTCATCACCGGCAATGGTGGCAGATCGGGATACAACCGCTGCTGGTTCATCGCAGGAAGTCGCTGTTTGTACGCATTCAACTTGGCTTCAAATGCAGGATCTCCTGCGGCAGTGCCTTCGCGCTGAAGTCGCTCAGCATACTGTTCAACAGTTGGGACGTATTCGCTGACTTCTGTGATCGACACGAATGAATAGGTTGGTACAAGAACAGTTCCGAGCTGGCTGGCACGAAGTCTCTGAGTAATCGCGTCGATCTTGAGTGGATCCGGATCCATCATCATCAGGCCAATGTCGGCACGATGGCCGGAGACCACTGAAACCTGCATTCGGACCGGAACATATTCACCCTCAGGATTCAGAATGTCAATCACTTCAGCACGTCCGTGCGCCCGCTGTTCAGGTGGCAGCGCCATCAAGGCGGCCTGGTCGATACGATAATAGATGTGCAGACAGTGCCATCCTTCTGTCATGCAGACTGTGGGTGCAGGAAGCGGAGCGGAATGTCCGTGTGGTCGGTTCACTGGAGGAGGCCTCATTCGAAGAGAACTGTTCGTATTCAGCGTATGGAATCACGCTGGTCACTGCTGCAGACATTCACAGCAGAGAGCGTCATTCTATCAGTCCCGCCAACCGCATTCGACTCCTGGTCTGCGAGTTTCAATATTGGCTCCCGAGTTTTGTTTTTAGCCGGCAGCCACTATTCTCTTTTGAAGGAATTGAACGATTATTAAGAGGAGTTTCAGGACGTGAGCTGCATCCAGGCGAATTCTTTGGCGGAAATCGATGTCTCGACTTTGGCAGGTGATGACCGGATTCTGCTGTGCGGAGAATCTTCCTCACCCCTGATCGAGTTCGCGAAAGCCAATGCGACACATTCGGCCACAGTTGTCCAGACCGCTGACCCCGTTCCTGCAGCTCTTCGCGAATCACTTCGAGATCTGCCAAGTCTGCTTTTGAGTCCATTCGCCAGTTCGGACGTCGTGGTTCTGACGGTTGCCAATCAAAAAACAGCGGAGGAACTTTCCAGACATCGAAGAGGCCAGTTCAAGCGTACGCAGACAGCAGAACTGGCCGTTCAACTGGCTGGCACGGGAACACTGCATCATATTCATGTCGAGGAAAATCCGGGGACGGCCGAGCGATTCCCGGAACTGGGGCCGGGACATGCCATTGTTTCTGCAGAACTTCTTCTGGAAGCGCTCTCAGGAGCTGCCGAAGTCCGACGTCTGCATGGAATGAATCGACAATGCGTGGAAGCAGGCATCCTCCTGTTGTGGGATCAACTCGACGCATGCCACGAAATCTCGCAAACCATGGAAGGAAAAGGGACTCCGAGAACAGGCGATTACTGGCACGAAATCATGCACCGCCGCGAACCGGATCCGGGAAATGCAGCCTATTGGGTTCGACGAGTCGGTCAGCATCCGGCATACGGAATTTTGAGCAGCCATCTGCAGGAATGGCTCGTTGAACAGAAGACTCCTCTCGAAGAAATGAAATGCCTGCGGGATGCGGGACTGATTGGTCGTCCGTGGGATCCTCACCGAATGATTGATTTGACTCAGGCCGCCCTCCGAGAACCAGGCGCTCCCGTCGAATCAGCCCTCCGCCGAGTCCAGTACCTTGAAATCCTGAACCTGCTCGCGTTCAGATCGTGACTCCCCAAAGTACACATCACGCTCCGCCGTGATGAGTACTTTCCAGAGCGTGATGAGTACTTTGGGGACTTTTTTGGAGCGGGCAGCTGAATCTGGCTGTTTGCTAGGAACGGCCGGAAAATTCTGTAACCTGTTGACCGGTGAATTGATGTATCCGCCCAAAATTACCCGCCGCCTTTCCATCCTCGCTGTTTTCATTGCAAGGGTCTCGTGATCGCTATGTTCATGCAACTTAAACCGGGACGTCTGAAACTGATTTGCAGTCTGGTCATCCTGATGTCCGGAATCGCGATGGGCGATGACGAATGGCCCCAGTTTCGCGGTCCCGACGGTCAGGGCCACGCAGAGTCAGCAGACATTCCGGTTCGGTGGAGCGAAACAGAAAACGTTCGCTGGAAAACAGCCATCCCCGGTGAAGGTCATTCATCACCGGTCATTTCCGGAAACCAAATCTGGCTGACCACTGCGATCGCCAGGCCATTGTCGGAGGAAGAAGAAAAGGCGCGTCTGGCGAAGCTGAAGGACGCCAACGGTTTGAAGCTCGCAGGTGCTCTGTCGCTGCAGGCGATTCAGATTGACCGTGAGACGGGTGAGATACAGCGACAAATCACACTCTTTGAAGTCGATGAGCCCGAGCCAAAGCATACGATGAACAGCTACGCATCACCAACTCCGGTGATTGCCGGAGATCATGTGTACTTTCATTTCGGAACCTATGGCACAGCATGTGTTGACAGGACCAGCGGAGCAATTGTCTGGGAAAACCGAGACTTTCGAATTGATCACCAGAACGGCCCTGGTAGTTCGCCGGTGATCTGGAACGATCGGCTGCTGATCCACTTTGATGGAACAGACGCGCAGTTTATTGCGGCCTTTGATCGCATGACCGGTAAGGTGCTGTGGAAGACTGTTCGATCCGGCGAGATGGATCCGACCCCGGAACTGCAGAAGGCTTACGGCACACCAATCGTGGCGGATGTGCGTGGAGTACCCGTTGTGATTTCGCCGGCTGCGAATTGGGTCTATGGGTACGACGCGCGGGATGGTCGAGAGATTTGGCGAGCTCACTATGGGCAGCTTGGTTTTTCGACGGTTCCTCGCCCGGTGTTACTTGGTGACACCGCGTATATTGCCACCAGCTACATGCAGTCGAGACTGCTGGCCGTGCGAATTGATGGCGAAGGTGATGTGACCGCATCTCACGTGACATGGATGTCCGACAAGCAGGTACCAAAGAAGCCATCCATGATTGTTGTTGGTGAGCGACTGTTCTTCGTCAGCGATGCAGGCATTCTGCGATGTGTGGATGCGAAGAACGGTAGTGAGCTCTGGTTTGAACGGCTGGACGGAGAATATTCAGCATCGCCGATTTCAACGCACGATCGCCTGTACTTTTTCGGTCAGAAGGGGCAGACCACCGTGATCGGTGCCTCCGACACATATCAGGAAATTGCTCAGAATCCGCTCGACGAAGAAATCATGGCATCACCTGCGGTCGCCGGAAATGCAATTTTTCTTCGAACCAGCGGACATCTTTACAGAATCGAAAACAGCCAGGCTCTTCAGAACTAAAGACAGAGTAGCCGGAAAGAAGCCCATGACGATCTTCACAAAAATTATCAATCGCGAAATCCAGGCAGACATTGTCTACGAGGACGAGCAATGCCTTGCATTTCGCGACGTTAACCCGCAGGCACCTGTGCACGTGCTGCTGATCCCGAAGAAACCCGTAAAATCGCTCGACGAACTGACCGAATCCGACCGGGCCCTCTGCGGTCACCTGATGCTGACCGTTCCGAAAGTCGCCGGACTCCTCGGCTTGAGCGGGGGATACCGTACAGTCATTAATACCGGAGCACACGGAGGACAGTCTGTCTTCCATTTGCACATTCACATCCTCGGTGCGCGTGACCTCACGTGGCCACCGGGATAGAGTTCGTCCCCCCTGTTTTGAAATAAATCAACCTGAATCAAATCTTTCACCCGGAATGATGAAGGGGTTACTCGATGAAAAAATATCAGCAGTTCATCATCGCTGCTCTGACGCTTAGTACCTTCTGCTGTTTTCAATCGAACCTGGACTGCGCCTTTGGGCAGGGAGCTGCCGCTGACCAGAAACCTGCGGTCGAGGGAGCCAGTGAGCGAGCGACTGGACTTCAGATGGCGGACGCTGCGGCTGCATTTGTTCGCAGCCTTCCGGCAGAGCAGCAGAAACTCGTTCAGTACTCGTACGATCACGCTGAACGAGTGAACTGGCACTTCATACCGCGCGACCGAAACGGTGTCGGCCTGTGGGACCTGAACGGAGATCCTCGCAAGGCCGGCGAAGCGCTGGTCAAAGCTGGGCTTTCTGCTGCTGGCTATCAGAAGACGCTTCAGGTTCGCAGTCTCGAAGAAGTGTTATATCTGTTTGAAGAAGGCGAAGAAGAATATCGCCGTCAGCGCCGTCACCCGCATCGATATTACATCACGATTTTTGGCACCCCCGGTGAGAAGGGGTTGTGGGGCTGGCGATTTGAGGGCCATCACCTGTGTTTGAATTTCAGTATTCGTGATGGAGAAATTGTCAGCAGCACTCCGGAGTTTCTGGGAGCAAATCCGGGGGTCATCGAAGGTGGTCCTGGCCGAAGCCTCCGCGTTCTCGGCAAGCGTGAAGATCTGGCTCGCGAAATCCTGAAAGCCTGCAGTGACGAACAGAAGAAGATGATGTGGATCGATAAAGCCGCTCCGGACGATGTTCGTGGTGGAGGCGTTGTTCAGCCGGTCGTGACGGAGGCCGTTGGGCTGCCGTTTGGCAAAATGTCTGTTGAGCAACAGTCCCTGTTTCGCGAACTTCTCGGAGAATATGTATCTTCGATGCCGGCTGAAGTGGTTCGCGATCGCATGAAAGCCATTGAAGAAGGCGGGCTGGACAACGTTCGGATCGCATGGTGGGGAAGCTCAGAACGAAACGAACGTCATCACTATGTGATTCAGGGAAAATCGTTCATCGTTGAATACAACAATACTCAGAATGAAGCCAACCATGTTCACGCGATGTGGCGTAACCTTGGAGGAGACTTCAATCTTTCAGCAGGTGGAGAGTAGGTTACTTCTGCATGACTCAATCTATTGAATCGTTTCGGCTGCCGAATGGCCTGACGGTCCTTGTGGAAAAGATGCCCGACGTTCAGTCGGCCGCAATGACACTGCTTGTTCCGGCCGGTTGTGTCCAGGACCTTCCGGGGAAATGTGGAACGGGGTCTATTCTGACCGAAATGCTGCCTCGTGGTGCCAGCGGTTATTCCGCGCGAGAATATTGCTCGCGGCTGGATAATCTTGGACTCCAGCGGAACGTGTCAATCGGCACATCGCATATTACATTTACGGGAGCGACAACTGCAGATCGGCTGAACGAGTCGATTCAGGAGTTCGCTCGAATGATCCTGGCACCACATCTGGCCGATGAAGAATTTGAACCGGCAAGAGATCTGGTTGAGCAAAGTCTGACCGCCATGGAAGACGAACCTCGCCAGCGGCTGGGAAAGGCTTTGCGACAGCACAGCTTCGCAGCACCCTGGGGAAATTCGGCCGAAGGAGAGCTGAACGATCTTCCGAATATCACGATCGCAGATGTTCGACGACATTTTCATGAGCTGATTTGCCCGAACGAATCGATCCTTGGAATCGCGGGCAATGTTGACTCGGAACAGGTCCGTGAAATTGTGTCGAACGTATTCGAAACGTGGACACCGAAGTCTGCACCTCCGATTCGATCAGGGGAGCGGCTGGACCCGATGTTCCACATGCATCACGAATCGGCTCAGACTCACATTGGGCTGTCGTGGGAATCCGTTCCATACCACCATCCCCTGTATTATGACGCCTGGGCAGCCGTCAGCCTGCTGAGCGGCGGGATGAGCTCCCGACTGTTTACCGAAGTTCGTGAGAAACGGGGGCTGTGTTACGCGATTTCAGCTTCGCTGAACACGCTTCGCGATGAAGGTCGAGTCTTTGCGTATGCCGGCACGACCAATGAGCGAGCTCAGGAAACACTCGACGTGACCGTCGCCGAAATTCGGCGGCTGCATGAAGGGATCACGGATGACGAACTTCAGCGTTGCAAGGCACGTGCAAAGAGTGCCCTGATTATGCAGCAGGAATCAACAACATCCCGAGCATCTTCAATGGCAAGAGACGTCTATCATCTTGGGAGAGTCGTTACGCTGGACGAAATCCATTCGAAGATCGACGGACTGACAACCGACAGCGTTCGTAATTTCATTGTCAGCCATGCCCCGCGAAGCATGGTTCTTGTGACCATCGGACCACAGTCCCCCGATTCTTCCTGTGTGACAGCACTCGGTCAATAGTCTACAGCCCTCACCGCTTCGACATCTGTTGATGCCGAAACATCCAGAGGCAGAGGTTTAAGTATGCAGTTCCAGCAGCACGTTCTCTCGAATGGTCTCAGAATCATCGCTGAAACCACGCCTTCAGTTCACAGTGTCGCCGCCGGGTTCTTTGTGCGAACTGGTTCGCGTGATGAAACGTCTGAAGTTTCGGGCGTTAGTCATTTCCTGGAGCATATGGCGTTTAAGGGCGATGACAAATTGTCGGCCGATGACGTCAATCGGATCTTCGATGAACTGGGCGCAAAGTACAATGCGTCAACCAGCGAAGAAGTGACCATGTACTATGCCGCTGTGCTGCCGGAATACCTCGATGCCGCAATGAGCTTGCTGTCGAGCCTGATGTGCCCTTCGCTCAGGCAGGATGACTTCGACATGGAGAAGAATGTCATCCTCGAAGAAATTGGTATGTATGAAGATCAGCCGTCCTTCACATGCTACGATATGGTGATGGCAACGTATTTCGCCGGACATCCGCTGGGACAGAGCATTCTGGGGACGAACGAAAGCATCACTGCTCTGACCGCTGATCAGATGCGAGCCTATCACAAGGCACGCTACCATACAGGAAATATCACGCTGGCAGTCACGGGGAATTGCCGATTTGAAGACATTGTTTCGATTGCCGAGCGTCACTGCCTGAAGATACCAAATGGTGTCGGCGCTCGGCCTCTGCCTGATGTGCAGTCCAAACCGGCAACGAAGATGCTGCAGAAGGAAGGCAGTGTTCAACAACATATCATGCAGATGGGAGCCGGCCCGAAATCCTGCAGTGAACTGCGGTATGCTGCTGAACTTCTGTCTGTCGTTGTTGGAGATGATTCGGGAAGCCGACTGTTCTGGGAGCTCGTCGACCCAGGGCTCGCCGAAGCAGCCGATCTGGGATACAACGAATACGATGGAGCTGGAACATGGATGAGTTATCTGAGCTGCCAGCCGGAAGAAGTCCAGTCCAACCTCGAGTTGTTTCAGCGGGTGCTGGATGATGTGAATTCAAACGGGATCACTGCGGAAGAACTCGAACAGGCCAGAAACAAGGTCGCGTCGCGCATCGTCCTTCGAGGCGAACGACCGATGGGCCGATTGTCGTCGCTCGGCAGTAACTGGGTCTATCGCCAGCAGTATCGATCCATCGCGGATGACTTGAAGACCGTTCGCTCGGTGACTCAGCAAGACATCCGAGAACTGCTGGAACAGTTTCCACTGCGAATGACGTCCACCGTTGGTGTCGGCCCGATCGCCGAGATCTGACATCTCGCTCCCGAACAAAGGGATCTGCTTCAAAAAGCCATCCCCCCACCGTACACTGCCCCAAAGTAGCAGGCATTCTCCGAATGCCGTCCGCCAATGTAGCAGGCATTCTCCGAATGCCGTCCGCAACCCGGCAGCAGACACTCGCGGAGTGCGAATGGTGGGCCTTCTCGAAGCGAAGCTTCTCGAAGGCGGACGGCACATGGAATGTGCCTGCTACAGAAAGGCGGACGGCACTCGGAGAGTGCCTGCTACTTTGTAGACCACACATGGAATGTGTATGTTGTAGATAATGAACAACAGCGGCTTCAAACACCGGAGAACTGCGAATGAAACGGGACCTGAGTCGAAGAAATGCTCTGCTGGCAGGGGCAGCAGGCGTTGCGGGATTGGTGATGCAGGGAAGCCGACAGTCTCATGGGCAGACAATCGAACCTGCAGAGCCACGATTGAATTCCGTAGAGGCAAAGCCCGACACGGCAAATCTTCAACAGTCGTGGATTGATGCTCATTCGCATATCTGGACTTCTGATACCAGCCAATACAAGCTCCGGGACGGTGTCAAAGTCGAAGACCTTGCTCCTCGGAGCTTTACCGATGAAGAGCTGATGGCGATTGCAGCCCCCGAAGGTGTCGATCGTGTCGTATTGATTCAGCACTATCCCTATCATGGCTGGGATAATTCTTATCTGATCGACGCATGGAAACGCCACCCGAAACGCTTTCGAATCGTCGGCATGATCGATGACCAGCGAACTGACGCTGGGCAGGCAATGCGATCCATGCTGAAACAGGGCGTCACGGGATTTCGAATCGGACCGAAAGCCGGAGGCGATGACTTTCTGAGTTCCACAGGAATGCAGCAGATGTGGAAAACCGGCGCCGAAACACGCCAATCCATGTGTTGCCTGATTAACCCCGAAGATCTTGCAGCCGTCGATCAGATGTGCGGCAGATATCCTGACACACCAGTTGTGATTGATCACTTTGCACGAATTGGTATGAAAGGTGATGTCAATCAAAAAGATCTCGGAGCATTGTGTAAACTGGCGCAGCATAAACACGTGCGAGTCAAAATCTCTGCCTACTATGCACTGGGAAAGAAGTCGCCACCACATCACGAACTGGTTCCAATGATTCGATCGCTCTACGAAGCGTTCGGAGCCGATCGACTGATGTGGGCCAGCGATTGCCCTTATCAACTCGGTGACAACAATACTTACAAGGATTCAATTGCACTGATTCGGGATCATATTGATTTTGTGACTCCGACAGAACGACAGGCGCTTCTCAGAACGACTGCAGAGAAGACCTTCTTTTTTGTGTGACGTTGATTGTCTGACGGCTCCTGCATAGTGTTGTTGATGCAGTGAATTGGTGTTTGCAGTCTGGCATTTATGATCCGGATAAAAACAATGGTTTGTGGAAGTACTCGATCCCGTTCGGCGTTCTCACTGATGCTGAGCATTTCGATCGCGATGACCAGCCTGACCAGCCACGTCATACGCAACGCAGCTCAGGCAGGTTCCGGTACTCAAACCGGTGCAGGTGCCCGAACCGGAGTCATTACAAGCGAGACCGACTTCGCTCACGATGTTGTTCCGGTCCTGAAGAAACACTGCGTCGGCTGCCATGGGGGACGTGAAGCCAAGGGCAGCTTTTCGATGAACAATCGAGAACTCGTAGTCAGTTCCGGGCATATTGTTCCCGGGAAGCCCGATGAGTCGCATTTACTGGAACTGGTTCGGTCTGCGGATCTGGAACAGCGAATGCCACCGAAAGACAAGCCGCCACTGACGGACGAAGAGAAGTCGCTCCTTGAAAAATGGATTCTTGACGGAATGCCATGGGACGACGGTTTCTCATTTGCTCCGCCGACCTACGAACCACCGCTTCATCCAAGGCGACCCGATCTGCCGCCGGTGGTGAACGGTCGAGAGAATCCAGTGGATCGTCTTCTTGATGCATGGCTGCTCCAGCATGGCCGAACCATCCCGCCCCGAGTCGATGACCGAACCTTTCTTCGTCGTGTTACCCTGGACCTGACGGGGTTGTTGCCGACACCATCGGAGATTGAGAGCTTCCTTGCCAGTCGTTCGGAGACGAAGCGACAGGAGAAGGTACGGGAGCTGCTCAATAACCGCATTGCCTATGCCGATCACTGGCTGACCTTTTTCAATGACTTGCTAAGAAATGATTACAGCGGAACGGGCTTCATCACTGGTGGCCGCCAGCAGGTCACGACCTGGTTGTATGAATCGTTGTTGAACAACAAACCATTTGACCAGATGGCTCGTGAATTGATTGCTCCGCCGACTGGCGCGAGTCAGGGATATATCGATGGTATTCGCTGGCGAGGCGAGGTCAGTGCAGGGCAGACGGTGGAAATTCAGTTCGCGCAGAGTGTGTCCCAGTCATTCCTGGGGATCAACATGAAATGTGCGTCCTGCCACGACAGTTTCATTGATCGCTGGAAGCTGGATGAGGCTTACGGACTTGCCGCAATTTATTCTTCCCGACCGCTGGATATTCATCGCTGCGACAAGCCGATTGGTCGCCAGGCGGAAGCAAAATGGCTCTTTCCTGAACTGGGACAGATCGACCCTGCAGCTCCCAGGGAAGAGCGACTCCGCCAATTGGCAGCTCTGATGACGCATCCCGAGAATGGGCGTTTCAGTCGAACCATCGTCAACCGACTTTGGTACAAACTGATGGGTCGAGGCATCGTTCATCCATTGGACGCAATGCAGAGTGAACCGTGGAATCCAGATCTACTGGATGTACTTGCAACATCGCTCACCGACAATCACTATGACCTCAAAGAGGTGCTTTATCTGATTGCCACATCAGAAGCATATCAGTCGCCAGCGTCTGCGTCCGACTCAAGTGAACCTCGTCTCGATCAGGAGGGTCGCTATCTTTATGCGGGCCCACATCCGCGGAGACTGACAGCGGAGCAGTTCATGGATGCGGTCTGGCAGATTACCGGCGCGTCTCCAACATCCATGGATGCGGCGGTTTTCAGGGCCATCGTGGATGAAACGCAGAAGGACTCATTCAACCTGTCGGCCAGCTGGATCTGGGGGGACACGGCCGCCAATGGCAAGACACCCGCCGCCGGTGATCGATTGCTCGTGATGAAGACATTTACTCTGAATGACGAACCGGAACGTGGGGGTGCCCTCGTTACGTGTGACAATTCTTATCAGCTGTTTCTCAATGGCCGACAGGTCAGTCAAAGTTCTGACTGGCAGCGTCCAGAAGGGGTTGCTCTTCAGGGATACCTGAAAAAGGGAGAGAACCAACTTGTCGCAATCGTGCAGAATGGTGGTGATCAGGAGAATCTCGCGGGGTTCTTCTTTGAAGGCCGCGTGATGCTGAAAGACGGAAGCATGGTCCCGCTTCAGTCAGATGCGACATGGGAATTCACACCGAATGTGCCGGAAGTCAGTGATTGGCGTTTAGGGCCTGTCGCAATGGAACGAAAACCGGTCACCATCGTGAACGCGATTCCTGCGTGGACCTCGGCGATCCAGTCAAATTCAGCATTGCTCGCTCAGGTGGTCAGCGGAAGCGTACCGCCGATTCGGGCCTCGCTGATCAAGAGCGATTTTCTGATGCGATCTCTCGGCCGTCCGATGCGCGAGCAGATCGTTTCGATGAGACCCTCGGAAGTAACAACACTGGAAGCGATTGATCTTGCAAACGGGCCAACACTGGCAGCTGCACTCACTCACGGAGCACAATCTTTGAGTGCTCGAGAGTGGAAGTCTGCCGATGAGTTGATTCGTCACGTCTACTTGTCCACGCTGACTCGCGAGCCGGATCCTGAAGAACTTGAGATTGTTCGCGAATCACTGGGAGATCACCCCGCACCTCAGCAGATCGAAGACTTTCTGTGGGCCATCCTGATGACGCCCGAATTCCTGCTTGTGCGATAACTTGTGCGAAAACGAGACAGAGGAGAGGTACAGATGGACCCGTTTCCAACAGACCCACAGATGCCACAGCGTCAGGTTCGCAGAGAATTCTTAAAGGCACTTGCGGCGGCAGCAACCACAACACTGTCACTTGGAGCTCCACGTGCGCTGCGAGCCGACGACACTACGGAGGAAGCTCCGAAGCCGACCGCGGATGCCTGCATCCTGATCTGGATGGGTGGTGGTATGGCCGCTCCGGATACGTTTGACCCGAAACACTATGAACCGTTTCGAGTTGGACTTCCCGTCAGCAGCATGCTCAGCACATTTCCAGCCATCCCGACAGCTGTCTCCGGACTGCAGATCTGCGAGGGGCTGGAAAATATTGCTCAGGTGATGGACCGGGCCACTCTGATCCGATCCGCAGTGCAGCCGGACCTCGGTAGCATTCTGCATTCCCGACATCAGTATCACTGGCACACGGGTTATGTACCGCCTCAGACAGTTGCCTGTCCCCACATCGGATCGTGGATGGCCAAAGTGCTTGGACCTCGCAATCCTGTGATGCCCGCATTCGTAAACATCGGGCAGCGACTGGAAGGCGTGGGAGAAAGTGAAGAACTGAAAGCCTTCACCACTGCGGGATTCTTTGGCAGTGAATTCGCTCCCATGAATCTGCCATTCCCTGAAGAGGCAGCACAGTCGGTTCGTCCGCCAGGTACGATGACCAGCGATCGCTTCGCCAGTCGTGACCGACTATTTCGAAAACTGGTCGACAAGAGTCCTCAGCGTGACTTCCTCAGCGACTATCAGCAGCAGTCGTTACTGAGATCCATGGAGAATGCATACCGATTGCTGAGCTCAAAAGACCGGGAAGCATTTGATATTCAGCTGGAGCCCGAAGCTACCAGAGCCGTTTACGACAACAGTCGCTTTGGACGAGGCTGCCTGCTGGCACGAAGACTGGTGGAATCCGGAGTTCGATTCGTCGAAGTCACAACCGAATACGTCCCGTTTCTTCACTGGGATACTCATGCAAATGGACATGAGACACTTGTGCGAATGCACTCAGAAATGGATCAGCCAATTGCACAACTGATCCTCGATCTTGAACAGCGAGGACTGCTCGACCGGACTCTTGTCGTGATTGCATCGGAATTCAGTCGCGACGCGTTGATCGAGGGAGTCCCCGGATCAACGGCCACGGATCAGGCAACAGAGAATGTTGAAGCCGTTCGGGAAATGAAGCATTACGGACTGCACCGCCATTTTACAGGTGGAACCAGTGTGGTGATGTTTGGCGGCGGCATGAAGAAGGGCTTTGTCTACGGTGAAACCGCGGCTCAGCGACCTTTGATTGCCGTTAAGAACCCTGTTTCAATTGCAGACCTGCACGCAACAATCATGACCGCCATGGGAATCAGTCCGAAGACGGGATTCGACATCGAAGGTCGACCGTTCTATGTCACTCAGGATGCCCAGGGAAAAGCAGTTCGCGAGTTGTTCGCGTGATGGTAGCAGCACGTCTGGGACGGCTCTGTCTCGTAGGCCGAGGGCAGGAACATGCGATTTCGGTTGTATAACGAAAAGACGAGTCCAAACCGAGAATTGCAGCGATTGTGTCACAGTTTTTCAACTTGATAAATCAGAAGTCCGTATCCGGCGTGATCGGTTGGTGATATTGTCCTGAAATACTCTGCATAGCGAGGAGCTACCCGAGGGTTATTCGACTTGGTGTGGACAGTGACTTCGACATCTGTCGTATAAATATAGTTCGGTGAAACAACATACCAGCCGGGTGGCGGTTCATCCGTTGTAGCCACCTCGTCTTCCACCGAGATCGACTGTCCTGAGAGGAAAGGAGCATCCTGCCAATTAATCTGGTAGAGATTGGGTGTGGAAAGCTCGGTATGTATCAGATACAACGGAGTTGCATGTGGATGGGCAGCACTCCAGGACTCAAGCTCTTTCAGTTCTTGTCCCCAATCCAGATTGCTCCCTAACAAGTATCTCCCTCCCTGTACTGGTCCACCAACGGCAAGATTGAAGAAGCTCAGTGAATGCGGCCATATGATCAGTGATTCCAAAGCGGATCCGAGGATGAGGCACCACACCATTCGGCGTAGGCCGACAGAACGGTGCGGCGCCATGAGCAGGGCGACAGTCAGCACAATCAAGAACGGAAATGCGGGCAAGGCATAGCGGTAGTAGCTGTTTAACCCGCTCTGCCAGCTGATTAGCAGGATAATCGCCGTTGCATGGGCGAAGAGAACAACAGTATCTGCTCTGGGGACTCTGTTCTTTTCTGGCGCTACAAACCATTTACGGATTGCAAAGAGGCCACCGAGGCACGCGATCGCAATCTGGCAGACCGGTTCTTTCACGCAGAAGCAAAAGAAGTAGTACCACCAAACACCTTTCGAATAATGTGAGCCATGAATGTAACCACCATACTCACGTTCGAAGTCAACTCTCTGTTCGTCAATTCCAAGGACAAAGCTGACGGGGAGGGGAACCGGAAGATCCGCAAACAGGCCATTCGAAAAGCGGTTGGCGGGCTGCTTGTCGTCAGCGCCAGCGAGCGCCAGGCTTTTAAACGAGAATTCTCCTAATTTCGTGCCGCAACCCTCAAACCCATAAAGCGTGTTCAGAGTGACCAGGGAGACCAGTCCAATCAACGACCATTGGAGAAGTTCCATCTTGCCAAATCTGGGAGCGGATGCAATCACTCGGGCTACGATCGACACAGAGATCCAAAGGGCCGGCAGAATGATCCAGACAGTCTTGGTTCCAAAGGCCAATCCCAGTGAGATGCCTGCAACGAAAGCATTTAGCCATTGCGGGCTTCGAAGCCATGCGCAGAACTGTCTGGCCGCCAGGAGTCCCATTACACTGGCCGGTACATCGCATGTGACGAGTCCTGCGTTCCCGAGGATCGTGGGATTGACGACCCAAATCGCAGATGCGGCGGCAGCCGCGGACGGCCCGGCAAGTCGATTTGTCCATTCCCAGATGAGCAATGTCCCCAACAAGGCGAATGGTAAACAGCCGCATCTTGCGAGAAACAGCAGAACGTGGGACTTTTCCCTGTTGATGGCCATGAATTCTGTCCCGATCTGCCACTCCCGCCGAAATCCATCCGTTCGATCAAATTGCCTCCAGTCCGTCTGACAGCCCGCCAGCAACACAGGCACCCCTGCAAAATATCGAACCAATGGTGGATTGACTCTGTAGAGCTCGAATCGCTGGTACTGAAGGTAAAACACCGCTGCGGCAATATGAGCGTTCTCATCATTGGTCGAGGACTTGCGCCAAGCGATTGTTAAGACCAGGTACGTCTGTGTCAGTAACAACCCAAGGAGTATCAGAAGTGGAACAGCCCCGTTTCTGGACTTCGCAATGCATCGGCCATCGCAGCTAGAATTCGACGACTCGACCATCCCTTCGATCTCCCAATAACCGAAACAAGTTCATGTCGATCTCGTAGCTGATTGGGCGTACGGAACCATCGCAAAGTGTCATGAGGCAACTGCCCACATGGGCGCTGCCGAACCGGCGCGCCGCAATCGCAACCCGATCGATGTTGGGCGGTTCAGTCGTCCAGCGGGCGATGTCTAAATCCACGCCGCTGAACATTGACTGGTCATATCCTGGATCATGGTTCGAGTTGTAGCCCGCGGCGGAAACATACTTTTCTCCTGCCAGAAACACGTTGGATACGCCGTCTGTGATGTCTCGCATTCGTGCGCCGCCACGTTGCCACGAGACGCCATTCGCCAGTGACTGGCTGATCCACGGGTAGTCCCTGACATCCTCAACAGAGGCACTGGCAGGCCCCTCAAGGCTATTCGTGATGACAGATCCTTCACAGATCGCGTAGTCCGATCGACTGACGTCGACAACTGCCGGTGCATTGAAGTATTGAAAGACTGTTGACATCGGAACAATGCTGCTCGCCGGCCTTGAAGGGCAGCGAAATAAAGAAACCTTCGCCTTAGCTAAACGGACGCTGGCCTCATCTCGCAGGGCATCATTATCGAGGTTGGTCGATTGATAGAGTGCGGCATGATCAGCATAGGGCAGGATTTGAAATGCCCAGCCAGCGGGTTGCATATTCCCTGTTCCAAATCGAGCATCGGCGAGCCATGCGAAGCCCCAGCCGTTACTGGGAAAAGCGTGGTAGTTTCCTTCAAACGCGTGCAGTGCCAGTCCAATCTGTTTTAGGTTATTTGCACATTGAGTGCGTCTGGCAGATTCTCTTGCTGATTGAACAGCAGGCAGCAAAAGCGATAGAAGAATCCCAATGATCGCAATCACGATGAGAAGTTCGATAATCGTGAACCCTCGATTTGCGTCCCTTGTGAAGGACGACGCACGCATTCTCTTCGTTTTGGAGAGGTCACGGCCTTGCGAACGCCGCACTTTAAGTCTGGGTTTGGTTCTCATCTGCATGTGATTCCATGAAAAACCCACACCAACTACCAATCGCGAGTGTGAGCGGTAGTAGCACACTTCCCCAACTCACTTCAGACGAACGAAATGGATCGAAGCAACCGCATGTAATGTTCAACTCTCGAATCACTGCTGTCAGCTGAACGCTGGTAAATAACACTCCAAGGACACCAGCAAGAAGCAATCCGGAACGTCGCAAGGAGGGCACTAACACGGATGTGCCGACAACGAGTGTCAGCATCGGCAGAATTGATGCTATCCATCGAGCCGCATTGAATGATATCAGGTCATATTGTAGTACTCCATCCAGAAATCGAAACGGATTCACCAAGTGCTCCAGGCTACTCACGAGCAGTAGCGACGACGCAAGCTGCGTCACCAGTACAATAAGAGCTGATCGTCTCAAGACTACTTGCCCCCTATTGACGTTTGTTCGGAATGCTCGACCATCCATTCCTGATATCCGCCGTCATAGAGGCGAATATTTTCGAAGCCCCTGCCGATGAGACGTCGGGCTACAAGTTCATCATATTCACAGTTGCGGGATTGACAAAACAGTATCAGGGGCGTCTTCGGTGACAGCATCTCCAGTAGACTGGTCTCTTCAGCAACTGTGGCATCGATTGGCAGATTAATCGCTGTGCGGATTGTACCTCGCCTGAAGGCAGAGACCGTTCGACAATCAATTAGTACTGTATCGCTTTTAGTGTTCGGAGAATCAGAAATAAGAACGACTTCAGCAAGCTGTGCTTCTTTCAGAAAGTGGCCTGGATGAAGTCCGGCGATTGTGGACAGGGCTGATGGCGACTGATTCAGCCCATTTGGGTGCCAGTAGCTCACTATCATACCAATCGACACAGCGGAACCGGACATCACCAACGAGGTCAAGAAAACGTGATTGCCGAAATTTGACAGTCGGTGCTGACTGCCTGCTATGCCTGGAAGGATTACAAGACAAATTGCCACATAAGGAATGAACTCCTCCGCGGTCTTCAACACAAGTGAGGCACGACCGCGGTGAGAATCTGCGGGAATGATCAACAGTCCGTCCCATTGCGCGAGCAATTCCGCTGAGCTCAAATGCTGTAATCCGTGCCCCGGGTCCAGCACGCGAATGTAATCACCTTCAAAGCCAGGAAAGAGATCCAATGTCGATACAATGGCGTGGTTCTACTGCGCGTATGTAGGATTGCCGGGCCATTTAACGCCGACAAAGTTCCCGTGTTCCCGCGAACAATTGCTGAAGATGAAACCCCGTGGTTGTCTAAAAGCGTCTGAATCTGCCGCCCAGTGCTTCCCTCCCAGCTTCCAACGTATTCCAGCCTGATGAGACTTCGGAATTCAGGCTCCCGATCAAAGTGATTGAGCAGAACCCAGGCACAAACAATGCCACAGTATGGATCCTCAAAATGTGTCCTTCGAACTGAGTCATGTTGTTCAGAGCCCGCTGGGAGTTGATTCTGTTCGTGCTCCGCTGCATCTGCATGGCGATCGGACAGAAGCATAAGAATCAGTAGCAGAAACGAAGACAATGATTGCTTTCTCCAAATCCAGCCCCCTGTGATGACAAGGAATGTGATTCCAAGAAGAATCCATTTCCAGCGCGATGCCGCCTGTTGATTAATGAATTCAAAATCTTCCAGCCGCCTCATGGCGTCGGGATCTGTAACCGGAATCACATTTCCGTCCTGCCATGCATAATGAAGCCACTCCGAACCCCAAACTGTAACAGGCTGTCCATTTGGTATTTGTATTCTCAGCCGCAGGCTCTCCGGCGTTACTGAACTGCCAGGTTGACAGGACGTGACTCGGAAAGTACTCACGGAAGTTCTCTTCCTCGTCGAGCCTGAGGATTCTATGGGCGTTGTCGACTCATAATCCTTTCGGAGTTCACTCACATAGGGGACCCCATCGGCTTCGCCGAAGTCGACAAAGGTGAAGACATTCTCTGCGTGTTTTCCCTTTTCATGGAGTGACTCAGGTCTCCACTGCCCGTTCACCTGGATTGTCTTAAGTACCAAACGTCGACCTTCCTCGGTGGAAGTCAGTACAGCCTTTTGGTCTGATGGCCTCTCCACGGTCCACTTGCGACTCTTTATCAGAGCGGGCAAGTATTCACTCCGGAGAAACCCCTGAAGAAATTCTGAGCATTCCCCGGAGTTGGGCGGTACTTTCTCGCCCTGCACGACCGAGATCTCACTGCCATCGCTTGTATAAGTCACACCGAGGTGCCGTTCCCTGGTCACAAGCTCCTCTGAGATCTCCAACTGACCATCAGTCGGGCCGTCCAGTGGCAAACTCTGTAGTGTCGAATACAAGTGAAATGAAGAGTTCGCTGAGGTGAGTTCTCTTACCTCTTTTGTGTGGTACGAGTTTCTTGATTCGCCACGACTCGTTACCGTGTGGTCATCCCACTGAGATTCCACTTCGAAGTGAATGGTCGCGTTGGCAAGAGGGCTCCAAAACGCGTCAAGGTCTTCAGCAACACGCGTCACGAGTGAATCATTGGAGCCCTGAGTTGGTGCCAGCGAAATTGTGAGAGAAGTAACGATCAGAAGAAAACGAGAAAGGCTCATTGCTACACGCTCCGTCAGATGATTGAACAGAGAAAAAGAACCTTTCAAATGATGATCTGATCATGTTCTCAACGTTCGATACTGAGATCTATGCTGCACCTGATCCATTGATCAGGTGGGAACGCATGACATACTCGTTACGTCATCAATCTCTGGTTCGCAACCCTGAAAACCACATGCAGACGAACCTTGGTCAGGGTCGCACAGCGGATCGTTATTTCCCGGCACCGTGCTAAGCGGTTTACACTGTTTATGCTTCTTGTTTATGGGGCAGGCACCCATCGGCATTGCTCTACAGTTTACATCATTTAGTCCAAGAGTATCGCAGTTTATGCCTCCCGTGAATATTTCGAGGTCTTGCACTCCGACGGATGAGGGCATTAATGCCGTGATTGAGATCATCACTGGCGTCAACGCAGCCAACCTTCGCATCATCGATCTTCTTACGTGGCGGAATTGTGAGCGAAACTTGAATTCATGCAGCTTACTCCAAAGTCAGGTTACCCAGCAATGTACCGAACTACAACAGCGTAAAGGGGGGGGCCAAAAGAAAAAAAATAACCTTTTGCAGAGTTCCTGTTTAACGGGCGACTGAGACCCCTGGCGGTGGTATAGGGGGAGTTGCGGCCAGGGGTTCGTCATCACGACGGAGCGTGATGAGTACTTTGTGGGGCTGCGGCATTACGGCGGAGCATGATAGGGACTTTGGAGGCTGTGTTGGAGACACGGGCTGGTTTGGGTGGTATTGTTCCGATATGGGTTCTCTGATGGATGTCAACATTTTCAGAAATTGCCTGAACTGAATGGCTCGAATTCGCGTTGTTTTTTCGATTGGTGGTCTGCACGGCGGTGGGTCGGAGAGGCAGCTCGTTTCGCTGTTGAGGAACCTCGACCGAACTCGCTTTGAACCGTTTCTCTATCTGGTGTATCGAACCGGGCCTCTGCTGGATCTGGTTCCAAAGGATGTTCCTGTTGTTGCCTTTGAGGAACGGGTTCGTCCGTCGCGATTCTACCTGCCTGGTCGAATGCATCGTTTGCGAGTCAGCGATTATGCTGCATACCTGAAAGAGGTTGGTGCACACGTTTCTTATGATCGCACATTTCTGATGACTTTGATTTCTGCCGATGGAGCTCAGCGGGTCGGTGTTCCGAATGTCTCCACAATCGTCACGAATCCAGAAACAGGATTTGCTCCCGTGGCTGGCAGGTTTCAGTGGCTGAAGCGCCGGATTCTACATCGACTTTACAATCACTCATCGAGGGTACTCGCTGTTTCCGATGGGGCGAGACAGGCTGCCATTCGTTTCTATGGGATCGCACCGGAAAAAATTGTTGTGCATGCCAATGGGGTCGATGTTGATCTTGTGAATCAGCTGGCTGCCGTTCCGGTTTCAGATCCGTGGTGGAGTTCGGAGCAGCCGTTTCGAATTGTCACTGCCGGACGACTGAATGAGCAGAAGGGGTTTCATTTTCTGATTGAAGCCATCCAGTTGCTAAGGGCCAGGCTCCCCAACAAATCGATTCGACTGGCAATTTTGGGGGATGGGCCGTGGAAAGAAGAGCTTCAGAGCCGGATTCGAGCTGCCGGGCTGGAATCATCAATTCACCTCGCCGGATTTCAATCCAACGCGGCCGCGTGGTATCGATCGGCCGACCTGTTTGTACTGCCTTCGCTGGTGGAAGGTTCGCCGAATGTCCTGCTGGAGGCGATCGTGTGCGGGACGCCTGTGATTTCCAGTGACTGCCCCTCCGGGCCCGCAGAAATCCTGCGAGGTGGGCAGTTGGGACGACTGGTGCCTCCAGGGAACAGTGAAGCTCTGGCAGAAGCGATCGGTGAATCCATTGCCCGGTATCCAATGTGGCTGGCGACGGCCAAGGCAGCTGAACAGATGGTGATTACGGAGAATTCCATTCGAAGTTCGGCTCGAAAGCTGGAAGCGATTTTCGAGGAAGTCGCCCTTCAGGCGTGAAACACGTCGTTCAGATTGTCAGCATATCCTGTTATGGCACTCATCGAACTCAAACAAATCTGCAAGACGTATGACCTGGGAGAAATCCAGGTGCATGCGCTCCATCCGACAACGCTCAATATCGAGCGAGGCGAATATGTCGCGTTGCTGGGACCATCAGGTTCCGGAAAATCGACATTAATGAATACTCTGGGGTGCCTCGACCGTCCCACATCCGGCAGTTTCCTGCTGGATGGCCTGGAGGTCAGCACGATGTCGCGCAACGAGCGAGCTGCGATTCGGAATAAGCATATTGGCTTCGTCTTTCAGAACTTTAATCTGCTTGCACGTACGTCGGCTGTGGAAAATGTCGAACTGCCATTAATGTATGGTCCCAGAATGGCAGCCCGGACTCGCCGGGCGAAAGCCAAAGAAATGTTGGGACTTGTCGGGCTGGGCGACCGTCTGGACCATCATCCGGGTCAACTTTCGGGTGGTCAGCAGCAGCGTGTGGCGATTGCTCGGTCTCTGGTCAATTCCCCTTCAATTCTGATGGGCGACGAACCGACCGGTAATCTGGACTCAAAAACCAGTCGGGAAGTGATCGAGCTCTTTAAGAAACTTAACGAAGAGCAGAAAATTACGGTCATTCTGGTCACACACGACCTCAATGTCGCCCGCCATGCTCGCCGAATTCTGGTGCTGCGGGATGGGAGGATTGTAACGGATACAACTTCGTTTGATGAAGCGTTTAAATCGTTACACATGATGGATATGGAACAGGACGAGGTTCCGGAGCAAAAGGTACCCGAGGAGCGACCGGTTTGACTCTTGGAATGCGAATGAGCATACCGATCATTTGGGCATGAATACAAATGCCGCACACATGCTATGGAGGGCAGTGGGCGTGCTGGTCATTGCCAGTGCGTGCAGCCCTGTTACCGCTCAGTTGCACGTGGATGAGGAACACCGCATCCGTTGGCACGAAGAGGGCGAACTCTCCCGTTTTCAAAGAGGGATTGGTCCGGCTCCCGTGACCGTTGCTTCTGAAGAAGCCAAAGGCGTTGAGAGGTTTCTGCCTCTCGACGAAGCGATTTCGATCGCCCTTCAGCATTCAGAAGTGATCCGGGTACTGACTGGAGTGTCCGCGAGTTCATCTGGACAGACCATTTACGATACGGCCATTGCCACAACACCCATCGATCAGGCAGTTGCTCGATTTGACCCCGTGTTCTCTGCGAACAGTTCGTTCCGTCATACAGAGACCCCTTTTTCGACGACGGACCCGGGTGACCCTCTGGGTGCTTTGATCACAGATCGCGGTGTCGGTGGCACGGATGCTTCTGCAGGCTTTTCAAAGACGAATCGATTCGGTGGTATTGCAGACGCGCGAGCTGTTGATCGCTGGAATAATTCGCTGCATGGTCCGCCGGGATCCGGGACACTTGACCCTGCTCACAATATCGCAATGGAGCTCAGTTATACTCAGCCCCTCCTCGCCGGATTCGGTCGATCAGCGAATGAAGCGCCGATCGTGATTGCTCGCCTGCAGCAGGACCAGTCGTACTTCCAGTTCAAGAACGGAATGCAGGAACTGGTGCGAGGCGTGATCAATGCATATTGGTCTTTGGTTCAGGCGAGAACAGAGTTATGGGCACGAGAAAAACAGGTCGATGCCACACGGGAAGCCTATGAATATCAGGCAGCAAGGCTGCGAACCGGACGAGGCAAGAAATCTGACGAAGCTCAGGCTGCATCAGCCTACGCAGATGCCAAAGCGAGTGTCGTAAGTGCTCAGGCCAGTGTTCTACAGAGAGAAGCGGCTCTAAGAAATCTGATTGGGCTCCCACCCGAAGATGGTAACCGGCTCGTCCCATCGACGCCTCCGACTCGAGATCAGCTGGAATTCCGCTGGAATGAACTGGTTGAAACGGCCCAACAGTTGCGACCCGATCTGATTGAGCTGAATCTGATTCTGATGGCAGATACGCAACGACTGATTCAGAGAAACAACTCGGCACAACCAAACTTCGATGCCGTTGCACTTCATCGCTGGAATGGTCTGTCGGGAACGATGCAAAATGGTTCAAACCTGTCTTCATCAATGGATGATCACACGGACTGGACTCTGGGTGTTACATTCTCAGTTCCCATGGGATTGCGGCAGGCACGCGCACAGCTTCGAACACAGGAACTTCTGATCGCCAAAGACCGGGCCAATATTCAGCAGAGTCTGCACCAGATCGAACATTCAATGGCGACGTCGATTCGTAATATCGACCAACAATACGCTCTGTACCTGGCCTTTAAAGAGGCCAGAGCAGCTGCAAGGGAAAACCTGCTTGCTCAGATCAGTGATGCTCGTCAGGGACGTGCAATTCTGCTGAACGTGCTTCAGGCGATTTCATCTCTGGGTAATTCAACCGCAGCTGAGGCTCAGGCTCTGACACTCTACAACATTGAATTGGCGAACCTTGAATTTCAGACGGGTACAATTCTCGAAACTCATGGTATTCGATTCGTCGAAGAACAGTACACCAGTATGAGCGCCTGGGGACGCCACTTTGAGGATGACTGTTATCCCAGGAGCCTGAGTCCGCAGAAAGACGGCGTACGCTATGAAGACTCGAACGAAGAAGCCGAGAAGGTGTTTAACCTCGAAGACTTCCCGACACGGCGATCCGGCGAGGAACCGGAGAAGCCCGAGCTTCCCAAGGCTCCCGACATTGACCCGCTCACTCCGTATGAGCAGGAACAGTCAGCGAAGGAAAAGAAGGGGCGGATGTTTCGCTGGATTTCGCTTGAACGCGTCTTCCGGAACTGAAGTGTTTCATGGCACCTCGAGACTTTGATTCCATCGCCGCTCAGCTTGCCCCAGCCCAGGCTATTCCGCTGACTCGGCGTCGGCGACTGATGGAAACTCTGTGTCCCGAGATTAAAGATCAGATTCTGCGAGATCGAGGTCGCACAGGTCCCTTTCAGTTCTGGGGCCTGTGTTCCAATCACGATGAGATTGCAAATCAGACCATCGTCGCTGCCGAAATTGTGGAGCTGATCTCATCACTGGCTGAATACGATTCGTCTCCACAGTCTCCGCATGCGGGTCTTCAACATACATATGGGTACCTGTTCAGTACGATTGAGACCCCATTCGGCCGCAAGCGAGATCGATGGATCAATGAGGATCTGGAAGCTGCCTTTGGGCAACCGTCCGGCACCTTCGGCCCGGCTCCTGAAGAAGGGACTCTGCTCGCCAACGTGACATGGCTCGCAGGACAGATTGCGTTCCGAAATGATGCACGTATTGGCTGGCTCAGGAGAGCTCTTCGTTCTCGTGTGGCTGCATCTTTGCTGACGCTCGACCTGTCACAGTTAAACCTGCTGAGAATGACCGAGACAATTCGCGGGCGTTTTGGCAGTGATCGCCGACAGTCAACAGTAATCCTTCGAACGGATCTGATTCGCCTGCCCGCAGTGAATACCTGGTATCAGGGACCACCGTGGCTTCTGGTCTACAGTATTCATGATCGAAGGGAACCTCACCCTCAGCTGGTGACTCTGTTTACGGTCAGCGAACAGGTCCGAGAAGAGATGGAAGCTCGATGTCAGGAACACACCCGCACTGACATCCGCCTCCGATACAATGCCGTAGTCCGCGGCGTCAGTCACGATCACTACCGTGGAGAGTGCAGGTTACAATAACCTCCCCAAAGTACTCATCACGCCACGTCGTGATGTTGAGCCCTGCCAAAGTACTCATCACGCCACGTCGTGATGTCGAACCCTGGCAACACCTGCCACGCCGGACGCAGTCCGGCCAGCCAAGCATCGTTTATCATGACCGCACGCTGCTACTCATCATCACGGCGGAGCGTGATGAGTACTTTAGTCAGAGAGAACTCAGGAGTTCCGTGACATAGGATTCAAACTGTGACTGCCACTCGGGGGCGACGAGGACATCGCAGTCTTCCTGGGCGTAGCCGGTGTTCTTTCGTTGTTCTGCTGTCGCGGTGTAATAGATGTATCCGTTGGTGTAACCTGCCACAAACGTCATTGGGTGTGGTGAATTTTTCTTGACATTCAGTCCGATTTGGACCGTGAGCTCTCCGGGGAATGTGACCAGCACAAACTTTCCGACTCGCAGTCCGACGACTTCCGCGTCCAGTGTCGACTTGCCGGCGGCGATGTTCTGAGCATGGTGCATTTTCAACAGGTTCAGATTGGTCTGAAGTCTCGTGAGTTGCTCCATTGTCTGGATGTTCGCCAGATATGCATCCATGTTCGCCTGGTTCTCTGCATCCATCTTTACCAGGTCATCCCTGCCAATGCTCTGTTCAAGCATGTATCGGTGAGAATAGTACGACGGGTAGTCACCAGACACCTTGTATTGAACAAACAGCGGCACAAACGTCTTGAAGTTCAGGCTTGTACCACGCAATGACTGCAGGAGTTTTGCCTGTTCTTCGGTAATGGCCGCGATGCGCTGTTCAAAGTCTTTGCCACGAGGAATCTCGAGTGACTTGTTGACCACTTTCAGTTCTGAAGTTTCCTCGGTCTCGATCGCTCGCAGTCCTCGCATCGCGCTCAGTCCCAGCATGTTTCCGAATGGTTCGGAATCACGTGGCTGATGGACATCTTTATAGAGGACCGGATTGATGTCTCCCGCACATCCCTGAACAAAAAAAGCCATCACGCCGTCACCGAGATTCTCTTCAATCACTCGAGATGCAAATGCCGGAAAATCGGCAGTATTGCCACGGCTGGCAACGCCCTGAATCGGATGACAGGCAAAGTTATACACGGCAGCCAAAGGACGACCATCAAGTCGATCGATTCGCAGCAACCCAATCTGAGGATCAATCGGACCGATGCCAACTACGTCTTCGTCTCGTGGGAGCGAATATGCATGACGCACATCCGCTTCGCTTCCATCGGACATGCGCAGTCGACGATTCTCCATAATGCGATTCTCACTCCCTGTTCCCGCCCCAGCTCGCACCGGAACAAGGTTCTGCATCGCATCCTTTACGGCCAGTATGGTCTGCTGTTCAACGTTCGGGCTGACCACGCCGTGACAGTGACTGGCATTGATCAAAATGCTTTCTGGCGGAATATTGAGGTCCGCCTTGAGAGCAGCTCGCACGTTGCCCAGGTACTGGTTGCTGATGTGACCAATCTCCCCGATCGACACGGCATCCACGGTGATCAATACCGCAATCGTAGAGTCCGTTTTCAGAACCAGAGCCTTCGCATACAACGGATCATTGACCGGACCGGCGTCGTAATTCGTAATGTCGGCTTTTGCAGTCCCTGCCAGTAGTTGATCCGCCACGCATGAAGTCGTCATCGAGGTCCATGCAGTCAGCGCAACGGCAACGGCAACGGCAAACAGCCACTGAGTTATCAGATTCGTTGTCATAGTATTCTGGTATCCTGGAAGTGTTAAATAAAAGTAGCAGGCAGACTCCGTCTGCCGTCCGCCCGAGCAGCCCAACACAAAAAACGCGAACGACTATACGAACGCCATGCACATGCGGACGGCACTCGGACAGTGCCTGCTACTGTAGCAGGCAGACTCCGTCTGCCGTCCGCCCGAGCACCCCAACACAAAGAACGCGAACGACTATGCGAACGCCATGCACACGCGGACGGCACTCGGAGAGTGCCTGCTACTTTGGGGGGACTAATTGGGAACCCCTTCAAGATCTTTCGGCAGAACAGGATTATCCTTGGCACGATGAACATCCAATAACCGAGTCAATTCCTTCACGCGATCAGGCTCCTGATCTGCGCGGTTTGTCTTTTCGAAAGGATCAACGGACAGGTGAAATAGCTGAGGATCCCCTTTCCTGGGAACAATCAGCTTCCAGTCGCCGTCCCGCAGCGCATGTCCATCATTCTTTGCGATGTATATTGTTCTTGTTTGTGAGGCTGGCAGGCCGGTCTGGAGTGTCGACCATTGGCTGATCCCATCCCAGTTGAGGTCTTCAGGAGGCTGGTAACTGACAATTTCTGCGATCGTGGGAAACCAGTCAACAGCGTGCATTGGCACGGAGACTTTTCGAGGCGTAAGGACCTTCGGCCAATTCGCAAACGCACATACACGGATGCCGCCTTCGTAGAGCGTGTTCTTCTGACCTCGCAGCGGATCATTTTCACTGTTCAAAGGTGAGTCAGCAACCTGACCAATATATGCATTCTTTAGACCTTCGATGCCGCCATTGTCGCTGGTAAAGATGATCAGCGTGTTGTCTCGCTGACCTGTTCGTTCGAGAGCATCCACGAACTGCCCGATCTTTGCATCCAGCTGGGACACCATCGCAGCCATTCTGAGCCGTGACTCATGTTTTGCTGGGTCTGAGTGAAACTGTATTCCATCGTAAAGAGCTTTGTATTCGGGAGGCGCATCCACGGGTGTGTGAACGGCATGAAACGGTACGTAAATAAACCATGGGGAATGCTCTTCTTCGATGCGTCGAACAACTTCGGCTGCGATCAGTTCTGTTGCGTTGCCTTCTTCGCGAAACATCTCGCCATCTCTGTGCCACGTATCTTCATAAGGCCCCGAGCGATACTTGTGCGTCCAGGGATCGGCGGCACCGGTCAGCGTTCCATAACCATGATCAAAACCAAAGAACACAGGACCCCATTCCGACTTTGAACCCAGATGCCACTTGCCCGACTGAAATGTCGAATAGCCCTGGGCCTTGAGTGCTGATGCAAGGGTCGTTGTGCCGATCGGCATTGCACGCAGATTCGACGGGGCGAGCGCATGCGGTCCAAATCGTCCCGGATAACGGCCACTCATCAGAGCCGTTCTGGTCGGCGTGCAGACCGGCTGGACATAGTGCTGATCCAGTTCGACTCCTTCACGGACGAGCTTGTCCATGTTAGGTGTCTTGCTGAATCCATTGTGCCAGCCAACATCGCTC
This sequence comes from Planctomyces sp., assembly GCA_016795105.1. Lineage (GTDB taxonomy): Bacteria > Planctomycetota > Planctomycetia > Planctomycetales > Planctomycetaceae > F1-80-MAGs062. The sequence continues at coordinate 128,387 of JAEUIH010000011.1, forward strand.
CAGCCCAGATCGTCCGCCACGATCAACAGAACATGAGGGCGCTTCGACAATTGCGAATCAGGGCTACGGTCGCTCAGTGGCACGTCTGCGCTACGGCGGCTCAGTGGCGAGTCTGCGTGATTGCCGCGCGGTGGCGAGTCGGGAGTACTGTGTCCCGTAGCCTGCCCGCAAACGCCTTGTTGATCTGAACTCGATACACTTTGGCCATCAACGCTGTGAGGACTTGCTGAAGTCACTGTACAGCATTGCGTGAAGAACAGAATGATCAGCAAAATTGAGAGATCTCGGACTGCTATCCAGCGCAGGGCTCGAGGGCTGAGCTGAGTTCGTTTCGGCATTGCAGAGCCCTCATTCAGTTGGGAAGAGCAGAAAAGCTGTTGGGAAGAGCAGATCAGAGCAGAAACAGCATTCTGATCAAATTCCGCCGGACAGCAATTCAGAATCTCCCCTTCCGACGAAAGTCGTGTTCTAATGCCTCGCATCCAGTCTGCGACGTTCTGCAACAACAGGACGCCGTGCAGAGATTGCTATTGATGAAAATGCTGATCACCGGATCAAATGCCAATGATCGGAGCTGCTGAATGTTGATGGCGTGGTCGAGTAGAATTGCTGTGTTGTTGCTGCTGTTCACGACAAGCATTGCAACACAGGCCGCGGATGAGACAGTCGATTTTGACACAGTTGTCCGACCGATCCTTGAACGTCACTGCTGGTCATGTCACGGCTTGGAACGTCAGGAATCCGGGCTCCGGCTGGATCGACACGCATCAGTACTTGAAGGTGGCGATCAGGGACGAATTGTGATCCCGGGAAACAGTTCCGGAAGTCGACTGATTGAATATGTCTCCGGCGCAAATCCGGACTCTGTCATGCCGCCGGAAGGTGATCGACTCACCGATGCTGAGATCCAACAATTGCGATCGTGGATTGATCAGGGGGTTCACTGGTCATCAAAAGAAGAAAGCTTCGACACAAGGCTTCTGCACTGGGCGTGGCAGCCGATCGGAATCCCCGCAATTCCAGACGTCCGTCAAACTGGCTGGCCGCGAAATGAAATCGATCACTTTGTACTTGCCGAACTTGAACGACGAGGGATTGCTCCATCTCCTGAAGCGGACCGCGCGACTCTGATTCGTCGGCTATCACTCGACCTGACAGGACTCCTCCCGTCTCCGGAAGAAGTCCACGCATTTGTTAACGACACCAGCCCGGATGCATATGAGAACCTTGTTGATCGTCTTCTCGCATCTCCTCACTTTGGAGAACGCTGGGGACGCCACTGGCTTGACATGGCTCGCTATGCAGACTCGGACGGGTATGAAAAGGATAATGCTCGGCCGGATGCATGGCGATGGCGAGACTGGGTGATTGATGCCATCAATCAGGATATGCCCTTCGACCAGTTTACGGTTGAACAACTTGCAGGCGATCTTCTGCCGAATGCAACGCCGATGCAGAAACTGGCAACTGCTTTCCATCGGCAGACGTTAACAAATACAGAAGGCGGGACGGACCAGGAGGAGTTTCGTGTTGCGGCATGTTTTGATCGCACCGAGACAACGAGCTCAATCTGGCTGGGACTGACCGTTGGTTGTGCCCGATGTCATACGCATAAGTACGACCCGATCACCCAGCGCGAATATTATCAGCTGTTCGCGTTTTTCAACAATGGCGATGAACAGAACACCGTCGTTCCTGGGTCAACGGCTGAAGCTGCAGCTTATGAACGTGCACGTACGGTCTACGATTCTCGTGTTGAGGAACTCAGGAATCGACTGCATCCGATACAGCAGCGACTTGAACCTGAATACCAGACATGGGTCACCCGAATGTCGGAAGTGATCAGTGATCCGAAACAATCCCGGTCATCACCACTTGCATTTAGCGACATCAAATATGCCAGCGACGGAGGCGCAGGATTTACTCCTCAAACGGATGGCTCGGTGCTTGTCACTGGAGCAAATCCTGATCGCATTGAATATACCGTGACCGGCAGACTGGATGCTGGTCAGGAAGAATTGACCAGTCTTCGGCTGGACGTGTTACCTCATTCCGAACTTCCGGCGATGGGTCCTGGGCGAGTTCAGCACGGGAACTTCGTTCTTTCCGAAGTGACCGTCGAATACTCAGAGAATTCAGACTTCAGTGACGCACGGGTCATGGAGTTTGTGGCGGCTCGGGCTGATTTTGAACAGAGCGATCGACCGTGGAAGGCTGAACATGTCATCGATGGGAAACCAGAGACTGGCTGGGCGATTGCTTCGGAATACGGCAAGCCTCACTGGCTGGTACTGGGCTTGAAAAGACCGATTCCGCGTTCGCAGCCGTTGTTCCTGCGATACCGTCTGAGCCATCAATACGGATCGCAGCATTCAATTGGTTGTTTTCGAATAACACCTCAATCCGGATTTGAGCCCGGTCTCACCATCCCCGAGAGCATTCTTAAAGCTCTGACTATTAAGCAGGAAGACCGAACACCACAACAGAACACCGAACTGCTGGAGCACTTCTGTCGAACACATCAACAGACATCGTCCCTGATGGAAGAACTTGACCAACTGCGTAAAGATGAACCTAAGAAACCAGAGATGACTGTCCGCGTGCTGGCTCAGCGTTTGAACGATCCTCGCCGCACGTTTGTACTTCGCCGAGGTGAGTTCCTTCAGCCTATGCAGGAACTTGAGATGCAGCCTGGCGGTATCAGTTTTCTTCCGACTGTGAATGTTCGAGTCACGAACGCAACATCCAGCCAGAGCCCGTCCACCCTGGCCCCCAAGGAAGTCATGGCGGATCGGCTGGATTTGGCCCGCTGGCTGGTAAGCAACGAGAATCCATTGACTCCCCGTGTCACGGTGAATCATGTCTGGCGAATTCTGTTTGGACAGGGAATCGTCCGCACACCCAGTGATTTTGGAGTTCGCGGCGAAAGACCTACTCATCCGGAACTGCTCGACTGGCTTGCCTCGGACTTCATGGGAAAATCCGGATCGCTGACCACTGAGGAAGCTCGACGAGGGTGGTCCCGCAAGGCACTCATCCGCAGAATCGTCACATCAGCCGTCTATCGACAGGCGTCGCGAAACCGAGAGGATCTTCGCGAAATGGATCCACAGAACCTGTTGTTGGCTCGACAGAATCGACTTCGAGTTGAAGGAGAGATTGTTCGTGATATCAGCCTGCAGGCAGCCGGGCTTTTGTCGACGACAATTGGAGGACCAAGCGTCTATCCTCCTTTACCGCCAGGCATCGCCGAACTGAGTTACGCCGGGAATTTCAAATGGACAGAGTCAACGGGGGAAGATCGGTTTCGCAGAGGCATGTACACGTTCTTTAAGCGGACTTCACCACATCCGAATCTGATGACATTTGACTGTCCGGACGCAAACATCACATGCATTGCTCGGCAAACTTCCAATACGCCACTGCAGGCACTCACCTCACTCAACAATGAAACATTTGCGGAGGCATCTCGAGCTTTTGCGGACCGTATCACGGCACCAACCTCCAATGATGAAGAAAAAATCGCAGGGGCTTTTGAAATCTGCGTGAGTCGCAGACCCACACCCAGCGAGCTTGTTGAAGTTCAACAACTCCTGAACGACGCACGGCAATGGTATAAGGACCAACCGGAGCAGGCAGCTGCACTTGGCGGATCGAAGACCAGCAACACCACTGACGCGATCGAGCGAGCTGCGTGGATTTCCGTTGCAAGAATCCTGATCAATCTGGATGAATTCATCACACGAGAATAATGATGGCGTAGCCGTCACATGGTGTTACTGGAACAAACAATGAGCTTGTTACAACAATTTGCTGACCATGCCAGGCGGGAATTTCTGACATCCTCGGCCAGTGGCCTTGGGCTGGCTGCACTGGGATCGCTTCTGGCTGCCGATGGCATCATCGGACCGCCTGCAGGATCGTCTCGCAATGTTCTGGCGGACGGTGGGCAAATGAGCTCGGCACAGGCGGCTGCTCAGCACGTGGCATCCAATCTCCACCATTTCGCACCTCGAGCCACGTCCTGCATATTCCTGTTCCAGGCCGGCGCACCTTCGCATCTCGACCTGTTTGATCCCAAGCCGAAGCTGAATGAGCTGGATGGCAAGCCATTACCGACGGAGATGCTGGAGAAGGTACGGTTTGCTTTTATCAAGAAGGAGAGTGCCGTCCTCCTTGGGTCGCCTCGACGATGGTCAAAGCACGGTGAATGTGGGATGGACTTCAGCGAGTTCCTTCCCAACCTTGCGACGTGCGCTGACGATCTGCTGATGATTCGCTCTCTGCATTCGGAGCAGTTCAATCACCATCCGGGACAATTGTTGCTGAGTTGCGGGCGTGCGACGTTCGGACTGCCGACCATGGGGAGCTGGTTGACGTATGGGTTGGGAACAGAATCACAGAATCTGCCCGGTTATGTGGTCTTGACAAGTGGCCGAGGCTCCAGTGGCGGGGCGTCGCTCTGGTCCAGCGGGTTCCTTCCATCGCACTATGCAGGGGTATTGTTTCGAAACCAGGGCGAACCGGTGTTGAACCTGACCAATCCTGCAGGATTGCCGGATGAAATGCAGCGACGAGGTCTTGATGCGCTGCGTGCCCTGAATGAGAGTCGCTTTGCTGAAGTACACGATTCTGAAATCGCGAGCCGAATTGCCAGTTATGAACTTGCCTTTCGAATGCAGTCAGCGGCCCCAGAGCTGATCGATCTGGGAGGCGAATCGGCTGCAACACATGACGCTTATGGGACGGCTCGTGAACAGCATCCTCAGGCAACAGGTCGTGGGAACGTCGACAATGCCCATTTGTCGTTTTCAAGGAACTGCCTGCTGGCAAGACGCATGGTTGAGCGAGGTGTTCGCTTTGTCAACATTATCTATGAGGCGTGGGATCAGCACAGCAACCTCGAAGGCGATCTCCGCTACAACTCATGGGTTGTGGATCAACCCATTGCAGCGTTGTTAAAAGACCTGAAACAGCGGGGGCTGCTTGACACGACGCTCGTGGTCTGGGGCGCTGAGTTTGGACGAACGCCGCTTGGTGAAAATCGTTCGGGACGGGAAGCTAATACCGGGCGAGACCATCATCCGTTTTCATTTACTCTGTGGATGGCAGGCGGGGGTGTGAAAGGCGGTCAGGTGTATGGAGCGTCAGATGAAATCGGCTGGGGCGTTGCCCAGGATCCCGTCCACATCAATGATTTCCATGCGACCATGCTGCATCTGTTCGGACTGGACCACCTGAAGCTCACGCACCGGTTTCAGGGAAGAGATTTTCGGTTGACCGATGTCGCCGGTAAAGTGATTGAACGCTGGATGACATAATCCCGGTTCTTTATGTCACATAGTGGATCGAGGCATTTTCCCCGTGCCCTCAACGAGGACAAAACAGTGACGATTTTGCGAACTGCAATGTTGCTGACATACATGTCAGGTTCTCTTATTGCTCAGGATGTGGCCTGGCTGAAGGATGTCACCACCCCTCCTCGAATATTTGCACTTCATGATGGGGGACAGTTTCATCCTGTGGATCAAGACTCCGATGGAAAGAAAATTTCACAGTGGGAAGACTGGCTGGAACATCGCGAACAGTTGCGACGCCACTGGCTGAAGTTTCTCGGGCCAATGCCTCATCCACGCCCAAAGGTTCAACTGGAAGTTCTTCAATCGAATGAAGTCGATCATGTTGTGCGGCAGCTTGTGCGGTACGAAGGCGAGCCGGACCTGCCTGTTGAGGGCTATCTTTTGTTTCCGAAAGATGCAGAAGGCAGTGGGAAAACGTTTCCGGCAATCATTGGGCTCCACCAGACGACTGATGCATCAATCGATGAGATCGCAGGCGTCAGCGGTCCCGATGCGATGCAGATTGGACTGAAACTGGCTCAACGCGGCTACGTCGTGTTCTGTCCTCGATGCTTCCTCTGGCAAAACGCGACTTCTCTGAACAACGCTGTCGAACAGCATCGCAAGCGCCATCCGCAAACTCTGGGTATGGCAAAGATGTTGTACGATGCCATGCGAGGTGTGGATGTTCTGGAATCCCTTCCATTTGTGGATAAGACTCGAATTGGCTCAATTGGGCATTCCCTTGGGGCCAAGGAAGTTCTGTATTTGATGGCATTCGATGATCGCGTCCGAGCCGGAGTCGCCAGCGAAGGCGGAATGGCTTTACGGTCGACGAACTGGAACGCCCCCTGGTACCTTGGGTCAGCCATTGATGACGAATCATTTCCACTGAATCATCATCAGCTTCTGGCAATGATTGCTCCGCGTCCCTTTTTGGTCCTTGGAGGAGAATCGGGACCAGGAGCGGCCGACGGTGATCGGAGCTGGGTGCTGATCGATGCCGCCATGCCGGTTTGGAGATTATCGGGGCATCCTGTTCGCATTGGACTTCTGAACCACAATGAGGGACATTCCGTCTCGCCACTGTCGTTTGAACGTATGGCAGAATGGCTGGATGTATATGTGCGCTGAATGGAATGACGCACAATACTAAGACCGAACTTGAAAATGATGGAGCTGATGGATGATTCGTCACATGGTTGTGATGGCGCTAAGTGTATTCGTGCTTTCGTCCACCGCGAGTGGGTTCGACGAACCAGATATGGGGTTGCGAAAAACTGACCCAATCAGCCGCTATTTCATGGCACCATTTGCTGACGACTTTATCCGACCGGAAGCCATAGGGCTGGAGGTCGAAGAAGTCTCGATCAGAAATCAGAACGGGGAATCGCTTCGAGGCTGGTGGTTGCCATATCCGAAAGCGACTCACACCGTGATGTTCTGTATGGGCAATACCGGCAATATTTCCAGCATGCTGGGATACGCTCTGATTCTGCACAAGGGGGGCTTCAACGTTTTTTTGTATGATTATCAGGGGTACGGTAAGAGCACAGGAATTGCAACAGCCCTGTCTCTGCACGGAGATACTCTGACCGCTTTTGACTACCTGGTCAGCGAACGCGGAATTGAAGCAAAGAACATCGGTATCTTTGGTGTCTCACTGGGGTCGGTGCTTGCGATCGCAGCCGCAGCGGAGAAGAACGCAGGAGCAGTTGCTGTTGAAGATGTCTTTCTTCCGTCGGAGCATGTGGAAGCGATGAAGCAGCAGCTCGGCAATGAGCTGCCGATTCGATTTGCAGTAAGTGCAATTCAGAATGTGATACTTCCCAAAGTTGACCCAATGATCAATATCCCCAAACTGAAATGCCCCTTGTTGCTGATGCACGGTATCCACGATCAGTTGCTTCCTCCGACAGGAACTCTCAAAGCCGCGACCGCTGCGACAGCTCCCGTGAGAGTCTGGATGATGCAGGGAGCCGGACACGCGCCTGAGACTCTGGAAGTCAACGACCAGGAGTATGCAACACAGATCCAGTCGTTCTTCAGAGATGCATTTCAGTCATCGCTGCATTCGCCGGTTGTGACGTACACATCGACTCCCGTTCCTGGAGGATTCCTGGTGAGACTCAGAGTTGCAGCGGAAGACGGAGTTCCCATACAGATTTCGATCGCCTCAGCAACCGGGCAATTTCAGTTTCTGAACTGCTTTGGAGAACGTGACCTGAGTATGGAGGTCAGTACATCCTTCGAACCGGTTCATGTGTTTGCTGTAAGGTTTCACCACACCGAGCAAATTGCACACAATGATCGATACATCTGGAAGCCGGCGTTGTCGGAATTATCCGGCCATCTGCTCGACTATCGCATTCTGGAATCCGCCTATCTTCAACGACGTCTGATGAGGACACCTCGCGGCAGGCTGAATCAGATTCCTCAGGACGCGAAGGTGACAGAAAGGCAACTCCAGGAGGACTGGGCATGGCTGAAGGAGAAACTTCCGACTCCAAGCGATGTACATCCTCGAGTTCGGCCCAGATATGCCCGGCTGATTGCCAGGTTCTGGTCGCGAGTCCAGCCGGATCAGGATGCATTGCGAGTCGATTCTGCGGAACTAATGCTGGCCTATCTCCCGGAAGACCCGGCAAAGTATTTTGAACTCAACAATGCCGAATTCTTTCTGGGATTCGTCGATTTTCAGGTATCCCGAGCCCTCGTGTTTCTCTCAAGGCACAAGATCAAAACGGGAGACACCCCCGGCTCGCGGGCTCTAATGAAAACGTGGTATCACGTTCGATTCCCGGGTGAAGGCCGCGCTGGCCTTTCACTCGAACAGATCGACAAAATCTCCTCGATTCAGGACATTGAAGGGCTGTTGTCAGAGTGACAACAGGGAAGCCCGTCCTGCGTTAGCCGGTGCCGAGACCGCGGTCCATGGCTTCGAGTTCACGAGCGTAGGACTCCATGGTGGAATCAAGCGTGGTTCTGCTGATTTGCCAGCTGGGATTGTCTTCGGTTGCTTTGTTGCAGTGTTCCGTCAGGAGACGATAAAGGAAGCGAAACAGATGCCGAGGAACTCGCAGCTTTGCAAATCGCGAGATCAAATCTTCGCTGGTCACATCATCCGCAAAGAACGATCGAATCGTTGTCTGAGGGTCACCGCCTTCAGCGAGGCAGGCTCGAATGCGATTGGTGGCCATGTCAAACAGTGATTCACCAGTCCATTCGAGGGACTTGATCAGGTTCTGCTTGTCCAGCCTTGATCGTTCATAGAACTCGCGCTCTTCCCGGTTCAGGAAGTAAACAACATCGCGGGGCAACAACATCTTGAAACCGATGCCCGGGTGTTTCAGAAACTTGTTATCAAACATCGACCACAGGAAGTCTCTCATCCGCTGAGCCGACCCATTGATGAGGTGTGGCTCATCAACGCGGTCGACCAGTACAATGATGCTGGTAAAGCCCAGCGGTTTCAGGATTCGCTGTAGTTTCGCCAGTAACTCATAGCGGTCATCGCTGCGGTCTCGCGAAGGCATCGGCTGGCCATCAATTTCCTGTGCCGGAAATCGAGACAGGATCTTTCGCAGAGCTGCAGTCCCGTGCTCAAGGATGCGAACCTGTTTTGCAATCTGTCGAGCTCGCCACCAAAGCGACACATATCGGCGACACCATGGAAACCACCCCGCTGCAATACCGGCCCAAAACCACCAAGCCTTCAGTACGCTCAAAGTCTGCAGCAGACCGTCTGTTCCGATGTTGCGAAAGGCGAATGCGATCACAAGCAGAGTCACTGCAACGCCCACTGCAAATCGCCAGTGTACCAGTGGTGCCATAAATCCCAGGCGGCGACGTATTCTGGCCCATCGCTTCCAGTGGGACTGATCAGAAGATTGATCGTAGAATGCTGCCAGCATCAACAGGTCACGCTTGCGAAGCCGAGGTAATTCACGGAGCTGATTCACATCAAAGTCTGGATCCGTCGAGTGCGGATCTGCAATGACATTGCAAAGCCGACGAGTACTGAGCGTCAGCAGTGCATCCATGTGGTCCCACAAACGCCACTCCTGCAGGGCCTGATCGGGGTTTCGACGACGACCTCGGAGACGATCACGAAATGTATCTAAAAAGGGATTCAGGTCGTCATAACTGATCACAAAAGCGCGTTCCGTCGGGTTCTCGATGTTGTGATTCTTCAGACTACTGATCAACTGCAGCCGCAGGGCCGTCTTACCAGAACCTTTTTCACCAAATACGATCGATGTGCTGGGGTTCTTCGTGTCCCCCAAAACTTTATCCCACGCCGGATGATAAATTGTCTCCGCACAGTGCTGCTGAAAGATGTGGTCGGATTGAGCATCTTCCTGACTGAACGGGTTAATTCTGATTCGAAAGTGTTCGAGAAACTGCTGGATCTTCATGAAATCTGACTTCTGGCGAATTCAACCATTCTTCCCCATTTGCGCCGTCCAACTATAGCAGAGAAACCGGTATCGTGTATTCCTGTGAATTGCCGTTTTGGACATCCTCATTCTTTGAAAGCTCTCCCCTTTTCTCTCTGCTCAAACGTACACTCTGCTGTGCAGTCAAAGTAGCAGGCAGACTCCGTCTGCCGTCCGCGTCAACCCTTGCCGAATGCAGGCCCCTAAAAACGCCAGCAGGAACGCAAGCAGAACATGGCGGACGGCACATGGAATGTGCCTGCTACTGTAGCAGGCAGATTCCATCTGCCGTCCGCCCCCGCGCACCAATTCCAGCAATCCACTACAACCCCAGCAAACGGCTTCACGACCGGCAATTTTCAGTTCGGAAGAATGACCTGTGAAACGGCAGAAGGACAATCCCGAGGTGACCGTAGAGTTTTTTGGGATCGTACGCGCGAGAACAGGGATTGCGGTGAAGAAGATGCGTGGAATAACCCTGGGGGATATTATCCAGCAGGTCTCTGACGATTATCCGGACTTCGCCCGTGACTGTGCAGACGGTTTTCAGCTTCGCACCGGGTTTGCAGCGAACATGAACGGAGCGGCGTTTGTGACAGATTCATCCACACTACTCGCAGAGGGCGATGTCGTGATGCTGATGTCGCTGGACGCTGGGGGTTAGTATGTCAGCGGGAACTCAATTGCATGGATACCACGGCCAATATCTGTGGATTGACGTAACGACGGGGGCGTGGCAATTCAGAAGGCTGCCTGCGGAAGTATTGCGGAATGTCCTGGGAGGAACGGGACTGGCTGTGCATTTGCTTCTCAAGGATCGTCAGTCACAGGTCGATCCATTTGATTCGGCCGCAGCGATCGTGTTTTCGTTCAGCCCGCTGGTTGGTAGTCCGCTGACAACGTCGGCCAAATTTTCGGTCGTTAGCCGGAGTCCACTGACAGGTCGTCTGAATGATTCCCTTGCAAGCAGTGGCTTTGCCATAGCAGGCAAGAAGGTGGGTGCGGACGCGATCTACATCACTGGTCGATGTTCAGAGCTTTCGGTTCTGGTGATTGATGACAGCGGAGTTCGGCTGGAAGCAGCGGAATCGCTGCGAGGCAAGACGAACTCCGAGACACAGTCGGCGCTAAAACAGCAATTTGGAGCCGAGTATCAATTTGCGACGATTGGCCCAGCGGGAGAAATGGGCGTTCGGTTTGCCACAATCTCACACGACGGTCGACACGCCGGGAGAGGTGGAAGTGGAGCTGTTCTTGGCAGTCGAAATCTGAAAGCAATTGCGGTTCAGGGAAGCCATCGCTGCACGTGGGCTCATCCGGAACAACTGATCGAATATGCACGAGACCTTTCGCGCCGTTCGTTTGGCCCGGCGACTGCAAAGTATCGCGAGCTTGGCACCGCATCGAATCTGCTGACCTTTAATCGGTTGAATGTACTGCCGACGAGAAATTTTCAGCAGGGGCATTTTGAGGGTGCGGAAGCGGTTTCACCGGAAGCCATCAACATGGTCCGCGAGAAGACTCGAGCCTCGTGTGCAGCCTGCACGATAGGGTGCGAGCACTTGTATTCCATTCAACGTCCGGAGTCTCAAGAGACCGTTCAGGTGCGACTCGAATACGAAAACCTGTTTGCACTGGGACCGTTGTGCGGGATTGACGATAGCGGAACAATCCTCGAGGCGTCACACCTGTGTGATGAATATGGAATCGATACGATCTCCGCGGGTGGAACCATCGCGTTTGCGATGGAATGTGCAGAACGCGGATTTCTCGACCACCCGTGGCTGCGTTTCGGCAGCAAAGAGGCAATCCTGAATGCCATTCACCGTATCATTCAGCCGAACGACGCGCTCGGCAGAATGTTGGCAGGTGGCAGCCGTCGAATGGCTCAGGAGATAGGACACGACACCATTCGCTTTGCACCGCAGGTGAAGGGACTTGAGATCCCTGGCTACGATCCTCGGGGTCTCCAGATGATGGCTCTGGGATTTGCTGTGGGTACACGCGGTGCGGACCACAATCGCTCTGGGGCTTACGAGATTGATTTTTCCGAGGCCGTGGATCGAAGAAACGCGTCTGTTGAGTCGATTACCATGGCGATTGAGACGGAGGACAAGGCGGCCATCATGGATTCGCTGATTCTTTGCAAATTCCTGAGGCGTGTTTTCGACAACTTCTTTGCAGAGTCAGCCGCAATGTTGAAGCTTGTGACCGGTTGGAATATGACGGAATCGGAAATCCGATCCGCTGCGGTTCGGATTATCACAATGAAGAAGCAATTTAACATTCAATCCGGCTGGACTCCGGAGGAAGACACGCTTCCCGACCGGATTCTTCGGCAACCATTGCCGGAAGATCCGGAATCCCGGCTGAGTTCCGAGAAATTGCAGCAATTGATAACGGCCTACAATCTGGCCCGCGGTTGGGACGCAGATGGATGGGTTCCTGGGGATCAGACTGGTATCGATGCTGCTGAACCCTCATAATTCCGATATCTGGATTGAATGTTGTACACTCACCCCGTTATACCCGCCTCCCGTGCCCAGGAACCGAGTTCACCGTAATGTCTCAGACTTTTATTTTGATTCCGGGTCGGACAAGTGATCAGGGATGCGGGATCAGTGAAGGCAAGTTTCAGCCGAAGTATCAGAAGCAGATTCAGTCGCTTCAGATGTCGCCCGGCGACATGCAAAGGCTTGCGGTCAAAGAAGGGGACTGGGTTCGGTTAACGAGTGAAACCGGATCGGTTGAAGTGCAATTGGTATCGGCCCCCAAAGATGAATTGCCGGATGGATTGCTCTTCATCGCCTACGGAGATATCTCGTGTCGGCTGATGAGTGGAGACACTCATGGCTCAGGCATGCCAACGAGCAAAGGGATTGACGTCACTCTCGAAGTTCTTGCTTCAGCGATTGCGAATACGTCAGCGATTGCCAACAGTACAGCGAAAGCAGACTAAGGAAAAGACTCATGTCAGCACCAGCAGTTCAGTCTGAGGTCATTCCGGAACTCAAAATTGTCCAGGACGCCACCTGTACATTTTGTGGCTGCGTGTGTGACGATATTGATTTGTCTGTAAAAGACAATCACATTGTGGAAGCGAAACGTGCCTGTGTCCTGGGCAAAGCGTGGTTTTTGAATCACACACTGGATGATCGCCCGAGTTGTCTGATCGACGGTCGACCGGCATCACTCGAGGAAGGCTATGATCGTGCTGCCCGCATTCTGACGAACGGCAAGTATCCTGTCATTTACGGGCTGAGTGATTCACCATGTGAGGCACAGCGCGTTGCAGTGAGTATAGCTGACTGGATTGGCGGAATTATTGATACAACAACCAGTGTGTGTCATGGACCGTCAGGGATGGCGTTTCAGGGAGTTGGCGAAGTCACATGTTCGCTGGGTGAAGTTGCAAACCGAGGTGACCTGATCATTTTCTGGGGCTCAAATCCTGCAGAAAGTCATCCTCGACACTTCACGCGTTACAGCCTGATGCCCAAGGGAATGTTTGTTCCGAATGGTCGCAAGGATCGAACCTGTGTGATTATCGACGTGCGAAAGACGAAGAGTGCCAAGGCTGCTGACATCTTCATCCCGATCAAGCCTCGCGCTGACTTTGAAGCACTTTGGACGCTGCGTGCACTTGCACGAGGCATTGAACTCGATGCTCAGCAGGTGCTCTCAGACACCGGCGTTGAGCTGTCTGTCTGGCAGGATCTGATGGCTCGCATGAAGGCGGCTAAATTTGGCGTCTTCTTCTTTGGTATGGGGCTTACGATGACTCGTGGCAAGCATGCCAACACAGAAGCTCTGCTGGCACTGACACGCGACATGAACGCCCATACTCGGTTTGTTTCCAAACCCAATCGAGGTCACGGAAATGTGACTGGTGCAGACAATGTCGTGTCGTGGAGAACCGGATATCCGTTTGGAGTCAATCACGCGAGGGGTTATCCGCGGTTTAATCCTGGAGAATACACAACCACCGATACACTTGCTCGTCGAGAAGCTGACTGTGCCATGATGATTGCCTGCGACCCGATGGCAAATTTTTCGCAGTCGGCTCGAGAACATCTGGCATCGATTCCGTACATTGCGCTCGACACGAAAGATACTCCCACAACGCGAGCGGCGGCCGTTGCATTCAACGTTGCAACGTATGGGATCAATACCGGCGGCACTGTCTATCGAATGGACGATGTCCCAATCCCATTGCGTCCCGCATTTGATTCGCCGCATCCAGGCGACTTTGAAGTTCTGACGGCGATCGAAGATCGTGTCAAGAAGATACTCGGGATTAATGCCTGAACAGACCGGCGAACAAAACACACAACAGATTCAACGGCAATCGAATCGACAGGACTATCATGACAACGAGGGAGTACACCAGAATTTCTCAGGGGACCGTCTATGACCCTGCCAATGGAATCGACGGTGAAGTCCGCGATTTGTGGATTCTGGATGGTCGGATTGTGGAGGCACCTGCGGATCCTTCGATTCGGCCTGTGCGGGACATTGACGCTGCCGGCCTGGTGGTCATGCCCGGCGGTGTCGATATGCACTGTCATATAGCGGGGCCCAAGGTCAACGTTGCGAGGAAAATGCGACCCGAGGACAAACGACGATCAGAGGTTCTGCACAGAACCTCAAATACTCACAGCGGAACGATGGGGGCTGTCCCCAGTACGTTTGCCACAGGCTACAAGTATGCAGGTCTGGGGTACACAACGGCGTTTGATGCTGCGGTTCCTCCTTTGGGGGCTCGGCACGCTCATGAGGAATTTGAAGACACACCGTGCATCGACAAGGGTTTTTATGTTCTGATGGGAAACAATCACTTTGTGATGCAGTCCATCCAGAACAATGAATACGAGAAACTGAAAGGCTTCATGGGCTGGCTGCTGGCTGCAACGAAGGCCTATGCCCCAAAACTTGTGAACCCGGGTGGCGTTGAAGTCTGGAAGAGTCGTCAGGGAGGAAACGTCAGCGGACTCGACGAGCTTGTTGAGCATTTCAACGTGACGCCTCGGCAGATCATTTCCAATGTGACAAAGGCCGCGAACGAACTGCGACTTCCACACCCTGTCCACATTCACTGCAACAATCTGGGGATGCCGGGAAATTGGGAAACCACGATGCAGACGATGCAGGCATTGGAGGGACATCGCGGACACATCACCCATATTCAGTTTCACAGTTATGGGGGTGGAGATGCTGACGAAACGACCTTTAACAGCAAAACCGTGCAGCTCGCCGACTATGTAAACTCCCATCCCAACGTCACAGTGGATGTAGGACAGGTGCTGTTCGGAGAAACCACAAGTATGACGGGGGACGGGCCTCTCGGATACTTTCTCTCCAACGTGTATGGCGGTAAGTGGTTCAGCAGCGACACTGAAATGGAGTCTGGTTGCGGCATCACCCCGATCAAATACAAAAACAAATCACTCGTCCATGCGCTTCAGTGGGCGATCGGTCTTGAATGGTATCTGCTTGTGAACGATCCGTGGCGGGTTGTCATGAGCACGGACCATCCAAACGGGGGCTCGTTTCTTGCATATCCGCAGATCATTCGCCTTCTGATGGACCGAACATGGCGGCAGGATGTTCTGAATACCTGCCATCCGCTTGTGCGGGAAAGAGGCGTTCTGAAAGATCTGGACCGGCAGTATACACTGAATGACATCGCCATCATCACACGAGCGGGTCCGGCTCGAATACTGGGTCTGCCAAATAAAGGGCATCTGGGACCCGGAGCGGATGCTGATATAACGATTTATACGCCAAACGAAAACTATGAAACGATGTTCGAACTTCCCCGAATGGTGATCAAATCCGGGCGAATCATTGTCGAACAGGGTGAAATTCGCGATCCTCTGATCGGCAAGACGCTGAACGTTCAGCCGGACTATGATCGTGAAGTGGAACCTCACATTCAGGAATGGTTCGAAAAGTACTACTCAATTCGCTGGAGGAACTACCCGGTCGATGAGAGTTATCTGCATGAATCGGAAGTGGTTCCCACCAAAGAATGACAGGAAGCAATGCTGAATCTCAATTCTGTAGAAATTATCGACACCTTCGCGGAAGCATTTCCCATCAAGGCATCGCGGCTGATCTTCACTGCGGTGAATCTTCGCTGGGCCAGAACCGCCGCATCGGTATTCTGTGGGAACGCAACCAGCGTCATTGCCTGTGATATCGAGGCGGCTGTTGAGCGGGAAATGTCGGAATCGGAAACTCCGGATGGGCGCCCCGGCATTTCAGTACTCGCCTTCGGCTTCGACACGACCAGCCTTGGAAAGTCACTTCAGAATCGAGTTGGGCAATGTGTCCTGACGTGCCCCACAACCGCATGCTTCAATGGACTGTTTGACTGCCCCAAAGAGAAACAGGTCCGCGTTGGCGGTGGAATTCGCTACTTTGGTGATGGATTCCAGAAAGCAAAGAAGCTCGGCGATCGCCGATTCTGGCGAATCCCGGTGATGGATGGTGAATTCATCTGTGAAGACTGGTTCGGTACCGTCACCGGAGTCGCCGGAGGAAACTTACTTTTCTGTGGCAACAGTCAGTCATCTGCTTTGGGAGCCGCTGAAGCAGCTGTCGAGGCCATTGCTCAGATACGTGATGTTGCACTGCCATTTCCCGGTGGAGTTGTACGTTCGGGAAGTAAAGTCGGTTCACGATACCCAAAGCTGAAGGCCAGTACGAATGACGCGTATTGCCCCACACTTCAGGGGCTGGTGACTTCTGAATTACCGCCGCATTGCCAGGCAGTGTATGAAATTGTCATTGACGGACTCAGCTTTGCAGCAGTTCAGCAGGCCATGCGAGCCGGGCTTCATGCGGCCTCTGCCTCAACCGGAATCCTCAGGATCACTGCCGGTAACTACGGCGGAAAACTCGGGAAACACCACTTCCATTTACGGGATTTGCTTGACAACCCGAAGGCTTAAACCTGGGGGAAGTCAGGAATCCTACTTCCCTTCGATTTCCTCTTTCAGCTTTTTAATGCGGTCTTTGTCCGTCGCCTTGAGGTATGACATTGTCATGAACTTGCGTGCGTTTCGATGAGCCTTCATCATCTCGGGGGATGGGTCAGAGCTCTTGTCAAGCTGTGTGACGAGTCCAGCAAGTTTCGTGCGAGTTGCTGTTTGAAAAGCAGTCCAATCGGCTTCAGAGACCGATTTGATGTCAATCTTATCAAAGCTCGACTTCACTTCTGAGAGCGCAGAATCGACTTCCTGCTGAGACACCGAGGCGATCGAAACGGGAAGTTCAACCCAGCCCATGAAGTAGGCAGTGACGAGTCCGACGACGATCAGTAAGCCACCAACGATTCCAAGTGTCTTACCATCGAGTTCACCGGAAAAAGAACTACCGCCGGAAGAACTCTTCGTGTTTCTCAACGCGGGTGATGGTGACGATGGACGCGCTGCGGCACCAAATCCCGGACTCATCGCTGGCGGCATCGCCATGGCCGGGGGTGCAGCCGGGGCGGAAGGAAACGATGGCGTTGGTGCCGCCATCACGGGCGCCGCGGCGGCCGCCGCAGCGGATGCCGCAACTGCAGCACCGCGAGACGGTGTGCTGTCTTCTTCGGTAAAGACCTCATCGAAGATCTCTTCCAGGACCGCGTCATCCGTTCTCTTTCGACGCTTCTTTCCACTGCCTGGGTCGGAGTTGCGAGACGGTTTGGAGGCCGGTCGCTCTTCACGAGGAGCTTCAGAAACAGGGGCGGGCTTTGGTGCAGGTCGTGCGGGAGCTGCTGTTGGCACGTCTTCAAGAAACATTTCTTCCGGCTCAGCCTGCTCCGTCTGCAGATTTGCAAGTGCAGCGGCACCAAGTCTCTTTTGAGTCGCAGCAGTCAATGATGGTCCGGTATCCTCGGCACGTTCCGCGCTGAAGATGGCAGCCGCAAGTTCCGGATAATCGGTCGCGGATCGCCATGCTCCTGTGTCCCCTTTCCGAATCTGATCGGTTCCATCAATCGAGCCTGATTCTGCCAGCTGAATCAATTCCGGAAGTGTCATTGGCCCAAGAGTCTGCCCCAGAGACTGATAGTAGTACAAAGGTTCTTCAATCACAGTGCTGCGAGTGACAGGCTCATTTCGCGATGGCGGAGCCTCTCGAACAACTGTTGTCTCGCGAGCCATTGACTTTGAAGATGCAGGCCGATTTTCTTCAAATGTAAAGGATAGTTCTGAGAGGTCATCGATGTCTGCTGGTCCCGCTTGCCCCGCGGACTCACCGTGCAGTGCTCCTGAAGAGGCATTCTCAGGCATTGTAGATAGTGGCTGCCAATCATTCTGGTCTTCGCGACGTACAAGATCGTCATCTGCCAGGGTGCCTTCACTCCTTAGCTGCCGAATCTGTTCAGCCGTCACCGGGCCGAACTCCTCCATAAGCATCTGGTAGTACCACCTGTGTGCCATTGCTGCAAACCCCGACTGCGATTCCAGGACATTTGGTCTGTCGCCTCCCTGAATCTTCAGAGAGTGCGTTCCCAGCGGAAAATGTTGCCAAAATCACCACGCCCATTCCATCGAGAATTCAGATGTTCTCGCGATTCGGGAAAAGTTGAGTCAGTGGTGTTAGATTTTTGAGCAGTTTTGCCTGTTCTTTGAGGCGATTTCGCACTTCCGGGTGATTTGTCCGAGCTGTTTCGTTTTCCTGATAACGCCGCTTCAGCCATGTAACAGGGCTCAGGACAACATTGCAAACATCGAAAACGCCGACAAGTTTGAGCTCAGGTGCAGTCAGCGGGCGATGCGCCGAATAGATTTCGAGGCCTCTGAAAATTCGATCCGGGGCGTTTGGAAACCAGCTTCTCAGGATGCGAGCAAGATCCAGCGTCACATGATCAGTGGCGAGCGCGCCCAGATCGATCATTCCGGAAACCGTGTCTTTGTCAAACAGCACATGAGCTGACCACAGATCACGAATGACGGGCTGGCAAGTGATCGAAATCTGTCCGACTTCATCGAGCATTTTTTCCACGAACGGAAGCCAGTTTCTGATCCACCACCAGAGCTCCTCTGAAATCTCTCTGAACTCGGCATCGGATTCCTGCCGGAATCCGCTTCGCAGCTGATCAAGCAGTCCTGCTCGCAGCTCAACGACAATCTCAGTTCTTCTGCGAATTGACTGAGGCACGCACTTTCGAATTCCAAGATCAGTGCCGCACCATGTATAGGAAGAAGCGATTGCTGCGGCGCACCGATGGAAACCTGCAAGCGCAACCATCGCAGATGACAGTTGAGAGTCCGACAAGCGGTCACCCGTCAAAGAGATCCCGGGGAGCCAGTTCTCAATCTGCCACAGCCCGAATGAGTTCTGAAACAGCGTTGGAACAGATTGATTTTGGTCCGCAAACAGGAGCGATGACCGAATTCGCGGAACCGGAATCGGGACTCCGGCAGCTGGAGCGACTTCCGATATGAAGCGGTGTTTGAGGGCCGTACTCAGGGTAAGTTTAGTGTCTGAGGGTGGCAGGCACTTTGATGCGTAAACGTTTCCGCAGCAATCTGCAATTCGAAAAACAGCAGCATCACTGAATCCGCCGCCTGGCAAATCAAGCAGGGTGGCATCGAGTCCAAACTCGGATGCCACCCTGTTGAGGATTTTGCTTAACGTTGCAAAGTCAGATGGAAATCGATCAGGCAACGCCAAGGTTTTCAGCGTCCACTTCAATAGTCTCATCCGGAATCGGCAGTGGAGCATCATCAGCGATGTCGACAAAGCCCTTCAGATGAATCGCGCGAGTATGGTGCTGAAGTTTCTTCAGTGCCTTACTTTCGATCTGACGAATTCGCTCTCGAGTCACCTTGAAGATTCGACCGGTTTCTTCGAGAGTATAGCTGTATCCGTCCCCAAGACCGTAACGCAGTTTGATAATCTCGCGCTCTCGGTAGGTCAGGCTTTTCAGGACGTGATCAATCTTATCTCGAAGCATCTGCTTGGCAGCAGACTCTGCGGGACTGCTTTCGTGGGAGTCTTCAAGGAACTCACCAAAACTGCTGTCTTCGCTTTCACCAACGGGAGTATCCAGGCTGATTGGATGCTTCCAGGTCTTCATAATCCGTTCGGTCTCTTCGATGCTCATCCCAACCGCTTCCGCCAGTTCTTCATTGCTGGGTTCGCGGCCGGTGGCCTGGCGAATTTCTTCGGCCTTGGCCTTCAGCATCGAGATGCTCTGGAACATGTGCACGGGGATACGAATCGTGCGGGCATGGTCGGCAACAGCGCGAGTGATCGCCTGTCGAATCCACCATGTTGCGTACGTCGAAAATTTATATCCTCGACGATACTCATACTTCTCCACACCTCGCATCAAACCCGCGTTCCCTTCCTGGATCAGGTCGAGGAAGCTTAAGCCGCGATTTCGATACTTCTTGGCGATGGAGACCACGAGCCGAAGATTTCCACCGGAGAGCTTCTGTTTGGCATCCGTCCAGCCCTGCATTCGCTTCCGGATTTCACGGCAGCGACGGAGAAACTGATTGGGTGTTTCGAGAAGCATCTGAACGTATTCTTCGAGTTCACGTTCGAGCGAATGTCGTTCAGAGTCTGCTGACTTCATGCCGGAGAGGCATGCAATTTCATCCTGAAGCTGTTCAATCCGTTCACCAATCTGAAGCATACGTTTCATGATTGGCTGGAGGCGATGAGTACGAACGCTGAGTTCTTCGCACAGCGTGCACATCTTGCGGCGACGAATCTTGATCTGTGCACCGAGCGCCTTCTTCTCTGGTGTGTTCTCCGGAAGAGTTCGCCAGTGCAGGAAGTCTGCCTTGCTGCACTCCATCAAGTGACGAAGGGTGCGGAGGTTGAGTTCCATACGACCTTCGATCTGTTCCTTACGAACGTCCTCAGTTTCGGACGTTCGCAAAGTTCGTTCGAAGGGCAGTTCTCCGCGTCGCACTTTTTCGATGGTGTCAACTGCAATTGCCAAAGCAAAGTCCGATTCCAGCACATGTCGACGCATGCGTTTTCGAGTGATTTCAATCTGCTTGGCAAGAAAGATTTCACGATCTCGCGTCAGGAGAGGGATATTTCCCATCTGACTAAGATACATACGAATCGGGTCGCGTGATGAGAGAGCAGAGGTTTCAGAACCGAGTAGAGCACGGGCAGCCCGCTCCGCCTGTTCCTGCTTGACTTCTTCTTCAACTGGCTCTGGCTCCAGAGGGATATCGGGGTCTTCGATAAAGTCGAACCCAAATTCATCAATTGCAGTGATGAGATTGTCGACCATTTGAGGGTCGCCACCTTCATCGGGTAACCATTCATGCGCCTGCTGAATAGTTACAAAGCCACGTTCCTTCGCCTTTTCGATGATCGCCTTTAATCCGGCATCCAGACGATACACGCGAGTCCCCTTCTTTAAATACACTCCGGATTGCGGGTGTTCATTCAGCACCGCAAACCAAAGGTGGAGCTCTGCTCCGGTTTTTGTAACGAGTGTCCGTGCCTCCGTGTTGAGACACACGCAAATTCCGAACCTCTGTTCGGCTGACTTTTTCCTGCTTCGCTTACTTTCTGACTCACTTCAACGGCTGTTCCAGCATACCCTTGAATCAAAAAAATCAATCGAACGAGGCGGTAAAAAAGTCGGTTCGAAGAACGTTGGAAGCTCGCTGGTCATCAGACTCGCATCGATTTCGTGCGGTTGCAGCGGTAAGGGGCATCGCCATATCGCCTTCGAACGTCGCGATTATTCGCGTTTTGCCCCCGGATCGTCAACTTGTTCCGACGCTGGAATTCCTCATTTTCCGGAATAAATCAGTCGTCGGAATCGAAAAAAAAAACGTGCCGGGGTGAAACTCACCCCGGCACGCTGCATTTCTGCTCACCGGAAACCCGCAACATGATCAGAGCTTCAGCTCTGTTTCATGGCGGCTGCAAGTATCTGAGACGTGCTCTGTCGCATGATTCGAGGGTCCACCAGGTCGCCTCGCTGGAGCGTTGTGCGAACGTCCTTCCCGGAAATGAAGACCGGCTTTTCTTCTTTTGGATGCTTTTCCATCAGATCCACGCGACCAACGGAGTCGTAGTAGGCCGCGAACCCGACATTGATCGGCTTGATCTTCAGGTCGCCCGTAAGCTTGTTGAAGATCTCCTGTGCATCGAAGTCACCCCAGATTGCCGTGCCGTCGTGGTACGGAGCATCAGCGTGCTTACGTCCAATCACGATGTGAGTGTAGCCCATGTTCTGGCGATAGATGCCATGCATGACGGCTTCTTTTGGACCACCGTAGAACATCTTAATGTCGAGTCCAAGCAGAAGCACGCGGTCTGGCACACTCTCGCCACGAGGTCCCCACAGCGATGCATCACTGTCACCTTCACCAAGTCCTCGACCATCAATCAATGCCTCGTACGTCTGCATACGGACAACTGCGTTGACGTCATCACCTTTGGTTTCGCCAATCAGCGGATTCAAAACAGCACCTGCATTGTGCCCGGCACGAATCAGCTCCTCAAGTGCATACACCATCGCATACTCATGAGCTCTGTGCAGTGGATTACGAGTCTGGAAGGCAACAACCGCATTCCATCCCGTGGAAGCCAGTTTCTTACGGACTTCGCGTGGTGTCAGTACATACTTGCCAAACGATGGGTTCTTCGGCTGCGGAAGGACTCGTATCGTACCACCGATCAGATGAGTCATCTTTTCATCGTTCTTCAGCACCATATCTGCACCCGGATGATCCGTGCGCTCTGTACCATAGACACTCTTCAGATATGCCATCTTGTCCCATGCATACACATCGTTAACTGCTACAGTAGCAACGATTTCTCCAGCAGGGTTCACCAAAGCAACCTTCTGACCGGCCTTAATACTGCCTGCCATGGTGCTGTCGATCGGAAATGCAATCGGAATCGTCCACGCGTATTTCTTACCCAGAGAATCCACATTGCATGAAGTCAGTACCTGATTCCATTCGGCCGAGTTCATTGGACCCGTCAGTGGGCTGAGTGTTCCGTCGCCAAATCGATAGACGGAGGAGAGGTCCGCCAGTGACACAGGAACCTTTGTGAGACTTCCGGCTTCTTTCAGAAACTCTCCACGCTCCTGCTCTCCAACAGTGCAGCATACGGGTTCAGACAATCCACCATGTGGGGCAATCAGATCGGCCATTCCTATCATTCTTTCCAGTGTGAGAACAGGTCCGGATCGGACCCCAAAAACCAAAGCGAAATGGAACAGTAGAGGAACTGCAAAGTTCAGTCAAGAAGTTTAATTCGGGGGGCGGATTTGAGCGTATCAGCAGGGAAATCCAGGCCTGTCAGCCAATTGATTTGGGTGGAAGAACCCAAATATCGCCAAACTCTTCCGGCTGTTCAGCTCGGTACCCCTCGTGGCGAATCAGTTCCAGAATTGCAAGGAAAATGCCCACAATCCTCGATTGCACCTTCTCCCCGTCGAAGAACGAACTGAAGGCCGTTCGCCCCTCTTCAAGCACTCGTGCACGAATTCGTTCCTGAAAGACGCTCATCGGAGTCTCATCCATGCGAATACTGACTTCTTTGTCAATATTCGGCATCCGGACAATCCGAGACAGCGCGCTGACAAGGTCCCAGAGTTCAACTTCACGGATGTGATCTTCTGAGTAATCGCGTTGCACATCAGGACGATCAACACTGAGCCTGGGATATCGTTCCATCCACTCTGCGGCCCGCTCTTCAAGAGCTTTGGTGGCCTCTTTGTAGCGTCGATATTCGAGCAGCTTACCAATCAGATCGCTTCCACTCTCGTCCTGCTTGTCAGCTTCTTCATCTTCTTCGATCTGATTCGGCAGTACTTCGCGACTCTTGATCTCCAGGAGCGTACTTGCCACAACAATGAACTCACCGATCAGATCGAAGTCGAGATACTCGAGGACTTCAATGTAGTCCTGAAACTCCGAAGTGATGCGAGAGAGTGACAGATTGCAAACATCAACTTCATGCCGACGCACAAGGTACAGCAGCAGGTCGAGTGGACCACCAAAGTGTCCAAGATCAATCCGATAGTCTGTCAGCGTCATCTGCACGTTGAATTGCCTCGTCGACTGTTCCGAAGTTCTGTCTTCTCTTCCGGCAGTTTTTGCCGGTGACCCTCACGGCAGTTTGTCCCTGCAGCCAGAATCGTCGTTACATCCGGTACAGCTTCACACAAATCCGCAACAGGTCATCACAAAGTTGCTGTTCATGCCTGTTTAGAATCAACAAACCACAGACATCGGGGTTCTGAAGCGACTTCGTATGGTTGAGGGGTAGGGTAAACCTTGACCAGTATTCAGAGTTCCTCCTAGAGTCCTCGCGTCGTTTCACTCCTCAGGAACCGCTGACTCGTCAGGAACTACCTGGATGCACTTTCGTCGATCGCTGGCTGTCGCTCGTTGCCTGCTGATGTCCGTCATTTGCTGTTCATCGCTTGCTGCACAGGAATTTCTTCCGAACCCCACGGAGTTGAGTGAGTCGGCGGCTCGCAATACGCCCGACTGGTTCGAACCACTAACACCGCAGGAATCCAGTCACGCTGGTCTCCTTGGCAAACGGTATTTCGAAGGTCGCTATCTGAACATTGACCTTGATGACGTCCCCGATGAACTGAATGCAGACTTTGAAGGCTTCGCTGTGGGCTTTAACACACCACTTCTGCAGTCAAAGGAAGAGTTCCCCTTTCAGATTGATGGTTTTACAAGCTGGACACGCTTGAGCTTCTCAACCAATCTGCCATTTCCGACCTTTGCTCCGCCTTTTATTACGATGGCATCAGTCAAGGTTGCTCAGGACGCAATCGATGTCGGGACCACTCTGCATACCAGCGCCTTTGCCGGCTTTCGGCCTTTCCTGCAGCTCGGCGTCCGACTGACCCGCGACAGGGTCTACATGAATATTCCTGGATTCGGCGAGTTCAAAGACCGGGATCACGAAGAAGAGTTTCTGTTTGTTCCAGGCTTCGAGGCCGACATCACTCGCTACGTTGCTCTGCGAACTGCATTCGATCTTCAGCTTGAAGAAGATGTCGATAATTCACCTGTCTTCATCGATCTGATTGCCTGGCCACATCCAATGCTCTTTGTGCGAGCAGGATTCATCACAGCTCTGGACGGCTCTGCAACAGGCTTCACCGCCGGGGGCGGTCTTTCGTTCTGAACACTCCGGTCCGTCCAAACAAAAACAGCCAGTCCCCCCATGGGAGCTGGCTGTTGTGACTTTCCTGCGATTCATCCCCTGTGGGACGAACGGCTAGAGCCGGACGCTGGCTCGAACCCCATACACATAAGAATCGTCGGCGATGGCTCCGGCTCCCGGGTGAATGTACTGAACGTCCGGAGTAATATTCATCCACGGCGTTACCTGGAAATTGTAATACGCTTCGACACCCGATCCGTCGCGAGGACCAAATAGCGCCTGTGGAAGCGGGCCGAATTCGTTGCTGGCTCCCACGTGGTACCAGCCTACACCAAACTGGTCCCCTCGCTTCTGACCAACCGGACTGTAACCTCCGATACCGGCACTTAAAAAATATCTGACCGGGGTCGGATTTCCGTCGCTGATCGAAGCACGACCAAACAGTCCGTAACCCCGTTTCTGCTTGCCGCCGAATTCCACAAGGTACTGGTCAAAGCCATAGTACATTGTCCATGAGTCCGGCAGAGTCGGGAACCCGGGTACAGTTGGCTCAGGATACACGCCCGGAGGTGGCTCAGCGAAACTCAGGTCCGTCAGGTCAACATGCTTCCACATACCCCCAACGTGATGATCGCCTTTGCGATCGAAGAAATTGGTGTTCACTTTGATTTCACCACCGACGATGACGCCGGTAGAAAACAGATTGTCTATCTCAAGGAATTCCTGCGTTCGGTCTTTTGGGTCGTACACATAGCCGCTGATCATGCCCCAATCCTGTGGCATGGCAACGCCCGCGGTGAATGATGTATATGGTAATCCCAGCAGAAATGCAGGATTCGCAATCAGAGCCTGGTTCATAAACTGATCAGTACCGTCTCCACCTGCAAACTCGTCCTGGTCGGCTGCACCCAGCACATCTTTCTTTCCGGCAAAGACAACAAAGTTCTCGGACAGAGGCTGAGTCCATACAAAGTTGGTCAGAAACAGATCGCCCTCGTCGTTGGGGGCCGGCGGCAGGGCCGCACCAAATACCGCCGGTGCAAATGACCCTGTATGTAAGGACACATTTCCGTAGTGACCATACCAGTGCTCAGCTCTGACCAGCAACTTCCCGTGTGGCAGTCCCCCGAATTTTTCGAGGTCAAACAGCAGGTCGTACTCGCCTCGCCCGGTATACCTGAAGGTATCTCCCTGGCCAAACAGCGGAACTGCAACCGGCTGATTGATCCCGCCATCGACGCCAAATGCAAAGTGGGTTGATCGGCCCGCAAATGTAACGCCCGACTCCTGAAGAGAGGATCTTGCACCCATCCAATCTCCGGTCAGGGTGGGCTGAGTCCAGAGTTCACAGGGGCAATCAAACAGGGATGAATAACATCCCGGTGAAACCTGCTGTGACTCCGAGCCACACCCCGCATTTTCCGAAGTACATCCGGAGTCAGGGACACATGTGCCGGTGTCTCCGTTTGCAGATACTGGCTGTTGAACCAGTAGAGCCGCAGCAAGCAGCACGCCTGCGTGAATACAATGCCTGAGCATCCTGCTCACTCCTCAAAGAATGTGCGCATCCGTAATGACCGACGCTGAATGGCAGACGGCATGCCTGAACTCTCAATGCAGTCCAGTTGTCCGCTCAGTCGCCATTGAAATCGATCGGAAGAATTCATCGAAAAATTTCGACTGAGCTCAAGTCCTGAGGAAAATGGACAAGACCCGGGGAGATTCGCTATCCCCCTCCCGAGCATTCGTCAAAGCTCATCAAATTCGTTGCCGATTCTGGATAGATCGTCGACCGGTGCAACATCCTTCGCAAACCTCACAACTGATACATTTGCGTATTTCAACCCCGATTCATTCCTGCGAGATGCCGGAAAGTGCGCCGGAGTGATCTGAGGTCACTACCGGGTCGCTGTTTTGCTGACCGACGTTACGCATCGGAAACCGATATGCGACATTCCCGTATCTACACCGGTGCCACGTCGAGCAGCTGGCCGGTAACTCTCACAATAAGTGACATGACAGAGGAACGAACCGCCTCGTGTGACTCGCTTTGGAACCAGTGGTTCATTGGGGTCCCAAAACGAGTCAGGTCCGGCTGGGTTGAGCGTTTCCCCGGTACGGCCGACATATGCGTCAGCTCGGTACCAGTCAGAACACCATTCCCAGACATTCCCGCCCACTTCATAAAGTCCATATCCGTTCGGTTCAAAACTCTTCACAGGGGCCGTGCGATCCCATCCATCAGCTTTGGTATTGCGATGAGGAAACTCGCCCTGCCAGATGTTGGCTTTTAAGTTACGATCATCGAGCGGAGGTTCGTCGCCCCACGGAAATCGCTTTCGGTCCAGCCCGCCTCGCGCGGCGAACTCCCACTCTGCTTCCGTTGGCAGGCGCTTGCCGGCCCATTTCGCATAGGCAGTGGCATCGTCCCACGAAACATGGACCACAGGATGGTCGTCACGGTTTGAGAGATCACTTCCCGGTCCTTCCGGATGTTTCCAGCAAGCTCCGATCGTCCAGGTCCACCATCTGGTCATGTCATCATACGGCACTGCGGACTCGGGTGGTGTAAAGACAAGAGCACCCGGCTGCAGCCGATCGGCGGGGGGCTCGGGAATCCCGGGGGGAAGCTGCTTTTTGAGTTCTTCCCAGTCGATTGGCCTTTCAGCAGTCGTGACATATTTCGTCGCTTCCACAAACGCACGAAACTGGGCGTTGGTGACTTCGGTCTCATCCATAAAGAAACCATCAACGCGAACGGTATGCGAGGGTGTTTCATTCTTTTGCCGAGTCTCACCGTTGGCACCCATCACAAACGTTCCACCGGGAATCCAGACCATTCCCTGCGGCGGAGCCGGCGGGCCGTTCAGCAGTTTTGTTGCCGAGTAGACAACGATAAAGCAAATTGCGAACAGCCCCACGTTGATGAGGGCTTTGAGCGGTCTCCCGCCGCCCTGCTGTTTGTTGCTCTGCGGGGAATCTGACGTTGAGGCTTCTGCTGAGCGACGACGTTTTGACATTGCTGCGTTCTTCCTGGTCCGTGGTTACTTTTCCGACCTGCCTGCGAAATACATAAACAAACACAATGCAGCAATCATCAATGAAATACCAATCCCGGCGTAAAGAATATCCTCCATTTTGGTCGCGTCTGAGACCTGGCCGAGAAATGAAACGGCAAGTGCCGCAACAACGACTCCGATAATCTTGTCTTCCAGATCTTTGAGCTTCTCAATTCTGATTCGCTTCAGCAACTGTTCCTCGTCCGATGTGATGAACAAATTGTAAATACCAACAGCAGTGATATACCCCAATGCACCTACAAGGAAGAAATCGATCGTCTGTACGACCGTAAGGGACATCATCTTGGCGGCTTTTAGGGAGAACTCGCCGTTTTGCAGCACGTTCCAGGCTCGTTCGACGATGACCCCAGCCCCCATCAGCACAACGCCGACCGTCAGAAGCAGCGATCCAATAACCGGAATCACCAGCAGGTAGCGGCCAAGAACGAGCAGTGTGCGTAACATAATCACGGTTCCGTCTTCGTGGTGAGATTAACGTGCAGGCGTTTCGGGGTCGCGGAATCCAACCGACAGAAAATAGCCAACTGTGTAGATTACAACAGTTGAGTCAATTGCGAACGGCACCCAGAACCCACTCACAAAGGGTTGCTGTGCATTGGATAGTACCAACCAAACCATAAAGGACTTTTCAAGGGCACTATACATCAGAATAGGAACGCGCCACTGAGGAACCATTGCGGCCAGCATCATGGCAATGCCCATGATCCCGACCATGATCCCCCAGTGCTGGATGATGATCGTGTAGTCCTGCAGATAGGGCAGTTTTGCCACGTTGGGCATGGCCCACGAGGGCAGGAAGGCATAGAGTGCAACGAGAGCGGTCCCGGCCCCTGTGAAGAGAAAAAACGGCCTTACAGTACGAATGAAGAACTGTTTGAAGACACTCATGTTATGAAGTCCCTGGCTTCTGGAAAGGTTGAGTCCGACAAGCACAGGCTACGGAACTTCAGTTCTGTAGAAACCTGCAGAACTGCGTCGAGTGTGCAAGTTGTGATCGTTGTCGACGAGAACGCTGATTCGCCGTGGATATCCCGATCAGCTCGATATCACCATCCTGAAAAAAGAACTCCGTAATGCGAAGAAAGCGGCTGGCCAGAAGGCCAGCCGCTTATCGTTCTTCAAGGTTACAGATCGATCTATGTCAGATCATGAGAACCTATCTGTTCCCGCCTCCGCCCTGTTGAAGGCTCTGTAAAACCTGATCGAGGTTGAAGCTGCCAGGTTTCTGCCGTGGAGGATAGGCCTTGTATGTCTCGAGGTGCTGGCTGACATACGCCACAGCGGGCAACAGGACAAATGCATGGTCTACGCGCCATCGGCCGTAGTCGCCGGCTTCGTGATCAGCCCGTTCGAATGGGTCTGTACGAAGGCAGAACAACTTTGGAAATCGCAATGTCACCAGAGGTTCCTGCCAGACATCCAGACCATGAGCTCGCTGCTCCATGAACACGACTTTCCAGCGGTCGTATCGCAGGTTTGCAAGGCTGCCGTCGTCGGTCCAGTAGAAGAATTCACGTCGAGGCGATTCTTTCACTTCGCCCTTGAAGTACGGGATCAGGTTGTAACCGTCGAGGTGCACTTTGAATTCGCGGCCATTGGCCTTGTGACCAGCAAGCAGTTTTTCCTTGATATCCGGCTCGCCCGCGGCTGTCAGCAGCGTTTGCAGCATGTCTTCGTGTGAACACACCCCATTGAAGACGCTGCCAGGCTTAATGACGCCCGGCCAGCGAATCATGCAGGGTACTCGGTATCCACCTTCCCAGTTCGAATTCTTTTCGTTGCGAAACGGCGTGCTTCCCCCGTCCGGCCATGAAAAACATTCCGCCCCGTTGTCAGTGGAATACATCACAATCGTGTTGTCCGCAATGCCCAGCGTATCAAGCTTGTCGAGCAGCTGACCGACGTGACCATCATGTTCCACCATTCCATCCGGATAGACGCCCAATCCAGTCTTGCCTTCAGACTCCTTCTTCAGATGAGTCCAGATGTGCATACGGGTCGAATTCCACCAAAGGAAGAAGGGCTTGTCTGCCTTCACTGCACGATCCACGAAATCCAGTGCACCAGCAGTCACTTCGTCATCGACCGTTTTCATACGTTCGATCGTTAGTGGACCGGTGTCTGTGATCTTTCCATCCGAAGTCGACTTGATGACCCCTCGAGGACCAAAAATCTTCTTTAGTTCCGGATGCAACTTAAAATAGTCCGGATGTTCCGGTTCCTGTTCTGCATTCAGGTGATACAGGTTGCCGTAGAATTCGTCGAATCCGTGGTTTGAAGGCAGATGCTCATCCAGGTCACCCAGATGATTCTTCCCATACTGAGCGGTCATGTATCCATGATTCTTCAGCAATTCCGGAATCGTGGGGTCCTTGATGGACAACCCTTCTTTTGCTCCGGGAAGACCCACCTTCAGCAATCCGGTTCGAAATGGGCTCTGGCCGGTAATGAACGCCGCTCTGCCTGCGGTGCACGACTGTTGTCCGTACCAGTCAGTGAACAATCCGCCCTCTTTGGCGACTCGGTCAATGTTCGGAGTCTGGTAACCCATCATTCCGCGGTTGTAGGCACTGGGATTGTTCCACCCAATGTCGTCGCCCCAAATGATCAGAATGTTCGGCTTTTTCCCTGACTTCTGAACGTTTGCCGACACCTGCTGATTGTGAGATGTCAGCATCGCCAGACCGGCTGCGTTCAGACCATCACTGCAGCTCGAAACGTTTGTAAACGATTCCGATGGTACTGCTTCCTGAACAGCATCGACCCGAGAGAAGGGTTTACTCGCTTCTCCCGACGCAACAACGGAACGCGACACACCAAGTTGGCCGGTTGCAGCAGCCCAACCCAGTGCTGCCCCGATGGCAACAAGTGCCAGCGAGGCGAGATTCGAGCGTTTGATCATAACCATTAGATCCTCAGGAACGCCGAGAAATGAATCGGACCGTACGAATGTCCGAGCTTGTCAAAGATCGTATTAGGAATTGCTGTGATAGCCGAGCAGCGACTCCTGCTAATTAACAGCAGTATCCAAAATTGGCATTCGCCATTCAATACGCGACCTGCTTTAATTCGCAGGAACTCTCCAGCGTCGATAGCCGCAGAGTTGACTAACGGCCTGAATGTTGATGCACGATGAATGTAGTTGCACGGTGAGTTCGTCACAGAGCGAGACCTTTCAGCAGATGCCAAATACCGATGGACAGGAAAATCAAGCACCAGCAACCTTGGCACGCACGGCTGCGCTCAACGATTTCGATCAGGTGAGAGCCAGTTTTTCGAACTGGGAGGGGCAGATTGATCAGCTTTCCACTGGCAGATTCAGCGGCACGCTGCGAGTTGTTCGAGGCAACTCAATGCGTCTGTTGGCGATTGAAGGAAACCAGCAGATATTGCTCCGCGGCAGAGATGCGACCGGCACCTTCTCAGTGTATCCCGTGATTCCTGGAAATGCCGGAAGTACGTGGCGAGGCCACAGGCTGTCGTCGGGTCATCTTGTGGTCGTCGGGACCGATGTGGAGGTCGAACATAATTCTGCAAGGACCACTCAGAACCTGGGCGTTACTCTTGGCGCGAAGGAACTCAATGCAGCAGGCCGCATACTACGAGCCGACAAACTGGACGAAATGCTTCACACATGGGCTGCATTTTCACCTCCGCCTGAAATCTTCGATCGGCTGACTCGAAGACTCAATGCCTTGCTGAAGAATGGCATTGCTGATCCAACAGTGCTTGGAACACCGGAAGGCCACAGGCTCGAGCAGGAGTGTCTTCGGTCGGTGGTTGCCGCCGTTTTCCCGGAATCCGCAAGAGGCCCGGAGCTGTCTTTACCGGGACGATCACTGCTGATTCGGCGTGCCGAGGAGTTTATGCGGGCGAGGCTTGGCGATCCGATCGGTGCGATCGACCTCTGCCGCGAACTTGGGGTCAGCGACCGTACTCTGCGACTTGCCTTCCGCGAACGCTTTGGACTGGGACCGATGGTGTATTACAAGAGTCTCCGGCTGAACGCCGTCCGAGCAATGCTGAGAACATCGCCGGAAGCATCGATTGCTGACGTGGCTCGTGCAATCGGTTTTCATCATCTTGGGAATTTCGCTTCTGACTATCGTCGCCAATTCGGCGAACGCCCGTCGCAAACGGACCGTTCCGATTCTCAAATCGTCGGAATGGACAGCCAATAGCCATCGCGGTGCTTGTGAAGCAACCGTTCCGGTATGCACAACAAAGCAGGGATTGAAACGCTACCTCAGCAGAGTCGCTTCCATCAAATCGGCGATGGCAAGGTCGTCCGGCATGCCACGGTCCCTGAGGGAAGCGATGGTGCGAATCTTCCGATCTTCGGAATGATGCTGATTCAGCTTCCATTTCCCTTCGATCTCCTGCACTTCAATCGAAAACCCAACGATGGCATTCATCATCGAAGCCAGATACTCAGGTGTCACCGTTTCAGTCGCCCACGGACGATCAGTTGTCTGCGGCGTTCCCTCCAAATGTGGTTCCGCACGTTGATGTTCATAAGCCTGCACCATCTGATCGAGTAGTTCCCGAAGTTCGACGGGGTTCTCAATATAGGTCAGCCTTCCGACCACATGCACAGCCACATAGTTCCATGTCGGTACAACATTCCTTTCGGCATACCACGCCGCAGAGATAAACGCATGGGGACCGTGAAAGATTGCCCTGACTGGCTGAGCTGTTGCATGCTTCCAGTGTGGATTTGCACGAGCGAAGTGTCCGGTGAGCCTCAGACCTCCATCGCTGGTGCTGTTATCTTCGACCAACAACAACGGAAGATGAGTTGCTTCGGGAGGTGCGTCTGTGCCAGAGCCTGAAGTAATCAGCGTGGCAAAACTATGTGTGCGAATGAACTGAATCAGCTCCTGCCGATCTGTGACTCGGTGCTGTGCCGGAATATACATGCCTGAGTTTCCCTGATGTCACAAGTCGTTTGCTGTCACGGCTCCACGGAATCAATCATCCAGCACGAATCGTGAGGTATCATCCCGATGTGGGGGTAGTACGTTCGAGCTGCAGGGGCTGCGATCAGTATCAGCCGTGTTGCAAGCCCCGCGGCCTGGTGTGTCCGACGAATGAGCTCCTGCCCAATACCATGTCTCTGCCAGGAGACGTCTACAGCCAGATCCGACAGATACGTGCAATACACAAAGTCGGTGATCGCGCGACTTACGCCGACAAGTAATCCCTCATGTCGAGCCGTTACGATCACGCCTGCATTCGCGACCATGTGGGTCATCCGAGCAACATCATCGACCGGACGACGTTCTCCCAGCGTTGATCGCTTCAACACCGAGATAAACTCTTCGGGCGTCAACTCCGGACTCACCGCATACTCGATCTTCATAAACGCTTCCTGTGTCTCCGAATGTTCCGGCCGGCTCACCCGGCAGGTTCAGTGCTCACTTGTCCGGGTTCCTGAGAAATTCGATGAGGTCGGCAAGTTCCTGAGGAGTCAGAAGTGTGGCAACACCGTTTGGCATGGGCGAAACCGACGAAGGTATGATCTCCTCGATTGTGTCTCTGGAGATTGAGAACGTCTTTTGTGCATCCAGCGAGATCACAATTCCATCGCGATCTTCACTGATCACAATTCCGCTGACAATACGTCCATCATTGAGAGAAACGGAGACGGGTTCGTATCCACGAACAATGCTGGCACTTGGATAAACAATCGCTTCAAGAAGGTCTCGCTGGTTTCGAGCACGTCCGATGCTGGTAAGGTCTGGGCCCAGTCTTCCTCCTCCATAACCAAGTTTATGGCACGTAATGCAGGCCGCTTTCTTACTCATAAACACTTCATGACCGCGGCGTAGGTCTCCGGTCGGCATCTCTTTCAGCATGCGATCCAGATTTGCGGCCTGTTCGGCGGCGCTTGCGTTGAGTGAAGTCAGCAGCGGTTCACCGGCCTGCTGAACGCTCGCCGGGTACCTGGTAAGAAGGGGCCTGATCAGGTCAACTCGCAGTCCGCGGAACCCGGATGAATCCTTCAGCGCTGAGACGAGCTGGAGTCCATATTGTTCTGTACCATCGGATTCAAAAGCAGGCAGAAGTCTGGGAAGTTCCATCGGGCCCGCGGCGCGAGCAATGCCCAGCATCTGGATCCGCTGATCAGCGGAGAGTCTGGCGGTTGCCAGGATTTGAGCTGCGGTGGTCCGCTGATCGAGAGACGTGTCTCCGGTGATCACACCAGATAACAGTTGAAACATCTCATCAGTCAGCTCGACGCCGCTGCCTGACAGCCCAATCGCCTGAATTCTGAGAGTCGGTTCCAGCGAGGTTCGCGCTGCGAGGGACAGAAGGGATGATCGCAGTTTCTCATGCGGCATCTTTGGCTGTGGCCAGCTGCGAACTGCATCAAGTGCCGCCTGCAGATTTAATTCGCCGGCAACCGTCAGATAATCGGCAAGTGACTCCAGCCAGATCTCGGGAGTCTGAGGAAGCCCGGATTGTGACATTGCCGCCAGCGCTACAGTGTGCGTCGTTTCCGGCACCGCTTGCGCCAATTGTTTTGCCAGGAGCTGCTGAACAACGGTTGATTCCGCAAGTCGGGCAAGCAGTTCTGCAGTCTGTGATCTGCTGAGCTCATTTGCATTCGGGACATCATTCAGAAATCGAACGAGCTCCGGGAGCAGCTGTTCGGCCCACTCCGGATGTTGCCGGATTATCCATGTCGCTGTTGCTCGTACAGAAGGTTCGGAACTACGGAGCCGACTGTAAACCATCGATGGTTCAATCATCAGTCCAGGCCATTGATCGGTTGCCACCAGAATGGCTCGTTCGAGGGCCGGAGATTGCTTTGAACCGGCGGCAGTCTGCAGCGATAGCGGGGCAGCAGTCTGCATCATTGCATAGATCAGACTGTGTTCAGAGATACGAGCAGCAGAGTCGGAGGGGGCCCCGGTCCAGTCGATTTCTGTCGGCTTCAGCTGATCAATCGCCTTCGAAATTGCTCCGAATGAATTTGGCTCACCGATTCGCCCGACTGCTTCGGCAGCGGCCCGAGCAACACCAGGATTGGAATCGCTCAACAGCGATTCCAGATCGATGCGGATTGAAGCGTTGCGAATCAGCCCTGCGACATGGGCTGCCGTTTGCCGAACTTCCGGAGACTGATCACGGATTGCAATCCGGACTGCGTTGATCGACGCTTCCGATGTTAAAGAAGCCAGCACCCAGGTCGCCTGCTGCCTGACGCTGACTGACTTGTGGGTGCGAAGAATCGCTGTGATCGCACCAACGGCATCGTCTCCCCTAAGTCTCAGCAGTTCGATGGCTCTGCGTTGAACAAACAAGCGATTATCAGCGAGAAGATCTGCCAACTGGTCGGCCGTTAGCTCTTCCCAATGGATGTTCCGACCGAATGGATCGGCAGGAGCCTGATGACCTCGGCGACGAATTCTATAAATGGCCCCCATGACATCGGGCTTTGCCAGCTGACTGGTTGGACAACAGACCTTGTACCAGCCACCGGTGTCCACAACCAGCAGACTGCCATCCGCATCTTCGTACACATCCGTTGGGTGAAAGTCCGGGTGGTCGCAGGCCACGAAGTCCTGATCTTCCGTGGTAAAGGTCGGACCATCTGCGATCAGTTTGTGACGCACGACTTTATGCAGATTGAAGTAGCAGGCCAGCAGATGATCACCCGGTTCTCCTCCAAACAGAACCTCACTCTCTGCAATCAGCCCACACGGTGCAGCGGCTCCCTGATGACTGAGTACCGGCATGACATCGCCAGTCATAGGATGTGCATAAATCGAATCATGCTTCTTGCCGTAGACGCCTCCGTAGATTGCATGAATCAGTCCATCACGACGCCCGGCTTCGGGATGCTGGAAGAACGTACAACTCAGGAATCGTTCGCCTGTAGAGAGAAATGCGACATTGACAGGGTTGTCCATTCCTCCGGTCAGAACCGGCTCGATCTCCGAACCATCCGGACGTGCTCGAAAGATGTGCGATGCCTGCGTAACAAATGGCTGAGCTGTCAGAATCGTCGGATGTTCCTGCTGAGCAAAAGCGCCTTTGCACCAGTAGATCATTCCGTCAGGGCCGGGATACGGGCCGTGGAGATCGTTGCCGCAGCCGGTGAGCGTCTTTCCGTCGAACCAGACTTCTCTGCGGTCAGCGACTCCGTCGTCATTGTCGTCGGTCAGCTTCCAGATTTCCGGCGGAGCTGCCACGTACAGTGATCCGTCTCGCCACATGCAGCCTTCAGGAAACATCATCCGATCTGCGAAAAGCGTGCTGCGATCAAATCGACCGTCTCCATCCGTGTCTTCCAGCCGGCGAATCCGATGCGGCTTCTCGGCAAGTTGCTGTTCAGCCCGCTCCGTCATTCCCCCGGAGTCTGTTACATAGAGTCGCCCTTGTTCGTCACGTGCAACGGCGATCGGACGTTCGACGAGCGATGTCGTCGTGACCTGCTCGACTTCGTAACCATCCGGGACTCGAAGAGTCCGATCTCCAAAAACAAACTCTTCGGCCATTGCATGCTGCAGTTGCAGTCCGTGCAGCGAAAGCGTGGCGAATACGGTCAATCGCAGGGATTTCATGAATCGGCGAAGCATGGAAGCCTCCAGCGGACGGTTCTATCGATCTGTGAACCGTGAACTTTGCCGATTCGTGAATCAGCATTCAACTGTCGGCATGTCTGAATTCGGCTCGAACTCCGAAGCCGATCTCAAAAATCTCAGGCAGCCACTGAACTGTGATCGCCGGGGATTACCGGAGTTCCAGTGTGTGTCGATGGACTGAGTTCATGAGGAAACGCGATTCGCTGAGCAATTTCCGCGGCGGCGGTTTCATCACCGGCGATCATTCGCTGGGCGACCTGTTCAAGCCGTTCCATTTCCTGCTGCAGCAGCTCCGTGTAAAGCCCGAATTCTTCGCGAGGAAGATTCTCCGGAAGATCAATCGGCTTACCGGCAATCAACAGAATCGTCGAGAATGGTCTGGGGAGGAGCAGGTTGGTCCAGTTGCCCTGAATCGACCAGCAGGATGTTCCCGTCAACGCAGTCGGAACGATCGGCCGCCGCGAACGGGATGCCAAAAACATAATACCTTCCTTGAGGGTTCGTCGAGGCCCCCGAGGTCCATCCGGGGTCATTGCGAGATGTAAGTCACTGCGTTCGATTAAATGGCCAACTGCCTCCGCCCCACCACGACTCGCCGAGCCACGCACTGGATAAATCCCGGCATACTCGGCTGCGTCAGCCAGATAACCACCATCTCGATGCTGGCTGATCAAACCAGCGAGGCTCCAGGTCTTGCGTGCAAAAACGGCCAGTGCAACGGCATCATGCCACATACAGAATGCGAATCGGCGAGTCGATTTCGGCTCGACGTATGGTGTGGCATCCGGATCAGCACAGCGAAGGTCGGCTTTGACTGTGGAAAATAGTAGTTTCAAGATCCAGGTGGCGACCCGTGCGATGAGAATATTCGCGGTGCGAGAGCGAATCTTCATATCCGTTCCACATCCCTGCAGACAAAACAATTCAAACAAATTAAGTACGTACCGCGATCAATTGATCCGTCCCAACAAAGATACCAGATGTCAGCCGCCCTCTAAAAGTGCAGTTTTAATTCAGTCAGTAGGATGGGCATTCCTGACCGTCCCGCGCTGCTGATATCGCGGGGACTCTGCAGGTGCGGAGCAGGGGAGGCTCGGGCAGGAATGCCCAAGCTACGGTGTAGCGATTTGCTGCAATAAATGTGGTCTGTTGTTCAATTGAAGACCGCAATCAGGTTTGTTGAAAATTCAACGGTGCTCTGGGAAACATGTTGCCACTCAGCAAAAAACAACTATATAAAGCCGGAACCAATGAAAAAAGCTGGGTGGAAATAATGAGAGTTCTGGTGAAATCCGGCGCACCTGTGTCTGATCAGGAAATCCCGGCACAGTGAAACGTCGGATTCACTCACCGGGAATTCTCTACAGAACTAATTTCGGAACGGTTATTGCTGGTGAATCAGAATGAGAATGGTCCCTGTTTGAATCTGAGAAGGTTCAAGCGGTTTCCAGAAAGCTCTCGCTGCAGGCAGTTATTTTAGTCCTGAAGCGAGATTTCTTCCTGTGTTCCGGGGGTTCCGGAACGTGCTCGCGTATTTTTATGGAGATAGTATTCCGTTCTCCTTTCGTCGATGATTTGCGAGCATTTTGTTGAAGCGGCTTTTCTGGTGGAAACCGGGAAAGCCGCTTCTTTTTTTTGCTGACGAACAGCCATTTTTCGTGATTTGGCAAAGATTTTGTTTTTTTCGTGGACGGCCTCTTAAACCGAATTGCGGTTTTGCAGATTTTGAACCTTCAAGGTAAACTGTTGTCGATTTCTGAGGAGATCGTTGAGCCGGAAGATGACCTGCCACGTGACAACGATTGGCTGAATTCATTGGATTCAGGGGGAACCAAACGTTTGAAGCTGGGCAGGATGAATCGGATGAAGTTCGATGATGAGAGAAAACGAGGATTAAAGGAGTTCTTGAACGAAGAAGACGCGATGAATGCTGGGTAGCCTGCATTAAAGAGGGCTGTGAATGGGCCTTCAGGATCACATTCATCGTCAAGGTGTCATTGTATGACGGAACTGGGGTCTGGGTTGTTGGTGTTTTGACGACGGTACGTTTTTCCAGAGCTGGGTTTTGAGAAAAACAGGAATGAACTCCGCTGGGTCTTTCGGAGTTCGACCTGAAATGCCGACGTCGAACAAAAACAACTCCAAACATTGAAGTGCGACACTATGCATATCGACGACGGGGAACAAATCTCCGGAGACCAGGGGATTGGTCTTTGGGGCTGTGTGGACGTCTATGACCAGCGGGAACTGTTCGAGGATCTTGACAGTGTCCGGGTGGTGGAGCTTTCCCGACTGGGGGGGCAAACTGGCTTTTCGGGCATTGAAAGTGTTCGAAAGTCCACAGGAATTTCGCTTCGAAGGCTCATGCGGCCGGGACTAGCGGCTGTTGATCTGGGCGATGCTCTATGTCATGCACTGGAGCAAAAAACGGGCAGATCACTTGGAGAATTCAGCAGAGTCTTCCTCTGTCATTCTCATACGGATCCCCAGCAGTGCCATCGACTGGCAAATCAGTTGACGGACCGCCTGGCGCTTCCGGAAAACCTGATTCAGGCGTTTAACCATGGTTGTTGCGGATTCCTGAAGCTGCTTCAGGATGCTGCGATGCACATAGAAGCTGGCGACGAATCAATTGCCCTGCTTTCCGTAGAAACACCAGAAACATGGCATGACGGGTCAGATCGACTGTTTTGCGGGCTGGTTTCTGCCGGTGCGACGGCAGTGGTGGTGGAGCGGGGGCGAGGTTTGCCGTTGTCTGTCGTCAGAGCAGATGACTTCCAGATTCCCAGAGAGCGAAGACCAAACCCGGATC
Organism: Planctomyces sp.; assembly: GCA_016795105.1. Classification (GTDB taxonomy): domain Bacteria; phylum Planctomycetota; class Planctomycetia; order Planctomycetales; family Planctomycetaceae; genus F1-80-MAGs062. The sequence continues at coordinate 167,777 of JAEUIH010000011.1, forward strand.
CTCTGTTCCGCAAAGACAACGCGGATGTGTTTACATTTCGAGGTGAGCCGATTCATCGAACCGTGATGCGAATGAACGCAGAGCCCGTGTTTCTGAACGGCATCGAACTGATGCTGACAAACCTGCGGGCCGCTATGGCTTCGATGGACTTGAAACCAGGACAACGAGTTGTCGTGTTGCCTCATCAGCCCAGCGCCAAACTGCTGAAAGCCCTTGTGGCCGCAGCAAAGAATGAATTTCCAGGCGTTGAATTCCTGAATAATCTCGATCAATATGGCAACACGATTTCCAGTTCTGTGCCAACGATCCTCTGCCGACTTCCACAAGTTCTTGCCGCCAATGGCCTGCGGCCCCTCCGTGAGGGCGACCATCTTGTGTTGCTGGCTGCCGGGATCTGTATGGAGGAAATTGCCGATCATATGACAGCCGGACACGCTTGCCTGACCTACACAGCTCAGGATTTGCGGCATGCACAAGGCCTGTCCCTGAACGGTGATCTCACATACGATCAGGTGGAATCATTTGGGGCTCCGGAACTATTTGAATTAATCGTTCCTGCAACCGCCGAGCGAATGCAGCAGGTCACTTGAAGGCGCAGCAGGGAACCTGCATGAAGGATTAAAGGAAACAGGGATGGGTCGCGCCTCGTTTGCGGACAGATTGTTTCTGACGAGGCCGGCAACCGTTCTTCAGATCCTGCTGGCAACGACTCCTTTTCTGGTGATTCCAGTGCTGCATCTGGCGTCTGCACCGGAGACTGCAACAGGCTTCTTTCATGAAGAAATGCCGTATTACGCCGCGAATGGGCGCGCTGCTTTTGAGCGAGGCAATGGCTGGGCTTATTCGAATCCATACGATCCGGATCCTGCCGCACCCGCCATCTACTTTCACTGGCTCCTGTGGCTGATCGGCTCTGCGATTACTCGGTGGAACTGTGATCCCGGCCAGTTGAACCTGGTCCTGACGTTGTTAAGTGCTCCAGTGTTTTCCGCGATGACATGGAGGCTTGTCAGTTATCGAACAACGGAACACCGCTGGCGTTCCCTCAATTTTCTGCTCGCCATGACCGGCGGTGGGCTACTTGTCATCGGCGCGTTTGCAGCACGAATGACTGGATCACAGCCGGCAAGTGCCAGCCTGCTGGAATTTGATCCAGGGCAGGGTTTGTGGTTTCTCAACTGGGGGCGAAATTCGCTGTTTCCAACGGAAGCCATCTATCACTGCCTGGTGGTGGCCTGCTGGTTGTCGGAATTGCGAGACAAGCCATATCGAGCAACCTTGTTTTGTCTGCTGTTGGCAACGACACATCCATGGTCAGGTCTCGAGCTCCTGTTGACAATGAATGCATGGCGAGTCTGGAATCTGCTAAAACAACCAGGTAGATCCACGATCCGGCTGTTTGCGGTTTCGGCAACGATGCTGGCGTTATTTCTAGCGTATTACAAGTGGTGGTTACCAGGCTTTGAACACCATGCTCAGCTTCAGAAAGTCTGGGAACTGGACTGGAGCCTGAGTACTCGGTCTGCGATCCTGGCGTATAGCCTGGTGTGCATTCCGGCAGTGATACGCAGCATGCAAAGCCAGACCTTCAGCCGAACGGAGCAGTTTCTCGCAATTGCATTACTGGTGGCTACTGGACTGGTCTTTCACGACCGCTTTATTCGCCCGGTTCAGCCGCTTCATTTTACTCGCGGATATATCTGGCTGCCTCTGTTTCTCCTGGGGCTACCGGTACTGGAGAAGGCCTGGAACTGGTTGGCAGACAGGAAAATTCGGCAGATTGGAATCGCGGCTATTATCCTGCTGATGTCGGTGGACAACTTGATATTCAGCTACCTGCACGCGGGATTCCAGTTTCGGCAAGAGCGAGGATATCACCTGACTGCCGGCGATCGAGCCATCCTGCGTCATCTTCATCAATACCACGCCAAGTCTGTAGTACTGTCAGAATCTGAAACCTTGAACTATTTGATGCCGGCATACGCGGGAGTTCGTCCATGGATGGGACACCCTTTCAATACGCCAGGATTTCAGACACGAAAACAGGTACTACGAGGGTTGCTGGACCGAGGGGCTCATAGTTTCCCTGTGATTCCGGACGATGTCGACGTATTCCTGACACAAAGGGGAACCGACCGGCGGACGCCATCATTGACCGCAGAGTGGACAGAAATGGACTCCGGAAACGGCGAATGGCAGGTTTGGGTTCGGATTCGGCAGCTGAAAACCGACCCGGAAACCACAGAAGCGGGAAATGGAAGGCAGTCAGTGAGCCTGCAAGAACCAGCACAAACCGTTTCTGGCAAATGACTTGCAGCAGGATTGACCCGCAGAATTCGCCTAATCTTATCTGTCTGTTGGCAATGCCGGGGTTGATTCCAATGAACAGCTTGTCAGAGGCTCGGAACGTCGATATCATCCGCGGTTCGATTTTTCCCGGCCAGGATTGAAGTTGCTGTGTTCGAAAACATCCAAAAGAGTTTAGGAAAAGCATTTTCGGCTTTCCGGGGAACCGGAAAGATTACGGAAAGCAACATCCGAGACGGTATGCGACAGGTGCGTCAGGCATTGCTTGAAGCCGACGTGGCGTACGATGTCGTCCAGGATTTCGTGCGCAGAGTGACAGAGCAGGCTGTGGGTGAGCAGGTGCTGAAATCCCTGCGGCCTGACGAGCAGATTGTGGGGATTGTCCACCAGGAACTGGTCCAGTTGATGGGACCTGTGGACCACAGCCTTGCGGTCCGGCGTGAAGGCACCAGCGTCATTATGATGTGTGGACTGCAGGGGTCGGGCAAGACGACCACCTGCGGCAAATTGGCTCGACGGCTCAAAGAAGAGGGTCACACCCCGATGCTGGTTGCAGCCGACCTTCAGAGGCCGGCCGCTATTGAGCAGCTGAAAGTGATTGGCCAGCAGATCGGGTGCGAAGTCTACTCGGAAGACCCCGCCCGCAGTAACCCGGTGCAGGTGTGCCGAAACGGGGTGAAAGAAGCGAAGCGGCTGGGTATCAAGGTTGTGATCCTGGATACCGCCGGTCGACTGCATGTTGATGATGCTCTCATGACAGAGCTCCAGCAGATCGACAGTAGTGTTGGCCCGGATCAGGCATTGCTGGTGTGCGATGCGATGACGGGACAAGATGCCGTCAACAGTGCTAAAGCGTTCAACGACGCGTTGGAACTGGACGGAGTCATCCTCACAAAGCTGGACGGCGATACTCGCGGTGGCGCCGCATTAAGCGTCAAAGCGGTTACGGGAGTCCCGATTAAGTTCATCGGGGTTGGCGAGCAGCTGGACAGGCTGGAAGAGTTCCATCCGGACCGGATGGCGGGTCGAATTCTGGGCATGGGCGACATTGTGTCGCTGTTTGAAAAGGCTCAGAAGGAATTCGACGAACAGGAACTGCTTGACCAGCAGACCAAGATGCAGCAGGGGAAGTTCACCCTTGAGGACTTCCGGAAGCAGATGCGGCAGATCCGCAAGCTGGGGTCAATGGGCGAGATCATGAAGATGATCCCTGGCATGGGTCGAATTGTCGAAGCGATGGGGAACGTCAACGCAGAAGACGAAATGGGACGCGTCGAGGGAATGATTAACTCGATGACCGCCTTCGAACGCGAAAACCCCGACAGAATTGACCGTAGTCGCCGCAATCGTATTGCAAAAGGAAGCGGTGTTCAGCCCGCGGAAGTAAATAAGCTGCTGAAAGACTTTTCGACAATGGCCAAAATGATGCAGGGCATGTCGAATTTGAGTCTGAAAGACCGCTTTGGAGCGGTTCAGCAAATGGCAAATGGCGGATTTCTGAATCCTGGAGCCGATATTCGGGATTTAAAGGTCCGGACACAGCGGAGTGCGGGCGACGACAACGATCTCCGCGAAAAGAAGAAGAAACAAAGAAAAGACGCAAAAAAACAGAAGAAGCGAAACCGAAGAAAGTAGGATTCCGGCTTTTTCGTTATGCTGTATCTGAGATTTTGGCTGAGGAAAGGTTTTGGAGGTTCAGGAGTTCAAATGGCAGTTCGCATTCGCATGAAGAAGATGGGACGAAAACATCGCCCATTCTTCCGGATCTGTATCATGGACGCTCGTGTACAGCGAGACGGCCGAGCAATTGAAGAAGTCGGCCTGTACGATCCATCGATTCAGGATAAGGCACGCCGTGTCTCCCTGAATATGGAGCGTGTTGACTATTGGTTGTCGGTTGGTGCTCAGCCGAGTGAAAAAGTCAACGCGTTGATCCGCAAGGTGCGGTCAAATCGGTTTGGAAGCCCCAAGGCTCCTCCGGCTCTGACACCACCAAAGGTAAAAGAAACAGCTGCACCGGCAGAACCTGCCGAAGCATCGGAATAACGTTCGTTGGTTGAACGCAGTCCGGCGCATTTCCCAATAAGTTATCAGTCATGCGATTCGACGTCCTGACTTTGTTTCCGGAGATTTTCGAGGGCTACCTCGGACAAAGTATCCTGAAACTTGCAATTCAGCGCGGTCTGGTTGATGTACGTCTGCATAACTTCAGGGATTTTGCACCGGGTAAACACCACAAGGTGGACGATAAGCCATTTGGTGGTGGTCCGGGGATGTTGATCATGTGCCCGCCTGTCTTCGACTGTGTTGAAGCTGTGCAAAGCCAATGTGAAACGCCCGGTCGGTTGATCATGATGACTCCTCAGGGAAGAACTCTTGATCAGTCGTTGGTAGAAGAGCTGGCGCAAATTCCCCGTTTGATGTTGCTGTGTGGCCGCTATGAAGGATTCGACGACAGAATCCGACAGGGCCTCGAGCCACTGGAAGTCTCCGTTGGCGACTTCATCTGTAACGGGGGTGAAGTGCCGGCAATGCTGATTATCGACACCGTGATCCGCCTCATCCCAGGGGTACTCGGTGACGAAACCAGCAGTCGATACGATTCTTTCAGCAGTTCAGGTTTATTGGAGCACCCTCAGTACACGCGGCCTCGCGAATACCGAGGGATGACAGTACCCGATGTTTTGCTGAACGGTGATCATAAGGCCATTGAAAAGTGGCAACAGGAACAGAGTCTTGCTCGCACTGCCGAACGTCGGCAAGACCTGCTCGGCAAAGCTTCTGGTGAAAATTTGAGTCATTAAGGAACGGGTTGGTCATGAGAAATAATCTTCTCGATGTCGCAGAAAAGTCGAGCCTCCGAGCGGAGTCTCTGCAGTTCGCGATTGGCGATACGGTTGATGTTCACACAAGAATTCTGGAAGGCAACAAAGAGCGAATCCAGATTTTCAGCGGCGTTGTGATTGCTCGACGTGGCAGTGGCACGAGCGAAATGTTCATCGTTCGCCGAATTGTTCAGGGAGAAGGCGTTGAACGTATTTTCCCAGTGAACTCCCCTAAAATTGCTCAGATCGACGTGAAGCGTCATGCTCGCGTTCGACGTGCAAAACTGTTCTTTCTCCGCGAACGAACAGGCAAAGCCACTCGACTTCGCGAACGCCGTGCCAAGCCGTGGGAAGCACAGGTTAGCGAAGGCGGCGGTAACTAAGTCCCCCCGCCATCAGGCGACTTAGCCCCCCAGAACTCGATCAAATCTAAAGAGTGTGGTGAGTCCTCAGCTCACCACACTTTTCGCTGCGCGTAGAATGGCTATTCCTGCCCGTCCCGCCTGCCCCCCCCACAGCACTCTTACTAGCAACTCCCGCGCCTCCCGCTAAACTACCCTTAGGCACACAACCAAAAGCACCCATGCAGAGGTGTTGCTCGGGAGGTCGACAGATGCGCATTCCAAACTTGTTTCGCCGTTGGCTGGGAAATCGAGGGGAAGCTGCATCGGCAGAATTCCTTGAATCTTTGGGGTACCGGATTATTGCCCGGCAGTTCCGAACGATTCATGGAGAAGTCGATTTGATTGCACTCGACGGCGTGACTGTCGTCTTCATTGAAGTGAAGACCAGAAGTTCTCAGCACAAAGGGCAGCCATTCGAAGCCGTCAACGCTGTCAAACAGCGAAAGCTGACATTGGCGGCCCTTGTCTGGTTAACGCAGAACCGACGTTTGAACCAGTCTGTTCGGTTTGACGTACTGTCATTGATTTGGACCGAAGGGGCTGCAAAGCCGGAAATCCAGCATTTCCGCAACGCATTTGAGGCAGTTGGCTTTCAGCAGATGTATCGTTAGCAGGTTCCGGCAGCCTCAAAAAGAGGTCTGGCAGCGAAACTGAGGAATCGATAATCTTCCACCGTGAATCCGGGAATCATTGCGCATGGTGCTGTGATTCCCGGCGGTTTTAGGTGGTTTCCGGCTATGGATTGCCGGGAATCCATCAGATGGATCCGAAAACACCCAGTACTTTGTGACGATCTTCGTCATCGGAAGGAGTCCGATGTTGCGATCTTTTATCACTTCATCGCGTGCAGTATCATTCGTGGTACTTGCAGGACTATCACTTTCAGCTTCGACTGCGTTTTCGCAGACAAAGGCGAATCCGCAAACACGGCAGCAGGGATCGCAGCAGCAGGCAAAGCCACAGGGAACGGCATCCCGTCCCTCTGGAGGCACTGGCACGCAGACTGCTCGACCTACAGCACCAGGGGGAAATGAGCCCTCGACGAATTCCGGTCGCGTGAGTCTCGGAAGCACCGGCCAGGGGAATGCGCCAACATCGAATACCGGAGAAGGCGTGCCCGTCCGCCCCGTATCTGTTCAGGAAGAGCTGAAAGCAGAGCTCAATCAGCGAATCAAAGCTTTGCCTCCCGGGATGTATCAACTCCTGGATGAATGGCACCAATCCAGTTCAGAGATTGATCGACTTGAAGGTGGCCACCTTCGGCGAGTTTACGACACGGTTTTCAAAGTGGAGTACATGTCGAACGGAAAGTTCTACTATGAGAAGCCGGACAAGGGGCGCCTTGATGTCACTCCTATGAAAATCGATGCCGAACTACTGGCGGCTCGCGAGAACGGCAGTGTTCCGGCAATGAAAGACAAAGATGGCAAAGTATTCGCAGTTAAGTCTGACAAGAACGAACAGTGGGTCTGCGACGGTCAAAGGATCTATCAGATTCATGTAGATACGAAAGAGGCGGAGATCATGGCTCTGCCTGCAGGCATGGGAGGCGTCAATATCATGGACAGCCCTCTGCCATTTTTGTTTGGGATCCCCGCGGACAAAGCTGTTGACCGGTTTGACCTGACATTTTCAAAACCGTTTGACCGACAATCCGGATTTGCAAGGATCAAGGCGCTTTCCCGACATGATGGTGACAAGCAGAACTGGTCATCAGCAGAGATCATTCTTGAACTAAAAACCATGCTTCCTTCTGCAGTTCGAATATACGACCCAGCGGGCACAAAGATCACTTCATACACGTTTACCGAATTAAAAGTGAATGAAAAAGACTGGTTTCGACTGCCGGGTGCCCGCAATGTGTTTGCGCCAGACCTCAGAGGTTACAAGACAAACGTCATTCAGGATTCTCCGATGATTCCGAATGTCGAAGGGATGGCCTATCAGGATGCTGTCATTCAACTGGAACGCGTCGGCATGAAGGGGAAAGGCGATAATAAGAATATCTTTCTGGATAAAGGTGCTCCGGCAGTTCGCACAGAGGATGTGTTTCGAGTTCAGAAGCAGACTCCTGCGGCAGGCACCCCGGTGCAACCGGGTCAGGAAGTACGCCTGACCCTGTTCACGGAAATGAAAACCGGAGAAGCCCGCCAAAAGTAACGATCATGCTCCACCATGATGATGTGCATGAACTCTCAACTAATTGATTACTGAAGTGCTTTCACCTCGTCGGGAAGCGTAAACTTCCTGTCATCAATGGGTTTGTTGAATTCCACCGATTGAATCTTCATTTCCTGAGTCAAGCCCTGCATCTTTTGAACAATTCGAAACGGAACCTTGAGACCACCGGCATCGCGGTAGTCTGAGATTTCCGTTTCGACTTCAATTTCGCCCATTGGAGTTTCCTGCGTCGCCACAGTTGCAACCATGAGACCGGTTTTTGCAGAGTAATACCGTTTCTCGGGTTGACCAATCCGCTTGGTGAGGGTGACTTCGTAGCATGTCTCGCCGCCGATCTCTTTTGTGCCAGTTCGCTCCATAGACTTGAAGTATTTGGATGGATCTCCGGCTGACTGCAGGTCGGACTTCTCCAGCATTGAAGCAGCTTCGGTCCCTTCGAGAATTCTGACGCCCTGGATTGATGAGACTTCCCAGGCCACATCACCGCTGACCCCTCGTCGAGTCGTTCCGACCTGCTTCATGTCGATCTCCGCAAGCATTTTGCCTTTACCTGCCTGGTAAATGGCCAGATCGATTGTGATCTGCAAAGCACTGATTTGCATACTGGCCTTCGTCGTCTGGGTCTTCACAGCGGAGTACCGTTCCTTTCCGCCTGTGACTTCAATGAAACGTTCGACAATGGCTTTCCCGTCAGGAGTCTTTGATTCGTCCACCGACAAAACGGGTTCAGCTGCATTCAGTCCTGCAACGGCAGGCTGAATCAGAGCGATTCCAATCACACCGGAAGCGAAAAACCTCTTCAAGAAAATCCCTGTCATTTGTTATATCCCTGCATCTATCGAGTCACTCTGATGTCGCGAACCGCCGCGTCTCAGCAACTCTGAGTCGAGATATGATGACAGATCCGACATGCGGGAGGGAAGCGAGTGATAAGTGATAGAGGGTCGCGACTTCTTAAAGTTGCAGAAGTTTCAGGCAAATCGGTCTTCACTCGGACTCTTCATATCGGTCCTCCCAAAAGAACCAATCGATCGGACGGAAACAAACGCGGCGGATATTGTTCCGAGGTGTGAAATGAAGAAGCTTTCGTCGTATGTGAAGTTGACAGCTTTTCTGATCGTGGTTTGGCTGATCGTTTGGGTGGTTGCCGAAATTGTTGAACGACGCGTGTCGACCACCCGGCGGGCGAATACGAAGATTGACGTTGAACTGATTATGCAGGCCATGCATCAATATCATGACATCCATGGCCAATTTCCTCCGGCATTCGTTGTTGGCCCCGACGGACAGCGATGGCACAGCTGGCGAGCACTTCTGCTTCCGATTCTGGATCCTGAACTTGGTCGTCAATATCGTCTGGATGAACCATGGAACGGCCCCCATAACAGCGCACTGCTGGCTTCTGCGCCGGCCGTATTTCAGTCCGACTGCGTTCAGCCACAAGACGGAGTCACCAGCTACTTTGCCGTTGTTGGTCGGAAAACGATGTGGCCCGCAGATCAGTCCCTTTCGATGCGACAGATTTGCGACGGAACATCGAACACACTTGTTGTCGTTGAAGACTCGAGGAGCGATATTCGGTGGCTGGAGCCTCGCGATTTCGTCGTGGGAGAGTTCTATGAATCCCTGTATCACGGAGAGCCCTGGAACAGAGGAGGCGGCCGGACGGTCGGACTGGCTGATGGTACGACAAGGTTTCTTGCGACGGACATCAGGCGCGATGTGATTGCCGGGCTTCTCACACCCTGCCTTGGGACCGATATGTACCGAGGCGCCAACTGGCCTGCGGATCTTTCGGAGCCCCCGCCGGAACAGAAACTCCGTGAACCAGTCGATATTGAAACACTTCATCAGACTCAGATTTTGGCCGCATCATCGATGAAGATGAATCCCGAACAGAATCAACTCTGGGCCGCAACGTTCCAAATGGTTTGGGATCAGTTGAAGAGTGATGCTGGAAGTCCGGTGATTCTCGGGACAACTAACGAAGTACTCGACCACCTGAATTCCTCCTCCTTTGATGAGGCGTCACTGTCATCCGCGACGACTCTGATCGCACGCACGGGCGTGAGTCCGTCTGAAGATTCGGCTCTTTCTGCACAGTTGAGTGACCGGTTTCCGGGTGTGAGTGCTCCGATCAATACGATCGAACGAGCGCCCGGTCAGTGGGGACTCCGGCTTTATGCCATGATTCGAAAGTCGATGCCGTTCGAATCTGAGTTCGATCGTTTCCAGACACCGCTGAATTTCTCTGTCGGCCGTTCATCTTCTTCTGACACTGTTTCTCCAACAGTTCCTGTCGTCAGTTTCGGACAGGATCCAGAGCAGTCAACAGACGGCGATTCCACCATCCCATACGGGCAGGTAGAAGTACTGGATGACCTCGGTGACGACAATTTCATCATTCAGCTGAACAGCACCAGTGACCAGCAGGATGCGATAGTATTGGGGCTGATTCCGCCTGAACAAACACTGGCAGCCACCTGGGATGTTGTTGCAGGCAGAATCGCAAACCCCAACCCAAAGCATCACCGAAGAATTCTCGAAGGCAACGAAACGCTGCAGATTCCGGTCCTCGACTTTTCACTTCAGAAGCACTTCCGTGAGCTGGAGAACCAATCGATCGACGGATTCAGCAATCCGGCAACTCTGGAGCTGGCGTTTATGGATATTCGACTTCGACTGGACGAAACCGGTGCCGAATTTCAGAGCTCAGCAGAAGCAGGTGTCGTCGGAGAGTTTGGCGAAGATGAGCCCCCCGTGTACGAACCAGAACGCATCCGCCGACTCATATTCAACCGCAGTTTCTTCATCGCAATTAAAGAACGCAAAGGCACCCAGCCATGGTTCATAGCCTGGATCGCCAACAATGAACTCATGGAAACCCCCACCCCAAAACTCTAACCCAACCACCCTCTGAACCCAATAAAGGTGCCACGGACCGTTTTGTTAAAACAGGGTGTTTACAGGATTCATCGGCAGCCGGTATTGAACTGCGGAGTCTGGTTGACTGCGCGGTGGACTTGTGGTTTGTTGTTGCAAGTCGCGATTTGGAGTTGAGCGGTCTCCTGCATCGTACGGACGCCTGCGGCTTGCCGCTAAACTCTCGCAGACGCCTGCGGCTCACCGTTAAACTTTCGCAGACGCCTGCGGCTTGCCGTTAAACTCAATACCGTTCAATGAAGCATAACTATTGTCTGTTCAAAGGTTTTCGTTAACGGTTTTCGCTTGCGATCTTTGGGTCGGCACTTTTTCCACCGGGACATTTTTCGTTTGATCACTCTCGGATTGATGCGGTTACGGCGTTTCGGAATTCGTTCCTGACTCATCTCCCAGATCAGTGCTGCGTACCATCCTGAGAACTTCTTTTCATCAGTTGGATCACACTCCGGCAGTCGTGTCGTGAGGATCTCGAAGCAGCCTTTGAATGACAGGCGGTCCACATCGATGTTTGCTTCCGTCGCCGCTTCGAACATCAACGCTCGAGTCACGAAATGCGACAAAGACATTGCATATAATTCCTGTCTGAGCCCGTCTGTCGTTTCGCTCCGAAAGTTTGTTGTCTTCTCGGCGCGACAGCGGTCCTGGTGAGTTTTCTGTTCATCGAAGACGAGCTCTTGTTCCCAGCGTTCATGATATTCCATGATCAGTTCCATCGCTGGATACTCTTCAGGATCGAGCAGATTGGTGATCAGGCGATGGACTTCGCCATGCCCCACACGCTGGGGATCGTTGAGTTTGTACTCGATCACGCGAACCAGAATTCCCTGCTTGTCGTGGACGCGATACCAGTTGCTTGGATAGACCTTCGCCAGAAACGATCCGTCGGCGTAGTACGTGATTGGATTGAACACCATCGACTTCTGGATGCGAACGAGCAGCTTGCAGCGTTCGTGCAGTGATTTCCAGTGATTATAGCTGTAGAATCCACGGTCCATGATCAGCAGAGCATCGTTCGGAATGTGTTCCCAAAGCGACTCGACCAACGACTTTTCGGAGTCACTCCAGCCACCGTAAACGAATGCCAATTCAACATGAGTTCCCAGTTCCACAAGGCTGACTTTACGAATCTGCGGGAATGGTGCTTTACCACGTCTTCCGGAAGAGCGTCCCCAGTGTTGATGGGCATCACAATCAGGGACATCCAGAACCGTACCGTCAATTCCGACTTTACGCAGCCCGCGATAGAACGCACCGGGGGTCTGTGGCGTTGCGAGGGGCCGCACCACAAGTTTGTGCAGTGCCTCAAGCGGTGCGCTGCCGAGTCGCTGACGTGCCATACACAGAGTCGATCGTGCAGGAGTCTGTTCGCTATGCTGCATCCGCCGACATGCCTTGTAGACCTGGC
>JAEUIH010000120.1 GCA_016795105.1 Planctomyces sp.
ACCAACGAGCGGTCACGCAACCGAACGCGGTTTTCAACAACCTGTTCTCGCTGCTCAACGAAGAGTTGCTGCGGCATGCGTTCCGCCGACTGAAGCGAGGCAAGGCACCGGGAGTCGATGGTGTCACGCTTGAAGACTACGAGGCGAACCTGCGGGACAACCTGCAGGACCTTCTTCAGCGGCTTCATCGCGGCAGCTATCGACCTCAACCCAGTCTGCGTAAGAACATTCCGAAAGGCAATGGGAAGACGCGGCCACTGGGCATCGCATGCGTGGAAGATAAGCTCGTTCAGCGAGCTGTCGTCATGATCCTGGAGCAAATCTACGAAGTCGATTTCTACGACACTTCGTTCGGATTTCGCCCGAAACGATCATGCCATCAGGCGTTATCAGTGCTCGGTCAAAACATCGCGACGAAGAACGTGAACTGGATCTCCGACGCAGACATCAAAGGCTTCTTTGACAACGTCTGTCACGAGCGACTCGAAGAACTGCTGCGAATTCGCATCAGCGACCCGAAGTTGCTTGCCCTGATCCGTCGCTTTCTGCAGGCCGGTGTGATGATCGAAGGTCAGCGTTTCGACACCGAAGACGGCGTGCCTCAAGGTGCAAGTCTTTCACCGTTACTCGCGAATGTGTATCTGCATTACGTTCTGGATCAATGGTTCGAACGTGATGTGAAACCACGGATGCGAGGTGAGTCGTCTCTGATCCGGTACGCTGACGATTTCATCGTCGGCTTCGAACTGGAATCGGACGCGGTGAAATACCAAACGGTGCTGCCGAAACGACTAGCTCGATTTTCGTTATCAGTCGCCGAGGATAAAACCAAGTTGATTCGTTTCGGTCGTTTCGCACGTCGCGATTGCCAGCGACGGAGCGAAGGGGCTCCGCAAACCTTCGACTTCCTCGGATTCACTCATTACTGCGGGACGAGTCGCGCAGGTCGTTTCAAACTGAAAAGGAAGACATCGACGAAGAAGCTTCGTACGAAACTGCTGGACCTGAATCGCTGGTTCTGGAAGCAGCTGGAAACTCCGATCATTGAAATGTGGCACACGCTGAACGCGAAGCTTCGCGGACACTATCAGTATTACGGCATCAATGATAATTGGCCACTGCTGATGGCGTTCCGTGACCATGCTCGCCAACTGGCGAAACGTCACATCAGTCGTCGGAGTCAGAACAGCTATTTCAGCTGGGCGAAGTTCTATGCATTCGTGGAGCAGAACCCGCTGGCATCTCCCACGTGTTTGATTGACCTGATCGCCATGTCTCGCGGAGGACGTGCGGTGGACAAGTAACGGCTGGGAGCCGGATGCGCTAACTGCGCACGTCCGGATCTACGAGGGGGCGACCTCAATTGTGCATGGATCAAATATTGTGACACCACCACGGGAAACCAGGTGGCAAACAGGGAAAACAAAACGTATCCTAAACGCAATAGACTAGCCCTACTCACCCGGAGCACGCGATCCGGCGTTTTTGAAATGGAAGCCGTACTGGCGCGTGCCAGGTTACGGCAGACGTTCGGCCTGAAAACATGTCCCGAAGACCCAAGTATTGCGAGCAAGACTTTCCGCCGCCGGGGACGGTTTTTGCTGCTCCGACGAGTGATGCTCGATTTGCCGTTGGGAGAGTCTTGCGACGAGAGTTTCATGGTGGCGCAAAGGGAGCGCTGGTCGCGGCCTCGCCTTGGTTGGGTAAAAAATTGCCGTCTCTGAAGTTGCGAGCGATTAGGGAAACACTGTATTTAAATCACCACAAGTGGAAGAACAGACCAGAGGTGTTTTGGGTCCATGAGCCGATGCCCGGAGATTTCATCATTGTCGGGCAGATGGAATTGTCTCCCGATGACTTAGCAGCAACCAGCGACTCTTTCGCCGGCTGGCAGAGCGTGCCGATTCAGGCTCTGCTACAATGGCGGTGGGATCGTGACCGCGAGGCTCTGCTACGGGACGAGGACCACCGTGCGGCTGACCTTGCTGAATCGCAACGTCAACGTGCCACAGTTCGCTCGGAATTCATGCGGACGTTGACGCTCGATTTGTTGGTCGAGCGAACCTGGTTCGCGTCGTGGGACGATGTCGATTCTAACTTGCCGCTGCACAAGTGTCGGTCATTGATTGCGAATCTAGTGAATGAATTACGGGCCGCACCCAAACTCACCTTGGGCATCGTAAAGAAACACCTCAAGCAATCCGTAATGGACTTGAATCGCCTGAACGAAGAGCATCACTTCATCTCGACGATCGAGCGGGAAGACCTTTGCGAAGCGTACGAGCAAATCGTGTGTGCAGCGAAGTTCCCACAGGTGATAGATCAGATCGAGCGATGGCGGGATTGGTGAGCGTTAAAGAATGGCCGAACAATCGGTTCAGCCTGAGCCGCGGGCCGCGCGGCTTATGAAATCAACGTTGGTTCGCCACGGCCCGGTGAACGGTGTCGTTTGGTGCCAATTCCCGCGCGTTCAACCCAGAGATCAAGGATGTGCATTATGACTCAGCGTCGATTTCAGACCCTTGCCACCGCTTTTGTCGTCTGCATCGGTGCGGCAATTCTTCTGGCATCGCACCCACAGGCCAAATCCCGGACTTCTGAAGCTGAAGTCGATGCATACATTAATCTTCGCCAGAATATCCTCAACGCTCTCCGTGATAGCTTCAAGCAGCCGCATGCTTTCATCGACCCTGATGCTTCCATGAATTTACGAACGGGGAAATTCTCATGGCCAGATGCCATCAAGAAACATGAGCGAGATCTTCTCGTGAATTCGCAGTACGACGGACAAAATATGCAAAAATACTCGATCATCCTGAACTTGAAGCAAGAAGCACTTCCCGTCAGCGCGAGCCGCAACTCAGAGACGATGGAGGCAACCGAGCTCTTGAATCATTATTTTCGCCCATTGGAACGATTGGGTCTTGCAAACCCATCGTCCCCTATGGCTGCCATTTCAGGCATTCAATACTCGTCAGGTGTATGGATTCCGAATGACCAATTCGCTACCCCCCACAATACTGACAGTCCGGTTTGGGTCGAAGGCGAAGTCTTCTTTGCGCCAAAGGATGGGCAGGTCGTAATTCGTGTAACCGTCGGCGGACGATTCGTACCGAAAGGCATCTAACAAGGCGGTCAACCCGAGCCGCTCGGTTTAACATGGTAGATTGGCTTGCTGAGGCCCGGCTAACCGTGTCGTTCGCATCCAAGGCGAAGGTGCGAAAGCGTCATCTGCGATAAGTGCGGACAGCGTTCTCTGCGCAACGGCGAACTGATCGGACACTGCACGGAACTCTGTAAATGCGATGGGGCAGATGACGGCGAATGAGAACATCTACTTGGACTGTCGTATGCTTCCATCTTCTGTTAACTGGCTGCAACAAAGGACCTGCAAACGTGGACGCGAATCTCTATATCCAGCAAGCCATCGAAGGATTGCGAACCCAAACGGCTGCCCATTCCGCCACATGGCACCTCGGAGAGGAAGAGAACTGGGCGGCTGATCAGGACAATGGGCTCATAGAGTTTTCATTTGCCGACGGAACTGTCGCCGAGGCTGAAATGCAGATCATCGGAACGTATAATACCCTTGACGGCACATTTCTCTGGGGTTGGGATCATCCGTCGGTCGAAGAGTCCTTGCGCGCGCACGCGAAACTTGCAAGGGAATTTGGCAAGAAGCACGGAATTTCAACGTATACAGAGCGAACCATCGAATGTACTGAAGATGAAGCGTGGGACCTTACCGCCGTCGCTGCACGACTTGGTAACGCCAACGGTGCGTATCGTGGTCCGGCTGGCACAGTTTTGGTTTACATGACGTTTGGCGAAGTCAAGCTACACAAGCCATAATAATTGTTACGCCTTTGAACTCAGCCTTGACCTATGAACAAGATCGAAGCACGCGATCGGCCGTTTTTGACATGGAAGCCTTCCTCGCGCGTGCCGGGTGACGCGGTCGTTACGTGAGAAGAAAATGCCTGAACTACGAAGGAAGACGCCTGAAGAGATTGCTCAGATGCGAGAGAAGTCGATCGCACAGGCGAAAGTAATTGACGCCACTCATGCCGTTTTTGAAGAACTTCCCGCAGATCGTTTTCAATACATGCGGTCGTGCGCCAATGATGGAAATGCGGAAATACTTGCATCATGCAACGACCCGCTCGATCTTCACGCGTTTGTCTCGAATTGGAACTGTGATCGAGGCGTCGAGCCACTACTTGAGGTTGTGAGGAATCGGGCGTGTGACGCGGGGACGGCCCTCTGGCTGTATTGGGGAAACGATCCTTACTTCTACTCACGATATGCGACATGCATTCTTACTTTGGCATGTTCTCTCAAATCTTGCCGGAGAAACAAATTTCAAGTCTGCCTTCACCGCTACGGAACAAAAGGCAGTTTGGGCATTTGAAGATCTGCTTGAAAGGATATGGAGCGTTGACTTTGATTGATCTTGTGATTCACGATGTTGACTGCAAACCGCATAGATTCCGAACACCTACAGTTGACGCACTTCGAGGACTTGGGCCACTATACTGAATGCAATGCAGGCACGCTCTGGCGTTTTCAAGTGTCGAAAAGCGGTTTAAAAGAAATCAAGGATTTCATAAATCGCACCATCGTGGCCGCCGGTCCTGAAGCAGTATTGGCTGTCCGGAATCGAGCGATTCGGTGAACGGGAGCCGTCGATGACGCGGGTTTTGAAAGCATCGTTTTTTGCGGCGGCCCCGTTACCGCTGCCGTTCTGCACTTCACACATCCTAAATATTGGTGACTCAATGCGACTCTTCCTCGCTTTTGCCATGGTCGTTAGCTCCGCAGTAGTGTCCGCGGAGGAACTTCGGTCGATTAAAGTTACCGCAAAAAGCGAGATCAAGGTGGATCCCGATGAGGTCGTCCTGCAGCTTGCGATTCATACGCAAGACAAGCAGTTGCTGACCGCGAAGCGTGAGAACGACAAGATCACTGCCGCCATACTGTCCTTGGCGCCCACTCACGCAATTCCCGCGGCCGATGTAAAAGTGACCAACCTCGACGTCGCCCCGGACTACGGGGACTACGGTCGTCGTGAATCCACGCCTATTGCGTACGACTTCACTCGATCAATCGAGGTTCGGCTATCTGAGTTCAAAAAGATTGAGCCATTTCTTTCAGATGCGTTTGATGCGGGGCTTAGCCATGTTACTGGGTTGCAGTTCCGAGTAAGCAACCAGCGGCAGCACCAATTCGAAGCAAGGAAACTTGCGGTTACGTTTGCGAAAGAAAAGGCTGAACACCTCACGGAACTCACAGGAATGAAGCTGGGATCACCTATTCGTATTGAAGAGGATGTGGAACAGAACTGGGACGCCGGTGGATTTGGAGGTGGGATGGGAGTTGGCGCCGTTAGTCCCACAAAGAAGATCGATGGAATTGCGTTCAGGCCAGGAGAGTTTAGCTTCGTCACATTTCAGGACGCCGTCGAGAACCAGACTGAATCGCTCTCCGCTCCCGGTCAGATCCTCATTACCGCCCATGTGACGATTGAGTTCGAGATGTCAAAGTGACAAGTGCAGAACAAGGCGGTCAACCCGAGAATGCGGATCACAACGCCGTGAGCGGAGATTGTCGAACTGCTTGCTGCCGCTCGGGCAAATGTGAACCACGCAGCTGATGAAGGCGTCACGCCACTGCACGTCGCAGCATTAAACGGACATCTTTAACCGGAATCGTCGATAACCAGAGCGAATTTTGCCATCACCGTTGCGGCGACATTGATCTATGCTGTGGTCTTGGCCGTGGGCGACGGAGGGTGTGGGAATGGTTGAGCGGTTTCGGTGCCCATGCTGTGGCTGCCTGACTCTGGTAGATCGTGGCGAATACGACATTTGCGAGGTATGCTATTGGGAGGACGACGGGCAGGACGATCACAACGCCGACGCCGTCGGAGGCCCGAACGGCAGCCTGAGTCTGACTCAGGCGCGAGCCAACTACCGGGCGTTCGGGGCGTGCGAGGAATCCATGCTCGTCAACGTCCGCCCGCCCCGGAAGGATGAGTTGCCCGACCGGACGCAGACCGAGCCACGCGCTGCCAAACCTGGTCGCAAAGCGAAGCTGCCCGTTGCCGCGGCGTTGCCGACGGTCGATGAACTCGTCGCCGCGCTCGACCACAAACGCAATGCCGACATCGACGCGGCCGAGCGCCGGCTGATCAAGATCCATGGGCGTGAGGCGCTGATCCCCGGATTGGTGGCCGCCTACCCGCACCTTAGCAACGCAGCGGCCCGGAACTCGTTGTTATACGGGCTCGTCCCGTTCGCACGCCAGCGCCCCGAGGTGGTGGAGCTTGCAAAGGCGGCCCTTAACGACCCGGCATACATGCCGCGGATGCAGGCGTGCAGCCTCCTGGCGTACGCGCTGCGGCAGGACGCCGTTCCGCACCTCAAATCGCTCCTGAAACATCGCGATAAGAAGACGCGCGACGACGCGAAGGCCGCGCTCGCTGCGATCAAACATCAAAATCACCACTATTGGCTCGACCGCAATCATTCGGGCAAATTCCTCTGGACGGTAAACCCCGAAGACCGAGGGGCGCCGAACTAAACGCTGCACAGGCGAAGGCACGTCTAACAAATGCGTCAGTCATACTGGTATTCGTTTTGGTCTTTTCCAACAATAGCATTGGTCCGCAATCCGTAAGGAGACAGCCCTGGCTGCTGAATAAGCGGTTCAACCGGAATGGCGGTTCCTGTATGACTCGCGATGAGTGAACGCAGAGACGCAAGGGCGCAGAGAAGACAGCACAACGCCGGATTCAACCTCCGCGTCTCTGCGTTGAATTTCCCACAGCGCATCAACATGCCTGATGCTGAACTCAGAACAGTGGTCCTGCTGAATTCGCAAGAGTCAACGCAGAGGCGCAGAGGCGCAAGGGCGCAGAGAGAACAGGACAACGACGAACTCAGACTCTGCGTCTCTGCGCCTTTGCGTCTCTGCGTTAAATTTTCAACGTCACATCAACATGCCTGATACCGAACTCAGAAGAGTGCTCTTGCAAGATTCGCGAAAAGTGAACGCAGAGGCGCAGAGACGCAGAGGCGCAGAGAGAACAGGACAACGACGAACTCAGACTCTGCATCTCTGCGCCTTTGCGTCTCTGCGTTAAATTTTCAACGTCACATCAATATGCCTGATACCGAACTCAGAACAGTGCTCTTGCATGATTCGCGAAAAGTGAACGCAGAGGCGCAGAGGCGCAAGGGCGCAGAGAGAACAGGACAACGACGAACTCAGACTCTGCGTCTCTGCGCCTTTGCGTCTCTGCGTTAAATTTTCAACGTCACATCAACATGCCTGGTACCGGACTCAGAACAGTGCTCTTGCATGATTCGCAATAGGTGAACGCAGAGGCGCAGAGACGCAAGGATGCAGAGAAAACAAGACAACGACGAATTCGCTCTCGGCAACTCTGCGTTCAAACTGTTCCGCGTCGCGAAGATTGAATATTCTTAGCTGCGTGGGAGTGAGGTGCAGCGGGAATTACCGTTCTGAAACAGGGATATCAAGAGGGGATCTCAGATGGCAACACTAACGCCGATTTCAATTACTGGTTCAGTCGGCCGCGGAGGGAAAAATCTGCCAGCGGACGTGAAGTGCATTCAAACGCGATTGAACGAGTTGATGGGAACGCAAAAACAAAAGCTGGCGGTCGATGGCCTGAATGGACCCAAGACAGAATCAATGATTGCAGATTTTCAAAGATCTGTGGTGAAATATCGATCACCGGATTCCCGCGTCGATCCACATCAGAAGACTCTCGCCGCTTTAAATGATTCGAACGCGGCGACACTTTGGCAGTCGGCAGTCCGGAGACGAAGCATCCAACTGCACTTTCGCAGCATCAGCCTGACTGATGTTTCGTTTGACGATCAATTCCAGGCTGCAGTGAAGGTCTACGACCAATACGACATTGACGTTCGTTTCATGTCCGGGAAGTCCTGTCTGCTCTCTGAGGCAGATCGCGACAAGTTCAAGCGGGTAGACACGAGTTGCGTGGTTGGAAACGACGAATGGTCGGTTCTGCAGACACTGCTCAACGACGTTCCTGGTTCCGATATCTGTGTATTCTTTGTAGGGCAACTGTGGGATCCCGCGGAGAAACCGGGTGACGAAATGTTTCTGGGTTGCGGGGCGTATCGCCCGGGATCACCCGCCTGTGCTGTCGCTGCAAATGCAGGCAAGTACGATATGGCCCATGAAGTCGGCCATGTCCTTGGCCTTTCACACGACTTAACAGATGGCAATTTAATGCACCCGACACAGGCCACCTATCCAGCTCTGCCAGCGCTGACTCTGGCTCAGCAGGCGACAGTCCTTAAGTCGCCTCTGTGTCGCTAACGATCCGTACTCAGATTTCGAATCGCAGGCAGGGGCGGCGGTTTGACCACGGAAGACGCGGAAGAGACGGAAGAATCGCAGGCGGCTAGGAGTTTGGGATAAGGCAGGAGAATGGGAGAGTCCGGCATTCTTCTGCCCTCATTTTCTCGCCAATTGAGAACACTCAAGGACAGCGTTTGTGGGTTTGAATTCGAGTCGCAGGCATGGATAGCGGTTTAACCTCGGAAGACGCGGAAGAGACTCAGAAGTACCCGGTCTTGCTTTTTCGTGTGGTTCGTGTATTTCGTGGTTACAAATCGCGCTGGATGCAGTCGCAGAACCCAACACTTTATGCAACTCGTCGTAGACGATTCCAGCAGCCCAAAAGAATTCAACCGTAGTCACACCGGCGACTAAACTCGAACAGCCATATGGTCGCCGATTCGGGCGTAGAGTTCGCGGTGTTGCAGTGAGTTCCTGACGAGGTCAGTGTCGAATCGAATCCGGCCTTGCTCAAACAGAGTAATGGTTGAAGAGCCTCCGAAACGAAAATAGCCCTTTTCGGCACCCTTTGTGACCGGCTGTCCGGGTTGAAACGTCTGACAGATACTTCCCACACACGTCGCACCGACCTCGATCAACAGTACTTTGCCAAGGTCTTCCGTTTCAACCTCTGTTACACATCGCTTGTTGGTTGTCAGAATATGAATGTTCTGACACAACGCGACGGGATTGACCGAATACAGAGGTCCATTGATTAGCCTGGCTGGTCCTGGAACGCCCGCAACTGGAAAATGAAATCGGTGATAGTCCACCGGACACAAGCGAGACAACAGCAGACTGCCGGAAGAGTAACGTTCTGAGATTCGCCGATCCTGAATCAGGCTATGGACGTCGAACATCTGACCTTTGACAAACAGCCCACTGGTCTTCGATAAGTCAGAGATACAAAGATGGCGCCCGTCGGCTGGAAAGACAATGGTATCAGGATTTGGATCAATTGGCCGCGCAGACGGTTTGAGTTTTCGGGAGAAGAACTCATTGAAGTTCTGGTAGCTGTCCGGTGAATCAAGAAACTCAGATGAATCCAGCTCAAATTTTTCAATGAACGGCTGAACTTTTGCTCGTGATGCAGGGTGGTCCATCCGCCAGCCATACCATCTGGAGAAGACCGCCTTCCTGACCAGCAGCTCCAAAGACAATTTGCCGACCGTCGTCCCGTAGGTCCACCTTAGTGCTTTGTCACCATACACTTTCTCGATGCACTCGCGATTCTGATAGCGATCAAAGTAAACGATTTCTTCCATGAGATGATTGAGACCTGATGCTGGATCAGTTTTGGCGGTTTGCGGCTTCGACAATCTGGCGAAGGTCGTCCACCATCTTGCTGCCGGAATCTCCGGGAACAATTGGTGAACCGATGGCAACGCTGTGAACGCCCATATCGAATGCACGAACGCAGTCAGCAATCGACAGGCCTCCAACAACCTGAATTGGAATGGAGACTTTATCGTGGACCATTTGAAGGTAATCCAGTGCGCTGCGAGTCGTTTCCACGGCACGTTCTTCGAGTCCCAGATGCAGGACAAGATAATCTACACCCATGTCTTCGCAGCGGCGGCACGCTGAAACCTGATCCGATTCATACATGGTGTCAACCATGACCTTTGTTCCGTATTCATCACGCCACTTAAGTGCGCCTCGAATGACGTGTTCACCTGCGGCCGACATAACAACCGTATAATCTGCACCCGCTTTGCCACACCATTTTGAGAGCGGATATCCACCGTCCATAATCTTTGTGTCGGCGATGATCGGCATGTTGGGAAATTCCCGCCGCAGTGCTCGAATTCCCTCCAGCCCGGAACCCAGCAAGAGACCAGTACCGGCTTCCAGCCAGTGCACACCGGCCTGAATTGCCAGATGCGACAGCTTGATGGCCTCGTCGCACGATGGACAATCGAGACTGATTTGAACGTAACCCACAAATCTCTCCTTCAGGTGCAGTTGCAGTGTATTAAGTCAAAGATTCAGGAACTCAGGAAAGCGCAAGCAACGCGAATCAGTTGGCTTTCAGGACAGACTTGACAATGTCGCCGGAATGCATGGTGCGGAATGCTTCATCCCAGCTCTCCAACGGCCAAATCCCTCCTATAATCGGCTTTACATCCAGCCGACCGCAGCTCATCAGCTGCAGGACTCGTTCCCACATTGGCCAGTTGTGACTGAAGCTTCCCTGAAGCCGGATGTTCTTCTGGACGATCGGATCGAGTGAGAAATTATTCGGCTGAGGGCCCCAGCCGACTTTGGAGATCCAGCCCGCCGGACGAACAACTTTCATTGCGGTTTCCAGCGACGCGGACACACCTGTGGTGTCGATCACACCTTCAACTCCCAGTCGGTCCGGTCCTGAATCAAACGCCCACGACTCGATGTCATTCGTCAGGGTCTCACAGTCGTATTGCCTGGCAATCTCCAGACGCTTCCGATCGCGTTCGAGGCCAGCTACCGCAACAATGGCCCCCTGCATTCGCGCCATGATGGCGCACAGAATCCCAATTGGGCCAGGGCCCAGGACAAGAACTCGATCGCCCGGCTCTATATCTGCATTCTTAACCGCCGCATTGTAGGCCACGCAGCAGGGTTCCGTCAGAGCAGCTTCCTGCATGGAAACTCGCTCCGGGACACGGTGCAGAATTCGTTCCGGGACAGCAACGAGGCGAGTCATCGAACCGTCGACAGCTCCGCCGAATCCTTTTCTGCCGGGATCGAGATTATAAAGTCCTCGGCGAGTCATGGGGGAGTTCGGGTCCACCACCGCAGCCGTTTCGCTGACAACTCGGTCTCCTGTTTTCCAGGCTGGTGAAACTCGTGTTCCGGTTTCTCGAATGATGCCGGAAAACTCATGCCCGAGAACAAGCGGGTATGGGACTTTCCAGCTTTGATCGCCAAGCCACATGTGGAGATCGGAACCACATACGCCAATATTGACGACTTCAAGGAGCACTTCGTCTTCACCGATCTCCGGAAGTCCAATCTCGCGAATTTCAACACTGTACCTCTCCGGTGCAAAGCACGTGACGGCAGGCTGTGTTCGGACTCCTGAGCCCATTTACGATATTCCTCAATGAAGGTTTCCAACAGAACCGAAGTACGCGAAGATTACGGTCTGCTGAGTTTTATGTCTATGCAACCCACACTCGCACAGCGAACGCGAAAACGGAGCGATGCGTCGCATGGCACACGATCTTCACAGGTTCTCTGGAGACCTTATTTGCTGATTCACGCAATGATTTCATCAATCGGTTTGCCGTGATCAAGATCGAGGCGTTTGCGGCCGGGAATCTCCAGTTTGCGAGAATCGAGGCCCAGTTGCCTGAGGATCGTGGCATGCACATCAGTGACATAGTGGCGATCTTCGACTGCATGAAAACCAATTTCGTCCGTGGCACCGTGGACAATCCCGCGTTTGAGACCTCCTCCAGCCATCCAGACGCTGAACCCATAGATATGATGATCGCGTCCGTCCGATCCCTGGGAACCAGGAGTCCGCCCAAATTCAGTGGCAAAGACAACAAGGGTATCGTCCAGCATACCTCTGCGTTCGAGGTCTTCGAGGAGTGCACCAATTGGCTGGTCCACACCGTGCGAGTTGCCGGCATGATTAAACTTTAAGTCACCATGTGCATCCCATGAGCCAGCTCCCCCTGCTCCGTGCTGGATCTGAATAAAACGAACTCCTCTCTCAACAAGCCGCCGTGCAGCAAGCAACTGCATTCCAAAGTCGCGACAGTGAGGTTGATTGATTCCGTATAATTCCTGTGTCTCTGCCGTTTCCTTTGAGAAGTCAACAGCATCAGGAATCGACTGCTGCATACGAAAGGCGAGTTCATACGAAGCAATCCTGGCGGCCATCGCTGGATCATTCGGATACTCCACGCCTCTCAGTGCATTTAACTGACCAATCAAATCCTTACCAATACCCTGAGCGTCATTGGAAAAAGGTCGCGCTGGACGACTGAAGTCCAGCGGATTTGCCGGGTCGACCCGCAACGGTACCGCATCGTGGGCAGGTCCAAGGTAATGACCATCGCGTTTGTTCCAGTATTCCCTGTTGCCGATCGAGATATACTGTGGCAGATTGTCATTCAGTGAACCCAGCCCATAATGCACCCATGCTCCCAGGTTGGGGAAGTCGCCGTCGTTCTGGTGACGTCCGGAATGAAACTGCGTTTGCGCACCATGATTGCTGTCTGTTGTCCACATCGATCGAATGATTGCCAGCTTGTCTACGTGCCGAGCAACGTGTGGAAACCAATCGCTGATTTCGATGCCACTTTGTCCGTGCTTTCGAAAACCAACCTGCAGCGGATACAGCGTGTTTCTTTGATTTCCGTTGCCATCAGGAACAACAAGTCGCTCCAGTGCCAGTTTCTTTGGATCCTGAGCATCAGCGAATGGAGTTTCGGCGATCGTTTTGCCGCCGTATTTTGTCAGCATCGGTTTCGGATCGAAGCTCTCAACGTGACTGACACCGCCATTCATAAACAACCATATGACACTCTTTGCCTTAGGCGGAAAGTGCGGCTGACCGTCCGGCGGAGTCCACCCGGCTTCCTTTGCATATCCATCCCTGTGCAGCAGCACGCTGAGCGCCAAGCCAGTAAATCCCATTCCCGTGTCCGCCAGAAACGTACGTCGAGAATTTTCGTAGTGATTGCTGTTGTGCCGTGTGGGACGTCGGTTCATGTGCTCGTTCATTCCTTCGCTTGATATAAGGGCCTGCCCCACTGCATCCACGTGTGCAGATACTGAGAGTCGCTTCTTCCTATCTCAGCGTGACAAAATCATTGTGATTAATCAAAGCCCAAACAAAGTTCGTGCGAGCGGACGCATTTGTGCCATCCGGTAACGACCGCCAGGCATTCAGGGCTTTCAGGCTCGCAGCAACCTCGTCAGGGGTAGGTTCGATTCCAACAACGGTTCGAAAAGCATTTCGAATGAATCCCCCATCGTTCTCAGACGACTTTGTCAGCTGAGCTGCAATCTGTTCAGCAGAGTCCAGAGCAATCTGGCTGTTGGACAGAGCCAGTGCCTGCTGAGGAACGATACTCTGTTCACGCCGATAGCAGTCTTTGACCAAAGCCTCATCGAAAGTCGTGAGAAACAGATTTCTCTCATTGTTTGAATGGAAGAAATAGAGACTGCGACGTTTCGAGACATCTTGCTCTGCAACCGGGACCGGCGGACCACCGCGAGCAGGATCCAGCGTACCCGCGAGTGCCAGCAGTGAATCACGGACGAGTTGAGATTCGAGACGAATCGTGGAACGACGCCACCAAAGATGATTCTCAGGATCCTGGGCTATCGCCGACTCTGCTCCCGCGGTTGAGGAACTCATGCGATACGCGGCTGATTGAGTGATCAGCGTATGAACATGTTTCATGCTCCAGCCACTGTCAACGAGTTCGCTGGCCAGCCAGTCGAGCAATTCCGGATGGTCAGGGGGTGTGCCCTTTCGACCGAAGTCGAAGACCGTCGGGACCAGCGGCTGTCCCATATGTCGCATCCAGATATGATTCACGGCCACGCGAGCTGTCAGTGGATTTCTGCGGTCGGTGATCCAGCTTGCCAATGCGGTTCGACGTCCACTGCTCTGAGGCTGAAACTTCACTTCCGGGTCATCTTTGAGTGAATTGAAAAATCGGGTTGGCGTCCAGACACCGCCTGTGAATCTGGTGAAGGACTCATCGGGCTTGACTTCCGCCTCAGCGGCCTGAACGGTCACCCGATGCGCCTCTCGAGCTTCATTCAGGGCTTTCTCAGCGGCCTCTTTCTGGTCCGCTGACGCGCGAAGTAACCCAAGTTCGGCAGTTGCAATCCTGTGACGAGATCTGAACACTTCGATCATTCGCTCCGAACGGACCGCCTCGACAACATATTCCTGACGAGCGGTTTCAAGAGAACTCCATTCTGCTCGTTGTGCAGCGATTCGTCGTTCGACGCTCTCAAGTTCTGCCTGAGCCATAGCAAGGGATGCTTCGGCCACCTGCCGTTCACCCAGGGCTTCAGCGACAGCGGCCTGAGCCATTTCCGGAGTAGTCGCCATGGCCAGAGGCAACGTCTCCGGAGTGATCATCACAACTTTCGGGTCAAGCGCCTCGATCGAAACCGTGTGAAACGCAGCGATGGCATCAAACGTAGTCACCTGAAATGCGCCATTGCGACGCTGTATTAAAGACTCCAGTGCGATCATTGGAGTCCCATTGAGCGAGGCGTTGATCAAAGAGCCCCGCACCTGCACTCGCAATGTGTATTCCTCATTGAGATTCACCGGAATGGATCGAACTGCAGTACCAGCCGGGTATTGCCACACGCCGTCACTGTGAAATGCTGCCTGAATCTTTGATCCACCTGTGACGGCACTCACATAGATTGACTGTTCGCTGTCCGTCGAAGAGGGCGGTTGAGATGGGTCGTTGTCATGTGCATCAAACGAAATCCCCACACTTCTCCACTGACTGCCGCCGAGAATTTTGAATCGAATCGTCGCATCAAAGTCCTCGGGAATTTCCCCATTCAACCGAATCACCGATCGCGTCGCTCCATCGAGTTTCTGCAGGAGTCGTCCCGGCTCGTGAACCCAGTCACCGCCAAACAATTTCCAGCGTGTCGTATTCAGCGTTTCAAATGACTCTGTAAGGAGGACAGTCTTATTCGAGCTCTCGCTGGTCCCGTCTGTATTCTCATGCAGTTCCTGCTGCTGTTTTTCCGACAGCAATCGTTCTTGATTCTGAGTGGCGGCTGCGACTTTCTCCTGTGTCCTTTTCAGAGCCAACTCCGAAGCTGTTACTCGCGATTTTGAAGCTGACAGATAAGCATCAAGCACCCAGGGGCGACGTTCCGGCTGCCAGGCTTCGACCGGTAGAGAGACCGGTTCGATCCGGAGTTCGTCAAAGGCCAGAATTGAAGGAATTCCGGGTGTGATCACCTGTGATTTGTCCGGATTTCGCTCGTCGCCACGAATATATAGATAGGTTGGCTCTTCGAGCAGGCCGTCAAACGCACGAGGAATCCCGTTCCTCGCAAGATCGGCTTCTCCTGGCAACACATCCATCCGTACATGATACGGTTCAAAGAAGGCTCGAAATCGATAGTAATCTGTCTGCCCTAATGGATCATACTTGTGATCATGGCAGCGAGAACAGTTCATGGTTAGACCAAGGAATCCTTTGCTGACATGTTCCACGGTCTCTTCCATCCATTGTGGCCGATTGAACAGCCAGTAGTTTCTGGCCAGATATCCGGTTGCCCGCAGCTTGTTCAGGTCATTCGGATGAAGTTCGTCTGCTGCCAGCATCAACTTCACCATTTCGTCATACGGTGTGTCGTTGTTGAGGGACTCAACAATCCAGTCTCGCCAGTGCCAGATGTGTTTCTGGCTGTTTCGCAACTGATCCCCAAGTCCCCACCAGTCGCTGTAGCGCCAGATGTCCATCCAGTGCCGCGCCCAGCGTTCCCCGTGTCGCGGATCGTTGACCAGTCGCTGGACAGCTTTTTCATACCAGTCTGTTGATGAATCCGATTCGAATGCAGCCAGTTCTTCAGGTGTTGGCGGAATTCCAATCAGATCGAGGTGCAGTCGACGCAGTAACACAATTCGAGAAGCTTCCGGCTGAGGTTGGATACCCTGTTGCTGATGTCTTTGTGCAAGAAACGCGTCGATCGGATTGCGTACCCAGTCGGTCGCTAACTGTGGGACTTCCGGACGGACAATCGGTTGAAACGCCCAGTGCTTTTCAGGATCAGCTTCCGGTAGTTCATCCGCAGGTCCTTTTGCCCCGGAATCGATCCAATGCCGCAACAGCCTGACCTGTTCCGTTGTAAGAGGCTCACCTTCGTGTTTTGGTGGCATCCGTTCGGACTCGTTCTGGGCCAGAATTCGCTGCAGAATCAGGCTCGCCTCCGAGTTTCCCGGTTCTACGGCTGCTCCCGATTCGCCTCCCCGATTCGCAAGTGTGGCCGTATCAAGCCGGAGTTTAGCTTCCTGCTTGAGTGCACCATGGCATGCAAAGCAACGTTCACGCAGTATTGGTTTGATCTGCCTGAGGTAATCAATCGGCTCATCTGCAACGACAGTTGCAACCGGAGTCAGGCAAAGTACTATGACGAACAGCACTTTGTGGATTAACTTTCTCCACGTCATTCCGATTCTCCACGACATCGCCTGCGGCAAGGAATTGCTGAACTTCCAAACACACTACAGCATGGCAAAAATTCTCTCGATTACAAGACGGAGAAGAATCGCGAAAGAAAAGTCGTAGCGTGGGGATTCCTGCCCGTGCACTCCCCTTCGCCGCTGCAGTGCTCGAACCAGCGTGTGGACAAGTCGTAGCTTGGGCATTCCTGCCCGAGCACGCCTCTGCGCCGCGGCAGGGCTCGAACCAGCCTGTGGACAAGTCGTAGCTTGTGTCTGTCCTGAAATGCATGAAACCGTAGAAATCGCGGTCTCAAAAGTTCGTCGCGAG
>JAEUIH010000121.1 GCA_016795105.1 Planctomyces sp.
CCTTGGAACACCCATGAAGAAATCGCACTTCATTATTGCCATGATCTTTAGTCGCATGGTGTTCATGATCCCTGAAATTCTGATCGTGTTACTGGTCGCCAGAATTTTCTTTGGAGTTGTCAATCATGGCAGCGACCTAATGATCTGCCTGTTGATCGTTATCGGCGCATTTGAGTTTGCCGGGATTGGTCTGTTGATTGCAAGTCGTGCCAGAACACTGGAAGCGGTTTCCGGTTTGATGAACTTTGCGATGATTCCAATGTGGATCGGATCGGGAATCTTCTTTTCGTCACAACGGTTCCCCGAACTTGCTCAGCCGATCATCAAAGTCCTTCCACTGACTCCTTTGATCGCAGCCCTTCGAAAAGTGATGCAGGAAGGCGCCAGTCCGGACCTGATCATCCCGGAACTCTGTATTATGTGTCTATGGGGTGGCATCTCATTCTTTCTGGCGCTTCGACTGTTCCGCTGGGAATAGCAGGATCGTCACAGGGGTTCACTTTGTGTGCGACAGCAGGAGGCAATCATGAGTCTGCGGCCTGGACACCAAATGTTCCTTGCAACAATTTGCTGTTTGGCAGGCGTCTTTTCAACACTGTGCTCTGCACAGCAACTTGAACCACGGTGCTCTGCACAGAATCCTGAATCAGCCGGCGGAGCACAGAACTCAGACGACGCGGAACGTTGTGATATCCTGCTCACGAATGGAATCATTCACACGGGCGACGGAAGTCCATCGTTCCACGGCAGCGTCGCGATCCGTGGAGACAAGATTGTTGAAGTTTCCACAACAGCAACATCCCTCAAAGGCGACATGACAATTGACTGTACCGGGATGATTGTGTGCCCTGGCTTTATTGATCTGCACAACCACAGCGATGACCCAATTCTGCAGAAGGAGACTCGTGCCAATACGAACTACCTGCTTCAGGGCTGCACAACAGTTGTCACGGGCAACTGCGGCATGGGACCGGTCGATGTTGGAAAGTACCTCGATGAGATCGATCGAAACGGTGCTGGCACGAACATCGCGCACCTGCTGCCGCATGGAAGTCTGAGAAGTCAGGTGATGGGCAAAGTCGCTGGCAAGCCGACTCCGGAACAGATGGAACAAATGCGGGAACTTGCTGACCGAGCAATGCAGGATGGTGCCTATGGAATGTCGACTGGTCTGATCTATATTCCAGGCTCACTTTCAGCCACGGAGGAGCTGGTTGAAGTTGCTTCTGTGATTGGCCGACACAACGGGATTTATGCGAGTCATATTCGCAATGAAGGTGGGGAGTTGCTTCAGAGTATTGAAGAAGCGATTCAGATTGGCGTTGGTGCTGAGCTTCCGGTGCATGTTTCTCACTTCAAAGCCAGTGGTAAGCTGCACTGGGGAACACTGCGACTGGCGATCGAACGCATTGAGAAGGCTCGCAGCGAAGGAATCCGGATCACTGCCGACCAGTATCCATACACGGCATCGAGTACATCTCTGGAGGCGACACTGCTTCCGACGTGGGCACGGGAAGGTGGAAGACCAGTGCTGGAAGAGCGGCTTGGGAACGCAGAAGAGTCAGCCAAAATACGAGCCGATGTCGCCAACAAGTTGAAAACCAGTTCAAGAATTCAGCTGGCGTCCTGCAATTATCGCAGGCAGTGGATTGGTAAATCGCTGGAAGAGATTGCTGCCGAAGAGGGTCGTGAGATCCCCGATTTGGTACTCGAGATCGAGCGACATGGAGGCGCCTCTGTCGTCAACTTTGGTATGAGTGAAGAAGACATGCGACTGGCAATGCCTCTGAGCTGGGTCGCAACCGCAAGTGATGGAAGCTCAAAGATCCCCACAGCCAGTCAGCCGCATCCACGATCATTTGGAACGTTTCCTCGGAAGATCGGCCGCTACGCAATTGAAGAGCAGGTACTTTCAACGGAGGCTGCAATTCGCAGCGCAACGGGTCTGCCCGCGGAGATCCTGGGATTGAGGGACCGCGGATTGCTGAAAACTGGTATGGTTGCTGACATCGCGATCTTTGAGCCAGAAGCGTTTCGGGACCAGGCAACCTATGATGACCCATATCGGACTCCGAGCGGCATACGCTATGTCCTGGTCAGCGGGACGTTTGCGGTCTATGAAGGACAGGCAACGGGAGCCCTCGCCGGCCGCTCACTCCGCAAACGAACAATCGCTCCCTCCAAAGTACTCATCACGCTCCGCCGTGATGACGGGCCGCAGTAAAGTACTCATCACGCTCCGTCGTGATGAGTACTTTGGGTGGAGTTCCTGGGAATTCCTCGTTAGTATCCGCGAATGCCAGCGATTGTTGTTGAGAACCTGAATCGGACGTATCGCGTATTTCGTAAGCGAGAAGGACTGTGGTCATCGCTGCGCGGTTTGTTTAAGCGGGAATACAATACCGTCCACGCAGTCCGCGATGTGAATTTCACCATTGAAGCCGGAGAAATGGTGGCATTTCTTGGGCCGAATGGGGCTGGCAAGACAACAACGCTCAAACTATTGTCCGGGCTGATTGTCCCGTCCTCCGGCACCGCTACTGTACTCGGACATGTGCCATGGAAGCGAGAAGACGTATACAGACGTCGATTCTCACTGGTGACTGGCCAGAAGGAGCAGTTGTGGTGGGACCTGCCGGCACAGGAATCATTTCGGCTTCACAAAGAGATTTATCGAATCCCGTCCGCAGAATATGAACGCCGCCTTACGGAACTCACCGACCTGCTGGAAGTTGGTCGGTTGATGTCACAGCCGGTACGCGAACTTTCTCTGGGCGAACGGATGCGGATGGAATTGATTGCCGCCCTGCTCCATCGACCGGATGTTCTGTTTCTGGACGAACCGACGATTGGACTGGACGTGGTGAGTCAGCGCAGAGTTCAGGAGTTCCTGAAGCGCTATCAAAAAGAACAGCACATCACTGTAATTTTGACCAGTCACTATATGAAAGACGTGGAAGCGTTATGTGAGCGGGCGATCGTAATCAACAAGGGGACCGTAATTCATGACGGGCCGTTGGCAGCGATTATTGACCGATTTAGTCGCCACAAGATCGTAGAGCTTCAGTTTGCGGACGGGGAGATCCCTGCAGGACTTGACCAGTTTGGTCGAGTCGTGGAGACAAAGGGAGCTCGCGTCCGACTCCAGATCGAAAAGCAGTACGTTTCGGACAGTCTCGGGAGCCTGCTGGCACGTCATTCTGTGGACGACATCAGCGTCCTGGAACGACCACTCGAAGACGTTATTGCGGAGCTGTTTGCAACGACATCCGGCCATGATCATACAGGTGACGGGCATGTCGGCAATTGACCATGAACATGGAGCTCAGCTGACCTGGTCGGGGGAACTGGCAGCTCGACTGCGGATGAAATGGCTGGTGCTGAGTACGGCGATTGAAGAGCGACTTGTGTATCGCGGCGACTTTGCATTCTCGACACTGGTGCGATTTCTCCCGATTGTGACACAGCTGTTTATGTGGAACTCGATCTATTCGGGCGACACATCGCAACAGATGCGTGGATATACGTATCCCGACATGGTGTCTTATTACTTGCTGGGAATGCTGGCCCGGGCATTTTCGAGTATGCCGGGGTTATCGACCGGAATTGCTCAATCGATCGCCAACGGGTCTGTACGTAAGTACCTGATTCAGCCGGTGGACATGCTGGACCATTTGTTTTGGCACCGGGTGGCACACAAGCTGGTCTACTATGTAATCGCCGCTGCACCCTTTGCATTTGTGTTCTGGATGTGCCGGGAATACCTGCCAGGCTGGCCGGGGGCGACCTTGATGATGGCATGGACGGCATCGCTGGTGATGTCGTTTTTGATTGGCTTTTTGATTGAAGCCCTGATTGGGTTGATTGCGTTTTGGTTTCTGGAAGTCAGTTCCCTGATTTTCATCTACATGATGCTGAGTTACATACTATCGGGCCACATGATCCCTCTGGAATGGATTTCACCGTGGGTACCCTGGGTACAGTGGTTGCCCTTTAAATATCTGGCCTATTTTCCCGTCGCTATCATTCTCGGGAAAATCCCTCCCGAACAGGTCTGGACGGAATTGAGCGTCCAGGCGGGATGGATTGTAGTGCTGTTTATCGCGAATCGTGTGGTGTTTCGGCTGGGAGTCCGTCGATACAGCGCCTATGGCGGGTGAGGTCTGGAACGAGTTCTGAGCGGAGACCTGGAACAGAGATTCCGAGTCGTTGCAGTTCGGACCAGTCTGCCTATAATCCTGCGGCGGCGGTTAAAGCCGATCAAAGATCTTTCCAGTCAACATTTTCAGACGGAGGAGCGTGTTCTTGAACGCTCTCACACGAATTCTCAGTCTTCCGGCCGTTGGGCTGTCAAGAATTCCGGGGCTGGGACCCCTTGTCCGGGCTTGTTCGACATCCGTAGGTCAGAAGATCGTCATGGCGATAACAGGATTATCGCTGTGTGGATTTCTGGTCGTGCATCTGGGCGGTAATCTGCTCTTGTATGCGGGTGAAGAAAAGTTCAATGCCTATGCCCATGCACTGCATTCACAGGGCGCGCTTCTGAAAGTTGCAGAAGTGGGTTTGTTCAGCTTGTTTGCGGCTCACCTTGGGCTGGCAGTTTCGACAGGCGCGATGAGCCGCATGGCGCGATCGCAAAGTTACGCGATGAAGGAATCCAAGCAGGGAATCTTTGCACTACCTGCGGGAGGTGCTTCATCGTGGATGGGTGTTACCGGTGTCCTGATCGGCATCTTTGTGATCACTCATCTGCTGGACCTTCGACTCAAGATGAATCCGCTCGTCAAGTACCCTGCCCCGGTTGCCGCCGCAGAGGGAATGACGCCTGAGCTGAACGAATTTGAAGTTGTCCGTACGGTATTGTCGTCACCAATTAATGCGGTGGTGTATTTCATTGGGATCTTTGCCCTTGGGATTCATCTGACGCATGGACTTCGAAGTGCATTTCATTCACTCGGATTGAATGGGCGACGCTGGGACTCACTGTTGAAGTGCGGGAGTCTCCTGTTTGGCTGGGTGATTGCAGCGGGATTCATCAGTCTGATTTTCTGGTCATTTGCAGTACCTCGCTAAGTGAACAGTGGGCTGAAATTTCGGTCGGGAAAACAGACGAATCATTGATCAAAAATAGTTGAGGTTCTCTCATGGTTCGCGTGGCAGGTGAAACACTGAATTCGAAGGTTCCGGACGGACCAATTCAGGAGAAGTGGGATCGCCATCGATTCAATCTCAAGCTGGTCAACCCGGCCAACAAGAGGAAGTTCAGCGTCATCGTCGTGGGAACAGGGCTTGCCGGTGGTGCGGCCGCTGCTTCGCTCGCCGAACTTGGCTACAACGTCAAGGCGTTCTGTTTTCAGGACAGCCCTCGTCGAGCCCACAGTATCGCGGCTCAGGGAGGCATCAACGCTGCCAAGAATTATGCAAACGACGGCGACAGTATCTGGAGACTGTTTTACGACACCGTAAAAGGTGGCGAGTGGCGTGCTCGCGAAGCCAACGTCTATCGGCTCGCACAGGTTGCCAACAGTATCATTGATCAATGTGTTGCACAGGGAGTTCCGTTTGCCCGGGAATATGGCGGCACACTTGCCAATCGCTCGTTCGGAGGTGCTCAGGTATCGCGTACCTTCTATTGTCGAGGACAAACCGGGCAGCAGTTGTTGCTGGGCGCTTATCAGGCGCTGATGCGTCAGGTGGGGCTTGGCCGAGTCAAGATGTTTGCTCGCCGTGAGATGATGGACCTGATTGTCATCGACGGTGTTGCTCGCGGGATCGTTGTGCGAAACATGGTCACCGGGCAGTTTGAAGTTCATACTGCCGATGCTGTTTGTGTCTGCACAGGTGGTTACGGCAACGTGTACTACCTTTCGACCAATGCGAAAGGCTGTAATGTCACAGCGGCCTGGCGATGTCATCGCCGAGGAGCTCTGTTCGCAAATCCGTGTTTTACACAGATTCATCCGACCTGTATTCCCGTCAGCGGAGACTACCAGTCAAAGCTGACTCTGATGAGCGAAAGTCTTCGCAACGACGGACGCGTGTGGGTTCCGAAGAATGCGAAGGACACCCGCAAAGTCACAGACATTCCTGATGAGGATCGCGACTATTATCTCGAGCGACGATATCCATCCTTTGGAAATCTGGTTCCTCGAGACATTGCATCGCGGGCCGCGAAAGAGCGATGTGATGCCGGCTTTGGAGTAGGTGAATCCGGATTAGCGGTTTACCTCGACTTCCGCGATGCGATTCGCCGGGATGGTGAAGACGTCGTTCGCAAGAAATACGGTAATCTGTTCCACATGTACGAAAAGATTACCGCTGACAATCCATATCAGGTACCGATGCGAATTTACCCGGCCGTGCACTACACGATGGGTGGATTGTGGGTGGATTACAACCTGATGAGCAACATCCCGGGATTGTATGTGCTCGGTGAAGCAAACTTCTCCGATCACGGTGCCAACAGACTGGGAGCGAGTGCTCTGATGCAGGGATTGTCTGATGGTTACTTTGTGATTCCATATACAATTGGCGATCACCTTGCGACTGCTCACCTGCCAAAGATTGCTGACGATCATCCGGCATGTCTTGCAGCGAAGAAGGACGCCGAGGATCGAATGACGAGTCTGTTGAATGTGAACGGTCGTCGTTCGGTGGATTCATTCCATCGGGACCTTGGTCACATCATGTGGGATTATTGCGGAATGGCGCGAAACCGTTCCGGACTTCAGGGAGCGATCCAGAAGATTCGGGATCTTCGTGAAGAATTCTGGAAGAACGTACGTGTTCCGGGGTCAGGGAATACTCTGAACCAGAGTCTGGAAATGGCTGGACGCGTCGCGGACTTTATGGAATTTGGCGAACTGCTTGCACTCGATGCTCTCGAGCGAGAAGAGTCCTGTGGAGGCCACTTCCGTGAGGAGTATCAGGAAGTCGACGGGGAAGCCAAACGAAACGACGAGCAGTATGCGTATGTCGCGGCATGGCAGTTCACCGGGTATGGCGAAGAGCCGGTGCTGCACAAGGAACCGCTGTCGTTTGAAAACGTGAAGCCATCGAAGAGGAGTTACAAGTAATCATGAGTGGTGATCTGCTGAATCTGACTCTTCGAATCTGGCGACAGGCAGGTCCGAATGCAAAGGGCGCCTTCCGGGACTATCAGCTCCAGGGAGTCAGTACCCATATGTCTTTCCTGGAAATGCTGGACGTGCTGAACGAAAAGCTCCTTCAGGCAGGCGAAGAGCCTGTTGCATTTGACCATGACTGCCGCGAAGGCATTTGCGGGATGTGCAGCCTGATGATTAATGGACAGGCGCATGGCCCGGACAAGGCCACGACGACCTGCCAGCTGCATATGCGACGGTTCAAGAACGGCGACACGATTGTGATTGAGCCGTGGCGAGCATCCGCATTTCCTGTGCTTCGTGACCTCGTCGTTGACCGTTCTGCTCTCGATCGCATCATTCAGTCGGGTGGATTTGTTTCGGTCAATACCGGGAACGCGCCCGATGGCAATGCGATTCCAATACCTGGGCATGTTCAGGAAGTGGCAATGGACGGGGCAGCCTGCATCGGTTGCGGTGCCTGTGTCGCGTCCTGCAAGAACGCATCAGCCATGCTGTTCGTGGCGGCCAAGGTTTCTCAACTGTCACTCCTTCCTCAGGGACATCCCGAACGCGCTTCTCGCGTAATCGACATGGTGGCTCAGATGGACAAGGAAGGATTTGGTTCCTGTACAAACACGTCTGAATGTGAAGCAGCATGTCCGGCAGAAGTTTCTGTCACGCATATTGCTCGACTGAACCGCGAATACTTCAAGGCAATGCTGATCACTGAGAAGTGATCGGCTGCGAGGACAATATGCTGAAGACGCCGCTGAACTCCTGGCATCATTCTCATCAGGGCCGCATGGTGGATTTCGCCGGATGGGAAATGCCGGTTCAGTATTCATCGATCGTGGATGAACACAACCGAGTTCGTACTTCAGCAGGTCTGTTTGACATTTCTCATATGGGACGACTGGAGTTCCGTGGTGCCGGTTCCGAGGCACTTCTGAACCTCGTTCTCACGAACGATACCAGCCGTCTCAAGGTTGGCGACATCCGCTACTCACTGGTCTGTCGTGAGGACGGAGGGATTCTGGACGATGTGCTGATTTATCGTCTTCCGGATCGATGGGTATTGGTAGTCAACGCGTCAAACCGTGAGAAAATTGTTGGCTGGCTGAAGCAGCAGTCTGGATTCTCATCGGCTGGATTTGAGGATCTGACTCTTCAAACCGGCATGGTCGCGGTTCAGGGTCCAAGGTCCGCTGAACTTGTCACGCAGCTCACTGGTACTGACGTAAGCGGAATGAAATACTATTCGGGACAGGATGTCTGTTGGAACGGAATCAGCGGACTCATCTCTCGAACCGGATACACGGGCGAAGACGGCTTTGAAATCTCGGTCCCGAACGCGGTTACCGAACAGATCTGGGAACAACTGCTGACACTCGGACAGTCCGTTGGGATTTCAGCTGCCGGACTTGGCTGCCGGGATACTCTGCGGCTGGAGGCAGCGATGCCTCTTTATGGTCATGAACTTTCCGAATCGATCGACCCGCTTTCGGCTGGACTTTCATTTGCTGTTCGAATGCAGAAGAACAACTTCATTGGACAGGCAGCTCTCCGAAACGTTGAGGCCGCTGGTGTTCGACAGACACGTGTTGGACTGATTCTCGAAGGACGCCGTATTGCTCGAGAAGAAACACCGGTGCTGAATGCAAACGGATTGATCGGCAAGGTCACATCCGGCACGTTCTCACCGACTCTCCAGAAGTCAATTGCGATGGCGTATGCACCAACAGAAGCTGCCGAACCTGGCAGTCATCTTCAGGTCGACCTTCGAGGGACTCCAATCCCCGCCACAGTCGTCCCGCTCCCCTTCTACAAACGCGCAAAATAGTAAGTAGGATGGGCATTCCTGCCCGTCGCAAATGTAGGATGGGCATTCCTGCCCGTCGCAAATGTAGGATGGGCATTCCTGCCCGTCCACGCACTGGTTCGGGTACTGGTTCGCGACACGGGGCGGCGCAGGGTGGGCTCGGGGAAGAATCCCCAAGCTACATTTGGCAGGGATGTGCTCGGGCAGGAATCCCCAAGCTACATTTGGCAGGGGTGCCTTAATCAAGAAATACAGTTCGTTCTTCGGGAGTGGGGAGGCGGCAGGCGTCGTGTTTTCCGAAGAGGGTGTAGCGGTATCTGGCAAAGAGCTTGTATCCGAGATCTCTCAAAGGCAAAGGAATGATCCAGAGGAGAGCTCCGAGAATACTCCAGACACCGCCGATGATGAACAGGATTCTGACGACGGCGGCGGAGCGAAGGTACACTTTGCCATCTCGGTGCAGCACGAGTGAACTCAGGTTCGATCGAATCTCGGCGGGCACGCACTGGCTGGCGGTTTCTCCCTGGAGCGGTGCGAAACGGAGCCGCCTGTGCTTGTCTCGTTTGAGGAGAAAATTGACGGTGTGATTACAGAACCCGCAGACACCGTCAAAGAAAACGATTGGCATGGGAGACTCTGGTGGTTCGAAGAGGGTGCTGTTGGTTGATGTGGGAGAAACGTTGGTTGATGCGGGAGGGCTGGGACGGGCAGGAATGCCCATCCTACGTTTGGTGACGGGCAGGAATGCCCATCCTACATTTACCGGCAAATGGTGAGCCGGAGTAACGGTTGGAGCGACATCTGGATGTGGAATTTTGTGGGTTCCCGGATTTCTGTGGAATTTCCGGCAAAAACCGCCAAATTTGCGACGAAGGGAAATGTACACTCCCTCGAACCAGATGACGCATGCCGTAAGGAGCTGAGCCATTCTCGACAATCAAACCTCCGGAGATCAGGCCGTCACCGACGGGCGACTGACCTCCTTGTCGTTTATTGGTTATCTGGTCATGAGTTTTCTGACCGCGGTGAATGATAATCTTTTCCGCTGGCTGATTATACCGATTGCCAAGAAACAGATTGAAGCAGGCGGAAGTGTCACAGGGGAAGCACTGAAATCCAGTGAGTCGATGATTCTGTCCCTGGGGCTTGGGTGTCTGGTGCTCCCGTTTGTCGTGTTTGGACCGATCGCAGGTTGGGTCGCTGACAGGTTCTCTAAACGAACATCCACAATCTGGCTGAAGGTCGCTGAATTAATCCTCGTCGTGATTGGAGTCTGGACAATCCACATTGGCAGCCTGCCATTGATGTTTGGAATTTTGTTCCTCCTGGGGACTCAGAGCGCACTGTTGAGCACCGCCAAGTTTGGGATCATCCCTGAGCTTGTCCCAAAGAGTAAGCTGTCAGCCGCGAATGGAGTTGTCGGACTTGTGACATTGGTAGCGGTCATCGCCGGAACAATCGCCGGCAATGAACTCGGCGCGATCGCTGTAACGGATCCTTCGCATGGGCTGCGTGTCGCTGCGGTTGCCCTTGTCGTTGTCGCAGTCCTCGGGATTCTGGGCAGCCTTGTCATGGCACGGGTACTTCCGGCCAGTCCGGCCATCAGCTTTCCGTGGAATCCAGTGATGGATTCATGGCGTGACTTTAAGCTCGTGTTGAGTGATCGACCGATTCTGCGAGTGACTCTTGGCATTACATTCTTCTGGTCACTGGCCTCACTTGCTCAGATGAACGTGGACGTGCTTGTGACCAGAGAATTGTCGCTTGGTCAAAGCCGAGTTGGGATCTACCTCGCGGTACTTTCACTGGGAGTCGGATTTGGGAGTGTACTCGCGGGGTGGTGGTCAGGTGGTCGAGTCGAACTCGGGATGGTTCCACTGGGTACACTGACAATGGCTGTGGCGTGTGTCGGACTGTATGCATCGAGCAGTTCACCAGTATTTGCCGGCCTGATGCTGGCAGTGATTGGAATTGGCGGTGGGCTGTTTAACGTTCCACTTTCGGCATATCTTCAGGAACGAAGTCCGCGAGGAAAACTGGGCGCAATACTGGCTGCCGGGAATCAGCTGACATCACTGGGAATGGTGGTCGTTGCGGGCTTGTTCTGGCTGCTGCGAAGTCAGTTTGAGTTGAGTGCGGCTGCGATTTTTCTGATCTGCGGAATTGGCATTGTCCCCATCCTGTTTTATGTACTCTGGCTGCTCCCGCAGGCAACCATCCGATTTGTGGTGTGGATCCTGAGTCGATTTGTGTACCGTGTTCGAGTCTACGACCTGCACCATGTCCCCACCGAGGGCCCTGCTCTGCTGGTCGCAAACCATGTGACGTGGATCGACGGAATCCTGATCCTGTTGAGCAGTTCACGTCCGATCCGGATGGTCGCCTATGCTGACTATGTGAATGGTCGCTTTGTACGATGGCTGGCCGATCTGTTTGGAATCATTCCAATTCGCAGCGGCGACGGACCTCGTGCATTGATGCAGTCCCTGAACACCGCACGTGAAGCGCTCAATCAGGGCGAACTCGTCTGCATTTTTGCTGAAGGACAAATTACCAGAACCGGGCAGTTGCTGAAATTTGAGCGAGGACTTGTCAAGATTCTGAAGGGTACCAACGCTCCTGTCATCCCGGTTTATCTGGATGAATTATGGGGAAGCGTTTTTAGTTACGACCGGGGCCAGTTTCTCTGGAAACGTCCGATGTATTGGCCTTACCCGGTTTCGATTTCATTTGGTCCGGCAATTCCAAAAGTTGACGATGTCGATGTGGTCCGCCATGCTGTACTCGACTTGAGTGTGCAGTCGGGCATGAGAAGAAAGGAAAGAGTCATGATTCCCGCCAAGCGTTTTATTCGCCAGTGTCGCATCGCCTGGAGCCGCCTGAAGGTAGCGGATTCCGCGGGCACCGAATTAACGGGCGGTCAGCTACTCACCGGTTCGCTGTTGTTCCACAAGATCCTCACGAACTCTGTATTAGTGCCTGATGTCTCGATGGTGGGACTTTTGCTTCCTCCATCGGCAGGTGGAGTACTCGCAAATACAGCCCTGTCACTGGCAGGAAAAGTGGCTGTCAACCTGAACTACACACTGACCGAAGACGTGCTGAATCACTGTATTCAGGAAGCTGGAATTCGACAGATTCTGACCAGCCGCAGATTCCTCGAAAAGCGGCCAATGACACTGAACGCTGAGTTCGTTTACCTCGAAGACATCAAAGAGAAAATCGGAGGGCTCGACAAAGCTCTGGCCTTCGCCACCGCCAGGCTTATGCCGGCAGGAATGCTCTACAGGAAGCTGGGCCTGGACCGAATCCGCCCTGACGATGTGATGTCGATTATCTTCACATCCGGTTCGACCGGTGAGCCCAAGGGTGTAATGCTGTCACAAAACAACATTGCATCCAACCTCGAATGTGTGCGTCAGCTTCTGAATCTGACGGCTGATGACAAATTGCTGGGTGTTCTGCCATTCTTCCACTCGTTTGGCTATACCGTTGCGATGTGGCTTCCTCTGTGTGCCGACCCTGGTGCCGTTTATCATTTTAATCCGCTGGATGCTCGCATCGTCGGTAAGCTCATCGAAAAGTACAAAGCCACAATTCTACTGGCGACTCCGACCTTCCTCCGCTCGTATATGAAACGCTGCACGGTCGAAGAACTTAAGTCTCTGAATCTGGTGATCGTCGGGGCTGAAAAACTGCCGCAGGATCTCAGAGAAGCATTCCGTGAGAAGTTTGGATTCGATCCAACCGAGGGATACGGCACAACCGAACTTTCCCCTGTCGCCTCATTCAATATTCCCGAAACCCGGGCAGGAAGTAATTCTGCAGGTCAGGTGCTGACAAAACACGGAACCGTTGGTCGTGTCATTCCTGGCTCATCAGCTGCGATCTTCCATCCTGAAACAAATGAAGTGCTTGGCCTGAACCAGGAAGGTATGCTGAAAATCAAGGGACCGAACGTGATGCTCGGATACCTGAACCATCCGGAAAAGACATCCGAATTAATTCAGGACGGATGGTACACAACCGGCGACATTGCCATTATCGACGATGATGGATTTATCAGAATCACGGGACGTCAAAGTCGCTTCTCCAAAATCGGCGGAGAAATGGTTCCCCACATCCGAGTGGAGCAGGAGATCGCGAAGATCATCGATGAGACACCCAACGATGAGCCCGAAATTCTTTGTGCCGTCACGGCGGTTCCGGATGCCTCCAAAGGCGAACGACTGATCGTGCTGCACAAGCCGTTGAATAAGTCCATCCGGGAGATCACCGACAAACTGCAGGCCGCTGGACTGCCCAACCTGTGGATTCCGGGTGCTGACAGCTTTATCGAAGTCGAGCAAATTCCATTGCTGGGAACAGGGAAGCTGGATCTCAGAGGCATCAAGGATGTGGCGATGAATCACTTTGCAAAGTAGGAGCTCCCGCAACATGCAGGCCTGGATTCACCCTCTGTTCATTGTCAGCTGTCTCATGGCGGCACTCCTTCAAACTCAAAGCGGATTTGGACAGGCACTCGGTGAACCCGATCGCGGATCGCCCGGGGACGAAGCAATTCAGGCTTACCTGCATCGAGAGACGATGAAACTGTCAGCGTCGTTTGAAGACGACTTGAAGTCACTGGAACAGTGGAAGAATCATCAGGCTGAATATCGCGAAGAATTCATGTACATGCTGGGGTTGTCGCCGAGACCTGCGGCGACTCCTCTCCACGCGACAGTCACTTCCACACTGGTTGGCGACGACATCAGTGTGGAGATGCTTCATTACCAGAGCATGCCCGGTCTCTATGTCACCGGCAATCTGTATCGGCCGGCGATACAGAGCCCTGGCCAGAAGTTCCCGGCCGTATTTTATGTATGTGGACACTCCGGTCGCGGTCGCAATGGAAACAAGGTTGCCTTTCAGTCTCATGGCATCTGGCTGGCTCGACACGGATACGTTTGCCTGATTGTCGACGCGCTGCAGCTTGGCGAAATCGGGGCTACTCATCATGGCACATACCATCTCAATCGCTGGTGGTGGCATTCACGTGGATATACATCAGCGGGAGTTGAAGCATGGAATGGCATTCGCGGGATTGATTATCTCATCAGTCGCCCGGATGTTGATGCAGAACAGATCGCAGTCACGGGCATCAGTGGTGGTGGTGCTGCCACGTTCTGGATCGCAGCGGGAGACCCGCGAGTACGTGCAGCGATCCCGGTCAGCGGTATGGCCGACCTCGAATCGTATGTGCCGAACCGAGTCATCAATGGCCACTGTGACTGCATGTTCTTTTACAACACGTTTCAATGGCCCTGGACTCGAATTGCAGGACTCGTCGCGCCTCGGCCCATGTTGTTCATTAACAGCGATCAGGATCCGATTTTCCCGATGGATGCCAATGAAAGAATCATTAATCGCCTTGAACGACTCTACCGGCTCTATGGCGCGGGCAACCATGTTGACGCAGTGGTCAGTGCCGGAGGGCATGCGTATCGGGAAGATATCCGGCGGTCCGCCTATGAGTTCCTGAATCTGCATCTCAGGCATGATGCGAAGCCAGTCACCGACAGCGAACGTGATGTGGTTAGTGAAGGAGTTGCCGATGGACCCTATCCGATCCCGCCAGAACGTCTGCGAGTATTTCCACAGGATGAAGACCTTCCAAAGGATCAGAAAAACACGATCATCGATGAGCTCTTCGTTCCGATGGCGTCCGTGAGTCTCCCTGAGCAGGGTAAAGTGTCCGAGTGGCAATCGGAAATCCTTCGTGAACTGCGAAGAGTCACCTTTCGATCGTTACCAGAGTCAATTGAAGCGGCAACAGCAAAGCAGGATTCCGCGGAGACTTTCACGAACGCAGACGAAGTACCGTTTCGCATCAGAGAACTGCGACGTGTTGACGAATCGGAGTCGATTTT
Organism: Planctomyces sp.; assembly: GCA_016795105.1. GTDB lineage: Bacteria > Planctomycetota > Planctomycetia > Planctomycetales > Planctomycetaceae > F1-80-MAGs062. The sequence goes on from JAEUIH010000121.1 coordinate 14,838, forward strand.
CCTGGCAGTGCTTTCCGAAGAAGAAGCGGGGAGTGTACCGCAATGGATTGAAGCTGCGGCGGCCGACCAACAGTCTGTTTACCTTATCGAACCACGAGGCACCGGCAACTACAAATGGACGAGACGCAATCCTCCCAACTATGTTGAACGATCGCACGTGCTTCTGGGGCGAACTGTTGATACGGGCAGAATTCGAGACGTCATTTCGGCAGCTCGGTTGTTGGCTCACACGAAAGACGCCACTACAGAAAGCAGTGCCCCGAATAAGTCTCCTTCGCAGAGAACTGTTCGCATTGAAATCGCAGGCAACGGGTCCGGGGCCGTTATCGCTGCGTGCGCAGCGATGCTGGCCGACAGGGAAATCCAGTCAGTCTGCCTCGTATCCTGTCCTGAGAGTTTCATGAGTTCAGAAGCTCCTCAGTTGCTGAATGTGCTGCGAGTCTGTGATATTCCGGAGCTCTGTGGCCTTCTGGCACCGCGCCGCCTGAGGCTTATAGAGGCACCGAACATCGTACGGGAGCGAGTATCAGCAGTGTATTCTGCATGCGATGCATCTTCTCAGCTGAACCTGCAGTAGCCGGAGGTATGGTATCTGCGAAGAGTTAGGTATTCGTGAAGAGTTAGGTATTCGTGAAGAGTTCAGTTCTTCGAAATGCCATTGATCGCAGAACGTCTGTCAGTCATTTTTTAGACATTGGCCAGAGCTCGTGGAAACGACTCCTGCGGCTGTGCTGGTGCAGCAGTGTTGGGAACCTGATTCAGTTCTTCCGGATGGGCTCGAAACCAGTATCTCATCAGATCTGCGATGCACTGTGCATGCAGCTTCCGCATCAGACTACTGCGGTGTTTTTCGATTGTCTTCGGTCTGAGCTGCAGGGCCATTGCCATTTGCTTATTCGAATGCCCGTGCGCCACAAGTTTGAGAATCTGATGTTCTCGCCGGGAAAGGCTTGCGAGCATGAAGTCCGAGTCATCCGTGTGAGAGATCGTATCCGGACGCATCAATTTGTGTTGAACAACAACAAACATTGCACGTCCTTCCGCCCCTCGGCTGCACGTCAAATCAAGTCGATAACTATCAAACTCAACACTGCTCTTTGCTGAACTCTCTTCGCTGAAGAAATCGATTCGAATCAGTTGTGCGCGGATCGCCTGAGCCAATGCAGCCGACCAAAACTGCTGCAGGTGCATTCCTGGTGCCAGATTTCGCAATTCGGGTGTGGTGATACTCGCTGGGACATGAGCAGCAAGCAGATATCCGGCTCTTGAGAACACCAAAGTTGCTGCACCAAGTGCATCCGACACGGTCCGCCATGCAGAACGCGACCAACCGTCATCGAAGCTCTGTGAATAAGAGGAGCCATCATTCTCTTGTGCAATTTTCATGCTGCTGTCACCCCGTCAGTTCAACCAGAAACGAATTTGAGAATTCGATTCTTTCAGTTTAGACGGAATTCACTGGACGTGTACGTCGGGTTTCCGACATCCAAAGTCCTCATCACGTTCCGCCGTGATGTTGAACGCTGGCCAAAAGCACTCGTCATCACGACGGAGCGTGACGAGTACTTTGTCAGGACTTCTTGCAGTGCCAGCGGCGGAGGCGAGGCAGATGGCAGTCACTGGCATCCAATCCGGCGACCTGTACGATCTGAGCGATTTCCGCGATGGAGTTGACTCGCAGCTTTCTTGCAATATCAGTGCGATATCGTTCTACGGTTCTTTGCGCGACACCGAGTTCTCTTGCGATGGTTTTGAGAGGCACGCCATGGCCGACCATTGCAAGTACTTCGAGTTCGCGCCGAGTCAGTACGTCGAGTGGGCCAAGATCGACGAGTTTTGAATCGACAGTTCGATAAGCAACTCCTGGTTCAACATCATCCAGTCCCTGACGAGTGACGGAAATGATCCTTGGCTTACGATCAGGAACAGGCTGCATTGGCCAGATCATAGCTTGTGTCTGTCCTGAAATGCATGAAACCGTAGAAATCGCGGTCTCAAAAGTTCGTCGCGAGTCTCGAAGTTGG
>JAEUIH010000122.1 GCA_016795105.1 Planctomyces sp.
GCATTTTGTTTGAAGTATTTCGCTTCAGTCGTGGTTGCCGTGTCGTTGCGCGGTGGCGGACGGCACATGGAATGTGCATCAATGTAGCAGGCATTCTCCGAATGCCGTCCGCCCCGCGTTGGCATTTTGTTTGAAGTATTTCGCTTCAGTCGTGGTTGCCGTGTCGTTGCGCGGTGGCGGACGGCACATGGAATGTGCATCAATGTAGCAGGCATTCTCCGAATGCCGTCCGCCCCCGCGCTGGCATTTTGTTTGAAGTATTTCGCTTCAGTCGTGGTTGCCGTGTCGTTGCGCGGTGGCGGACGGCACATGGAATGTGCCTGCTACTTTAACGCGCATTCTCCGAATGCTGTTTGCAGGGCGTTTGAAGTTTTTGGCTTTAGTCGTGGTTGCAGTGTCGTTGTTGCGTATGGCGGACGGCACATGGAATGTGCCTGCTACTTTAACGCGCATTCTTCGAATGCTGTTTGCAGGGCGTTTGAAGTTTTTGGCTTCCGTCGTCGTTGCAGTGTCGTTGTTGCGCGGTGGCGGACGGCACATGGAATGTGCCTGCTACAATCGACCCGACTTTGCAGTCGGATCGTAGGCTGGATTTGGTGTCGACCGAATTGCCCCCACATCGGCCTGCCAGGCTTTTAGTTTTTGAAGCAGAGCGGCCGTCATTTCGGGATTCTCAACGGCGACGTTGTGTTTTTCTTCAGGATCGTTCCTGAGATTAAACAACTCGAGCTGATTCGTTTCAAACCACTCGATCAGCTTCCAGTCATCGTGAATGATCGCCGCACCTGGGGCACCTCCCTGATTTCCATAATGCGGGTAATGCCAGTACAAAGATCGATGCGGCGACGCTGCGTTTGATGACAGTATTGGGAGCAGGCTGATGCCATCCAGCTGAAGAGACTCATCGCGAGGAATTCTGGCTGCATCCATGATCGTTGGGAAGTAATCAGGACTAATGGCTGGTGACTCTTCTGTGTGTCCGGAGGGGATAACTCCAGGCCATCGCATTAACAACACCGTTCGAATGCCACCCTCGTAAAGCCACCCTTTTCCGGCTCGATGCGGAGCGTTTGACGTCGGCGAGCCTTCGCTGGTCGACAATCCTCCGTTATCGCTTGTGAAGATTACCAGAGTATTTCCGCGGAGTCCCAGTTCATCGAGTTTGGAGAGTACTTTTCCCACTGCCTGATCCATTGCATCAACCATACCTGCATAGATCGCGTGGTCCTGACTCATGCGGACTTTTCGTGGAGGTTCATCACTGAAAACATCTACCTGTTCTCGCGTAGATCGCTTCTGTTCATATTTTCGTTTGAGGTCTTCTCGTGAGATCAAAGGCGTGTGGACATCGTAGAACGGGAAATAGATCAGAAACGATTCGTCCCGATGAGCCTCCATAAAGCCACAGGCTTCGGTTGCAAGGCGATCAGGCAGGTGTTCGCCCTTTGGCCCATCTTTCAGGCGAGAATTTCCATAAGGCGAAAAGTACTTGTCACCACCATACGGACCACCCCGAGCAAGACCACCGTAGTTGACATCGAACCCCTGATCTTCCGGCAGAAATCCTTCATCACCGAGATGCCACTTGCCGGCAAAGAAGGTTGCATACCCAGCAGACTTCAATACTTCGGCAATTGTCGTTTCCTCAAGTGCCAGACGTTCAGTATACGGGGCAGGCAGATGGGCCGTATTTCGCTTCCATTGTTTCGGCTGAGCAGCTCCGATGTAGTCGGTAATTCCGGTTCGCTGCGGGTACCTTCCGGTGATAATGCTGGCTCGGGTTGGTGAACAGACTGGGCATGCGGCGTAAGCGTTGAGAAACCTGGCTCCGTCCCTGGCCAGCTGATCAAGATGCGGCGTCTCGTAGAACGAACTGCCATAGCAGCCAAGGTCCGTCGGGCCAAGGTCATCCGCAATGAAGAAGACAATGTTCGGACGATCTCTTCCCGCGAATGCATCGCATGTCTGCACGTGAAGGGAATTTGCCGCAAGACAGAACAACATGCAGACCAGTCGCATTGACTATCTCCTCATCAGGCCGTTAAACAGTCTTCAAATGATGGCAAAGCGAAACCGAATCGTAAAGCCGCTCAGACTTTATCGATGTTGCTGGCGTGAAAGACACGCACTACATTGCAGGCACGGGCCACATACTGTTGAAAAAGGACTGACATGCGGATTTTGTACGTTGACGTCATCCTGCTGTTGATGATGACCACTGCGGTGGGATGTTCAGAGAGAACAGCGGTGCATGGGATTGAGTTCGTCAGTATTCCAGCCGGTGAATTCCTGATGGGAAACGCAAATCCAAATGAAGCTGGAGAGTACAGTCAATGCGAGGGGCCTCAGCATCGAGTTCAAATAACGCGACCTATTCGCATGAGCAAATACGAGATTACAGTCGCTCAGTTTCGACAGTTTGTGGAAGAGACTGGCTATGTCACGGATGTTGAACGTTCGGGGAAAGGATGTAATGGACTCAATGCAGAGACCGGACAGGTGGAGCGATCTGCGGAAAGAAACTGGAGATCTCCTGGCTTTGAACAACTGGAGAACTACCCGGTTGTGTGTGTCAGCCGCGATGACGCCATTGCATTCTGTCAATGGCTGAGTCAACGCCTGAATAGTCGATGTCGATTGCCCGCAGAAGCTGAATGGGAATTTTGTTGCCGCGCCGGAACGTCGACTCGTTTTGCAACCGGCGACAGTGCAGAGTCATTGCAGGGATTCGCGAATTGTGGTGATCAAACGCTTGTTGAAAAGTTTCCACAGTTTGAAAGCTCTGCTGCGACGTGGGCCGATGGATATCCATTTACGGCCCCCGTCGGAAGTTTCGGTGCGAATGCCTTCGGGCTCTATGATATGCATGGAAACGTCGGCGAATGGTGTTCTGACTTGTTCGATCCCTCATACTACAGCCAGTCGGATTCCGTGGATCCCGAAGGTCCGCCGGAAGAGCCTGTCAGCGATGTCAATCAGAATCCCGTTCGATTCTGGCGAGTTGTTCGAGGAGGTAGTTGGTACAACGCACCGTTGAGTCTAAGGTCGTCCGGAAGACATGATGGAGTTCCAACCGAACCGAGTACTACGAATGGTTTTCGTGTCGTTGCAGAAACAGACAGTTCTTCCCGGGGTGTAGTGGCTGAATAGTATCGCGACAATTGACTGTTCCGTCCGCCGTCAGTTGATTCGGACTGCATCTAGCGCGTAGCCAGCGTGATTGGTAACCTCGAAATACACGAAAAACACAATCGGGCACTTCTGCGATTCTTCCGTCTTTTCCGCGTTTTCCGTGGTTAAACCGCCAACACTGCCAGTGATCAATCTACCTGCCAGAGCTTTCATCCCGGTCGACGAGCATAAGTGCTTTCGTGAGTAACGATTAATTTCGTCATTCATCCACAACCTTCACGCATTCACCGCTATTGCAGTTCCGTGATTTGGGTCACCCCTTCAGGGTTGCTGCCGTGCTTTTGTGTTGATTCCTGGGGCGATGCCCCAGGCTACCTTAGTTTGCCCCGTTGGGGCGTTTGCGCCTAGCCAGCGTGATTGGTAACCACGAACCACACGAACCACACGAAAAAACACAATCGGGTACTTCTGCGCTTCTTCCGTCTCTTCCGTCTCTTCCGCGTCTTCCGTGGTTAAACCGCCAACCCTGCCTTCGGCTTTCCCAATTTGTTGGGGGAAAAGTCTATGGGGTCAGCTCAAGCCGACGTTTGCGATTTTCCTGATCCGTGGTCCACATGTCTTTGAAGTAACTGGTGGCGTGTTGATTCAGCCTGCGATATTCGTCGGCCGTACGGGTTGTCGCCTGGAAATAACAGATGCCCATTTCATCATTCGAAAAGTCTCCCCAGAAAACCGTCCTGGGAGGACTGTTTGGGTTCAGCGGATTGCGGGATGAATTATCGAACCAGCACTCGAGGAAAATGCGTGTCCCCTGAGGGAGTTCGAGCGGCTTTTGATAGACGTACTTATCCTGCCAGTAAAAGTTCCAGTCGCGAATCCAGATCAGAGGAACAACGGTCCCATCGGGGCAGAATGCCTGAGCTCGAATCTCTTTTCCGAGCACATGCATATGCGGCGTGACATCAAAGAGAATTGTGTCAACAGGCAGAGTGTACTCCGCCCGGTGCAGATGACGCTCCTGCCCGGCCGGAATTTCAAGTTCTACACTCGCAACCATGATCTCCGTAACCGGGTGCGATGCACCTTCGGGAGCAAAATACAGCCCGATCTTCGATCTGTCCTTCATTGGGCGGCCAATTGAGTGGTAGTGGATCTGCACGATCATATCGGATCCCTTCTCCAGTGGTCGTCCCATTGCGATTGGCAACGGCTGTGGCTGCCCTCCGGGCCCCCACCCGCCGAGGGATCCGGTGACAGCAAATCCAGGGCTGCCCATCCGCGCGTAGCCAGGCAGTGGGTCTTCCGCATCCAGTTCGCGGCCCCGACCAGTCGTGTCATAGTACATAATGCTGTGATGGACGACTTCCGGGGCCCCCGGACGGAATTCGACCGCATTCACCAGACGGTCCTTTGTCAGTCCGGTTGGAATCACAAAGTGTTGATAGATATCCGGGCCATCTGAAGGGACGGAAAAGGATTCAGCCATTTCCAGAATCAGGTCCGGCTTGCCAAGCTGCCAGCCGTCTGTGAACTCTGGCTCCGGGGGCAGATCGCCGGGGGCGCCTTCGTTGCGTTCTGAGTTCAGCCAGTCGAGGAAGCGTTGCTTTTCACGGTCGTTCAGGCGATGTTCGTTGCGGAATTCGGCAAAGCCGGGTTCCGGCTTCCATGGAGGCATTATGGATCGTTCAAGGACAAGTTTGACCTGATCTGCGTGCTGCAGGAGATCATCAAAGGTCATCAATGAAAAGGGAGCGACTTCACCAGGTCGATGACAGACACTGCAGTGTTCGAACACCACAGGAGCAATATCCCGGTTGAATGTCAGCTGAGACTTTGTTCCATGAGACTGCGATTCAGCAATCAATCGTTCAATGACACATCCGACAGGACTTGTCTGTCGAGTACTCGGAACTCTGCCCTGCTGAAGTTCTGACAGCACTTCTTCGAAGTCTCTTTTAGTCGCTGAACTTCGACTTGATCCCAAGTCCACAAACCGATCATCGATCCGGCCCGAATAGATGGTCTCACCGCGACGTCGAACGACCACTTGCGGCGTATGTGTAGCATGCATTGTGATTGCAAGTTGATTACTGCGATCACGGATCACCGGGAAGGTGACGCCGAATTTTGTACGAAACTCCTTGACTTCCGCTTCGGTGGCCATCGTCTCAGGCACGACGCCCATCATACTTTTGGTCAGCATTGGATACTTGTCGGCCAGTCGTGCGAGTTCCGGCAGATAAGCGTTACTGATTGGACAATGAGGAGAGATGAACACACAAATTACAAGATCGTGATCGATTTCGTCCACAGGGACCTTAGTGTCGAGATCGGCTGTTAAGGTCAGATCTTTATCCGCAGAAGTCTGCTGAGCAGTCCCGGAGACACGTAGTGTCAAAAGTCTTCCGGTCCATGGCAGGAGGGCTCCTGCGATGAGCAGCAACAGAACAGCGAGCGTCTGCCGGATTTTGCGGTTATGCATGACCAGAACCTCCTGTTCTGCCTCGTTCCGAAATTCGTATACATCCTGAAATTCGTGGTTCGATTTCAGGGAACCTTTATTGTTACGGTTTCAAGTTGCTGATTTCGGTTGACTGTCAGCACGATTCGTGAGCCGGATCGACGGGCTGCCATTTGCTTCTGAAAGTCAGTGATGCAGGTGATGATTGTGTCATCCACCAGAACAATCAGATCACCGCGACGCAATCCCGAGGACGACGCAGTTGATCCCGGGACAATTGCATCCACATAGGCCGGTGTTCTCTCCACCACATTCGGCAGCATTGTGATACCAAATCGCGATGTCAGCAGTTGGTCTGAGATCATCGCCTGCTCGTCCGTCTCTGCAGGCGCGGATTCAACCTTTTTTCCTGCGAGGAGGTTCAACACCACCGGCTTGAGTGTTGAAAGTGGAACCGCATAGTTAACCCATGTGTTTGAAATCTTGTGACGAATCTCGCGGCCGATCAATCCAACGGGGGTTCCGTCTTCTGTGGTCAACAGTCCCCCGGCAGCGCCCGAGTTGTTAGTGATCGCATCAATCAGCAGCACTTCCGTTCGCACTGGAAAGACCCATCGTCCCTGAGTCGCTTCAAGAGGTGTTCGCACCGAAATCACGCCATGGACGACTGAGACAGGCTCGTTACCGGTGGCCACATGAAACATATTGCTGAATGCCAGCACGGAATCTCCCGCGTCTGCGTCACTGAATGTTTCAGGTGAGATAAACTGAAAGACTTCGTCGTCTCGAGACTGAAGTTTCAGCACCGCGATGTCATGTGCAGCGCTGGTACCCGCCACTTTCACTTCATATCGACGCCCTTCATTCGTTACAGCGGTCAGATAGCCAGTGTTGATCAGATGATTCCAGACAGTGAGCACATGGCCCTGCTCCGAAATCAGAATTCCTGAACCATACGAGTCAAGATTTCCGACCCCTGCTCCAAAGAGCTTAACAACCATCGGTTCTTGCGATTCGATAACATCTGTGAGCGTCTGTTGGGGGACTTCATCTGCCTGAGTATTGCGGATCGCAGCGGCCGCGAACGAAGTTGGCCAGGCTGCAAACAGCATCACGGAAACGAGGACCAGAGGATTTGTCGTTGCGAAGAAGGGTTTCATTGTGCCCCGGCGCCTTCCTGTTTCTTCGATGCCTTCAGCACTTTAAGCCAGACGACTTCTTCCGTCGGCAGTACGGTTCCGATTCGTCCGGGATGAGGGATATCACCGGAAGTCCATCCGTCAAACACAATCCTCGCCTCGTCCACACCTTCAGATATCTCAACATCCAGAGCGGCCGGAAACGGTGAGCTGTCGTCAAAGTACCAGCGAGCCGTTCGAATTCCTTCGCGAGTTACAATCTGTCGAAATCGCTTTTGCGTGGGCAGATGGATCGTTGATCCAAACGCAACAATATCATCAAAGCCCTCTTCTCGGCGATTCAAAAGTCGGTGCCACTGAAGGCTGGCTGCGAGGAGTCCGGGCATCATGCTGACATCATCTTCGGGCTTCTGATTCGATGCTTCAATGGCCCAGGTTTTCTCACCGATTGTGAGAGCGGCGCCTTCCTGTGAAATGACAAGTTCGCCGGAGTCACCCTTTTCCGTGGCGACTTCCAGGATCCAGGCACCTTCACCGGATGGAGACTGAATGTGAGCAAACAGTGGTTTCAGGCTGCGTTCCTTTTCCATTCGATTGAACGCGTAATTTGCAAAGCCATCCCGGACCTCGAACAGTGCCTTAACTGCCTCGGGGACTTCTGGTTCCGGAGCTTGTTCCGGCAGCAGACCAGGCGCTGGTGGTTCTTCAGGATTCCGCGGATCACCCTGTTTCGGGGGCTTCCTCTGCCCGGGAAGTTCGGGGGCCTTCGCAAACGCATGAAGCGGCTTCAGCCGGATTGTTGCTGTCTGGACTCCATCACGATTCCGCCAGGTAATGGGAAGCCGAGTCCCTTCCGGGAAGATTCCAAGAATATTCTGAAAATCGTTCGCACTGCTGATGGCTCGACCCGCAAACGTCAGCACTTCATCCTGAGGACTGAGACCTCGTCGCCGAGCCTCCGAGACTTCAGAAATCTGCTGGACGACAACTCTGCCATCCGAGGATGTTTCGAGAGTGAACTCTGTTCGCCCATGATCGGCAATCAGTCCGCTCCGAAGATGGTCCACAAAGAGCAGAACCTGACGGACCGAGATCGCATATGCTGCACCCGTGTTGACACGTCCTCGTTTTTCAAATGATGCTCGACCATTGATGCCAATCCATCGTCCTTCGATATCGAACAGCGGACCACCGGAGTTTCCTGGATTGATGGAAGCGTCGATCTGAATACAGTCGGTGTATTCCAGAAACGTTCCTGACGGATACTGATAGCGATGAGTGCCGCTGACAATGCCATATGTCACTGTTGGAGTGAAATCGGCAGCAAGGAGAAACGGGTTCCCAAGTGCCACGACTTCCTGTCCAACCTGAACCGTCTCACTGTCCCCAGGGGACGCATACGAGAAGTCATCACGCCCCAATAGTTTGATCAGTGCCACATCCCCGGTCGGATCGATGCCAACCAGAACCGCGTCGTAAATCTTTCCGTCGCTCAGTCCACATTTCAGTCCCGGTCCTGTGCCGCCCGTGACGTGATAATTGCTGATGGCATATCCGTCTGCCGAGATCAATACGCCAGAGCCACCTCCCTGAGCGTCTGCGGACATCACGCAGACAACCGACGGCGTAATTCGGCGAAGCATTTCAACGCGTGCCGCTTCTTTTTGTCGAATCGCATCGTCTGCCAGCTGCGCCTGAACCACTGCATTCTCTGAAGATACCAATGTGCTCGTCAGGAAGAGCAGTGATGTCAACCATGGATGTTTCATTGTTCCGTCGTTCCTGCGGCTGTTTTGATCAGTCGGGCTTCGGCCAGATCCAGCCAGTCACAGCTGCTGTCGTTATCCGCATAGTCAACGAGGATGGTCAGGGATGAGACGCCGTCGAGAGCGATGCGGACAGGCTCAGCCGGGTCCTGCGTGCCAACGACTTTCTCAAAGAGCACCTGATCGTCTCCAGTGATCCTGATCGATACCTGACTCTTCTGATTAAAGGCAACTCGATCATCAACTCCAAGAATAAAGTCGAGAGACGAATACTGGCTGCCAAGATCCCAGACGATCGTGGTCTTCGAGTGTACGCAAAGCCCGCGGTTATACTGCGTACCACGAAGCCGCATCGGTGTTCCGGAATCAAGCGACGTATTTCTTCTCGGTCCGTACAAGAGCCGTGCGGATTCCTCATCGATCAAGCCCGCGAACGCGGATCCCGGAGGATCGATGCCATCAAAAACTTCCTGAATGGGGGCCAGATCTGCCAGGTACTTCAGGCGATCTCCGCTAAAGTCAACCTGCATCAGATGGTTTGATACGATTGTTAGTTCCTGCCCCCAGCTTGACTGCACCGTCCACGTCTCATTTTCATATCCAACCGCGGAACCATGGACGACGTCCCCTTCCGTGGTCGTGAGCGACAACCCGTTCGAGCTGACAGTCGACTTTGAAGAACCGAACACGATTCCGTAAACACGATCGACCGGTACCGGAAAGTTTTCACCATCCAGCAGCATCGAAATCTCGTCCGCAGTAATGTTGCCAATAATTCCTGCGAGGAAGTCGAGACCTTCACCTTCCGTTTTGGGGACGATCAGGAGGTCTTTTTCGTCAGTTCTGGCAAGAAAGGCATTCCACTGAACGTCATAAGCCGGGTTTCGAGGTTGAATTCGGATGGCGCGGATTTGATTTGTCGGTACGTTGACTGTTCCCAGTAATGATGTCTCGCCCGTGACTTGCTCGCCTGTCCGCTGCAGAGTCCTGACATTGAGCCGACTGCCGTCCTTCAGCAGGAGCTGCGATGGATCGCTCGGTTCGACAGATTTTGATTCTGTCAGCTGCAGTGACAGAATATCCGATCGAAGAATTGCTGACTCAGCTCCAGATTTTTCGAGAGTCGCACCCGTGTCTGAAAATCGAATGAGCTTTCCGGACTGGGACGGTCCTTCAAGTGACTGGACAGTCACCTGAGGACCGTCCAGTGTCAGAAACATGGCAACACCAACCAACAGGAGCATTCGTACATCCTCTGCACTTCGCGGAACGACTTACTTTCGTTCTGCAATTTTTTTCGTATAGCGGCTGATCGCGTCAAGGTAATTTGACGGAAACTGCTGCCGAATCAACTCTCTGGCCTGGGCTTCAGCCTGCTTATCAAGCATTCCCCATGCCCCATTCTCCGAAAGTTCTTTTCGATCTGCGATTCCCTCTGCTGGATTTCCCTTGATTGTGCTGCGATCAGCACCCTGCTGCGGAGAACCACCGTCGCCGCCACCTTCGCCACCGCTGGGTGAGTTCTGCTTGTCCTGCTGTTCCATATCTTCAAGCAGTTTGTCGAGCAGTGCGATGACCTGCTGTTCCTGGTCCTGAACTTTCCTTCCGGAATTGCCCAGATCCAGTCGACGCTGCACGTCTGACATGACCCTCGAAACTTCGCCCAGACCTTCCGGGTTCTGATCGCGGAGTTCATTCTGCATGATTTCGGCGACCGCACGAAAACGAACAGGAACGTCGACAACATTGTTCAGCAGGAGTGTCAGGCTGTCTTCCGCAGCTTCTCGCTTCAGAAGCGATTTCTGGCAGACTGCACGATAAAAAAGGAGTCCCGCTGGGTCGATGTTCTGGTCCGGGCTGAGTGCATCCAGTTGTTCAAGTCCTTCATCGAAATAACGATGCTGTGCCAGCCAGCGACCAAGATAGAGCCGAACGCACATGTCATAAAACTTGTCATCGCGTGGCCCGTCCAGTGATGGGAGCTTCAACGCCGCGGCCGATCGACTCGCCTTAATCAACTCGGCAGACATCGGATCAACCAGAGCAAAGGACTCCATGGTAAGTTCCAGAATGTCTTCACTCGCCGCATCACCTGCTGTGGCCGAAGACCAGAGGGTATTCACCTTCTGCTGCTCAGTCTCACTGGCTCCAGCCTTTGAAATCCAGCGATCCACTTCAGACCGTACCTCAGCGACTGACAGTTTCCGAAGCTGAACCGTCTCTGCTTTCACGCCGGATGTGTCAGTGTCCGTGACCTGTGCAGCAGCAGATTCGATGAAGAATGCCGGGATCGAACAGGAGACGGAAAGGGTCAGTAGCCCCATCGCTGAAACCCAGTTTCGTTTGCCAAAACGCATCGCCATTCCCTCTATCCTGTGAATCTACTGCTGAGCCTGTTTGGCCAGTTCTTTTGCAGACTGAATAAGACGCTGCTGACGCCGAGCAAGTTCCTGGATTTGTGCCAGCAGTGCGTCGCGATCAGATTCCGGTGTGTTTTGTAGTAACTGATCAATCTGCTGAGTTCTTCGGTTGACTCGCAGTTGTAGCGATCTCAACATCTGAATCTCAGCCTTGAGTTCCACAAGTGGCGGCTTCTCCTGAGGCCCCTCCTGTTGTTGCTGCTGCTGGCGTTCCTCAGATTTCATTTCTTCCATTTCTTTCTGAGTCGCTTCAATCAATTCCTTGATCGCTTCGATCACATCCAGCTGCATCGACTGCGTAAGGCCAGTCACCTTGTTTTCTCGCAGCAGCCCGGAAACGGTGTTCATGTCCCGTTCGATATCTTCGACTGCGATCAGAATGGAGACTGACGTTCCGTCTTCCCGAAGCAGGCCCGATGTCTGTGCACACTCCGACGTCAGATCGGTCTGCTGTTGAGACAGTTCGCGGGCTCGCAGATAATACTGCTCAGGCCATTGTTCCTGAGGCGTCGTTCCAAGCTCAACTGTCCCCTCGTGGATCTGTGTCTGCAAAGTCAACATTCGCTGGAATCGGGCTTCCAGAGCTGCCAGCAACATCTCTTTTTCTTCTTCACGCAACTGCTGCAGCATCTTTTCGAGCTCGGCTGCAGCTTCGTGCAGCTCCCGAATGGATTCATCCTGATTCTCAACTGCCTTCTCTCGATTCTGTTGTTTCAGAGCATCAAGAGCCTGTTGCATTAACTTGCGAGCATCCTGAATCTGCTTTCTGCCAGGAGTCTGCTGGTTCTTCTTCTCACCCTGTTGCCCGCCTTCCTGTGGCTGCGGAGCATTTTCTCCGGGCGCCTTGTCACCAGGTGTCTTTTCCCCGGGCTTCTGTTCATCCGGTGTTTTTTCGCCGGGAGCTGATTTCGGCTCCCCCGACTTTGGGTCACCAGATTTTGGGTCAGACGGGTTCGCAGCTTCTGGCGGACCTTCGGGTGATTCGCCAGAGGGTTTTCCGTTCTTAGGATTCTCTCCCTCAGGTGGTTTCAGGCCGTTTGGTTTTGTTGAATCGCCTTCGCCCTGTTCGCTTTCCGGAGTTTCGGAGTTTTCGGCAGACTCGCGATCGTGATCCTGAATGCCTTCAATCAGTTTTTCGGCTTCTTTAATATTCTTCTGCTGAGATGGTGCGGTGTTTGAGGGTGACTGAGCATTTTGAGTCGCAGCTCGCGTTGATCTTTGACCTGAAATCAGGTTTCGAACGTCGTTCAGGATCTGATTGAGTCGTTCGCGTTCCCTTTCAACGCTGCTGCGTCGATCTTCACTCTGCAGGAGTTTGAGCATCGTCAGGAGGCTTTGAGAAACCTCTTGTTGTTTTTCAATGGCTGTGCCGAACTCCTTCGACTCCATCAGCTCAACGATGTTCTCAATTCGATCACCGATTGCCTCTTCTCGGCCTTTTCCAATCGCGCGTCTCAGGAGATCGGCCTTTTCCGGATCTTCCTTCGCCAGCAGGTCAGCCATTTGCGAAAGCATGCGTTCGAACCGCTGATACCTTCCGCTGACAGCCAGTTGCTCATCCCGGAGAGCCTCTTCTGATCTGGGCTCAACCGGCGGAGTAGCCCCGGTGCCCGGAGCAGCCTGGGCTCCACAAACGGCCTGAGCTGGGGCAGCAGCGAGGAATATTGTGGCGCTAAGGAGCTTCAGGACACTTTGATGAAATCGATTTCGATCGCGAGTCCGCATATATCCATCCTGCCTGCGATTCAGATCCTGATGTCAGAAGCTTCCAGGGTTTGGGGTCACGAACAGATTCAGTGAGATTCCCGGCGGGAACGTTCACTCAACCACTCAGACCCCTGGAAAATTCTACGTCGAGTCCCTGACCTGCGAAGCGCAGGTTTTGGGGCATTCGTGGAAATTGCGTGGAATTTGTCAGCATCCGGAGTCCTGAACGCGGACTTTCGGATGGATCGCCTCTGACTTCAGGCCGAATCCCGGCTGACTCTGGGCTGAATCAAGACTGTTTTCATGGATTACCGGGGGACGGATGTTATCTGGAGGTCATCAAACCAAAGTTCACCAGTGGCCCCATGCAGACCAATGCGGACGATCATTTCCTTCGCCGTGGGAGGTACGATCACGTTGGTTCGAGCCTTCTGCCAGCCAAGACTGCCTCGCCATTTTCCGTGCACCTCGGCGCTGACTTCCCGTCGGATCGAATCATAAAAGTGAACCACGACAGCGGCCTGATCGGCCGGCCCGGCACCGGGGGTGACACCTTTAAATCGGACCCAGTATGTTAATTGAATCGAGCCAATCTTTCGGCCATCGATTGCAGTTCCCTGAAGTGCCTGCGAGAGCTGTCCATTTCCCGCTCCCGTGAATTTCAAACACTGAGATCCTTCCATGGGTTCTTCGGTGCTGATCTCTGCCTGACGCTGATAATGCCAGCCATCGACGCGTCCATCTCCGTTCTCATCCAGCTCGAACGAACCGTTCACGATTTGCGGGTTGAGAGGGTTTGGCAAAACCTGTCGCTGATCTTCCGATTCACCTGTCATCGGGACGAACAGTGTGGAGATCAGTTTCTCTTCAATCATTTTCCCGTCCTTCTTTTCCAGAAGTACGAATGACTGCTGATAACGTTCGCCGACCGGGATAATCATCCGACCGCCTTCCTTCAGCTGGTCAACCAGTGGCTGAGGAACTTTCTCGGGCGAACACGTGACAATGATTCTGTCGTACGGTGCATGTTCGGCCCAGCCCTCATATCCATCACCATCACGAACATGCACGTTCGTGTAACCAAGTTCCTCAAGTCGTTTCGCGGCAGACTTCGCCAGAGGGGAGACGATTTCAACTGTATAGACCTCGGCAACGATCTCCGCCAGCACGGCCGCCTGATAACCACTGCCGGTGCCAATTTCGAGTACTCGGTCCTTTGGCTGAGGGTCGAGCGTTTCGGTCATATACGCAACAATATAAGGAGGAGAGATCGTCTGCTGTGAACCGATGGGAAGTGCGGAGTCCTGGTAAGCCTGAGACTTCAGGTTGCTGGGGACAAACTCATGACGTTCCACCTTTCGCATTGCCCTCAGAACTTCCGGGTTGGTAATCCCCTCGGCTTCAATTGCTCGAGAAACCATTTGATCTCGCAGAGTCGCAAAGCGATCCTGGCTGGACGCCGAGCTACAGAGGGTTGCAATGCAGCAGCAGACAGCAATCAGCCGAAAGCAGATGACCGCCCGGGAAAACCGGAATACCCGTCGCAGTGTGTGACCATGCGAACGAACAGGGAAAGCATGCGTGTTTGTCATTTCTTTGCTGTCCATGCAGATTGTGTATTTCATCCGGGTTGATGAATCCTGACCGACTTTATCACCTGAAAGAAAGATCATCGCCGGATGTGTTGGTCCGTGCAAGTGCAGACGCCAGAGAGCTGGAAATGCGTGTGCAGCGAGTTGTTAGAAGAGTCAGCCTGAGAGTCGGGCGGTGTTCTTCGAGCGTTCTGAAATTGTCAACCGGACCGGCCTGATGAGCGACAGAAATCGGGAATTTCTTTTTTCCAAAATCGAAGAGTCTTCGCATGTCGGAACTTACGAAATGTGACTCAAAATGTGGAGCAGGAATGTGATCGTCGTCGTTTGACAGTTTGTTGCGTCACGTTACTATCGCCCCCCTTGAGTGAGTAAGCCGCTCACGACGAACTCTGCACTCGTCGTGAGCAATCCTGTCTTCAATCGCCATCCGCAATTCTACCTCGGCTCCCGGGCTGTTAAAGCCTTTCAGCTGTGAGGCGCTGGATTGTTGCTGCTCGAATGCTGCACATCCTTCGCTAAGGGTATCGTTGCGCGCTGGCACAACGGAGGGGTCGCATGACGCAGCCCGCAGGTCACGACGACATGTTTCCTGCAGATACGCTGCGTACAGATCCCGGGGATTCAGTCTGCATCGTGTCTACGGAACTGCCAATCTCAGATTCAGGCGACGATGAAGCCATCCTAATGGACGCGATTCAGCGCGCCGTCGGCGATCAGAACTTCCAGCACTGGTTCCATAAGAGGACTCGCGCTGCGGTGTCCGGCGATCGACTGACTGTCTATGTTCCGAATCCGTTCGTGCTGAACTGGATTCTCCGTCGGTTCCGATCAGACCTGAACCGAGCTGCTCAACTCCTGCTGGGTCCCTCTGGTTCCTGTCAGCTGGAAGTTGATTCAACCCTGATTAACTCGGCAGACTCAAAGTCCGGATCCCCATCAGGTACCACAGGCACTCAGGGTTCTCAATCGGTATCGCCGACAAACGGTTCGCAGGCTCCTTCAGGTTCGCAAGCAGTCTCGTCGAATTCCGCAAGTTCAAATTCGGCCGCGCGAATGCCACTGCCGGGGCCATCAGGTGATGTTCCTTCAGGTCGTCGCCGCTTTCGGTCGTTTCAGTCCTATGTTGTGGGAGAATGCAATCAGCTGGCTGCGATGGCCGCTCGCCAGGTCGCAGCATCGCCGGCCCAGAAGTTCAATCCGTTGTATATCTTCGGGGGAACGGGCACCGGAAAGACGCATCTGCTGGAAGCAATTTACACCGAAGTACGCCGTCAGAATGCCAACGCGAATGTGATGTATCTGACCAGCGAGGCGTTCACGAACTACTTTACGTCAGCGCTGAGTTCACGAACGGTTCCTTCGTTTCGGCAGCGATTTCGAAATGTGCATGTTCTGCTGATCGACAATATTGAGTTTCTCGACAACAAGCGGGCTACTCAGGAAGAATTCCTCCACACAATCGTGCAGGTCATTGAGCATGGTGGTCAGGTTGTGGTGACTTCAGATCGCCATCCCCGCATGCTGACTCGCCACCGCGAAGAACTGACGACACGATTTATGAGCGGGCTTGTCTGCCGGGTTGAGAACCCGGATGAAGACATGTGTTCAAAGCTGGTAAGATCTCTGGCGATCAGCCTGACCGCAACCTTCACAGAAGAAGTCCTCGACTATGTTGCTCGTCGCTGCCGCAAGAACGTCCGCGAGATTCAGGGTGCTCTGAACAGTCTGGACGGATACTTTCAGCTGACCCGAAAACGAATCACACTGACCGTGGCACGAGAGGTCCTGGGAGACCTGACTCAGGAGTGTCGCAAACTGGTTCGGATTGCGGACGTTGAACGAATTGTGTGCGAAGCATTTGATGTCAAAGCGTCTGATCTTCGCTCAAAGTCCCGTCGAAAAGCCATCAGTGTTCCTCGATCCGTGGCAATGTTCGTTGCTCGCAAACTGACGAATTCCGCCTACCGTGAAATCGGTCAGTATTTCGGTGGTCGCGATCACAGTACAGTCGTAGCCGCCGAAAAACGGATTGCTCTGTCAATTGAATCGAACGAACGCCTGGATGTGCCAACATCCTGTTCCGCAAAAACCATCGCGGACATCATCGACTACGTCGAATCCCGTCTGCTGTCTGCTTAATAACTGCAGGACGGGCATTCCTGCCCGTCCACGTTCCGGTTCGAGTACTGCAGCGGCGCAAATGTAGGATGGGCATTCCTGCCCGTCCACGCCCTGGTTCGAATACTGCAGCGGCGCAGGGGTGTGCTCAAATGTAGGATGGGCATTCCTGCCCGTCCCGCGCTGGTTCGAGTCCAGCCGCGGCCCAGTGACGTGCTCGGGCAGGAATGCCCAAGCTACGACTTGTCCCGCGCTGGTTCGAGTACTGGTACGGCGCAGAGGTGTGCTCAAATGTAGGATGGGCATTCCTGCCCGTCCCGCCCTGGTTCGAGTCCAGCCGCGGCGCAGGGACGTGCTCGGGCAGGAATGCCCAAGCTAGTGTCTGTCCTGAAATGCATGAAACCGTAGAAATCGCGGTCTCAAAAGTTC
>JAEUIH010000123.1 GCA_016795105.1 Planctomyces sp.
CAGTGATGGCTAAAAATGTAGGATGGGCATTCCTGCCCGTCCCTGCACCGGTTCGAGCACTGCAACGGCGCAGAGGCGTACCAGGTGCGGCTCGGGCAGGAATTCCCAAGCTACGACTTTTGTCCCAGCACTGGTTCGAGCACTGCAACGGCGCAGAAGCGTACCAGTTGCGGCTCGGGCAGGAATGCCCAAGCTACGACTTTTGTCCCAGCACTGGTTCGAGCACTGCAACGGCGCAGAGGCGTACCAGGTGCGGCTCGGGCAGGAATGCCCAAGCTACGACTTTTGACCCAGCACTGGTTCGAACACTGCAACGGCGCAGTGGCGTACCAGGTGCGGCTCGGGCAGGAATGCCCAAGCTACAATTTATCGGGGGTTCATAAACTTGGCGATTCGAGCGATCGCGGCGTGGGATTCGGGGAGTCCTCGAATCTGAAACACATGAACCGAATTCGGCCAGACTTCGAGTTGAACCGAGACTCCGTCGGCGCGAGCCTTTCTGGCGGCTCGGATTCCATCATCCAGGAGCATCTCGTTGGCACCGATCTGAATGAGTATGGGTGGCAAATTTCGATAATCTCCGAAGACCGGAGAGGCAAGCGGATCTGTCGGGTCATGCTGACCAAGGTATCGCGATCGGAATTCGGGCATCGTTCGAGCACTAATAATCGGGTCGTGAACGGATCGCAGTGATTCACTCGTGAGTGTAAAGTCGGTCGCCGGAGAGATTGCGATTCCGCCGTTTGGCATCTGGACTCCTCGTTGCTTCAGTGCCAGCAGCGTTGCAAGAGTCAGGTTGCCGCCTGCCGAATCTCCCGCGATGAAAACCGATCGACTTTTTCTCGGTCCATCCGGGCCATTTTCGAGGAGCCATTCGTATGCGGTAACGCAATCATCCAGTCCTGCGGGATACGGATATTCCGGAGCCAGGCGGTAATCCGGAAGGAGCACCACACACTTTGCCGCCCGAGAGATGTCAGCAGCCAGTGGAAGATAGTTCTCCCCTGCCCCGGAAACCCATCCTCCGCCGTGGAGGTAGAGCAGGCGAAGATCATTGTCCGAACCCGGAGTCGTTACCCAATGGCACGGAATATTTCCAACAATAACAGGAGCGACATTGGCCCCTGGAACTTGTGGTTCGCTTCGAGCCCCCATACCGGCACGTAATCCGTTCAGGTCAAACTCATGAGTGCCGAACGGGGTCCCGGCCAGCAACCTGCGAAGATAGCCTGTGCATTCCGTCGAAGAATGAATCTTCAGGAGTTCTCGATCTCCAATTCGCCATGCGGGTTCGATCAGTTCCCGAAGATGGAACCGTTCAAACACGAGATGTGACTGGCTGCCTTCATAAACGATTCCAATATGCTCATCATCAATTTGGGTCATACTGGGGTAGCCGGCACCGAGACCTTCATCGAGCAGGACTTTGTGAGAGTCCGGCCAGGTTTGTCCTTCATCGAAGCTCACCTGGATTGCGTGGTGTGTTCGTCCCTTTTGAGTATTTGGGTTGGCAAACAGCAGCAGGCTTCGAACTGTTCGATGAGGAGCCAGGTTCTGACTATCCCGAAGTCGGACATTCAAGAGACTCCCGTTACAGTTGGGTTCAATCAGAGTCTTTCGATGCGTCGAATGTTCCGTCCATGTCTGACCAAGATCATGAGTAACAACAACCGCACGGTAGCGTTCTCGATCATTGCGGATGTTCAGCATGATTGACTGATCACTCAACTGCACGGCCTGGCATTCATTTCCACCAGTATACCCCGGAGCGGAAACTGTCCACGTCTTTCCGTGATCCCTGCTGACCATGATCGTGGCGAATGTCTCCAGTGTCTCTCGTCCAGTTCGACCCTGAACCGGCATTACAAGCGTACCATCGGCCAGAGAGATACCTGCCTGCGGCGACGGAGCAAGTAGCCACCACGACTCCTGCTTCAACTGTCGAGTCAGATTCTCCGGTGGCGACCAGGTCCTGCCATCGTCTGTTGATCGGACCATCATGAACTGGGCCGTTGTTCCGATCTCAAATCCTGCTTCAGAGCCGTCTTCAACCCATTGATGCTTGCCGGGTTTACCGTTCATCCACAGAGCGAAGCAAAAAATCTCTCCAGTCTGGTGATCCACAATGATTCCGGGATCGCTGCAACCGTTCTGTTCCTGTGGCAGTCCTCCAAACTCGCCCATGTCCATGATGATGCGTGGCGGTTCCCAGGTCTGACCTCCGTCAGTACTTCGGCTCAGGCCAATGTCAATATCCTCCTGAAGATCACGTCCCATTCTGCGGCGCATATCGTAGACCGCCAGCAGAGTTCCATCCCGAGACGTTGTCAGGGCAGGTATTCGGTAGGTATGCACACCATCGTCGTTATGCTTTCGCAGGGCAACGCCTGTTCGTTGTGCCAGGACACGCGAATCATCGCCCGGGACGAGTGATCCAATTGATGTGACAACTTCAGTACATGACGCCCGGATGCGATTGTGCAGATCTGCATTCGGGTTCAGTTCACATGTCAGCCAGAAGTTGTTCCTGCCAGGTTTGAGTGCGCGATTGAGCTGCACTGAAGTCCGACCATTCTCAAGAGTTGCCTCACCAATCAGATTCGAAGTGACGAACGTCTCATCGGCTTCGGTCGAGAAGACTCGCAGAGACTTAATGCTCTGAGGATTGTCTGTTCCCTCCATACTGAACATCAGGGACTGCAGATGGACGTCTGAATCGAGCGGTACTTTCGTTCTTTCAATTTCTACTCGCAGGATGACGCCATTTTCGTTTCGAATCAGGACGGGATACTCTGGGCGGTCCACAACGACTTTGATACCCGCCGAGCCATCAGCAGGTAGTGGTTGCGGTTTAACAATTGGCTCATCAATCGAAACATCACAGAAGGAAAGCACAGCCCGATCGCTAACGCCAAAGAGGATGTGGTCCTGGTTCCAGGATTCACTATCAACATAGCTGATCCTGCTGGCTGGAGTGGGGGCCTTGAGACGGAGTGTGAGGAATCGTTCATTCTGACTGCCGGAGACGACCTGTTCCGGCATCCCGTCAAGAAAAAATTGACTCCGCGATTCATCGCGCCAGTTCACCGGAGAATCAAACTCAAGAAGAATCTCATCGCGATTCTCACTCGAAAACTGAGCCCTTACTAAATCCGGATGTGTAATCGGATGACTCAGAAACCTGTGATAGATTTGATACTGAATGTGCGGCAGTAGAAGTTTCGCAAACTCTCGATAACCCTCTGCCGGAAAATGGCAGCCGCCCGGTGGCTTGATGCCAAGCGTGGCGATCACGCTTAGGTTCGAAAAGTATCGCGGCAGAGTTCGCTGGACTTCTCGCAGACGATTATCTGACCCCTGTGATCCCATAGCACAGGCCCTTGGCCAGATCTGAAATACATAGAAATTGCTGACGTTCGGGAAATCACCTTTCCACGCTGCTGCAAGATTAATGAAGTTCTCTCGGTACGTTTCATACCCATACTGGCCTGTCGGTCCGTCAGCACCCTGGTCATTTTCCCCCTGATGCCAGATGATCGCGCGAACGCCGTGTTGCAGCCGAGCTTCGCGAACGCGCCACAGCAGGCGACCGTAGATCGTTCCGGGATCTGTCGGATTATTTGAGTTCTTTTGATGCTGATCAATTCGGCTGCCTCCAACGGCACCATTGATGAAACATACCGGGATTCCATTTTCCGCTACGAGTCTTTTTCCAAGCTCCATTCCCCAGTAGCCGATTTCAAGTTTGCCGCCGGGGCTGCGTGCAACGGCCGGGCCCCAGAGCCTCAGTCTGCTACCTTTGGGGCCTCCATCGGTCGCTCCAAACGTCCGAACCCACTCGCTCGACTCCGGTGCTTTTGAATCCTCCCCAAAGTCTGTTGCAACTGCATTCGACTGTCCGTTGATCAGAAACACGTCCCCGCACACGATATCCGAGGCAGTATGAAGAACTGTCTCCTTGGCGCCATGCTGAACAACAAGCTCCGTTCGATAATGAATCAGCCCCGGCGAGAGCGGAATCTCTATGGAGTATCTGCCATTCTCATCCGGTACTGTTTCTAAAGTCTTCGCAAGCTGATCATCCGCATACACTCGTGCGAACAGAGAGTCCGCGGGTTGATCCAATCGACCTCGGTAGTAGATTCTCCCGAAGGTCTCTTTGCCTCGTAGCACATCTCGCCCAACGAACTGATGGTCTTCTGGTGTTTCTGTTTCTGCCGGCTGTCTCAGCATCCACAGAGTGTCCTGACTCGGCCGAGGCTCTTGAACTTCGATTTGCACTGAGCGTTCGACCGGTGCACCGCCGTTATCGATTGTTGCTGTCACGGTCAGCATTCCGCTTTTGTGTGCCCGCGTCAGCAAAAGTCGATCGGATTCGATCGTGCGAGTTGTTGCAGGCCCTTCGACCTTCCATTGAAAGTTGAGACGATTCGACTGAGAGCTATTGAGAGCATCTGCATTTGTCAGTTGTGGAATCACATCGATTGGTTCTCGACCATCCCACCGTGCCGGTGAACTTAACGTGAAATCCGGATCGGGGGTCGCTTCTCGAATCTCCACATGAATGTCAAGATCCTTGATACCATCCGCAAAGACAGCACGACACCGGAGTTTCCTCGTTGTGTTTCCGGTCACACGACCGGCGTCGAAAGCATATGTCAGTCGATCTACTTCAACTGTGTCGAATTGACCATCGTTCTCCCTAAACCAGTAGATCTTGAGGGCGTCGTTCAACTCAGCAGTTAAAGTGACGCTGTCACCTTCCGTAACCACTACAGTAGAAGGTGTCACACGCACCTCTCGATCCGTGTGAGCGTTTACCGCTTCGCTGGGTTTATCGTCAGACTTGTGGCGGATCAATGGGCCGGTCAGAGTCTGAAATCTCTTCGTGTTCTCATACTGCAGACGGATCCACTCCGGAGACCTCGCAACACGGGAGATGCGAACCTCATCCAGTTCACCAACAAAGTCGTAGTTGTGATACCAGCCGCCGATCCACATGCGAGCAGGGCTCTTAATATCCAGAGTCGGGTTTGATTCCCCGGCGAGTTGCCCATTGATATAGATATGGCCAAATCCCTCCGCGTACGTATGAACGACGTGAGTCCATTCTCCCAGTGTCAGCCTTTGAGGCGCATCTACGTCCGAAAAGTCGCTATCGATGTGAATATGCGGGGGGCTTCTCAGCTGCATTCGGACTTTGCTTCCTCGTCCGCCGCCCTCATTGCCCCATCCAATCAGTGTCGTATTCGGAACTGTTGCCCGGAACCAGGCTTCCGTGCTGTGCGGATCACCAAGTGACGGATAGTTGGCAATTTCTTCTCCGCAGAAGATACCCTTCCCGCCCGGAAATGATCTTGCTTTGCCGATCACGCCGTTGGCGATATCTGTGCCAGTGTCGACTGAAGAGAGCGTTCCAACTTCGTCCTGAATCGCGTCGCCGAGATGCCAGACACTTGCATAGTCGTTATCCGCTGCGAACACGGCGGCACCTGCTGATTCGCTGGCGGCCTTTGGGTTACCCCAATAGACCTTAATTGATTGTCTGCGGTTTCCTTCAACCCGAGGGATTCGGACCCAGATCGCGGCGATCCCTTCATCATGGTTCCACGAGTCTATTTGATACCGGAGAGGGACTCCGTTGCTGGTCGAGAACCGAACGTCTGAGCCATCTCGATTCGTTTGACGAAAGTCAAGAAAATCCCGGTGCAGAATAACGAGTAGCGGAAAGTTCTTAACGTTGGCTGTCTCTGGAAGGTTCGCGCCTTCAGATGTCGTCAGGATGGTGACTTCTCCGGAGTGTTTCCATTCCGAATACTGGCCGAATGACGCACTTAGAAAGCTGATGTTCAGCATCACGGAGAGAATAGCCACAGCCAACTTTTTCATCAGGTTGCTCCAGATCTATATCTCAACTGAATTTTATGGCATCGGCGCTAAGTTCTTTCGTCTCGCCACAAGTTGAGCCCACGCTTTTGGGCCAAGGTACCCCTTTCGCTGTCGAAAGCCCAGCGTTCCGTATCGTTCGAGCACTTCCAGGGACTGTTCTGTAAAAGAATCACACAGCTGGATCCTGAATCTGTCCGGCAGGGAGTCAACAAGGATGAGGGCTTCGACGGATGAATCCGCATTGGCAACTCCTCTCTGGAAGTCCGGGTTCCGTGCTCGCAGACCGAGTATCAGACCGGTCGCAATCTCAACGTCGTCAGGATCATTGTTCGGCAGGACTGATGCCAATGCGGCCAGACTGCGGAGCATGATGTAGTGATATGCGGGCCGAGCATTGTGCGGATCGGCCCAGCGTCCTGCCAGGTTGCCTGATGTCAGTTGTCCAGGGATCACGCCAAGCAACGCCTTCTTCTTCGCGCTTTCCAGATATCGAACGTCTCCAGTGATGCGATACGCTTCGGATAAGAGATAGACGCTGAAACTGTTGTAGTTCCAGTTGGTGACCATTCTGCGATTCAATGCCCAGTCTGCCGATCTTTTTGCTGCCTGAAGGTATCTCTCGTCGCCCGTTGCTTCGTAAAGATGAATCAATGCGACTCCCGACAGGCCATTGTCGAACTGCAGTCCTCCATCATCGAAGTCTTCGATAACCCAGCCGTTCACAATGATCTCGCCGAGTTTTCCTTCCAGTTCAGCACGTCGCAGAAACGCTTCTGCAACCTCCAATGGTCGACCCTGACCATTTCGAACAGCTGGAAACGGAAAGACACCGCTACCCGCTTGCTCCTGGGTCCACACGAGAAAGTCGCCGCCGTTCTTTGAAATTGTCAGGAGTCTGTCAGAGTTTTTCTCATTAAGCGATCCCGCGATCAGGCAGGCTTCAATCACCGACGCAACTTCTCGCAACGTGTGATTGGTTTTTGTCGGATCGATCCCCTCCTTCCACCAGATTTGACGTTCAATAAACGGCACGTAGGGATCAAATGCTGTGGACAGTTCTGTTTCTGAAAGAACCGGTACGTCTTCTGGTAGCGGTCGAAGTTCATCAGGAACCTCCGGGATGCCGGCATTCTCTCCCAGCAGGCGGATAGATTCATTTGCGAGCTCGTGAATCTTCGTGGAGTTCTCCTCCAGGAGTGCCACAGACAACTGATCTCGTAATGCAACTAACTGCTTTCGTGTCTCGACCGATATCTGCGGCCGCGATGGCGCGGATTGAACACCAGACAAAAACGTGATCAGTACCAAACAGAAGATCCACATCAGAAGATTCTCCTTCTTGTCAAATGTAGCTTGGGGATTCTTCCCCGAGCACGTCCCCCGCGCCACTGTGGTACTCGAACCAGCGCGGGACGGGCAGGAATCCCCGTCCTACACTTGGGGGACTGGCCATCCGTTGGAGTCCCATTTGAGTTCAGAGATTGCGAACATGGAGCGGCCACGTTCGGTTCCGTCATAGTAGTGAAAATGAAACAGATATCGGTCTCCGGATTTGAGGATGTTGGCATGTCCTGGACCAATCATCGGTCCGTCAGTATCGAGAAACAGGCTTCCACCATCTTTGCTGAGTTCAACACCGTCGCGATCGAGGTATGGCCCGGTGATTGTTCGGCTGCGTCCTATGTGTATTTCGTAAGTACTCGCCACACCGCGGCAGCATTTGCCTTTGTTGAAAAACAGATAGAACCAGCCATCGCGTTCAAAAATGAACGGGGCTTCAATCTCACGAGACCATGCAATTGAGTGCATCATCGAATCATCAGGCGAGCGTTTCCCTGTTTCGGGATCAAGCTGAATCAGTTTCAATCCACTCCAGAAGGACCCAAAGCTCATCCAGAGCTCACCACCTTCTGTGGCAATCACTGCTGGATCAATTGCATTGAAATCATCGGTTCGTGAAGTCCGGACAACGATTCCGTGATCTGTCCACTTATAGTCCGGAGACGTTGGGTCGAGTGTTGGAGTAGATGCGAGTGCGATTGCTGAAGTATTCACTCCGAAGCTGGAGACAGAGTAATAGAGGAGGTATCGGCCCCGATGCAGAATGACGTCCGGCGCCCAAAAGTGACCTCGCTGTTCAGGAACGACCTCCGTCACCCATGCTGGGATTTGCGGGAAGACCGAAGGACCAGCGACCCAGTGTTCAAGGTCCGGTGATGTCCATGAAGGTACTCCGTTGCCGGTCGAGAACATCCAGTAGCTTTCACCACATTTCACAATCGACGAAGGATCGTGTACTCCAATACCCCGCTTCCCATAGTGGCTCAGAAGTTTGCCTTCGTCTTCCTGCGACAATCGAGGTTGAGATTCAGGGAGAGGTCTTTGAAGAGCCTCCTCCGCACCTTCTGGCAGCATTGAATCCACTGAATTGATGCCGTTGATCGCCACTTCAGTGGATCGTTTGAAACGTCTCTCACGCTGCCCGTCAATCTGCAGGCCCTGAAGCTCGACGATGTAACGGGCAATTGCACCTTCATGGACGAAGATTCGGAGCGTGCCTGCCAGCTCCCGAAAGGAAATACCTGGTAGATTGGAACGAATAAGACATAGACCAATCGTGCTTTCATTCAGGCGAACGTTGAAGTGTTCATCAGCGATCGTTGGAGCATCGCTTGCTTCCAGCAATTCGCGAAGTTCGCGTGCCGGAGTTCGAACAGCTTTAGCAGCGGTGGCAGTTACACTG
The DNA here is from genome assembly GCA_016795105.1 of Planctomyces sp. GTDB lineage: Bacteria > Planctomycetota > Planctomycetia > Planctomycetales > Planctomycetaceae > F1-80-MAGs062. The sequence continues at coordinate 8,633 of JAEUIH010000123.1, forward strand.
TAGGCCTGATAGCTTTGGTCGAGCAGTGAAATGGAGTCCCATTCGCCTTCCCGGTTGGTCACCGCTGCTCTATCGCCGCTGACGACAACTGATGTGCGACGACCCTGAGCGGAAGATGTCACGACGATGACGCCGTCGGACCGTAATAATCCCTCGGAAGGTGGTCGGCGACTGCGGGCATCATCCGAGCTTTCTGTTGTGGTCCATTGGTAGCTGCGGGCCTGTTCAAGCTGAGAAAGGGCAGACTCGATAATTTCACGCGGTGATTCCTGCGCATTGACTCCCAGTCCAGGGAGCATCAGAAACAGGCAGGCGAATGCTTGAGTCCGAATTGACATGACGACCTTCGTGTTAAACTCGGAGATTAGGGCCGACGATCTGCAATGCTCCAGATCACTAAGGCATGATAGCGGCCTGAAGATGCAGAAGAGAAGCCGCACTGAGCAGTTTTGTCCTGACAGCCTCGTTTGGAGCAGACACTCCGGTCATGTATACTCAGGGGATTCGAAAGGCAACATTATGGTTTCTCGACTGCAACGCGAACTCGGAAAGCAGCGTTCATTTGAACTTCCGGAACAGGAAGCATATCTAAACATTGTCAGAACGAACGATGAGTTTTCCAATCGATTTGGAAAGCTGTTTCGTGAGTATGGACTCACTGCTTCACAATACAACGTTTTGAGGATTCTTCGGGGCGAAGGGAAACCGATGCCTTGCCTGGAGATCTCTGCCCGAATGGTTCAGGTGGTCCCCGCAATGACAGGGCTGCTGGATCGACTTGAGGCTCAGGGTCTGATTTCACGAGACCGATGTACCGAAGATCGCAGAGTGGTCTTTATTCAGCCAACGCCAAAGGCACTTCAACTGCTGAAATCGATGGATCAGCCAGTACAGGAACTCCATCGATCACTCATGGGACACTTAACGCCCGACGAACTCAGCGAGCTGAGTCGACTTCTGGAAAAAGCTCGGACATCTCTGGATCAGGATGAATAGCTGAAACGATGTCCCCAAAGTACTCATCACGCTCCGCCGTGATGACGAGCCCCTTGCTGCGATTAAACACATTGTTCCAGAACCTACGTAGCCGGGGTCTCCGGCCAGGCATCGCACCAGCGCGGCGTTCATCACGGCGGAGCGTGATGAGTACTTTGGCAGGGGTTCGTCAACAAACTCAGATCGAGAAATCATCGGGGACATAGCTGAACAGACGCTCAAACGAATCGTCGTAACAGGGCGAATTCGGGATGAATCACCTTGCAGAATATGACTGATCCGGCAAGCATACGGTTGAAGAAGTCTGAGCGGCGAGGATTGTTTGAGTGCGAGATTACTCCTTTCTGGCAGGATCGTCAGAATGCAGATGCGAAATTGTGTTGGCCCAATTCGGCGTCGTGAATTCATGCGAATCGGGACACTCGCACTGGGAGGCCTTTCTTTGCAGTCGTTGCTCACGCAACGAGCCACCGCCGGAGATGATGCTCCGCCGGACACGTCTGTCATCCTGTTCTGGATGTGGGGCGGCCCCAGTCAGTTTGAAACCTGGGACATGAAGCCCGATGCACCTGCTGAAATTCGTGGGCCCTTAAAGCCAATACGAACCGTTGTTCCGGGAATGGATATTTGCGAATACATGCCTCGGCAGGCGCAGCGTGCAAATCGTTTCTCTCTGATCAGATCTCTTCATCATGAAATGTCCGCTCACAACGATGGTAGCATCGAAGTCCTGACCGGGAAAACGCCAGTTGTGCCCGATCCGACATCTCAGGCTCGATCGCAGCATCCTGATTTTGGCATGATTGCCTCATGGCAGCGTGGTCTCCGGAACGACGGAATTCCTCAATACGTCGGTCTGCAGAAGGCTCCATTCATGACCAACCCAGTGTATCTTGGCGTTAGTCATCGAGCGTTCGAGACCGGGGACCCATCCGTCGCCAACTTTTCTCCAGGCAATCTCCGTCTTTCAACAGGAATTGATAATCATCGGCTCGATCATCGCAGATCGCTTGTGACTCAGTTTGATCGTCTTCGAACGGACATTGATCAAATTGAATCTCTGGGTGGCGTGGATCGATTTCGCTCAGCCGCCTTTACAATGCTGACCAGTCGCGGCGTAGTCGATGCATTTGATATTTCTCAGGAGTCAACGGAGACTCGCGATCGCTATGGACGCCATCGATGGGGACAGAGTTGCCTGCTTGCTCGCCGACTTGCCGAAGCGGGATCTGCCGTCATTAACATCGACGCAACGGCTCCAAATGATACAACGAAGAATTTCAGCTGGGATGATCACGCAGGAGCGTTTCACCTCGACTATGCTCAGCGGGAACGTTTGCCACAGATGGATCAGGCCCTGTGTGCACTGATCGATGATCTCTTCGATCGAGGGCTCGATAAAAAGGTGCTGCTGATTGCCTGTGGCGAATTTGGACGAACTCCCAATGTGACCCATGCTCCAAAGAACTTCTCAGATCAGATTGGTCTCGGTCGAGATCACTGGCCACATGCGTTCAGCGCACTGATCTCAGGGGGAGGACTTCGCATGGGGGAAGTTGTGGGAGAAACGAATGCACGTGGTGAATACCCTGTTCGAGATCGAGTCACCCCGCAGGACTTGCTGGCCACCGTGTATCGACACCTCGGGATTGACCATACAAAGTCAGTGAACGACCAATCCGGTAGACCCGTCCCCATCCTCGCTCACGGCACCCCAATCAGTCAGCTCCTGTAAACGCGTCATTCCGATGCCGTTCGCTACTGTAGCAGGCACATTCCATGTGCCGTCCGCGCCATGGTGGTTGCGCGTTGGCGGACGGCATTCGGAGAATGCCTGCTACTGTAGCAGGCACATTCCATGTGCCGTCCGCCACACGGTGGTTGTGCGGCGGCGGACGGCAGACGGAGTCTGCCTGCTACCGTAGCAGGCACATTCCATGTGCCGTCCGCGCTACGGTGGCAGCGCGTTGGCGGACGGCATTCGGAGAATGCCTGCTACCATCACCTCTTTTCATTCAGAACTTCCGTCAGGCGATCAAAGTTCTGATCGTTGCATCCCTCCGTCAGTTGCGCGATTCTGTCACGAACCGACTCGGACTCAAACTTCATACGCCAGACCAGCCGAGTTTGAAATCCGGGTAGTTCGGTGAGTGTCATCGTCATGTTGAACCATGGTGGCGACTGATGTTCAAGTTCTATGCAGTTTCGGCTCACCTTTCGGAAATACGACAGGTTTTGATAGTCCTTGCCGTCGGGCCCGTGCATGACGAACTTCCATTCACCGCCCTCACAAAAATCGAACGTTTCAAAAGTGTTTCGAAAACCCTCGGGCCCCCACCAGCGAGCAAGTTTCTTTGGATCGGAATATGCCGCAAAGATCTCATCTGCGGTGAATGGAAAATTCCGAAAGCTGACGATCTCGCAGGGATCTGCAGTTGGTGTTTCGTGTGGGTCAAAGACCTGTCGGATTTCAACAGAACCCACAAAGACGCCGGGATGCCTAACAGCGTAGGCAAGAAGTTCAGCTCGAGACTTCGCTCTTAACAGGTAGAATCCTCCGAGCACTTCACGCGTCTCCGCGAACGGCCCATCGGTCACCAGGCGTCGTTCGTTTCGAACTCTGACTGATGTCGCCATTGACGATGGATGCAACGGAGACGCTTTGATGTACATCCCTTTGCTGTCCAGTTCATGCGTCAGCTCAACTGCCTTTTGCATTGCATTCAGATGAGCATCTTTACCGGCCGCTGCCCAGTGCTGTTCGTTGTCGTAACAAAGAAACATGTATTTGGCTGTGTCAGTCGCGGAGCTGTCTTCTGGATGTTCTTCCCGGTCGGGCGGGAGACTGCTGAGTTCAAACACCGGACGGATTTCAACTGTACCTCGCGCTGCGGGAGGAAGTCGAGCAGCGATAGAGATTGCTTCGTCGAGGTTTGGAACATCAATCAGATAGTAGCCGCCCAGCTGTTCCGTCGTTTCTGCGAACGGGCCGGTGGTCACCAACTGCTGCCCGTTCCGTACTCGAACTGTGGCTCCACTTGCGGCCGGAAAAAGTGGGGCGGCTGAAATAAATTGCCCCTTCTCTGCCATTTCCTGACAGACTCCAGTCGATTTTGCGACGCAGGCATTCCATTCTGCCGTGCTCCATGAAGACTCAGCACTGTAGATCAGCAACATGTATTTCATATGAAGGCCTTTTGAATCTATTGACCGTCCGGGATTTCAGGTTCAACGATATTTGCCAGCAGCGAGAGAGACTCCTGCCAACCGAGATAGCAGAACTCCACTGGAATGGCAGATGGAATTCCCTCCTGCAGGATTTCAACCTCTGTGCCGCAGATTACCTGTTTCAGTGTAATGGTCACCGACATTTCACCGGGCAGATTTGGGTCATCGAATTTGTCCGAGTACCGGATTCGTTCGTGAGGCGTGAGTTCGACATAGGTTCCACCAAATGACTGAGTATGACCAGTTCCAAAGTTGGTGAATGACATTCGATAGCTACCTCCGACACGTGCATCCATGTGGTGAATCTTTGCGGTGAATCCGTGCGGCGGCAGCCACTTGACCATTGCCTCCGGGTCCAGGAAGGCTCGATACAGACGTTCCGCAGGAGCCTTGTAGACGCGGTGGAGTCGAACAGTTCCTGATGGTGTAGACATCTCTTGATCCCTTAGCCAGCGGTATACCGCATTTCGTTGGAATTCGGACAGCGGTGGATACTTCAAGAAATCAAAACCCGATTGATAGACAGAGCGAGTTCTTCAACAAATCTCGCCATAAACTTGACGGACTGCATTCTGATCGAATGAACGGTAGCGACATCGACAGTCGTCTGAGAAGTTTCGAGAAAACTTTTCATATGAGCAATAATGAATGCAAAATGGAGGATGCATGTGGTGTCGGTCTTTGGTAAGAAACATACGAAAGTCAGAGTTTCTTTCGAATTGAAGAATCAGGTTTCAGTGACTTGTATGAAAAAGACTCGCAGACAGATGGTCTTGTGTCCGTTGCAGATGCAACGCAGAGAAGCGTTGGTAACCCTGGCTGCTCTGGGCGTCATCCAACCCTATGCGAAGAGTGCAGAGTCAAATGCAGCAGAAAGTATTTCTGCCCCTCAGCTTGTAAAAGATGGCGTTCATGTCACAGGTGATGTTCAGGCTCAGTCGTCCTCCGGGTCGACGGGACACCTTGAGTTGACTGCCGGTGATTTGACCGCAGTGGTAGGCGATAACTCGGAACGTGGAGAACATCGTGCCGGCTATAACGGCGTGTGGGCTCTCCGACATCGCAGCAGTTCGCGGAATCTGTTTGTCCCAGCCGTCTCCGGATTAAATTTTGAACATATCATCACGGGCGAACACCTTGAAGACCGTACCACATTCTTTGAGCCTCGCAACGCGCCGATGACATTGTCGCGCATGAGCGAAGCAGAAGTTGAACTGCATCAGGCCCCGACCCCGACATTTCATGTGGAAAGCTGGACTCGGTTCCGCATCACAGCTCCACATTACCTGGACATGCAGGTTCGTTTCAAAGCACATGAGGACGTATTCTCGCGAGGGTACCTCTCACTCTTCTGGGCAAGCTACATGAACGCTCCTGCGGACAAGAGCATGTACTTCCTTGGCTTCCCGGAGGGATTTGATTTCTCAGGTCGATCTGATTCATCTGTAGATGCAATCCATGAGCAAGCCCAGTGGATTCAGCTTTGTACTCAATGGCACAACGACCAAAGTACGGTTCAGCACTGGCAGGATCGATACCAAATGTCATTTCCCGCACAGGGGCGAGATGCATTGTTTAAGAACATCTCGAAACTTCGATTTGACCGCCCGTTCTTCTACGGCCGAATCGACAATCTGAGCTGGCTGGTGATGTTCGACCGATCGGCGGGGATACGATTTACGCATTCGCCCAGTGGTGGAGGGACAAATGCGGAATTCAAAACCACAAACCCGGCATGGGATTTTCAGTATTATGTGGAGAAGCCGCAAATTGGCAGAGAATACTCGTTTCAGGTACGCACCGTTCTTCGACCAGAATGTTCCCGTGAAGAGATTCTTGAGGAATTTCGTATCTGGGACGCCGTCCAGCGAAAGTAATTGCCGGAGTCACAGCCCAATGACCTGTATGCGGTGAGCCGAATTAGCTGTAAGTGGTGAGGGAAATCGAAATGTTGACGATGTTTGGCAATCCGAGGCGATGCTGCGATGGTGTGACTCGTCGTGAATCTCTCAAGGTCGGCGCTCTGTCGGCCATGGGAGGATTCGGTCTCTCGCACATGATGCAGGCGGAGGCAGCGGGACTGGTTTCAAATGCCAGGGCGAAGAATGTCATCTTCATCTTTCTGCTTGGCGGTGCCGCGACTCAGGACATGTATGACCTGAAACCTACCGCACCACTTGAAGTGCGAGGAGAATTCAAGCCCATTCCCACCACGGTGCCTGGAATTGAAGTCTGCGAACATCTTCCAAGGCTGGCAAAGATGGCACACCAATTCGCTTTTATTCGGTCGGTCAATCACAAGGCTGGTTGTCACAATTGCCTGCCCTGTTATACGGGCTTCGATGTCATCCCGCAGGATCAGCATCCACGACCAACCGATGCGCCGAGCATAGGATCGGTGCTGCAGTACCTCTCTGGTGATCGCAGCGAGACACCTCAGTATGTTTATATGCCGAACTGGCTGGGTTGGGGTCAGTCGTTTCGGAGAGCTGGACCCTACGGTGGGTTCCTGGGGAAACAATATGATGCATTAACCACTGAATGCATGCCGTATTACGACAAAAACTCATTTGCGCCTTCGCCCGGGAATCCGCAGATTGTACGGGGAGCTCCGGCGTTGCCCAGCACATCGCTGGAAGCCGGCATGACCATCGATCGGCTCAACAATCGCCGCTCATTGCTGACCCAGATCGATGACGAACGCCGAAGGCTCGAGGGAGTCGTCTCTGCCGGGGCCTACCAGCGAAGCCAAAGTCAGGCATTTGATATTCTGACAGCCCCAGCGCTTCGCGATGCGTTTGATGTTTCACGCGAAGACCCTAAAACCATCGAGCGATACGGGAACACATTATTCGGGAACACGACACTCATCGGGCGGCGACTGATCGAAGCGGGTGTTCGATTTGTCAATGTCACATGGGACCTCTTTTGGGGGCCAGTCAATGTTGACTACGATGCGTGGGATACGCACACCAACAATTTCAACATCCTGAAACAGAATAAGTTGCCGGGATTCGACCAGACGATGTATGCCCTGATGACGGATCTTGCTGAACGAGGTCTTCTGGATGAGACTCTAATTGTTGTCACCAGCGAAATGGGTCGTACGCCAAAGATCAACGCCAACGCCGGTCGCGATCACTGGACCAACTGCTATGGATCACTGCTGGCTGGTGCAGGCATCCGTGGGGGCACAGTTTATGGCGCATCAGACAATCAGGCCGCGTACGTCGCAGAGAATCCAGTTCGTCCTGCCGATCTGGTCGCCACAATCTACAGAAGTTTGGGGATAGATCCTGCAACACGAATTCCCGATCAAACCGGGCGTCCCATTGAGATCGCGCAGGGAGGACACGAAATTGCGGACATCATGGAAGACAGCCTGAGTGCTACGGGTTTCTAGGCAGGGTTGCAGTGTTGTTTCGAGTACTCGTACTCGAAACAACACTGCCAAACGCACCAGTTCTCGAGCATCAGTTACGAACGGGCTCTGCGCCTCCGCGTCTCCGCGTTAAATTTTTCACATCGCATCAACACGCCTGATTCCGAACTCAAAACAGTGGTCCTGCATGATTCGCAAAAAGTGAACGCAGAGGCGCAGAGACGCAAAGACGCAGAGAAAGCAGCACAACGACGAATTCACTCTTTGCGTCTCTGTGCCTTCGCGTCTCTGCGTTAAATTTCCCACAGCTTATCAACATGCCTGAAACTGAACTCAG
>JAEUIH010000124.1 GCA_016795105.1 Planctomyces sp.
GTCCGCAACACCGTAGCGTTCAACCTGCCAATCGCGGCAGGACGCGGGCTGACGGCAGACGGAGTCTGCCTGCTACTGTAGCAGGCACTCTCCGAGTGCCGTCCGCAACACCGTAGCGTTCAACCTGCCAAGCGCGGCAGGTCGCGGGCTGACGGCAGACGGAGTCTGCCTGCTACTGTAGCAGGCACTCTCCGAGTGCCGTCCGCAACACCGTAGCGTTCAACCTGCCAATCGCGGCAGGACGCGGGCTGACGGCAGACGGAGTCTGCCTGCTACTTTGGGGGGCGGGAGGTGAGTGATTCGCGGAGGCTGACGAAATCGGACAGCAGAAAAATGACCGTGACGAATGCGAGAACAACTTCGGTGACGGTGAGTAATTTCGCGGGCACGGTTGCGGGTGTCATATCTCCGTAGCCAAAGAACGTAAAGTTCAGAATGCTGAAGTAGACGAACTCAAAAACCAACTCCGCTCCATACAGTTTCTCAGGCACACTGCTGAAACTCTGATCGTTAATTCGATGCAGGCAATGGTAATCAAAACCAAAGGACAAAATGATCTGTGACATATTCACCAGCATCAATGTCATGAAGCGGTGATAGGCCATGTTTTCGACAGACGCGGTCCAAAGCTGCTTCAGGTTCTCGCCCCCGAAGAACAGAGTCTTTGACCAAGTTGTCAGAAGCAGCAGAATGGTCAACACAAACTGAGACAGCGCTGACTGAGAAATCACCAGCAGAGCCAGCCGCCAGAGCACCACAATGGCGACAAACTCAAGAAGGTTGCGAACAACTAATGATCGACTCATGAATGCCGGACCGACGATATGCTAAAGGTTCGGACGGCTTGTGTTTCGTTTCTGAGCCCGCTGTCGCTCCATGGCTCGCCGTTGCTCTTCTTCCGGGGCAAACTGCGGAGCATTATTGCCATCATTTCCGCCGCCCATCCCTGGGAGGTCGACTCGACCTTCAACCCACTTCCAACCCAGTGGATCACGAAGTTCTACCTGAGCCAGAAATGCCCAGGGAGTTCCCGGATGTTCGTTGACAACGCGATTGAGATAACCCATCGCCTTATCGTGCATACGCTTCACAGCGGCACCAGCTGTAATTTCTTCAGAAGGCTCAAGCCGCCACTGATTATTGTCGGCATTGGCGAATCGCTTTGGGTTTGCCTTCATTTCAGCCAGCACCGAGTTATAGCCGAAAGCTCGTACTCGCATTGCAAGTACTCGCCCCATGGCCAGATCGTAGCTGGCACGCCATCGATCGGAATCGAGTTTATCCCGATGCTTTTCTCCCTGTTCCAGGATTCCCTGGAGGTCCTGCAGGAAGTAGTCGAGAACGGCAAGAGGTTTCTGAGCTTCTGTAATCTGTTCGCGCAGGACGTTGTCGTTGTTGGCCAAAAACGCAAGCTGAGGAATCGGAACATCATCAACGATCGCTTTTTGAGCTGCGGCAACGAGAGCTGCCTTTGCCAGATTCGATGACAGTTGTCTCTGATAGTCTGTCAGGGGACGATAGTCAGGGGCATACTGTCGCATAATGCTGTCATCAAACTTGCGTCCCTGAGAATCATCGGCAATGAAGAAGATGCCTCCCGTCTCAGAACAAAGTCGAGACAGCGTGTAAGGGCCATATCCGGATGACATCCGATCGAGGCCCGCAGCGCTTGCTGTCCAGAATGGAAGCTGAAGTCCTTCTGCTGCCGCTGTTTCAGGACCCTGATCGACCGGAATATCCTCTTCAAATTGCTCGCCTTCAAACTCCCATGCGTAGCGAACGTACCCTTTTTCGCGGCCGAAGATAGACGTATTTCCTACGCAGTAGGTCTTGACGCCTTCGCGAGCACAACGTCGTACGACGTCTTCCAGCATTGAATAGTCATCACCTCGTTCATCGGTCACGATGATGACCATCATATTGGCCCGCATCTTGCGTTTTTCAGGCAGGTAAACTCGGAGAGCTTCATTCAGAGCCGCAAAGACGCGTTCCTTCCCGGACTTGTCATTTTCAATGCTCTTGACGGCCTGCACGAGGGTATCAATATCACTCGTGGGGTCCTTCTGCAGGAAATGCAGGTTTTCGCCATAGCCGATAATGGCTGATTTCAAAGCTTCCTTCGTGTCCACATCCATCAGACCGAGCTGACGGTAGATATTTTCAAAGCGTTCGGAAACTTCAGTGCGACGAGCTTCCAATGACAGAGATTCATCAAACAACCAGACCACGAGCGTTTTTCTCTGACGAAGAGACGCAGCAATTTCCTGAGTAATCCGGTCAATGGCCCCCTGAGTTCCGCCGGCATGTTCGGTCGTCCCGGTCAGGTCGATGGGCTCAAGCAGGTCAGCTTCGTTGGGTATTGAAAGTGTCTCCACTTCAGGAACACTCGCATTGATAATCTGTTCATCTAAACGCTGAACCTGTTCGCGGTGATTGTCCATCCCCTGATGCTGGGCGACCGCCATTGAGGGCCCCACAATGTTCAGGTCGCTTTTGCTCCCAAGTTGATCCGTGGGCTCAGAATCAATCACGTACTCGTCCTGACGAATTTCTTCAGGCTCAATTTCGGACAGCAGTGACAGTTCGGGCTCCATTACGGTCACAAATGTGAAGCTGGCCATCACAATCAGAATACCGATGTGAACAAGCAGGCTGATCCCCCAGGCCGGCATGTCATACAATGCCTCCCAAAAGCTACCCCCTTCGGCGACTGAATCCGGTTCCGCCGCCGACTGTGTCGGGTTTGCCTGCATCGTACTCACGAGTCAGCTCCAATTCATCCAGGACAGATTGTGGAGGAAAAGGCGGATTTTGATCTCCTGCCGGATACTTTAAATCCTACCTTGCCAAATCCACGAAGGCAACGTCTTCCAACGCTTGTTTCCTGTCGGAAGTCTAATCCCACACTGGGATTTCATTCGCAACAGAGGTCCAAAATCAATGATTTCAGCGTCTCTGTTCAAAAAACGCGCCAACAAAGCCAATTGTTCGAGAAAAAATGGTTAAACGGCTGCCCGGATTTACGCTTCGAACCAACATTTTGCAAGAATCACAAGCTGATGGGATATTCCAACAGACACAGGGACATTTCCGAACTCTCTGAAACCGAACGCCCCTGGTAACGATCCCCGTTCTTCGTAACGAACTCCATATTGAAGCTTTACAGGCTTTTGAATGCCGATCCAGCTTGACGATACAATCGCTGCAATCGCCTCAGCGCCTGGCAATGGACCTCGAGGCATTATTCGAATCAGCGGCCCGCAAACGGCCGAAATTGTTCGTCGAGTCTATCTCGAAGATTCGCCATTAGCCGTAACCTGGGATCAGACAAAGGTACCTCGCAGATCGACTGGCCGCCTGATGCTCTCTGACTGGAATGTAACGGTTCAGGTGGCCCTGATGTACTGGCCAACTCGCCGCAGCTTCACCGGTCAACCCATGGCGGAACTGCACTTGCCTGGCTCCATGCCGGTCCTTAATGGTTCGCTCCAGGAACTATGGAAACAGGGCGCACGGCCGGCAGAGCGGGGCGAATTCACGATGAGATCTTTCCTCAACGGGAGAATTGACCTGTTGCAGGCAGAAGCTGTGCTGGGCGTCATTGATGCGGCAAATCATGACGAACTCCGTCGTGCACTGTCACAACTCGGCGGTGGACTCACGAATCGACTCAATGAAGTCCGTCAGTCACTCATCAGTGTCCTCGGCGACCTCGAAGCCGGACTGGACTTTGTCGAAGAAGATATCGAATTCATTTCAAAAGCGGAGATTTCAGGGCGACTGCAGACTGCATGCGACGCGCTTCGTCAGCTTTCGCAACAGTCAGACACACGACTCTCAGATTCGTGGAAATATCGCGTCGTACTCGTCGGCCTCCCGAATGCCGGAAAGAGTACCCTGTTTAATGCACTGATCGGTGAGACTCGGGCCATCGTTTCTCCGATCGCCGGGACAACCCGAGACTACCTGACCGCGGAGATCACTCTTGAAGATCTCGAGATTGAGCTCGTTGATACAGCAGGCTGGGAAGATGTTGATGACGTAGTTCCGGGAAGTCGCGAGATTATGGGAACTGCTCAGAGACATCGGGGTGAGCAAATTCAGGTGGCGGATCTGATTCTCTGGTGCCAGACATGCACCCTCACGGAAGAAGAAGCCGAGGAGATTCGGGCACGTAAACAAGAGCTGAACGATCGCGCTGTCAGGATTCTGGAGGTATTTACCCAGTCAGATCGCATGGTCCAGTCAGATCGCATGGTGGAGACCATGCCGCGTACGTTGAGTGGCACCAACGAACCAGAAGCCTCAGCAATCCCTGCAACCGCTCTCGAATCATCTGCTGTCGCTGTCAGTGCGTTGACAGGACAGGGGCTGGCAGATCTTCGCCTTGCAATTGCCCAACGGCTTCAGCGATCGCAGTCGTCGCGAGGAGAACTTTTGGCCACAACGTCTGCAAGATGCCGGGACAGTCTTCGGAAGGCAATTGAATCCCTTGAATCCGCCCGACAGGCGACAGCCCACTATTCGGGGGACGAGCTAATTTCTCTTGATATTCGATCGTCGCTGCACGAGCTTGGCACCATACTTGGAACGGTCTACACCGACGACATCCTTGACCACATTTTCAGCAAATTCTGCATTGGTAAGTGACCTGTACACCAGAAGCGGGCCTTTTTGAATCTCCGGGGACTGGAGACGAGGGTACATCCGCGAGATCCCATCGTTGACAAAATGAAAATTCACGGAGGCGCCAGGGTCTACACATTGAGTGAATCCGACAGGATCCTCTATGATCCAATTGTTCTCCCGCAGAACCTGTGCACAACTGAGGCAAATCCGTTCATGGCTGTCCTAGTTCAATTTCTCGACAGGAAACCTGTTTACTTTACTCAGCTTTCCGGCAGAGTCTTTGTGATTGGTCGAGACAAGAAGGGTTGCCAGGTGACGATACCGTCACCATCGGTAAGTCGCATACATGCACGGATTGAGATCGATCCACCGCATTTTTACCTGCGCGATGTGAGTCGGAACGGCACGCTGGTGAATGGTCGCCGGGTGACTGGGTTGCAGCTCCTGAATGACGGCGACGAAATTGTTATTTCGTCCGAAGTCTTTCGTTTCTTCCTCGAGTTGCCTCAGGATCTTTCATCGCAGTTCGGTACAGATTCCGAGGGTAATAAGCCGATCGAACTTGATACGGTGGATGCAGACGATTCCATCAGGCACACTTTGGTTGCTCCGGGTCGACAATTCTTTCCGCAGGACGACCAGTTTGGTCCAGTGCCGCCGCAGAAGATCGCTTCCATCCTGCCGATGAAAGCCGACATGTCATGGCTCGCAACATCAGGCGATGCAACTCGCAAGCTGATGCTCACGTTTCAATGTCTGAATTGTCTTCGGCGAACCAATGGAGAAATCGATCTTCTCCGAAACGCCGTCGACCATCTCAGGGAGCTCTTTCCGCATTTTGACAGCATTGTGGTTGTGCGATGTTCGCAGAATGCAAACCGACTTGATGTTGTCGTCACGCATTCTGTTGATTCGACAGCATCCGCGGAGCTTGGGCTTCCGCTTGTTGAACAGTCAATCCGAAATCGAGAAGCGATATTGATGCAGGACCAATGGAGAAATTCGTCCTGCAGTCACCCTCGCATCAACGAACTCACAAAGCATTCCTTAATGTGCTGTCCTATTGTGTTTTCTGAAGAAGCGGTCTACGGTACGATTCACCTTGAAACTGGGAGAACTGATTTCAGCCCGGATCGAACAGACCTTGAGCGACTGGTGATGTTCACTTATGTGCTCGCAATCTGCCTCGAACAGTCGCTGCATGCGGCTGAGCTCGCCTCAAAATCGGCCCTTGATCGATCGACAGAAATGGGGAATTCCTTTCGAGCCAGTTATTCGGGCGCAGGATCGCCCGAGATACCCGGCTATCTTCTGAGACGTTTCATGATTTCCGCCCCGAACGTGGCGGCAGACCTGGTCGAGTTCATTGCACTTGACGAGAACCGTACTGCGGCGATCCTGATCGATGTCCCCGGTCGAAGCGCCGTCACTTCGAGCCTGATTGCCTGCCTATCGCACCTGATGACGGACGCTTTAAAAGATTCCGGATCACCAGCACAGGCCATTCGGTCGACAGAGCAGACTTTGCTTGCTCGAAAGAACCACGTTCCTCCGAAACTCTCTCTGGCAGTTGCAGTTCTTGACCGGCAGAGAGGAACTGTCGTAGTGTCCGTCTCGGGCCAGTGTTCAATCTTCACGCATGATGGCAGAAAGGCCAGCCAGCTGAATCACAACGATATCACGGACACCGGACACGGAACCAGTCGCAATGACTATCGTGAGACTGAGATCCCTCTGAACGAAGGCAGCAGTCTGTTGCTCCTGAATGACGGAGTGTCCCGGCTGATTTCATCCGCCGGACAATCTCTAAGTCAACAGGAATTGCTGGAGTTGATCGAACCGTCTCTGGCGGAACCACCTGATGCACATCTTCGAATCGCAGACCAGCTGCAGGGTTTTCGATCCGGAGCGCCTTTGCAGAGTGATATTGTCTTCATGATGATTCACCGAAATCCAACTCCACCATCCGTTTTCGAACCGAGCCCATTGCTGCTCGATTCACCGGAGACGCGATGACCGAAGAGGTCCTGAATGTTGAAAGTGTTCTGGGAGCGGGTGGAGTAATCTCCAGGCGTCTGACGGGCTATGAGCCGCGGACGGAGCAAATGGAGATGGCTCTGGCTGTGGAACGCGCGATTCGTGACCGCTCCCATCTTGTAGCGGAAGCCGGTACCGGAGTTGGGAAAAGTTTTGCGTACCTGATTCCAGCGATTCTCGCGGCGCAGCAGTCGGGACTCGCCGAAGAGAAGAAGAAGCGGATTGTCGTCTCCACACATACAATCAGCCTCCAGGAACAACTGATTCAGCACGACATCCCGTTTCTTCAGGCCGTACTTCCTGTCGAATTTTCGGCAGTGCTGGTCAAAGGAAGAAGTAACTACCTGAGCCTGCGTCGACTGGCAAAGGCCGTTCAGAGAACGGGGCAGCGGCAGTTGTTTTCCGACGACACAGAGCGAAGCCTGAATCAGATTCAAGCCTGGGCAGCCAAGTCCAGAGACGGAAGTCGGTCTGACATGCCGTTTCGGCCACTTCCCGAAGTCTGGGACGAAGTCGGCAGTGACCATGGAGACTGCCTCGGCAAGAAGTGCCCAACTCACAACCAGTGTTTCTACTATAGCGCTCGACGTCGTGTCTACAATGCCGATCTGCTGATCGTCAACCACGCTTTGTTCTTCTCGGATCTCTCGCTTCGTCGAGAAGGCGCCAATATTCTGCCTGACTATGACACAGTAATCTTTGACGAAGCGCATACACTGGAAGCGGTTGCAGCCGATCACCTTGGACTGAGTGTTGCCGAAGGTCAGGTCGATTACCTCCTGAATAAGCTCTACAACGGGCAAACTCAACGAGGGCTTCTGGTCGCTCTCGGCCTTCTGAAAGTTCAGGAGAAAGTTGAGACCATCCGGATTCACTCTCGTGAGTTCTTCATGGCGGTTGCGGAATCTGCGGAACGCTGTAGTCGCCCGAATGGAAGACTGAATCGACCACTTGATGTTGAGAACGAGGTGTCAAAGCAACTGAGGGAACTGGCTTTATTGCTGGCGGCATACGCCGAAGCTGCTCAGAAAGACACCGACAAAGTAGAACTCAACGCCGCTGCGGCTCGCTGTCAGATGTTGTCTGACACAATCACAAGCTGGCTTGAACAGCGAGTTCCGGAAAGCGTCTACTGGATAGAAAGGACGTCCGGTCGCAGTGAACGGCTGACCCTGTTGAGTGCACCTGTTGAAGTGGGCCCGATACTTCAGCACGAGCTCTTTAACAAAGTGCCATCAGTCATCATGGCCAGCGCCACTCTGGCGACGGGAGCACGAGACTTTCGTTTCTTTCGATCACGCATCGGTTTGTCAAACGGCAACGATATTCGGATGGGAAGTCCGTTCGACTATCGAAAGCAGGCGAGACTGATCCTGTGCAGCAGAATCCCGGATCCGTCGACCACTCCGCGAGACTTTGAAATCGAAGCCTGCCGGCGCATCCAGCATCATCTGGAAGCAACTGCCGGTCGAGCCTTCGTCCTGTTCACAAGTTACTCGATGATGACTTCAATCGCCGAACGACTAACGGGCTGGCTTGCAGCGCATGACATGACACTCTACTGCCAGGGACGCGGGCTGCAACGCACCGCAATGCTCGAAAAATTCCGCAACAATCCCCGGGCTGTCCTGTTTGGAACGGACAGCTTCTGGCAGGGAGTTAACGTTCCCGGCGAAGCTCTTCAGAATGTGATCATTCCCAAACTGCCGTTCAGCGTTCCGGATCACCCGCTTTTGGAAGCCAGAATCGAAGCAATCCGCAAGCGAGGTGGAAATCCATTCCGTGATTACCAGATTCCCGAAGCAGTCATTAAGCTCAAACAGGGGTTCGGGCGGCTGATCCGACATCGCAGCGACACCGGACGAGTAGTCATCCTCGATCCCCGAGTACTCACAAAGCCTTACGGCCGCATATTCCTGGACAGCCTGCCCGCATGCCGACTTGAACTGGATAACGGCGAGTCGATCGACCCCCTGCCAATGGAAGATGATATTCGTGACTGACCCGCAAATCCGCCTTGAAAGCGATCAACTCTCCAGTATTCCTCTGCAAACCGCCCGTATTGCTGCGCGGGCAGCCGGAGAGATCCTGAAGTCGTACTACCACAACGGTGTGCAGATGCGATCCAAGGGTGGCCCGGACCTGGTTTCAGACGCAGACCTCAGCGCAGAACGCTGTATTGTTCGCGAGATTCAGTCGGCATTCCCGACTCATACGATTCTTGGTGAAGAAGAGACCAGTGGCAATGCGTCGGCCGAACATCTATGGATCGTTGATCCTCTTGATGGAACCACAAACTTCGCACATCATATCCCCCACTTTGCTGTATCAATTGGTTACTACCATCAGGGAGTGGCTCAGTGTGGTGTTGTCTGGAACCCGATTCGGGAAGACTGGTTCGAGGCCGTTCGAGGGCAGGGGGCTTACCACAATGGTGTCAGGATGGCCGTTGGCAGTGAAACAAGGCTCTCTGATGTACTGATCGGAATCGGCTTTTATTACGACCGTGGCGCAATGATGGAAGCAACACTGATGGGGGTCCGTGATTGTTTCCGTCAGAACATTCATGGGGTCAGACGATTTGGCACTGCATCCCTGGATCTCGCACACGTCGCACTGGGATATTACGGCGCTTATTTCGAGTACCAGTTGTCTCCATGGGACTTCGCGGCAGGACGACTTCTGGTCGAAGAAGCGGGAGGAAAGGTCACCACATGTCACGGCCTCGAGGTCCCGCTCAATCAAAAGACCAGCGTGCTGGCATCGAATTCAATTCTCCACGAGGCAATGCTCCCAGTGATTTCGCCGTACGCTCCCAGCCCCTGATACCTTCCAGACACCACGCAGGATTTCGCTCGCGTGACCTGCTGGAGCAATGTATTCGCCCTGCCCGAAGGTACAGTTCATGGACTGCAGAATCACCAACTGCACAGGATCCTGAATCCCAACAGCGATGCATCGAATTCCCAGATTGTCGGCCAGAGAAACAATGCTGTGAGTCACAGCTATCGTGTCCGGGCTTTCGTTCAGGTTCCGGATGAACTTCTGATCGATTTTCAAAACGTCGAACGGGAATTCCTGAAGGCAGGCCAGTGAAGAATATCCTGCACCAAAGTCATCGATGGCAAGTCGAAATCCGGCTCTGGACAGAGCATGAAGGGCTGGACCAGCAACACCACGATAATTCAGCAGCTCTGACTCCGAAAGCTCCAGCTGAAGCTGATCCGGCCGCACACCATATCGCCGCGAGATACTGAGAATTCGCTCAGCAAGATCGGTCTGCATCAGCTGCAGGTGTGTGAGATTCAGACTCAAGAACTTTGGTTCGAGGTCTGCCGGCAGTCCGATCCATTTCCCGAACTGGCAACACGCCGCCTCCAGCATCCAATCATACAGAGGAAGCAGCAGTCGGGACTCGGCTGCGATCGGCAGGAATTGCTGTGAAGAGATCTCACCACGTTCCGGATGATTCCATCGCATGAGAGCTTCCACGCCCTGCAGACGGCCCGATTCCAGAGAAATGATCGGCTGCCAGAGCAGAGAAATCTGATCAGTACCAATGGCTCTCCGCAGATCATTCTCAATACTCAGGCGTCGTTCCGCGGCCTCCCGCATACTTTCGTCAAAGACGACATAGCAGGCTTTTCCTCGAGCCTTTGCCTCATACATGGCAGTGTCAGCATCCCGCACCATGTCTTCAGCTCGTTCATACTGCAGATCGCTGCAGACAATTCCGATGCTGGCGGTCGATCGCAGCTGATGTTCGCCAAGTTGATACTCTTCGCCCAGTGCATCAATCAGGCGCTGAGCAGTCTGGCACGCGGTTTCGACCCCACTGATGTTGTCCAGAATGACCACGAATTCATCGCCACCCAGACGTGATACTGTTGTACCGTCAGCCAGGGTTGCGATCGAATCTGTCGTCCGCAGACTGTGTTTCAGCCGGGAAGCAATTTCTCGCAGCAATGAATCGCCCACATCATGTCCCAGACTGTCATTGACAACCTTGAATCGATCAAAGTCAAGAAACATCAGGGCAAACCGATAATTCGGATCACACATCGACTTGTCGATAAATAATCGCAGTCGGTCGTTGAACAGAGCTCGGTTCGGCAACCCAGTCAGCCTGTCAAGGCGAGCGGCGATGATAAGTTCCTTCTCGATTTTCTTCCGTTCAGTGATGTCACGAACAATGCCCACAAACCGTGGTGTATCCGTTGACTGCCGGACGAACTGCAGAGACAGCTCGACAGGGATTTCATGCCCATCGCGATGCTTGTGAATGGTTTCCAGCGTGATGAGTTGATGAGTCCCTGAGCGGAGCGGACCAATCAGACTGTCCAGAACTTCCGCTTCGAGATTCGGAACAATATCAAATGGCGTCATCTCCAGGTATTCCGTCTCGGAATATCCCAGCAGCTGCTTTGCTCCTTCGTTGACATAGATAAACTTCCGCGTCTCCGGATGGAACATAAATACGCTGTCGAGGGTCTGGTCCAGAGTTGTCTTGAACTGCTGGAGTCGGTTTGCCGCAACGAGCTGTTCACGGAGATGAAATCGAGTCATTGTGAGCACTGTGCCACCAGCCAGCAGAAGCGACTCAATGACTGCCATGATCCCAATCACTGACAGGCGTGCATTGAAGATTTGCTGCCCCCAAAGTGCTGCCGGAAAGTCAACTCCCAGAATTCCGTCAACTTCACCTCGGGAGTTTTTCAGCGGGTGCAAAGCACTGACCCAGTCCCCCCAGCGGTCACTGTACGGAACCGCAACAAACGCCGGGGTACCGGACAGCGCTTGTTCGAACGCGGATTTTGTATCCCCGGTATTGAATCCTGAATAGGGTTCGCACGGTCGCGTTCTGCGTTCACGATCCTGATCGATCCGGCCGTTGTGGTTGTAGTCAGTTTCCGAGTCAACCAGAATCACCGACGATCCATCCGGATTACGGCGAATCGTGTAGATGTCGCTCACAAGTGAATTCGCCTGCAGCCATCGACTCTGAGCATCAATCAATCGAAGATATAGCGGGTCATCTTCAGAGACGGAGGCAGGGAGGTCTGCATGTCCGAGCCGTTCCATTTCCCCTGCATATGTCGTCGCAAACGCGCTCATATGATTGATCAAATTGCATCGCTGCTCATCGTCAACCTTATGAACGAACCGGTATCCGACAACCAGCAATATGACAGTCAGCCCGCCACAGATGCGGTAGGCTGCATGTTCCCGCTGGCAGCGTTTGACGAGCTTCCTCAGACAAAGCAGCCCGAGTAAGCAGCCGGCAACGAATCCGAGGAAATCAAGCTGATAGTCAATACAGGTCCACATACATGGTCCAAACAGAACCCTTACAATCAAATCTGAGCCAGACAAACCCAAATCTGAGCAAGGCAAACCGGATCGGAAAAGCCTTGTTTATTCCTGCTGCGTCTTGCAGATTCTCGACACTGAAAGCTACTCATTCCGCAAATCCAAGTCCGTTTCGTATGGATTATGCCGCAGAGATCGAACGCGCAACTTGAGGTCTGGAGGATTGTGTTGTCGCCCGGCAGCAGGATGTGCGGAAAAATCAACATTGCCGGTATGAGCCAACCAGAAACGAGGCCAGCTGAGGTCAGTTCCAAAAGACGAGCTAATGTTTCGAGCATACCGGTTATGGCGTGCTAGTGTTTTTATGCAACCCTTAGGCATAACAGGAATCCCTGAGTGAAAGTTGTGGAGAGATACTTCGGGTTCGATCTCCGTTAAATTGCGGTCACAGGTGAAATATGGACAGCACAATTGCCGAGCCAAGAATCAGGGAAGAAGCAGCTCGAGCGAAGTATGCCAACCTGCCGACGCTCCCTGAAGTGACGTTTCGAATACTCGAATTGTCCCAGGACCCGGATTCAACCACGGCCGAGATGCGAAAGCTGATCAGTTCTGATGTCGCGATGTCGACACGAATCCTGAAAGTTGTAAACTCCGCATTTTATGGACTGTCTCGCCAGATTGGTTCGATCGAACGAGCAATTGTGATTCTCGGAATCAACGCCGTTCGCAATATTGCCATTGCCGCTTCGATGGTGAAGCCGTTCAATATGCATGCACGAGGGGATTCGATCGCATTCCCTCCACGCCAGCTCTGGCTGCATTCCACTGCCACCGCAACTGCCGCCCGAATTTTTGCGGAACAGCTTCGCTTCGCTGATGCCAATGAGTTCTTCCTTGCGGGGCTGACTCACGATATCGGAATTATGGCAGAGATGCATACTGCTCATCCACAACTGTTGCGCTGTGTTCAACAGCTCCAACTCGATGCGGACGGAATTCCTCACGTTGAATTGCGGAAACTCGAGATCGAACAGTTCGGAAAGGATCACCAGGAACTCGGATTTGAAGTCTGTGAATTCTGGAATTTTCCTCATCGAATCTCACGCCTTGTCGGAAATCATCACGCGCCACTTGATGCACCGGAAGACTTCCGCAGAGAAGCCTGTCTGATTTATGCTGCAGACCGGACCGCAGCGTCGCTCCCAAATGGTTTCCGACTGGATCTTCCGGAGATGGACATCGAACCGGAAATCCTCGATACGCTTCGAATTACTCGAGAACAGCACTACGCGATTCATCAGCAGGTGGCCAACGCTCTGCATGATGTCACTCAGCTGCTGGAATAATTCAGGCAGCCCGATTACTCTGACTTCATGTCTGAAATCGATGACTTGCTTGAACTCTGGGAAATCAACCGCGAGCAGGGGATTGAACTACCCCCTGAGCATCTCTGCGGTGACAATCCGGAACTCCTGAGTGCACTCAAACGACAGATCGAAGCGTTGATTGGCTTCGAACGGCAGTTTGGCAACGGTCAGACAGATTCAACAGACCGGACATGTCCGCTGCTGGAAAACACAGAACTTCGTTCCGGACAATCAGTGCTCGTGGACGGTCGGTACAAAGTCGAACGACTGCACGCAACAGGTGGACTCGGGCTCATCTATGAGGCCACCGACCTGGTCTTAAATCGTCGTGTCGCCATCAAGGTTCCCAAATCTCATGTCACAAGTCCGCAGCAGCTGGAACGTTTTGAACGTGAAGCTCGAATCACGAGCCGACTTGAACATCCCGGCATTATTCCTGTCCATTCACTGCAGACGAGTCAGGCGTCCGTACCATTTTATATTATGCGGTTTGTCGATGGTGCGACTCTCGCTGAACTCATTCAGGACTTCCATAGTCAAATTGAGGATTCACGGTCAGTATTTGCATCTCAGGAATTCAGACGGCTGATTACCAGCCTGCGGTCCGTCTGCAATATTGTCAGTTATGCGCACAATCAGGGAGTGGTTCACCGAGATATCAAGCCGGCCAACATTCTTGTGGGGTCGTTTGGCGAAACACTACTCCTCGACTGGGGGCTCGCACGGTCAGGAATATCTGTCAACTCTCGAGACACTGATACACCTGCGGCCACTCCTCAACCTTCAACTGCAACGGCACATATTGACGATCGCGGTCATCTCCAGAAGGTCGGTAACGACACGTCGGAGATTATGCTCACACGGGCAGGAACGGTCATTGGCACGCCTGCCTACGCGGCGCCTGAGCAGCTTTTGGGACGGTTGAATGAAGTTGATCACAGAGCCGATGTGTACTCAATCGGAGCAACTCTGTTCCAGATGCTGACAGGACGTCCTCCGGTGTTGCCGAACGAACTCTCCGGGGTGCTGGAAGGGTTTCGCAGCAGCACATCAATCAACCTGCAAAAACATCTGACGAAATGTCCTCCGGCTCTCGCTGCGGTCTGCCGCCATGCAATCAAGTTTGATCCGCGTCAACGATATCAGTCAGCACAGGAACTAGGTGAAGAACTTGAACGGTGGCTGACCGGTGAAGAGCTGACCGTCTATAGAGCACCGTTCGTGCAAAGAATCCTGAGACAGGCGGCCCGTCGCCCGGGCTTATCAGCATCCATTGTTGCCGGGACTGCCGTCCTGCTGGTTTCCGGGCTTATTATAGACTCATTACTTCAGTCAAAGAACACGGAACTCGCAGTTTCAAACTCGAAGTTGTCCACGGCAGTATGGGAGTCCAAGCGAGCCGGCGAACACGCCAGAGAAACTCTGCGACTTCTGGTCGACGATGTGGTGACCAATGATCTGCTGAAACGTGAAAAGCTGACAGACAAAGAACGAGACTTTCTCAGGATGATAATTCACAGATTTCAGGATCTGGCAATGACTGAGGAACACTCAACCGAAGGCCGTATCCTGACCGCAGAGGGGAATTCGGTGAGTGCAAAGCTGCTGATTAAACTCTCACAGCATCGGGAGGCACTCTATTACATCCAGCGTGCGGCATGGATTCTCGAATCACTCTGGACTGACACCGGAGATGTACGGATTCAGAACGATCTCGCAGATGTTTACGGACTCTGGAGTGATACACTCATCCACCTGGGCGACCTTAAAAGGGCAGAAGAGACTGTACAGAAAGGCATTGAGTTTCTGACAACACTTCGTTCTCGCGATGACACTGGCGGCGACTTGACAAACGAACAAGCTGAACGATTGCGGGAAGAGCACTATTCATTGGCAAATCTGTATCGGGTCGCGGCTTATCTCAGAACGCTGAATGGGCGCTGGAAGGAGGCAGTCGACATATATAGACTTGCTGAAGTTCATCTGACTGTACTTCCATCGCACATCGATGATCACTCCTTTGCACTTGCAAGTGTCTGCCGCAGTCTCGGCGATGCTCTTGGTGAGCTGCAGCAGTTCGACGAACAGACGCATTATGCGAATAAGGCTACCCAGTTGTTTCGGAAGCTCGTGCGGGACAACCCGGAATCTCCGGACTATCGGATGGGGTTGATCTGGTCGTTGTACGACGGAGCATCGTGTCGAGCTCTTCAGGAGGATTTCACATCGGCCGTTTCAGAGATTACAGAGGCCATCTCCATAGCCGAACAACTCAACCGCGATTATCCGATGGAAGACACGTTTCGAAGCCCATCGGCCGTTTTACTGATTCGACGAGGACAGTATCTGGAACGCTGTGAGCGACCTACCGAAGCAGAACACGACTACAAACTTGCGGAACAAACGCTGCGTCAGACACTCTCCAAAGAAAACCGAACCGCGGAAGTCTATGCCCAACTCCTGAGATGCCTGCGCCGCCTTGCCGCTCTTCAGGCGAGCATGGGTGCCGAGGCAGAGTCGAAGGCAACTGAGGAACAAATTCGGGAAACGGACCGCCAGTTTGCGGAAGAGTTTCCGGAGTTTGCAGAACGCAGCGAAGAGCTGAGATAAGTTGTTCATTTTTCAAACTCAGGACTGATCCAAATAGGGAGGCGGCTCCCGACGTAAGCCTGTTTTATTCGATCATCCGGAGAAAGACTGGTAAATGGATGCCGCCATTTTCGTCATTGAAGGCCCGGACACGATTCGTTAAATGGTAGTGAAAGATTGTCTAATTCTTCAGGTCGAAGAAACTCTTACACTGCACAGTAAGTAAGTAGCGTGGGCATTCCTGCCCGAGCACACCCCTGCGCCGCAGCAGTACTCGAACCAGCGCGGGACAAGTCGTAGCTTGGGCATTCCTGCCCGAGCACACCCCTGCGCCGCAGCAGTACTCGAACCAGCGCGGGACAAGTCGTAGCTTGGGCAT
>JAEUIH010000125.1 GCA_016795105.1 Planctomyces sp.
ACCACAGTCCATCCTCCGTACCGTTCTTGATTGGCGACCTGAACTCTTTATCTATCTCGGTGATAATATCTATGGTGATACTCGTGATATGGAACTCCTTAAGGCCAAGTACCAAAAACTGAACTCACGGCCCGAATTCCAGGATCTCCGCGCTGCAACTCCAACAATCGCGACCTGGGACGACCACGATTACGGTGAAAATGATGCCGGCAAGGACTACCCCTTCCGCGACCAATCCAGAGAAATCTTTCTGAATTTCTGGAACGAACCTCAAAACAGTGTCCGTCGTCAACATCAGGGCATCTACACAAGCTACCGCTTTCAGGATGCTCCCTCCGGAAAAGTTCTGCAGGTGATTCTCCTCGATACTCGATACTTCCGAGACCCTCCGCTTCACTCGCCTCTCTCGTCGTGGAAAAATGACTACCTTCCGGACACCAACCCCAGCAAAACGCTCCTCGGCGCAGAACAGTGGGATTGGCTCAAAAAACAACTTCAGGAACCTGCCGACCTCCGAATCATCGGCTCCAGCATCCAGTTCAGCCATGAATACAACGGCTGGGAATCATGGACCAATTTCCCAAATGAACTCATCAAAATGGTCGATCTCATCAAGTCCACTCGGGCAAATGGTGTGATCTTCATCTCCGGTGATGTGCACTGGGGAGAACTTTCTGTCCTCAAGCCGCCAGGCTGCTATCCCATCTACGATCTTACCGCCAGTGGTATCAATCAGGACTGGGATGTCGTTGAACCGAATGGCAATCGCGTCGGAAAACCGTGTACCGACTTTCATTTCGGTATGATTCATATCAACTGGACAGCCGCTGATCCACGAATCCAACTCCGTATTCACGATATGACGGGCCAGTCGCGTGTCCGAAAGTCGATTCACCTCAGTGAACTTCAGTTTCCAGCCGGTCAGTGATCATTCGTCCGTCTCCACCCTGCTCAACGACTAAAGCAGAATCGCAGGGGTTCAACAGTTCGGGAGATGGCAGAAGAATGGGGGCAGAAGAATGGCAGAGTCCTGCATTCTTCTGCCCTCATTCTCTTGCCATACGAGAATACTCAGGGGCTGTGTTCGCGGTTTTGTGTTCGAATCGCAGGCGGGGTTGGCGTTTTGACCACGGAAGACGCGGAAGGGGCGGACCGGGGGGCTCGTCATCACGGCGGAGCGTGATGAGTACTCTTGTGTGTCTTTCGTGGTTACCAATCACGCTCACTTCTTCGGCTGAAGCAGCTTCAAGCGGTCGCGAAGGCGGCGTTTCTGGATCTCACGCAACTCTTCTGTGATCTGAAGAGTCGATTCATAAATCGATTTCAGGTCCTTCACAAGCTCGTGCATTTCAGCCATCTCTCGCACACTTTCAAGAATTCGCCGCAGCTCCACGATACTCACCGTTAGCTCTTTCTCCGCGGCCTGAAGCTGAGCAATCGAAGGCTTCTCTGATGCCGCGGCAACACGGAATTCTCCCATTCTGCGTTCCGTGACAGGCAACTGCCCGCTCAGAATCTTTCGAAGCGGCTGCAGGATGCTGGTCTTCATCCCGTCTGATAACTGTTGTGGCGAAATGGAGTTGTTTTCCATCTGTTCGACAATTCCCGCAAACCCTTCAGTGATCGATCCCAGCTCGTTAATCTGTCGCCTCAGAGAATTCATGCTGCGATTCGCACAGGTTGACACTCCTGCCCGATCTTCTGCAACACCTGGCGAATTTCCGTCGGCCAGACGTCGAGCGGCTCCTTCATGAAACTGGATGTCTGACCGAATTTCTTCCAGCTGAGTCAGCATCTCTTCGTAGCGACTTCGAAGTGTAATCTCCGTCGTATAGAGCAAAGTTAATAACTCTTCGTTGCTCACAATTCGAAAGACCATCGGATCACTCCGAGTCACCCCCGGACCTGTCAAGGTATTTCCATCGCTTGCCGTGATGGCAAGCGTCAGTGTTTGCCCCTCGGCCAGTTCCAGAGGTCGCACGTCGAACACTTCGATATTCTCCGACTCACTCCTCCGTAATTCAAATTCAGTCGTCCCGGCAGCTGGTGACTGACGAAACGGTCGAGGGCGCCAGGTGGATTCATCATCGACAAGGAATTGAAATCCTGCCGATGATAGTCCGTAGTCATCTTCAATACGCCCCGTCACCGGTATCACGGCAAGTCGAGTAATCGCGTTGTCAATCCCGCGCAGCTGCGAAATAATGACCGGGGGCTTATCATCCACTCCTGTGATTCGAAGTGTCTCCGGATTCACGGACATGACATCATCCGAGTCATGCAGGAAAAATCGAAGCGGTGAGTTTGATGGAACCGGAAGCGAAGTATGCCCCGTTGTTATTTCAGAATCGGGTTTGCCTTCCACGGATGTCGTAAGTTCAAATCCAGCTGATATCGTTAGGCTGTCTGCTGAAACCATCGGCCCCGAAGTGATCGGAGGAATTGAAATCCCTTCTCGCGGCTGCACACGAATCCCTTCGCGATCTCCCGTCAGTTCAAACCAGTCGCTGACAATTCTTGCCGACTGCAGTGGTTTGCTGGAAACGGCGCGAATCTCAAATCGTGTTCCAACCGGAAGCGACAAATCACTTCCGGTAATCGACAGACGACGCTCACGCAGCTGATTCCAACCTGTGTACTCAGGGTAGTCGCAATTGATCTCCATTCTGTCAATCGATGGTAAGTTGACAGGGGTGACGTCAAAAGGTTTTGCCGGACGATAATCGCCAGCCAGGACTTCAATCCGAATCGGTTCCTGCAGTCGAGTCAGTACGAATCGAAACGTTCGAGCAGAAGAAGCCGAAACATAGGTGCGACTGACGGAACCGTCCCCTCGAATCACATCCACCCGAACACGGTCCGGCACGACCCAGCTACCTCCGTCAGGTCGCGCACTGTCTGGTACCACAAACTCCATTTCCAGATCGGCACCACGTGGGTGCAGATAAGAATAAGTATCTTCAAGATCTCGAAATGTGGTCCGACGATTTCCAGGTTGTGCGATGATCGAAACATCCAGAAATGTGGTCCGGATGTGATAGACACGTTCGACTTCGACAAACGCATTCCACCAGCGTGTTAATGTTCCAGGGACCAGCAGAGAGTAGACGAGGATAGAAACTACGAGTACTGCTGAACCCAGACCCAGCTTTCGAATCGTCCGCAGATCGAAAACATCATCGATCGATATTCGTCCCGCTTCCACGTCCGCTTCTGCCGACGAACGACTCAGCATACTGCGAACCAGCGGCCCGTCCGCCGGATATCCGTCGGCAGCCTCAACAGACGAAATCAGGCGATCCTTAAACTGAGGAAACCGTCGCTCGATCAGAACGGCCAGCTCCCGATTTCGAAGTCGCCTGAACATCGGGAACAGAATTCGAGTACCAGTGAGCCACAACAGTGCTGGCAACAGCCCCGCCAAAAATACAGCACGCAGTCCAGGCGGTAATTCAAGTCGCTGAACCGCAAACCAGGCGGTGTCTACAGCATGAGTCGCCCAGAATACGAGTGAAAGTCCACAGATCAGCAGCAACACTCCCGTCAGGACAGCATTCCGTCGAATCCGGGCGCGCAAAGAATCAAGAATACGCCGCACGGACGGCGGCAATTCAATCACAATGCGTTCGTTGTCTTTTGTTCCGTGTGACATAACTCTCGGTTCTCAGGAAAGCCGCACTATACGACGCAGCGCCCATTCCAGACTCAACAGTCCAATCATCAGATACATCAACCATGAACGATCCCACATTGTGGGACTTTGTTCATCGACGACAACCGGAATACTCCGGTCCGGAAGTAGTCCCGGAAGCTTCGTCGTGATTTCTGCCAACTGCATATAGGTACCGTCAATGTCTGCGGTCAGGTCCTTCAACAGATCGACATTCTGAACCGGATCCTGCGATTCCAGATTTGGTAACAATACTTCCACGGCAGCCTGCAGGACGTCGGAAGATTCCGGTACAGGCACAGTGATTCGATAGAGTCCCGGTCTGGACGGTCGAAAATTGGCCACGAACTGCCCTGCTCCGCGACCGTCAGCATTCAGCCGATCCGGAACGGTCATCTCTCGACCTGCAGAGTCCACAATCGTCATGACAGCTGAATCCGCTTTCAAAGGCTGAAGGCGTGAATCATATAACTGAGCCCGAATGTTGATCGCCTGCCCTGGCACTGCTTCTGTTCTGTCGAGCAACAGCAGTCCACGCGCTGATCCTCGGCTTCTTCGCCCCTGCCCTGCTTCTCGGATCAGACTCGTCCAGAATCGCTGGTATCCCTGCGGAGAAATCTCCCGAAGCCGCCATGTTTCCGCCGATCCGAGAAACATGGTGCGTCCTGTGCCGTAGTACTGAATCGCCAGAAACGGTGGCTGACCCAGCTCTGTCCGAGCTCTTGGATTGCCGTATTCCAGCAATACCGATGCACCGTCTCGCAACGACTTCACAGGATACGACCGGAAAATGCCGCGAAACGTGTTCCAAAGCTCCATGTTCAGATTGCCACTCTCATCCGCAATCTTCAGGAATTCGCTCGATCTTCCCACGGGAGTTAACACCAGGGGCCATGGTTCGTCCGCGCGCTGAGTCAGCTCAAGCTCAGGAAGCATCCTGTTCAGAACGACCGGATACATGACCATGATCTCTCGGAAATTGTCCGGTTCCTGAGCAGTCTTCGGAGTAAAGATCTCCCCGGCAACCACAATCAGACCACCCGAGTGTTCCGCGACCCATCGATTCAAATATCGCTGCTGGTCCGCCGAAATTCGACTCCAGTCCGGGTCGAAGGCAACAATCACGTCGTACTCAAATAGTTCCGCCTCTGTGGCCGGAAATTCTTTCAGCAGCTTCTTCGACTCCTGGGACACCATCCCAATGTTCTCGTCTGTAACACTCTGCAGCAACACATCTGAATCGATTCCGCTGTGTCGATAGAGTGTATTGCGCACAAACTGATAGTCTCGCATCGGACCGCTCGACATCACCATCACACGAATTCGACGGTCAGTGATCTCGATCTCGCGGTGCCGCTCGTTATCGTCCCGAGTAATCTCCGTGAATGTCGCATCCTGCAAGGTTGCCCGAACCATATAAGTGTATTTCCCGGGCACCGGCTGCTGCAGGTCAAACCGTACCGTGACTGGTAACAACTCCTTACCAAACGTAACAACCTGCTCAGCAATCGGACGGTTGTTTTCAGTTCGACCATCCAGCGCCTCCTGAAAGACCTGGACGACCACTGCCTGCTCTTCAACACCCTGTCCCTGAATCACGGCCGAAATCTCAAAGGGGTCTCCCTTGTGGACGTCTGTCGGCGACTGTAGTCCCGCAACCCACACATTCTTCTGCGGAATCTGACTTCCAGTTCCTGCGACAATCAGCCGAGTACTCGTTCGTTCGGCGCGCTGGCGAGCCGCTTCAATACCAAGCCCTGCATTCGATTGTCCATCCGTCAGAACAACCAGCCCACTCAATGTTCTGCCGGCAGTCTGACCCAGTAACTGATGCAGAGTCTCACCAAGTCGAGTCTCAGAACCCTCTGTTCGAATCAACTGACGAAGCCGCTCCTTTGTCGCCGGGTCTGCAAGCTCATTCCGATCTTCTTCGTTCTGCTCATTCAGGTCCAGCACCGTCGCGTTCGTGTTACCAGCAGCCGTTGCCGGCTTTTCTGTTGCTGCGTCCTGCGCCTCGTCCCGAAATCGAACTTCGCCGTCCGACACCACGGCGAGCGGCCCGCGGAGGGATGAATCAAATCCAAAAATCGAAATCTCATGCGTCTCGGATAACTGCTTCAGCAGCCCCTGATCGATCAATGCCTCCAGCACTGCCGCTCCGCGGCTCCCTGGATTTGTCTGATCGGTCTGATCGGTCTGATCGGTCTGATCGGTCTGATCGGTCTGATCTGACTGATCTGACTGATCTGACTGATCTGACTGATCTGACTGATCTGACTGATCTGTCGCCGGATACGACATCGAAAGCGATGTATCAATCAGAATTCCGACGCGTGACTTTTCAATCCGTGTCAGCTGAGTCCTCTGCCGAGGATTCAGCATTACGATCACCAGCAGCACAAACACAAACAGCCTTGGCAGCAGCAATGAGATTCGCCAGCCACGCTTTAAAAACCTGGAATCCCGGAGCGATGTCCGTGTGGCAAGGCCAAACAGAACGATCAACCCGCCGATCAGCAACAACAAGCCGACCGATGTCTCCGGCAGATCATATTCCGTCGCGCGAAAGGACTCCGTTTGGGATGACTGCAAACCAGTTTGCGCAGACGCTGAGTCCGCCTGAGCAGACCGTACGTCTGAAACCGGCGTTTGTTCATTGGCTGCGGGCGAATCCGCTGAATTCGAAAGGGTCGTTTCCTGGACAATCATCGGAGTCATTTCACCACCTCCGGATGATAGCTCATGTGCAGGGAAAGCAATTGTTCAGAAATCAGAATGGCAATCAGGAGGCCCAGCAGAATCCAGCGAAGCTCCCTGCCCTTATCTCCGCCGGTCAACGAAGCGGCCGCGTCAGCGTCCAGCACCTTCACATGTTCCAGCTTGCCCTGTTGTGTCATTTCAGCCGGGTCCGCCAACAGGAGTTGACTCTCGGTCACAGGGACATTCATCGTCAAATAGACATCCCGCGAATTTCCCTCCGGTGTAAATCGACGTACTCGGTAAACTCCCGGGCGATCGGCCTGATCTATCGTCACAGCATAAAGCGGTTCGTTCGATTCTTCCGGCTCTGCGCCACTTCCCTGCCTGGGCAATGTCTGAAGCGAACTCTCCGCAAATCCCGCCTGCAACCGAACAAATGTGTCTGCAGAAGGGTCATCGGTGGACTCCGGTTCGGGCAAATAGACTTCCACCGTATCCTGATAGTCACTCACCGGCCATTGCCACTTCAATGGTGAGTCGATCTCCAGTTGCTGTATCAATTCCGAGGGTCGCTGCAGGTAAGGATGAATTAACAGGTGCATCACCACATATCCTGGGGCTGCCGGTGCAATCGGCCAGTTGCCCCATCGTCGACCAGCACCTGTCAGAAATGTCAGGATGCGCCCCTTTCCGGACTGATGTTCAAAGATCACTGGATCCGCGGTTCGACTGCTTCTGGCAAGCGTCTTTACGCCGTCGTTTCGGCGAACATCGTTTCGTTCCCATTCCGCCGCGACGCGAAACCACCGAGACATCTGAATTACATCATCAAATGGGCTGTCCGGCAGATTATAGACCTCAAAAATCGGATGCTTTTCAAACACAATTGCTTCCAGCTCCGCTTCACGGCCTCGTGCCCCTGAATCCGCTTCGCCGCTCAGCGCCAGAAGCGGTACAGGAAACAGTCGTGTTTCCTTCGCGCGAAGTGTGCTGTTGTACCATTCCAGTGATGCCTGATCGCCCGGATACCAGACGATTCCGCCGCCCTGCTCCACAAATTCTGCGAGCAGCTGCGTGGCATCGGCCGGTAAGTCGCGGACGTTCATCAGATAGATCACGTCATAGACACTGAGATCGGTAGATGCCACAACCTGCGATGTTCTCAAATCAACAACGATGCCGGTTAGTTCAGGATCCGCACTGATCGCAGCTGAAACAAAACCAGCGTCTTCCTGAAGTCCTTCATCATCAACAATTAATACCCGCCGTCGATCTGTGACATCGACGGCAATGAAGCGTCGACTGTCTTCCGGAAGCGAATCATCGTCCAGCCGTACTTCAATCTGATGACGACCTTCGGCCTGCAGGACCAAGTCCTGCGAAAGATCTACGACAGCACCCGGTTCGATATCCGGCACAAGCAATCCGGCAGGAATGGCGTTCCCATCAATTCGAATCACGCCTCGCAGGCCTTCAGCCACTGTTGTTCCGAAATTGCGGATTCTCAGGTTGATTCTCCAGGGAACGCCACGAGCAATCGTAAGAGAATCCGCGGTGAGCTGCTCAATCGCCACGTTTGCATGAGACTCTCTGAGCAGTTGGACAATGGTGACTTCTGCTTCGATTGATTTCAGACTCTCGAGGGCAGCCGTGACTTCAGGCCGCCCCGTCCAGTCAGCCGCTCTGAGATCCGTCAGAATGTGGACCTGCGGCGTTACGCCCGCTTCGTTCGCCAGTGCATCTCTGGCAACTTCCAGCGCCGCAACGGGGGTTGCCGACCGGTAGCTGCACTTTAAATTTCTCAGCAGCGGACTCAACTCCTGAAACAACGCGGCGTTCAGCCGTCGATCCGAGACAATCGGTCGGGATGGATCGGTCATCTTCAGGATGGTCACTCGCGCCGAGGCAGAATTCTCTCGTCCCTGTGCCAGCATCTGTTCCAGCGTTGAGATCGCACGATCAAATATCGGCTTGCCGTCCGTGCGATCTCGCAGAGACATCGTATCGTCGAGTATCACAACATGGTGCACGCTGGCACCACCAAGAATCAGCAGCCGCGACGGGTCAAGAACAAATCGAGCAATCAGAAACATCATCAGCAGCACGGCGAGGACTCGAAGCAGCAACAACAGCAACTGTTCAAGAATCAGCCGACGACGGTTCATCTCTTCGGACTGAAGCAGAAACTCCATCGCAGCAAAGCGGACTCGGCGATATCGCAGGCGGCTCAGAATGTGGATCAGAATCGGGATCGATGCGAGCGCAAGGCCAGGGAGAACAAACCCCGGATTCATGAAATATTGCGCCAGCCAGTTCACCGTCTGATACCCCTTAGCGTTTTGATCCCATCCGCTGACTCAGCAGATGAGACAACGCTGCATCCATGTTTTCACTTGTACGAACAAGGCGGTAGTCCACAAGACTTCCGGCACATCGTTTGCGAATTGCGTCCTGAAACTCTCTAACGGCTGACAGGTATCCGGCCCGGAGTGCGGCTGGATCACAGGTCAGCTTCCCTGAATCTTCAAGTCCTTCGAATCGCAGAGTTCCTGAATAGGTGAAGTCGAGCTCTTCATCATCCATCACATGCAGAATCAGAACTTCATGCTTACGTTGCCTGAGCAACTGCAGTCCCTTGAACAGCTCGTCACGACTGCAGAACAAATCCGAAATCAGCATGACAATGCTGCGATGGGTCAATGATTCGGCAACCCGGTGAAGCATCGACATCATGTCTGTACGTCCCTGAGCAGCCTCCACGGATAACCCCTGCAGCACGGCCTGCAGATGATTGCGACGACTGCTGACCGGAATCAAACTTCTCACCTGCGAATCAAAGACAGAAACGCCCACCGAATCATTCTGTCTCAGAACCAGCATACTCATCGCAGCTGCCACCGTCTGAGCATAATCAAACTTGGTGACTTCACCGCTTCCAAACTGCATCGACTCACTGCCATCAACCAGAAGCATCACGCGGACGTTGGTGTCCTCTTCAAACTGCTTCAAATAGTACCGGTCGGATCGCGACCACAACTTCCAGTCAATGCGGCGCGTATCGTCACCGGGCACATACTCACGGTGCTGCACAAACTCCAGCGACTGACCAAAATAAGGACTGCGATGCAGCCCGGACACAAAACCCTCGACGACTTTGCGTGCCCGAAGCTCCAGTCGGGAAATCCTGGCGATTTCGTCAGGCCGCAAAAATCTTTCCAAATCGTGGGTCACTGGCGAGTTCACTTTCGCGTGCTGGCGTCTCTTTAATCAGTCGTTCAACAACCTTGTCCGAGGTAATCCCCTGACTCTCTGCTGTAAAGTTTGGTACGATTCGATGGCGAAGGACAGGTGCTGCCAGACTCTGAATGTCGTCTGTTGAAACCGTCGTTCGGCCACTTAGCAATGCTCGAGCCTTGGCTCCCAGCAACAGGTTTTGAACCGCACGAGGCCCCGCGCCCCAGCCCAGACTCTCATTGACCCATGCCGGTGTTCCTGGTTCTCCGACGCGAGTCTGTCGGACAAGTGCCAAAGTGTAGTTAATCACATGGTCAGAAACCGGAACCTGGCGAACTGTTGTTTGTATCTCTGTGACCTGCTCCGCTGTCAGCACAGCCTGAACATCCGCCTTCTGGTTCGATGTGGTCATTCTCGCAATCTGCCGCTCTTCCTCGAACGATGGATAACGAACAAAAACCTTAAACATGAATCGGTCCTGTTGGGCTTCCGGAAGCGAATACGTACCTTCCTGCTCAATGGGATTCTGAGTCGCCAGCACAAAAAACGGAGTGCTGAGCTTGTGAATGACCTGCCCAACTGTTACCTGACGCTCCTGCATCGCTTCCAGCAATGCCGCCTGAGTCTTCGGTGGTGTTCGATTGATTTCATCCGCCAACACAACGTTATGAAACAGTGGCCCCTGTATGAATCGAAACTCCCGCAATCCGGTACTGCGGTTTTCCTGAAGGATGTCGGTCCCTGTAATGTCAGCAGGCATCAGGTCCGGCGTAAACTGAATTCGAGAAAACGTCATCGAAAGACTGCGTGCCAGAGTACTGATCATCAATGTCTTTGCCAGTCCCGGTACTCCTTCCAGCAAACAATGCCCCTGGCTGAACAATGCAATCAGCAGTTGTTCAATGACCTCATCCTGACCAACGATGACTTTGCGAATCTGTTCCTGAAGCCGTTCATACGACCGATGCAGGAGTTCCACAGACTTTGCCGATATCTCAGTTTCAGCCACGTTCGACATGTATTCTCTCCGGCCTCGTTCCGGCCGTCCTCGTTCCTTCAGAAAATGGGCCCGCCGATCATATGCAAACCCACGTACGTTGAGAATCCTTCGTGTGGGGGACGAAATTCCATTTGTTAAACTTATCCAAAGTCCTTCCGCGTCGGCTTTCATCTGCCTGTTGCCATTGGTTTCCTCAGGATGTTACTCTTGGTTTCCAAAAGAGATTAAAGTACAAGACTGTCAGAAAGTTCACTCCCGAGGAGTCTCACTGCATGCTCAGCCTTCCTGATCGCCGCCCCACGGCTCTCTGCGATGGAATTGCTCGTCGTGAGGCCATGCGCATCGGAGGTTTGACGGCTCTCGGACTGTCGACTTCTCTGCTTGCTTCCATCCAACAGGCGGCCACAGCCTCCCCAAGGCCCGGTTTTGCAGCAAATGCGATGCCCAACTCGTCCGCACGTGCCACCATTCCTCGCAATTCCGGTGGACGAGCAAAATCGGTCATTATGCTCTGGCTCCTCGGCGGGCCTCCTCAACACGAGTCCTGGGATCCTAAGCCACACGCTCCGGCTGAAGTCCGCGGTGAATTTGGGGTGATTGATTCAGTTGTCCCCGGCTTTCATGTGGGCGAACTTATGCCCAGAACCGCTCGCCTCACAAATCATATCGCTGCTCTGCGAGCTGTTGTCACAAAGGATCAGGCTCATTCCTCCAGCGGCTACCAAATGCTGACCGGCGTTCCACATATACCGCTCAGCCAGGAGAATGTGACTTCGAAAGTCCCCAATCTCTCCCCGTCACACGCAGCAATAATGCGAGCTCTCCAGGCCGATCACGATGGAATGCCGTCTGCAATCTCGCTGCCTCATCATATCGCCAATGATGGAGAAATAATCTGGCCAGGTCAGAATGCCGGTGTCCTCGGTCGTCAATATGACCCATGGCTGATCAACTGCGATCCCTCACTTCCTCAGTTTCAGATCCCGGAACTTTCAACGCCCGAAGATGTTTCTTCAAGCCGCCTGGCCCTCAGGCGGTCACTTGTCCAGCAGCTTGATGAGTTTCGTCATATGACTGATCGTCGATCTGCAAGTGGTCGCTTCCACGAAAAGACGTCCGAGGCATTTGACCTGATCGGTGGCAGCGCCGCTCGACAGGCATTCGCTCTTCACGAAGAAGCAGATTCAACACGAGACCGATACGGTCGGTACCGCTTTGGCCAGTCTACGCTTCTCGCAAGACGACTCGTCGAAGCCGGGGTCTCTCTGGTTCAGGTCAACTGGTCACGGGTCGATGGCGGTGCTAACAACGGAACCTGGGATACTCATCGAGATCACTGCAAAAGCCTGAAGTCGTTCCTGATGCCAATGCTGGACCAGACCTATTCTGCTCTGATCGAAGACCTTCGCGACCGTGGGCTGCTCGACGATACACTCGTTGTCTGGATCGGTGAATTCGGTCATACGCCAAGAATCAATAGCGTTGCCGGCCGCGATCACTGGGGAAATTGCTTTTCAATTGCTCTTGCCGGTGGTGGCATTCGAGGCGGCGTTGTTCACGGTGAATCCGATGCTCACGCAGCATTCCCTGTCTCCGGCATAACAACTCCCGCAGATATCACATCCA
Source organism: Planctomyces sp. (assembly GCA_016795105.1). Taxonomy (GTDB): domain Bacteria; phylum Planctomycetota; class Planctomycetia; order Planctomycetales; family Planctomycetaceae; genus F1-80-MAGs062. The sequence continues at coordinate 12,231 of JAEUIH010000125.1, forward strand.
CGATCTTCCACTGCCTCGGTTACTCACCTGAAACAACTCTTCTCGACCAAACCAGCCGCCCAATCCCTCTCAGCCGCGGCGAAGTCATCCACCAAATCCTCCACTAAAAAGCAAGTAGGATGGGCATTCCTGCCCGTCCCGCACTGGTTCGAGTACTGCAGCGGCGCAGGGGAGTGCTCGGGCAGGAATGCCCAAGCTACGACTTGTCCCGCACCGGTTCGAGTACTGCAGCGGCGCAGGGGTGTGCTCGGGCAGGAATGCCCAGGCTACGGCTCGTCCCGCACTGGTTCGAGTACTGCAGCGGCGCAGGGGTGTGCTCGGGCAGGAATGCCCAAGCTACGACTTGTCCCGCACCGGTTCGAGTACTGCTGCGGCGCAGGGGTGTGCTCGGGCAGGAATGCCCAGGCTACGGCCCGTCCCCCACTGGTTCGAGTACTGCAGCGGCGCAGGAGTGTGCTCGGGCAGGAATGCCCAAGCTACGCCCCGTCCCCCACTGGTTCGAGTACTGCAGCGGCGCAGGGGAGTGCTCGGGCAGGAATGCCCAAGCTACGACCCGTCCCCCACGGGTTCGAGTACTGCAGCGGCACAGGGGTGTTCTCGGGCAGGAATGCCCAAGCTACGACTTGTCACGCGCTGGTTCGAGTACTGCTGCGGCGCAGGGGAGTGCTCGGGCAGGAATGCCCAGGCTACGGCCCGTCCCCCACTGGTTCGAGTACTGCAGCGGCGCAGGGGTGTGCTCGGGCAGGAATGCCCAAGCTACCTCTACCGTTCCGTAACCTCCAGCTTCAGTGCATTTAGCGTCTGATTAATATCGCGAATAAATTCGATGATCGAAAAAATCAACGTCACCATGCAGGCAACGAACAGAGTAATGATCAGCGTTCCGGATGTGACTCGAAACAGAGTCGCAAAGAACAGGCTGATGATCAATAACGCTGCCATCAACACGCTTGATGCAGCGAGTACAATCGCACGTCGCAGTAATCGAGCCCGATAAAGAAGGATCCGCAATTGTTCGCGACTGCGATGCGGATCCTCCGTCGTTCCCGGGCGAAGTTCCCGGTCCAGTATTCGAGCACGATCAATCACGCGACCGAGCCGATTTGTCATGCTCAGCAGCAGCATTCCTGCTCCTGAAATCAGGATCATCGGACCAATTGCAACCTGCAGAACAGGTATCAGCTCTGTCACCGTGGGCACAGGAACTCCTTTTCCGAAAAATTTAACTCCGAGTTAACCTCGGCTACTGTTGTCCAATGACAAACGGTCCCCCCGTTCGCTTTCCGACCGGAGGGTGCAATTCTCGTACCCAGATGTTTCGGAACCGCACTGGATCGCCGTGAAATTGCAGCGAAATCGGCAGGGTTTCTGCATGAGGAGTATACTTCGGAGCTTCTGTGTAACTGGTTGCTCCCAGAAGTTCAAAGTGATTCAGTGCAAGCACGCCGTTGTGCAACACGGTTACATACGCAGGCTTCTCAATTTCCCCGTTTCCCTTGAAACGTGGTGCGGTAAAGAAGACTTCGTACGTATTCCATTCACCCGGCTTGCGCATTGCATTGGCCATCGGAGGCGTCTGTTTATAAACTGATGCTGCCTGCCCGTCGAAGTAAGTTGGGTTCTCAAACGAATCCAATACCTGAACTTCGTACTGCCCCATAAAATAGATACCGCTGTTGCCTCGCCCCTGTCCATCGCCTCGAACTTCAGCGGGAGCTGCCCACTCTATATGCAGCTGAATGTCTCCAAAATCCTGCTTCGTCTGGATGCCTGTTTCCCGAGGGATCGCGTTACCGTCTTCGATCAGCCACTTGTCTCCGCCATCCCATTGATCCAGATTCGAACCGTCAAACAGCACAATCGCGTCCGAAGGCGGAGCATCATTTGTCACGCCGGGCGTTACCACGGGCGGCCCCTGCCACTCAACTCCACTCTTCCACTCCTGCCCGCTCACTGTTGTACTCGGCATTACCGCAAGGACACACACCACAGCAACTCTCGAAAATCCACGTCCGATTTCCGCCACAGTCCAGTTCATTCTCACCATCGCAACTCCCCGCATAGGCTCATATGAATCACAACGCCCCTCCGAATGTAGACTGTTCTCCAACCAATCAAAAGTCAAAAGTCTCCCAATTCGTAGGATGGGCATTCCTGCCCGTCACAAATCGTAGGATGGGCATTCCTGCCCGTCTCCGTCCTGGTTCGATCCCTGGCCCGACCAGCTGCGGCTCGGGCAGGAATGCCCACGCTACGATTTGGGATGATGGCCTATACGCTGCATTTCTGATTAAGATTCCCCAACGCGCGACGAACTTCTCTCCGCGATTTTTGTTTTTTCCGGCTACAGTCCATGAGTCTCTCTACGATGCAGTCGTACACGGCATTCATCACAACTCGATCCCTTATGCTTCCGGCAATTGTCGCGGCGTGCCTGATATCCGTGCAGACTTGCAGAGTCGATGCTGCAGAGCCTCGCCAGCAGAGCGAAGCTGAGACTCAAGCTGCGGATCAGGAAAGTCCGGAAACCGAATCGGCGGACAGCTGGACGGAGCAGGAAATCGTCGCTGCCCAGCAGTTCGGACAGCAGTTATCGATCGCGGAATGGCTCGGACCAATGGCCCCGGTCGCCCTGTCGCCCTTCTTTGGCATCACGCTGCTCAGCGGGCTCGCGATGTTCGGTGGAACCTGGGTTGCAGCCGACAATCCGCTGCTTGGCGAAAATTCACCTCTCCACCACCCTGCCGTCTTCTGGACCTTTCTGATCCTGACAGTCCTGACTTCGGTTCCTCGATTCACCAAAGTCAGCAAACCGATTGCTCAGGCACTCGATCAACTCGAAGCCTGGTCGGGAATCATTACGATGGTCGTACTCCGGATCCTGATCTCAATGAACGATCCCGGTTCAGAAACGCCGGATGTTGTTCATGCCGGTGTGTTAAGCCTCTCAACGGATGTCTTGCTGATCATTGCTGCTGGCATCAATATTTTTGTCATCAATGCAGTGAAGTTCTTTTTTGAGATCCTGATCTGGATTACGCCAATTCCGTTTGTTGATGCGGCATGGGAAGTTCTCAATAAACTCTTCTGCCTTGCACTGATGACACTTTATGCCTTCAGCCCGACTCTGGCGACACTCCTGAATCTGGTTCTGTTTGCATTTTCGGCCGTTGTGCTGACGTGGGCTCATCGCAGAGAAATTTTCTTCCGGTCGATGCTGCTTGACGCACTGCGTCCGCTGTTTGCTCCTCAGGAACCCGGACCGGAACTTGTAGTGTTTCCCGTAAGCACCGTCGGGAAGATTAAGCCGAGATCCCGATGCCAGCTCGCAAGGACAAGCGACGGCTGGACGCTGACACATCATCGATTCTTCCGCAGGACTCTCGTGGAGAACATCAAACTGCAGGGAGCTCAGCCACGCATTCATCGCGGCCTGTTTACAAACTCCATCGATTTCAACGGAGCAATTCCATCCCAGCTCACATTCAGCCGTCGCTTCAATGCACGACTTGATGAACTGTCCGGAATCCTCAACTGCCAGTCCCCCGACAACAAATCCCCCGCCACTCTCCGCACCGAATTCGCATAAAAAAATGTAGCTTGGGCATTCCTGCCCGAGCACACTCCTGCCAAATGTAGCTTGGGCATTCCTGCCCGAGCTCACCCCTGCCAAATGTAGCTTGGGCATTCCTGCCCGAGCTCACTCCTGCACGCCGCCAGGAGCCGAACCAGAACTTGCGACGGGCAGGAATGCCCATCCTGCATTTGCGACGGGCAGGAATGCCCATCCTACATTTGCGACGGGCAGGAATGCCCATCCTACATTTGCGACGGGCAGGAATGCCTGAGTGTTACCCACATTCTTTGTAAATCTTGCAACGAGCAGGTAGAGATTTCTTCGGGAAA
>JAEUIH010000126.1 GCA_016795105.1 Planctomyces sp.
TCCTTGAATCAGATTTACGCGAGATTCGCTCCATTCGACCAATTTCAACAAGGCCGAAATCGCAATTATAGGCGGCGATTTGGACTCCTGGAACGCCAAAGATTTGGGTGTTTTCTGTTGCGTGCTTCTTCTGGCAAAGCCAAAACCCCTGACCATCATAAACCAGCACTTTGATCGATGAGCGGCGACGATTGCGAAAGACGAAGACCGTTCCCGTAAATGGGTCCTGACCCAGAACTCCTTTGCATCTAGCTAACCGCAATCCAACACGATTCCACTTACCCCTGCCCCAATACACATTGTTCTCATTTTGAGAACTGAATAGTCACAATGATAAGGCACACAACTTCCCAGAAAACTACCCAATTCTCATATTCTTTAGACGCTGACCCAGTACACTACTCAACGTGGCTTAGGGGAATCGACAGCGGAGTCCCATCCCATTGTCTGTTTCAAAAAACAAGTGAGGAAAAGAAGTATGAAGTTCAAAGTTTTGTGGCTAGCGGGAGTAGTACTCGCAGCAATAGCGGGGCAGGTACAGGCGGGAATGGTAATTGGCATCGATGCGACGGGAGGTGGCAATCGAACTGTAATCGGCAGTTGGCTGAGTAGTCAGGGACACACAGTCAGCTACATAGATTCCAGTGTCGCATCGAACTTCACTGGACTGGATACCTTCTTGTCAATTCGTGGCAATTTTGACGCGGGACGGTTGGCAAACGTTAGTGCATTTGTCTCCGCCGGTGGTGGTCTGGTGACTGAATGGAGTTCAATTCAGTTTGCCCTGAGCATGTTTGGCGGCACTGGCTTAGGAAATAACTTTATCGGAACCAATACAACGATCGACATCAACGGAGTCTTGCATCCGGTCACAAATGGTATTTCCGATTTCAATTCCGGGGGACAGACAGAGTTTAATTGGAACAGTAATATCACCGGCACGACCCTGACATTGCTGGGAACTATTGCCTCACAAAATGCGATCATGGTAGGGACGCAAGGCTCTGGACGAGTTGTTGGTCTTTCGTTTGACTGGCAAGACAGTCCATGGAGTGCAACCACAGGGTCTGCAGATTCAGAGCTGAATGAGCTACTCTTGAACTCCGTGAATTGGGCCGGGGGTGCCGCCCAGCCCGTACCCGAACCCGCCTCACTCGCAATGTGGGGCGTCGGAGCTCTCGGTGTCATGTTCGCCCGTCGTAAGCGTCAGCAGATCAAGCTGGCTGCGTAAACGTTCCAGTACGACGACTAAAATTCAAGAACGGATGGCCTAACGGTCATCCGTTTTTTAGTGTGTGCCGAGCATGTTTAACATGCTCGACGGGCTGCCGGTTCCATGTGTACTGGTTCAGCGTAAGTTGTGAAAACGGTGAACGAGAATAGCAGAGATGTGTTTTGGTTCAGGGGCAAGTGGAATCTTGCAGGATAGCGGAGAGCGAAAAGCGGTGATGACATCCTGTCGAATCGCATTCGTGGCATCGTACCACGAAGGTTTTTCGCATAGTGCCAAATCCGAAGGCTATATTGTCGCAGAATTGCATCTCCTGTATCTGCCGCCATTCTTCTGCCAAATCCCGAACTCTTGACCCCCTGCGATTCTTTCGTGTTTCTCGTGTTTTTCGCGGTTAATCGGCCGCCCACACCGCCACACTCCCAATCTGCAGGACAACAGTGGAAATTGGCGTTCAAGAGCTGTATTGGTTCAGGTTGTTTGTGATGGGGGGTAGCACACGGCAACGAAGTCCGTCCGGTCTCTGGCACTGGACCAATGCAATCGAGATCAGGCGTTCGAAGACTCTTCCGTCCACGAGCAGGCGATACCCGCAGCCGCATGCCCTTACCCCGATGGTCCCTACATGACGATCGCCTGACCGAATCACACCGCCTCCCGAACACAGCGGGAAATTGGAATTTGCAGGCTTGCCGGAAGGGCACCCTTTGCTCGTCATCGGCCTGTCTTTTGCGGCCAACTTCCGACGCCATCGATAGAACGAATTCGGCGATACGCCGATCCATTCGCAAAACTCCACCACTGTCAGCTCAGATGCTTGCTGCTCAGCGACCCACGCCGCCCATTGATCCGCCGAAGAATGCTGTCCCACGTGTGACCCTCCCGGAAAAATCCACAGGGTACACACACCCACAACATGCGCTTCACCGTGCGATTACCTTTATATCGTCGCCGGCCGCCGCAGCTCCGTTGTACACATTTGAGTTATTCAGTAGTTCAAATGGTCATACAGCGGGATCACTGCTTGCCGCGACGACGTTCAACTTAGTCACCGGAACGGGATATCAGGACAAGGCGTTTAGTTATTCGCTGAATGCCGGAAGCTACTATGTCATCAACTTTTCACGAGTGGACAACGGTCATCTAACGGGCCTCGGCACAAAATACTCTTGGGAGGATCCCGGATCATTTGTCCCTTATAACTATGGTATTCTGACGATGCTCGAAGGATTCGAAGGGTCCAGCCCATCTTCTCCCAATCCACTGATCCCACATATGAGACTCGGTTATGGTTCGCACGCAGCCGTTCCAGAGCCCGCCTCTATGGCAGTCTGGGGCCTTGGAGCCATCGGCATAGCGGTCGCACATCGACGACGTCATGTCGCTGCATAAGTCCAATTGAACATGCTGTCTGAAACCAATATGACGCGAACGGATGGCACAATCTGCCGTCCGTTTCTTATTGAATCCCCAAAGAGGGGTCGTTCGCAGAGTCTTTTGGGCCAAGAGTGTTCTTCTGAAGGTCGGATTAGGGGTTCGTATCTCGTGCAGGGGATGTATTGGGTCTTTCGTGGTTAAAACGCCCCCCGCGGCACTACCCAATCTGCTGGACAAGAGTGGAAATCAGCGTTGGTGAGTTGAATTATTCCGCTTGCTATTGATGCCGGATACAACAAGGTATCGAAGTCCGTCAGGACTCCAGCCCTGTACCAATGCAATCGAAATCAGGCCGTCGAAGACTCTACCGACCACACGCAGGCTATACCCGCAGCCCACGCCACTGTCCCCGGTCCCATCCATAGAATTGCCGCCTGACCGATTCACGCCGCCCCGAAACGCAACGGGAAATTTGGGAATTGCAGGCTTGCCGGAAGGACACGATGTACCGTGAAAGCTTGATATGTCCTATCAGCTGTCTATGGAGATGACACCGCAGGTCAGGATCGCAGGAATCCATTTCGTTTCAGTAGTTCGACAACTGCATTCGCACATTCATCAACGGACTGTTTTTCCGTGTTCAGCATCAGGTCGGGCGATACGGGCGCCTCGTAAGGTGCAGCGACTGCTGAGGCTTCTGGCCGTGTTCCGGTATCGGCCTTGCTGGACTGCCCACGAGTATCGCGTTGGCGGCATAATTCAATCGGGGCGTCAACATGAACCATCAGGAATCGATTGGTGCCGATCAGTCCGGCCACCGTGTCACGCACCGCTGCATTCGGGGCTACAAACGCGGCAAGACAAATGATACCCGCATCGTTCAGGATGTTAGCCAGGTGGGCCGACCGCTGTAAATCCTCAGAAGCTTCTTCGAAGCTAAAGCCGGGATCTTCGCTGAGTCCTCGGCGAACCTGCTGTTCGTCCAGAACCATCACAGCTCGCCCGTTGGTGAACAGCTTGCGTTCGACCGCTTTCGCGATCGTGGCCTTACCGCTGCCTGACAGCCCGGTAAACAGTACAGTTACTGGCTTCTGGCCGTAGCGAGCTTCGCGTTCTGAAGGGGTTACTTCGCGGAATTCGCCTGCCCGCTGATTGCCTTCTTCAATGGTAATTTCCTCTTCCCACGCAGCCTGCTTCTTTCCGCTCGCACTGCGATCCAGGATCATTGCCGCGGCCACTGTCGCGTTGGTGATCCGGTCGATCAAAATGAGGGCGCCTGTGGAACGATTGCTTTTGTATGAGTCAAAGCAAATGGGTTCGTTCAGAGACAACCGGCAACGTCCAATTTCGTTCAGGTTCAACTGTGGCGATGGGCTGCTCTGCAGAGTGTTCACGTCGATGCGGTAACGGAGTGATTCGACGGATCCGGTGATTGTTTGCGCGGAATGCTTCACTATGTAGGTCTTGCCAGGGACCATCGGTTCCTCAGCCATCCAGACCAGCATGGCTTCGACTGTATCAGAGATGGTCGGAACGTTGCCAGGTTGCACAACCATGTCGCCTCGGCTGGCATCAACTTCGTCATCGAACGTCAGTGTAATCGCAAGCGGAGCGAAGGCTTCATCAATATTGCCGTCAAAGCTAACGATTTCTTTGACATGCGTTTTCGTCTTGCCTGGCATGATCATCACTTCGTCACCCTTACGGACGACACCGGAAGCGATGGTACCGCAGTAGCCTCGGAAGTCCAGATTCGGGCGGTTGACCCACTGCACAGGCATCCGAAAATCCTGCAGGTTTCTGTCTGAACCAATGTCGACAGATTCCAATCTGTTCATCAACGTGGCGCCGTTGTACCACGGCATGTGTTCACTGCGGTCTACAACGTTGTCCCCATTGAGCGCCGATAAGGGGATAAGATAGAGATCCGGCAGGTCAAGGCGGCGAGTAAACTCGATGTAATCGGCACAGATTCTGTTGTAAGTCGCTTCGTCAAAATCAACCAGATCCATTTTGTTGATTGCAATAATCACGTGACGAATGCCCAGCAAGGATACGATAAAGCTGTGTCGCTTTGTCTGAGTCATCACGCCATGCCGTGCGTCTATCAGAATAACGGCCAGATCCGCGGAGCTGGCTCCAGTTGCCATATTGCGAGTATATTGTTCGTGACCTGGAGTGTCCGCGATGATGAACTTACGTTTAGCGGTGCTGAAGTAACGATAGGCCACATCGATCGTGATGCCTTGTTCGCGTTCTTCCTTTAGCCCATCTGTCGCCAGCGACGGATCAAACTTTCCGCCAACTGCACCCTGAGTTTTGGAATCGGCCTCGATCTTTGCCAATTCATCCTCGTAGAGCATCTTGGAATCGAACAGCAGGCGTCCGATCAGCGTGCTTTTTCCGTCGTCGACGCTGCCGCACGTGATGAATCGCAATAACTGCTTCTGCTCGTGCTGTTTAAGATACGCTTCGATGTCGGTGGAGATCAGATCTGATTGGTGCGACATGATTTTGAGGTTTGTAAACGGTTAGCGGTAGGGACGAATCTCTGGTTGAAACGTCAACGACCGAAGAATTTGACACATGAAACATACAAGGCGATTGATATGGCCTAGAAATACCCGCGTTCTTTCTTCATCTGCATTCCAGAGCCGCCTTCGTCCTTGTCGATAACTCGGCCCTGACGTTCGCTGGTGCGGGTCAGCAGCATTTCCTGAATGATTTCCGGAAGTGTGGTGGCTTCGGATTCGACCGCACCGGTCAATGGGTAACAGCCCAGCGTGCGGAAACGAACCATCATCTCCATGGGCTCTTCGCCGGGACGAAGCTGCACTCGATCATCGTCCAGCATGATCAGCACCCCGTCGCGTTCGACAACTTTCCGCATGGCCGCTCTGTAAAGCGGAACGATGGGGATGTTCTCAAGATGGATGTACTGCCAAACATCCAGTTCTGTCCAGTTGCTGAGCGGAAAAACGCGAATACTCTCACCTTTGTTGACTCGCGTGTTGTAGATGTTCCATAACTCCGGGCGTTGGTTTTTGGGATCCCATCGATGTTTCCTGTCTCGAAACGAGAATACGCGTTCTTTGGCGCGGCTTTTTTCTTCGTCGCGACGAGCGCCCCCAAATGCCGCATCAAATCCATACTTGTCCAATGCGGCCTTCAGCGAATCGGTCTTCATGACCTCGGTGTGCTTTTCGCTGTCTTCCAGAGGATGGATGTTCAGCTTCAGACCTTCTTCATTAATGTGCACAAGAAGTTCGAGACCCAATTCTTCGCGGATGAACTGATCCCGAAAGGCGATCATTTCCTTGAACTTCCAGGTCGTATCCACATGCAGCAACGGAAAGGGAGGTTTCGCCGGATAAAAGGCTTTCAGTGCCAGTTGAAGCATCACCGCCGAGTCTTTTCCGATGGAGTAAAGCATCACGGGATTCTTAAACTCCGAAACCACCTCGCGAATCACGTGAATGCTCTCGGCCTCAAGTTGCTTTAAGTGGGTTAAGCTGTAATCGCCCATAATATCCCCGGATCGCACATTCTGTTTTTGAGTTTACTAAGACCGTAAATAGTTTGATGAACTACACTTACGCTGAATTCGAAATGACTCGGGACTCGTCGGCTGGCACCATTCTGATTTGCTACGGGTTCGACACAACATCTTCATGCTCGATGACAGCCGGATTCTCTTAAATGGACTGTGTTGGCTCAGAGGTAAATGGAATGGGGGCGCGTGGCGTTTAGCGCAACGAGCATTGCATCGTGTTGATTCCGACTACATCCAGCGCTTAGCCATCGTGATTGATAACCACGAACTACACGAACCTCACGAAAAAACACAATCGGGTACTTCTGCAATTCTTCCGTCTTTTCCGCGTCTTCCGTGGTCAAATCACTAGTCCTGCCTGCGACTTGAATTCAAAGCCTGAGACTCTCTCAAGGAGTCCTCTCAAGTGGCAAGAGAATGAGGGCAAAAGAATGAGGGACTCTACCAATCTCCTGACCCCATTCTTCTGCCTGAGTGTCAACACGAGATTCTGAGGCCCAGCACAGATTGAATTCACCGGGACGGCGCCCCCAAACTGACGACGGGCACGACGCTGGTTAACGCTTGCTGTCCTCTGGTATCCGAACGTGCAGATACCGTAGCCTTGAATGTGCCCATCTGTTCAAAATGAGAATCATCACCGCAACACGATAATCACATTGAGAACGTTGCCGATTTATCAGAAAGCATGCAATCTTTGACTTGAAGCCAACGTAAAGATCGCACAATCTTCGAAGCACGGGTTGTTCCCGTGATCCAGTACCTTGGTCGTTCACACCTCGCCTTTCATCACTGCATCGAACAGATCATCGAAGCCTTCAGCGAACAACCAAAGACATCGGTTTTCTCCTGCAGGCGTTTCCTGGAGGTGTCCAGATTCAAATTAGAGAGAGGAAAATTGGGATGAGATTACAGCTGTTTGTTCAGAGTTTTATGATGGCAACATTGCTCTTAGGCGGTCTGACGCAGTCCGCAGACGCAGCATTCGTCATCGACACAAATCCAACATGGAATGGCAGAGTCAATTCCGGATGGCAGGGAAGTGGTCAGTCGATGACGATCGACGCGGCCAACACAACATTTGACCAAGTCACCTTTTACTTTGATTCAGACTCAAATGGCAGGACATTCGACCTGAAGATCTTTGATGCCATGAATGGTGGTACAGAACTGTATTCCACAAGTTTTACAGCACTAACGGGCGCCACCACGATTGGAATCGGACAGTCATTCGTTGGTGGCAGCCAGATCTGGGTCGAAATGGATTATCGTGGATTCACCGGCCTTACCGCTCATTTCTCCGGAATCAATGGTTATGCCGGGGGAAACTCGGTTTTTGGGCCAATTGGCGGAATGACTGATTTCGCCACTCTCGACCATAGGTTCATTGCAGAATTCAGTGGAGGAAGCGCGGTGCCCGAGCCAGCTTCTCTCGCTGCATGGTCGATCGGACTCGTAGCCATGACATTTGCACGTCGCCGAAGAAGTGCAAAAGCAACTACCTAAGACTTCATTTGGCACAGCATAAGAGAAAACGCCGGGCGTCGTACGGGACTGATGTCCCAATACGCCCCCCGGCGATAAGCTTTTTGCAGTCTGAATTTTGCTCAGGCTTTTCGCACGTTGCCAGTTTCCTGTTTCACACGATGTGTCGCATTTCGAGTATCAACAATCAGCCGGGCATGTCGAACGACCAGTTCATAGTCCACTGCGTCATGGTCTGTCGCGATGAGAATACAATCCTGTGATTCCAGGAATTCAGGGGTCAATGCCGTACTCTGCATCGCTGGCAGCGAGTGACTTCTGGATGCTTTCATTTTCGGAATATGCGGATCACTGTACGTTAGGATCGCACCTCGCTGAATCAACAGTTCCGCAAGCTTGAATGAAGGACTCTCGCGAGCATCGTCCACGTTCTTCTTGTAGGCCATCCCCAGAATACAGATCTTACTCCCCCGGACCGGCTTCCCAACTTCATTCAGAAACTCGCTCAGCCGGTCAATCACGTAACGGGGCATGCTTGTGTTTATCTCACCCGCCAGTTCGATAAACCGAGTTGAAAGTTCATACTTGCGCGCCAGCCAGCTCAGATAGAACGGGTCAATCGGAATACAGTGCCCCCCAAGTCCTGGACCCGGATAAAATGCCTGAAATCCAAACGGCTTTGTCGATGCGGCTCTCACAACTTCCCAGACATCAATTCCCATCCGGTCGAACAGCACTTTCAATTCGTTCACCATTGCGATATTGACGCAGCGGTAGGTGTTTTCCAGGATCTTGCAGGCTTCGGCCACTTCCGCTGACGAGACCGGGATCACTTTCACAATTGCCTGCGAATACAGCCGACAGGCCAGGTCCAGACTCACCTCATCGGTTCCGCCGACCACCTTTGGAATCCCGGCCGCAGTATAGTCTGGGTTTCCGGGATCTTCTCGTTCGGGACTGTATGCCACAAAATAGTCGGCACCGCTCTTTAACCCCGCAGAATTACCTTCGAGGATTGGCAGCATCACATCTCGGGTCGTTGTGGGATAAGTCGTACTTTCAAGGATCACCAGTTGCCCGGGCCGCAACACGGCCGCAATCGATTCAGCCGTTTTTTCTACATAAATCAAGTCCGGGTCGCGACTGTCGTTGAGCGGCGTTGGAACGCAAATCAATAGGACATCTGCCTCACTCAGACGACTCATGTCGGCTGTGGGTACCAGTTTCTTCGTTTGAATCCATTCGGCAATCAACGACGACGGGATATGCTTGATGTAGCTCTCTCCCTTCAGCAGATGTTCAACCTTGACCGGGTCGACGTCGTAGCCGATGCACGAATAACCGGCCTTGGTAAAGGCATGAATGAGCGGCAGGCCGACGTAACCCAGCCCAATCACTCCCACTCGAGCCGAACGGTTTTCGATTCTGTTCTTCAGTTCTTCAGCATACATGTTTTTCTGCACCGGTTTCGAAGTGGATATCACGTCACAATTCCTCTGTATTCTCTGGTCTTGTCAATCAGTTTGGCTGAAATGCGCTGGCTTGTTCGGCATCTGTCATTTCCATGGCCTTTTTCTTTCCGTGCACCAGACACCTCCACTGATATCGTCGCAGGAACTTCCGGAATGACTCGTCCTCATATCTTGTTTCTCGACGGAGCCACGACCGTACATAACCCCACATCATGCACAACCCGCCAATAACATACGGCCGCTTCTTCATTCGAAACACTGCACTGGCAGCCATGTAGAGAGGGCCTGTTCCCATAAAGTACTGGCCAAACCCCCACCGCATTCGCCCAACCAGAATGTTTTGCTGGCTGGAACCCATGGGCCGCAGGTGAATAAATCGGATTTCGGGATCATCCCATGAACAGGCGATCCAGCCGTTTATACGGCAACGATGGCAGTCGATCCCATCCCACATCACCTGCCTTACAAATCCGCCATTCTGTTGGAAACATGTGACTCGATAGAACTTGGAGGCCCCGATACTTGTGTCGTCGCCGCAGCCTTCACTGATCAGTTCACCAGTCTTCGGATCTACGTAGTAGGGCTTCCCGGAACATGTCCCAAGTCGAGGATTGCTGTGCATTCGCGCCATCAGCGACTCGAAGTAGTTCAACGGAAGATCGAGATCCAAATCCAGCTTGCATAGAAAATCAAACTGTCCAAGGTCTACCATATCGAGTCCGGCATAGAACGCTTCGATCACACCCGGCCCTACAGCACGTTTCCCCCGATCCTCGCGACGAACGATTCGAATAAAGCCAAACTTTGCGGCGTACTCTGCGAGTATTGAAGGCGTCTCATCGGTGGAGCCATCATCAACGATCACCCACAGGGCGGGCGGAATGGTTTGAGCGCAGACAGAATCCAGTGTGCGACGAGCAAACTCAGCTTCGTTGCGGCACGGAGTAATCAGCACATAACGGTTCGACATTTCGTCCTGGTCCACATGTTGACAAGATGAAAACGAGGATTCCGCTGGTTAGGGCGTGACACCATAACCCCGGAGCCATCGCTGAATAATAGGTTCAATACGGCTCTGAAGCTCAGCATTTGCATACCCGCACCAGTGCACGGGCTGGAAAACATCCAGTGCCGCATCTAGATTCCGACCAAATCCGTCCGTGATGATGACTCCGGACTGTAAAGCAGTCAGCAGACCTGCGGCATCATACGGGTGGCAAACCAGCTCAGGGGCACGAAAAGGCCCGTTACGCCGCTGAATCTGATACATCAGTGGCCGCAGATCGCAACAAAACCGATCGTGCCCAAGAATCAGCTCCGCCATCTGACCACCCGTACTGATATACTGATCGTCAAGCACGGCACTTTGCGACGTTGTTCCTGGCGGAATGAGCTCTGCTGCAATGGTCTCCATCAATTCCGCGGCGAGCCCTTTCGTCCCCTGGAAGAAGCTTACGACCTGACCGAAGCCGCCTGCAAGGCCGGTTGATGTACTAGGTGAAACAACCCGTCGGATTGGCTCGGCCCCTCCGATCCGAGTGCGTTTCAACAGTGTTGGATTTCCGGCAATGGCAGAGATCGAATCGCAGAGATGCTGCTTGCTGGTTGGCAATTCAATCATCACAGACGCAAACGTATCCTGAAGTCCGGTCTGTTCACCGCGGTCTTTTGCCACGGCTGCCAGAAACCAGGCCGATCGTTTGTCGTACATCAGCCCGCGAGTTCCGTCGATGGGATCGATGATGACTCGATAACGGAGTTCGTCACGTTCAGAGCCAAATCGGCGCCGTCCGTCAACTCCCATTCCTTCAGCGATCAACAAAAGCGGCCGACACTCGTGGCCCCACAGTTCAATATGCTTTTCAACGATTGGCTCAACGTAACGATCGATTGCATAAACGGTATCTCCCCCCTGCTCTGCCACCGCGAGATGGAGTCCAGGAGTACCATCGGTTAGCAACTGAGAGACATATTCCTGTATGGCAAAACCCAATGACTCCAGACGCTGTACCCACGCCAATGCTTCAATTTCAGGAACCGGCATTCGTTAGTGCTCAACTCTCATGTTTGGCAGTTCCATAAACGCATAACACAGCATGTGGTAGATCGTCATTTGAGCATCTTCCACGCGACCATAGTGAGTATCACCCACGACA
This sequence comes from Planctomyces sp., assembly GCA_016795105.1. Lineage (GTDB taxonomy): Bacteria > Planctomycetota > Planctomycetia > Planctomycetales > Planctomycetaceae > F1-80-MAGs062. The sequence continues at coordinate 11,275 of JAEUIH010000126.1, forward strand.
ATCAGGTGATCGGCAAACTGCCCCATTTTTCCGTTCTTTGCCCCAATCACAGCCACGGTGGTCACCTGATTCTCCCGGCACCACTGAAGCGCCTTGACGAGATTTTCAGAACTGCCACTGACACTCGAAGAAATCACCACATCACCAGGCTGAGCAAAATTACGAAGCTGGCGAACAAAGACATCCGCATAGGAGTAATCATTTCCCAGTGCCGTTAACCAGGGCACGTTGTCATTGAGCGACATCACTCGGAATGGCTTGTGCAGCTGATCCGAAGCACCTTTACCAAGATCTGTAGCAAAGTGTGAAGCGCTGGCAGCGTTACCTCCGTTGCCGAAGACGAATACCTGCTTTCCCAACTGGTGAGCGTGACGCAGCACTTCCACAATTTCCTGAACAGCATTCAGGTCAATTGACTCCAATGCACGTTGCTGTCGAACAACATAATCGGACATCCATTCTGACGATGACTTTTGCATGGCAAACCTTTTTGAGTGAGCTACGAAACGGCACAAGCCCTACTGCAAGCCACAGAGGGCTGAACGGTTCTGCGTTTCGAAACAAATGCGGCCTTAATTACGAACATTGAGCCTTCGGAGGATCTCAGCACCCGCCGTCCCCTGCCGGACTGCAACGAGATCGTTTGTCGGCGGAAGATCTCCCTTCTTGGGCCGATACCTCTCAAGTTTCATATGAATCATGCATTTGGGAATCTGCAGGAACGTGAACCTCAATCGTTCGAGCATCGTCAGAATTGAGTCGATTTCCGGATCATAAGGGCAATCATCGTTGAGTTCGAAGAGAATGATGTCTGGAGAAGTCGCCTCAAGGAACTTCAGACCTCCCTTAATCACTTCAGCCTCAAATCCCTCAACGTCAATCTTGATCATCCGCACCTTGTCGATACGGTGATCGATCAGGAATTCATCGAGTGTTTTCACTTGAACCTGAATACTTTGAGCATCGCTTCGCATTCGATCATGAATAAAAGAAGCCTTACCCGCATTTCCCTGAGGAACTCTCAGCGTCAACTCACCTGATTCAGCACCTAGAGCGAAAGGGTGCACTTTCAGGTTGGACCTTTGATTTCGTTCCATGGCATAGTTGAGACATTCCTGAAGTGACGGTTGCGGTTCAAATGAATGAACAGTACCAGAGGGTCCAACGAGTTTTGACATCAGGATGCTGACAATACCAATGTTCGCTCCAACATCCAGTACGGTATCTCCTTGCTGTATGACCTGACTGCAGATCCAGGAGATTTTTGGATCGAGGTCACCAAAGTAGAATGCCGCCCTCCCGACAAGATCATCGAGCCTTCCAGCAACATCACCTCCGTTGGTCTTTGCCTGCACAAGAACACTACGTCGCTTCGCAATCGCGTTGAAAAGGCGATGATTTGCTATGCTGCCACCGCCACTGAAGAATGGGAACCAATGGCACACCCGAGCGAGGAATTTTTCGTGCAGCCGAGGCCGTTCGATTGTTTTCAGAGTCATTGATTCTCCAAACCTCCGGCAATGGTTTAGGGGAATCGCAAGTGTCGCTGAGCAGCCGTCACCAAACTTTGAACCGCAACTCGATGCGATCCAATCAGAAAGGATCCCCCTGATCCGACTTCCAGGATTGCTCCAACCGTATTATGACCACTGCTCCCTAATCCGGCAACCGACCCGCAGCGTTCAGGGAAACTGCAAAGCAGTCAGCGACAATCTGATGTCTCTGTTCACTCAGGTGAACAAGTTCAATTTGCAGACACCACATTCCGGATGATGTCCGAAGTTCGTCGAGAACGCTGCGGCAAACTCTACTAGGAACGGTTCTGGTGGAACACCCACAGAATAATTCAACTTGGGATCATCGTTGGAAGCACAACTACGGAAGCCTGTCGAACAACAATCGATCGACTAAATCTCCTTCAACCGCCATATTTCTCCGAAGCTTCCCAGCGTACACAAAGCCATTCTTCTCGAGAATTCGAATCGAAACTATATGGCCCGATGCAACAGATGCGTTCACGGACTTCAAGTTCAATTCTCCGAATACAGTGCTCAACAGCAACTCAACGGCACGCGTGATCACACCGCGGCCACCGAAAGCTTGATCCCCTAAAACGTACCAAAGTGTTGCTGTCTGATCGAGGGTATCTATTCCACCCAACGCGACGATTCCGCAACCAATACCATCACATGTCACAAGAAACAGGCGATTCTTGGGGTTCATTGCAACCACTGCAAGGGTCCGCTCTGAAACTTTTTGATTTCGCCATTCTGAAGCAAGGAACTTATTGAGATGAGGGTCGGCAAGCCACTCTGCAGCCTTCGAATACTCCGAAGCAGGTAGTGGGCGAATTGATACTTCGGTCACTGATTTTCCTTCCCAAACGCTCTGAGAATCCTCTCGACCGAATCAAAGTTTGTTAAAGTTACCTGCGAGGCAGGAACTCTTTTGCCCGTCGCTGCTTCTATTACTCCGATCAACTCCACCATTGTAAACGAATCTAGCAATCCGCTCGAGAAGAGAAGTGTCTCGTCCCCCACCTCCGCAGCATTTATTCCCAATCCGCTCAGAAAACTCCGAATCTTATCAGCTGTGAGAGCCACTTCATGTCCTTTCATCTATTTTGACGAGGTACAGAACTTTACAACCATCGGGCGATCAATCTTACCACTTGCCGTGCGCGGCATTGTGCCGTCCCAAAGGTGAATTTTCTGTGGAACCATGTAGTTTGGCAAGCGCATCCTAAAGAACTGCATTAACGTTGATGCGTCAAGTGACGCCTCCGGCAAGGCGGAAACGGCCACTTCCACCGCTTGTCCAAATTCATCATGCTTCACACCGAACGCAACCACATGTTCGACTCCTATGGCTTCCGAAACCACTGACTCCACTTCAGTCGGACTGATCCGAAATCCACTGCATTTTATCATGTCATCACGACGACCAACAAACCAGTAGTCTCCATCCGCATCGATGCGAATTATGTCTCCACTGTACAAGACTTTCTCTCGCCCAATGGCTTGAGCAAGTTCAGGACACTCGCGAATCTTCGCGGCAGTGAGTTCTGGCTGATTCCAATATCCCTGACTCACAAGTGAGCCTCGATGTACGAGTTCCCCCACTTCTCCTGGTCCGCAAACGCCTTTTCCCTCGGAAATAATAAACGTCTCAGCGTTGGGGATTGCCTGACCGATTGACCCTTTCTTCAAACAGAACTTCTCTGGCGAAAGGTACGTTGATCGAAATGCCTCAGTAAGTCCGTACATCAAAACCACAGAGACTCCCGGCAGCACCCTTTCAAATTCATCCATGATCACCTCGGGGATATGACCTCCGGAATTTGTAATGTAACGCAGGCACCCCAACTGCGCAGGATTCTCCTTCAGATAGTGGACCAATTGCACCCAAATGGGCGGGACCGCCGCGAATCCTGTGATCGGGTGCGACGCCAGCGATCTCACAATTTCTGCCGGCATCGCTACCGGAAGCAGAAACACTCCTCCGCCAACCAGGCACATCGTGGTCAGTTGACTCAGCCCGTAGTCGAAACAAAACGGAAGCACGCTTAGGAGCAAATCTGCCTCGGAATTCTGCAGATATGTGGCCACCGATCTCGCTCCGGCGATGAGATTGCTGTGAGTCAACATCACGCCCTTAGGCATTCCCGTTGATCCTGATGTGTACAACAAAGCGGCCAGATCAGCATCGATCACTCGAACTCCCGAGTTTGGTTCTGACTGAATCACTTCGCTCCAGAGGATCCCCCCTGTTACACTTTGTGGACCTATGACAACGAGACTACCAGAAAATCCCCCATTCTTAAAAAGCTCTTCTCCCCGCCGTGATTCTGCAATCAGGATCTGCGCACCAGAATCCGACAAAACATGATGAAGCTGACTTAAAGTCCATTGCGGGTGGATATTGACAAATACACCACCAGCCCGAGCTACCGCGAACATGGCAGCAACTTCTTCTATGGATTTTCGCAGATGAACAACAACTCGATCTCCACGCTGAAGACCCGCCCTTACCAGCCAGCCCGTCACTCGCGAAACAAGATCATTCAACTCAACATAGGTGACCGATCGATTGCCGTCACTGATCGCAACGTTGTTCGGCCAGCGTTCAGCTGCGATTCCCAAAAGACTGTCAAACGTAAAAACATGCATGCTCGTGAACTCGCTCTCACCAGTTATCGAAACAGTCCATCAAGAAACACCAGTCGCGACAGCACCCTGAATGCTGTCGGAAGTCCTCCGTGATTCAAGCTCAGCGTGAATGTCATTCCGACAGAAACAAACAAGACGGTGAGCCCGGCCCCCGTCAACTGTGACAGCTTCCCAGCTCCCAGCTTCCAGCCACGTCTTGCCTTAAATCGGGTCCACGTCAAAAACAATGACAGACCTGTCGCGTGGTACAACCCCCAAAACACATAACTCCACGACCCCGCATGCCACAACCCCATCACAAGCATCGTGGCATACGCTGAGACATACGGATTTCGCCAGCGTCCAAGGACCGGCATGTAGATGTATGCCTGGCACCATGCTCCCAGACTCATGTGCCATCGTCGCCAGAACTGACCAATATTCGGTGCAAGGACTGGCCAGTTAAAATTCTCCATCAACTGAATGCCAAACAGCCTTGCAGCTCCAATGGAGAGATCACTGTAGCCACTGAAGTCAAAATACAGTTTCAAGAAACTCA
>JAEUIH010000127.1 GCA_016795105.1 Planctomyces sp.
GGGGAGATGAGCGTTCAGCCAAAAAGGAAGGTGACAGCGTTTTCGTGCTCGTGCTCAGTGATAACGGTGCTCGTGCTCGTAATCGATTGCGGGTGGCGAACGATTGATCTTGATCCAGCGTTTGAGATTTGTGATAGAGTTGCCGCCCGAATCGCTGCTGCGAGCGAAACCGATTACGAGCACCGCTGCGCGACCAGGGCACGCTGGATTACATCCAGCGTGCCCAGTGGCTTCGAGGGTTCGCGTTATCTCGCGGAGCGAGATGAGTAAGATGGGCTACTGTTGCTGTTGAGTCGGATCCGCGTCGTCGGTTTCTTCCGGGGCTGGATCATCGAGACGGACGAGCAACCAGTTCTCAGTTCGATCCGGTCCGAAATGAACCAAAGCCGGGGCTTCGTCCTGAGTCAGATTGTAGAGCCCGGTTTCCAGAACGAGGTTTTCGTTTTCACCGATTCGGATGGCAACTCGCTGAGTCTCTTTATCGACTCGACCCTGGACACTTTGAGTCTCATCGGTTTCGGTATTGTACAGCGTGCCGCTGACAATGCCTTCTTTGTTGACAGCCAGCTGAATGATCCGGGTTGGATCGATATCCTTTTCTCCCGCAGAGACAGTGAACGTTCCGAGAGCAAGCCACTCCGCTTTCATTGCCTCTTCTTCATTGGCCGGTGGAGCTACCGTGGCGAGTTCCGCCGCACTTTCAGCGAACTCGGCAGAAGTTGCAATCTGATCCCCATTGATCGTAACGCTGTTGTCGTTATAGACCACATTGCCACCCTGCCCGTAATCGTAGTAGACAGGCTGAGCCCATGCCTGCGGAGGAGCTGACCACGTAAACCAGTTGACGCACGTCACATATGTTGGCACCGTCCACCAAAATCTCCATGGGCGAACATTGAAACCGTACCCGTAGTGCCAGCCACACCATCGATGGGGATGACCGTACCACCAGCTTCCCCGGAAACATCCCGGATTGCGAAAATGCCAGCGATAGGAGCTACGAACTCCCGCTCCCCAACCCGCCCAGAACGCAGCTCGATTCGGATGATTGACCTGCCAGTTGTGCATTCCGCCGATTTGGTTTTGCCATCTGTTATTGATGCCGGTGACTCTGTTGCTGTCAATGTTGACCCAGGACGGTCGATTGCTGATTGCAACATTGTTTCCAACATTGATATTGCCAATATTGATTGAGTTATTGTTCCCCAGCCCGATCTCCGGGAATCGAGGACCATCATTAATACCGGGACGATTGGGAAACCGGTCGGCAGGGCGGTTACCGATCTCAGGCCGGTTACCGATCTCAGGCCGGTTACCGATCTCTGGCCGATTGCCGATGCCTGGCCGAGTGATCCCGGGCAATGTTTCAGGCTTCACGGGGCGACCCATTCCAAGGAAGTCCCCCACATCTCCGGGAGACGGGCGTGTCGCTATATTTCCAGGTCGGTTGAGATTTGGACGATTGTTCTCAGGGCGATTGAGATTCGGGCGATTGATTTCAGGGCGATTCGGGAGTTTGTTTTCCGGCCGAGCAATCGCGTTGCCACCAAGATTGGGAATACTCGGACGAGTTGTCGGTCGATTTGCCAGCGAACCTCCGTTACCAGGATTTCCATTGCCAGGATTACTATTGCCCGGAAGATTGGGCCTGGTTGTGGGCAAAGAAGGAGTCGCGGGCCTTGTCGAAGGTTTCAGTCCGCCGGATGGTCGGTTGATTTGAGGCGGATTTGCCGGAGATGGTCTCGAAGGAGTTGGTCGTGCTGCGGGTCGATCGATGTTTGGTCGACTTGGAGCTGATGGACGGCTGGCTCCGAGGTTTGGAGCACTTGGACGGGCGGCAGGGCGGGACACGGCTGCACCGCCTCTGGATCCTCCTCCGGCACTGACTTTGGCGCCACCGCCGGCCCGGGCGCCACCGCCACCACCACCTCTGCCACCGCCACCACGCAGGGCCTGAGCTGGTAGATCGCCAGCCATGATTACGAGCACAAGCACCGCGAGCGCACTGAGTTTGAAGTTGAACATCTTCACCGCACTCCGGTCTTTATTTACTGTTGGAAGAAGCTGGAACAATGACGGTTTCGTTGGGGACTCTGGCAACATTAACGGGGGCACTACCTGGCTGAGATTCTCCGTTGATCTCGTGTCCGATTAATTGAATCGTGAAACTGTTGTCATCGATTTTCTCCAGCACGTAGGTTCCTGCCGAGAGGTCACCTGACGTTGACGTCTGAGTCGACTTTGACAGCCAGCTGTTATCGTTCCTGGACCAGTAGGATTCGCCGAAAGAACCGTCGGAGTTGAAGGACCAGGAGCGAATTTGCTGGGTTCGAGGATCCCAGCCGATGACCTGAGTCCCCTGGAGAACAGATTCACCATTTGATTCAACTGTAAAGGATCGCAGCAGGAATGCCTGATTTGCCGACCAGCGAAACGTCGTTCGAACAGTGGCTTCCTCTGATTCATCTACCCATTCGCCCACAAGCCATTCCAGTTCTTTGAGAGCATCCGCCGAAGTTGCAGGCAGAGGCAGCGTTGTTTCATCGATGGAATCAATGAGCCAGCGATCTCCCTGATGAACAAGCACTGCCGTGAACTTCCCTTCAATAGGATCTGAATCGCTCAGCACTACGTTGGTCTGACCTTCAACACTGGCGACATCCGGTGTCACAAGTTTGACACGTTCGACAGTGACAGCCAGTTTGATTTCGGCCTGTTCGGAGAAAACGGTTGCAAAGTCAGCCTGAATCGCTGCGCGGCCTTCTGTGCGTTCTCCGGTTTCGCGGTCAGTATGAGTTGCTGTCTCCGTCCACAGCGAAGCGAGCTTTGCGGCATCTCTCTGATTAAAGACATCAACAAACTCCTTCATGGCTTTCCGGACAGCTGCATCGTCAGCGTTGACACACGCACTCCCTGCAAAACTCAGCAAAACGAAACAAACTGCAATAACACCGCGTTTCATGGGACCATATTTCCTTGAATGTGTTGCTGACTTTAGAGCACTCACGTTAATCGCTGAATAACCCGCTTCGATTCGGCCTTCCGGAAGGTCTGCGACTGTCTCACGGAAAAATGCGTCCCCAGTCGTCCTTCATGCTCACGATCGTCCAGCCTCTCGTTTTGGCCTCATCCAGTCCTTTGTCCAGTTTTCCGACATGACTTTGTCGATCGTACATGAATTCGCGTTCGGCGTCGGTGTGATGAACGTACATGCAAAATCGCTGACCGGAACCTGCAGCAGTCCATTGCAGCATCTGCAGGTCTCCGTCGGAATTTCCAAAGGCTGCCACAGGGCGCCGGCCAATATGCTGCTGGATCCCAACAGGTTTACCTTCTTTATCATCAATGAAGTTGAGTTCCGGCAAACGGACAATTTGAGGGACGCCGTCCCGCACTTCAAATTTCGTCCGGATGCTGCTTCCGATGACCTGCTCGGGCGGGATTCCGTAGACCGCCTCTACCCACGGCCGCATGAACTCGATCCCGCCCCCCGAAACAATGTAAGTCTTGAACTCATTCGCTCGAAGGTAGGACAACAATTCCAGCATGGGCTGGTAGACCATTTCAGTGTACAGTTTTCCGGTCTTCGGATGTCGGGCAGTGGCAATCCAGTCTCTCACGATCTGTTCGAACTGCTCAGAGGTCATCCCCGAATGTGTTGCCATGACCATTTCGATCAATGCTCGTTCGCCACCAGACAGCACAGTTTTCAAATCACCTTTCAGGACCGATGCGTATGGCTCTTTGTCTTTCCATTCAGGGTGCTGAGGGGCCAGCGTCCTGATTCGATCGAAGACAAAGAACGCCTGAACATACATCGGCTGTTCGGACCAGAGCGTCCCGTCATTGTCGAAAACCGCAATTCGTTCCGAGATCGGAATGAAGTCTGAAGAACCTTCGGTTGTGACCTTCGAAACAAACGTAACGATGGCATCCTTTGCAGCACCACTGTTCCACGAAGGCAGCGGATCCGCACCATTGACCACTGCTGTGCACTCAATGATGATTGACAGAGCAACGAGGCAAATTCTCGCGATCATGTGACTGGTTTCTCAACGCTGCGAGGATCTTGAAAGAACAATGTTGGGGTACCTGTGGGAAGCATCCGCACGGGTACACCATATCCTGCGAAAGATTCAAAGAAAGTCAATCGTTGAAAGTCATTCGCTCCAGTGATTCGCGCGGGGATTTACACTCAAGCCCCCAGTGTCGGTGCGGTGACCGAACCAGTCCAGGAACTGGCAGGAATGCCCATCCTACGGTCTTTTGGAGAGCAGCGTTTCGATGGTGGACTCGAGGAGATCGGGGGTTTGGTGAAGTGGCTGGGCGACTTCAGCGGAGCCGAAGATGCGGACTTTCTTGACACAGTCGTCGAATTGAGTTCTGGCCATTGAGTCGACGATCGGTGAGACTTCTCTCAGTGGTCGATATTCGTTGTCGGAAGGTGAAAAGACATCGACACGGAACTCGACTTCCCGATGCTGCGGCGGAGCATCAATCAGAACGTCAAATTGGTCGATGCGACGACCAAGTCTTTCGCCGAGGGCCGCGGAGAGTTGATCTGAAATTGATACGACATCGCTGTAACTGCACTGACGAAGTGAACGGTAGAGTTCCGATTTATGAAACGCTGTGAACTCTGCGAGTCTCTTATGTAGTAGTCGGCGATGTCCGAATAGCCCATCAGTCAGTTTCTGAACAGAACTACCCTGAGCAGCCGTGACAAGAGTTCGGATGAGTTCAGGTTCCGGCATTCGAAACAACTGTTTGAGGTCAAGGGACGAGTACAGTTCATAGAACGATCTCGCAAACATGGTCGTGGCAGACCGAACGGCATGATGCCAGTAAACTTCGGTGAACATGACATATCGAGCGAACACCATCATCTCCGCTGCAGTTCGGCCTTTGGAGGTGATTGCGAGACCATCTCCCGCTTCGTTGACAATCAGCGAATTGATCAGGCGATGGCGATCAAAGTGCTTACCATATGGGACTCCACAGTGCTGACTGTCCCGTACCAGGTAATCCATTTTGTCGATGTCGACAGGCCCCGAGAGGATAGAACGCCGGAGCCTGAAACTGGCATCCTGAGACTGGGGCAGAAGCACATCCAGAACTTCAGCCGGTTCGATGTTCCATGACGATCTCAGCACTTCCGCAAGCTCACAGCCATCCGCCAGGAATTCTCGGGCGAAGGCTTCGTGAGGCGGCATGCCTATGAGATTCATATCTTCAATGGGATGGCAGAACGGCCAGTGCCCGATATCGTGGAGTAAGGCGGCTACGATCAGGACTTCTGCATCATGCACAGAGACTGTATCTGCAAATCGAGGGTCTCTGCCGAGCTGCCAGAGATATTGCAGGGAATTGTGATAGACACCGAGAGCGTGTTCGAACCGAGTGTGAGTTGCCCCAGGGTAGACTCGAGATGCCAGAGCCAACTGAGTCACCAAACGCAGACGCTGAAATTCAGCGGTGTCGATCAGGCGCAGCACACGTTCGGTGACCGGGATGTCCTGCTCGGACGGAATCCGGATCACACCAAACTGTTGCCCGCCCTGAAAAACCTCGGGGATTTCGGAATACGGATGTTTCATCCGGCAGATTCTGCCGAAACTTCTGAATTCACACAATGAATCCGACGCCTAAACGGGATCAGATGTGCAGGCATTTGGGAGAATTTAGGCTTCGTAAAGCCATTTCCAGCTTGAGTTTCTGACGAATGATCGTCAGCATGATGTGAGTCTCAGTGATTCTGATACACATTCACATGTCCTCAAAGAAGGGCGAAAGAAGCGAACGGAATGGCGAAGGAAGAAGCAATTCAGGTTGAGGGCAACGTGATTGAAGCTCTCGCGAATACCCAGTTTCGAGTTGAACTGGAGTCTGGTCATCAGGTGATGGCACACGTCGCAGGAAAGATGCGCAAGCACTTTATTCGAATTGTTCCAGGCGATCGAGTTGTGGTTGAAGTCTCTCCTTACGACATCAACCGTGGACGGATTGTCTATCGGGAACGATAAGGCGAATCGGGTATGCTTGTCATGACGACGAATTCTCAGCGATCCTTCGTCCAGCTTTTTACGGATGGTGCGTGCAGCGGGAACCCAGGGCCAGGGGGATGGGCCTGCATTTTGCGCCACCCGGCGACTGGAAAAGAGCGTGAACTGAGTGGTGGGCAACCAGCAACGACCAATAATCAGATGGAGTTACAGGCGGTCATCGAAGGATTGAACTCGCTGACTCGGCCTACCCGCGTCGAGGTCGTCACGGACAGCAAATATGTGGCTCAGGGCGCTTCCGAATGGCTCCCCGGATGGAAAAGAAACGGCTGGAAGCGCAAAGACGGTAAGAAGCTTGTCCCGATTAAGAACGAAGAGCACTGGCAGGCACTCGACCGGTTACTTTCCATCCACGAGGTCACCTTTACTGTGATTCGCGGCCATTCGGGTCACCCGGAGAACGAACGGTGCGATGAACTTGCTGTCGCCGCCGCCACTCGATTCCGCTGACGGAAACACAGCATTTCCAGATGAAATATCAGTGTTTGCAGATGGCCACCCCATCCCCGTCAATCGACAGAACGTGACCTGCTCCGCACAACCGGTCTTCCCGGATACCGTATTTCCCCGGTCCTGCCGCTTGAATCAAGGGGACAGCATTGACAGAATCTACAGTATTCCGCAGCCGGTATTGCAATTTTGTTCCACCAGAATCCGAGGGTTCCAATGAAGTTCCTTGAGGGTAACACAGTCGGTATTGACCTTGGCACAACCTATAGCGCAATTGCTCAGATTGATAAGGACGGGAACCCCGTTGTTCTGAACAACGCTGACGGCCGACCGATTACCCCTTCGGTAGTTCTTCTTGATGAAGATCGAGTTGTAGTCGGACCATCCTTTGAACGAATTTCGGTGGCCGATCCATCGTCGATCATTGAAGCCATCAAGCGAGAGATGGGTAACAAGAATTACTATGTGATTTATCAGAACAAGAAGCTGACGCCGGAGTTCATTTCAGCTCTGATTCTGAAGAAGATGAAGCAGGACGCTGAAAAGATCATTGGCCCAATCACGAACGCAGTGATTACTGTTCCGTACTACTTCAACGACGTGCGTCGTAAAGCTACTCAGGACGCGGGCCGCATTGCCGGGCTCAACGTTGTTGACATCATCAATGAACCAACTGCTGCGACGCTGGCTTATGCATGGAGCAAGGGGGAACTGGGACGAACAGATCTGAAGTCTGAAGAACGTACGATTCTTGTCTATGACCTTGGGGGCGGTACGTTCGACGTGACCGTCGTCCGATACACGCCAACCAGTTTCAGAGTGCTCGCAACTGACGGGGACGTGATGCTGGGAGGTCTGGACTGGAGTAAACGACTTGCTGACCATCTGGTGGAGCAGTTCCGACGTAAGTTTGGCGTCGATCCAAGTACAGATCCTGAGGCAATGCTGGTCTTCCATCAGGAAGCGGAAGATGCCAAGCGAGACCTGAGCTCCAAAGCACAGGTACCAATCAGCGTCTACTTTAAGGGAAATACTCTTTCAGTGTCTCTCTCTCGAACTGACTTCGAGCGTATGACGGCTGACCTGCTTCAACGCACCAAAGACACAACAGAACTGGTGATGCAGCAGGCCGGCGTACGACCTGGAATGCTGGACGAAGTTGTGCTCGTCGGTGGTTCCACATACATGCCAGTTGTTGAACAGATGCTGCGAGAAGTGACAAAACGTGAGCCATCACGTGCGCTGGCACCGGAACGAGCAGTTGCGGAAGGTGCTGCGATCCATGCCGCCATTCTTCAGGCACGATTTGGGGACAAGAACAGTGCTGTGGTTGAAGCAGTTCAGAAACGTCTCAACTCAGTGCGAACGTCCGACGTCAATTCTCACTCTCTCGGTATCAAGATCACGGATCCGAAAGATCGGACTCGTAAAATCAATCACATCATGATTCCGAAGAACACACCGGTGCCTCACAGTGTGACTCAGCGATTCGGAACCAACAGCGATAATCAGCAGCGAATCCATGTCGAAGTTCTGGAAGGCGATGCGGTTGATCCAAACGCATGCGAGATGATTGGAGATTTCCGAGTCTTCAACATTCCTGCAAACCTCCCGAAAGGTTCTCCGCTTCAGATCACGTACTCATATGACTCTGCAGGTCGCTTCAGTGCAACCGCCAGGGAGCTTACAGGAAACAATGAGGCCAGCACGGAAATCGTTCGAGCGGGCGGAATGAGTGAAACTCAGGTGACAGATGCTCTGAAGACGCTCTCTGACGAGTACGAGATCGAGTAAGCTCGTAGGTCTTGCAGAGTTCAAAAGCAACCTTAACCCCCTGGCTGCATCTGAGCAGACAGGGGGTTGTTTGTTTCAGTCGTTCGGGGACCGGGTATTATTTCTGAGTTTGATCCTCGAAACGGTAGAGAAATTCATCGGTCCTCAGAAACATGGCTCCACTGGAGAAGGCGGGCGTTGCAAAGGTCCGTCCTGAAAGCTGGTTTTCATTCAGTTTCCGGAACTGTTTTCCGGCCGCCACCCACGTCGCAGTTCCTGTTTCATTCATGAACAGTATCCGTCCATTTGTGAAAACCGGAGACGAAGAAAAATTTCCGCCGAGTCGTTCCATCCAGTGACGTTCGCCGGTTCGTGCATCGACGCAGGACGCGATGCCATTGTCGGAAACGAAATAGAGCTCATCGCCAACAATTAGCGGAGACGGTGTACTCGGAGCACCTCGATTGATTCGCCATGCGATATGCGTGTCTGTAACATCACCGACACCCCCAAGTCGGACGGCAATCAATTCAGGATGATCATAGTCATGATTGTAGATGACGAGTCCATGTCCGACGGCCGGCTGCGGAACCACAGACCACCCATGGGCTCGAACTCTGGCAATTTCAACGCCGGACTCTGGATCGTAGAATCCAAGATGATCCGGGCCAGGCAGAACCACCTGCGCTTGTCCATCGACCATAACAACTGCGGCAGTTCCAAAGGAATGGCTGATTTTTGCCTCGATGGACCGTAGAGTTTTCCATGCGATGTGACCTGTTTCCGCATCAATTGCGGCAACATAGGGTTGGCTTGTACCGTCACAGGCGACAAACAGCCGGCCATTGTAAAGGACAGGTGAACCGCCGCTTCCATGGAGAGGATTGTACTCGAGCTGAGTTGTCAGCCAGAGGATCTCACCGGAGTCTGCACTCAGGCGTGCCGTACCCAGAGTTCCAAAATGGACATATACACTGCCCGCGTCCACAATGGGGGTGGGGCTTGCATGACTGTTCTTGGTATGGATTGAAGGAACCTTGTCGATGGCTCGGACTTCCTGATCCCAGATCATTGATCCGTCCCTGGAGCTGAGGCAGAGCGCTCGCAGTGACAGACCTTCTCCTTTCGGAACCGCAGTTGTCAGGTAAATGCGATCTTTCACAACCGAAGGTGACGACCAGCCCAGTCCAGGCAGTGCGACTTTCCATGTCACATTCTTTGAGTCGGACCATTCCGCTGGAACGCTGGCCTCGGTCACATGCCCGTCTGAATCGGGGCCACGAAATTGAGGCCAGTCACCAGGCAGCAGGGCAGGGAGAAGAAACACGATTCTTGATATCGGCGTCATAATAGGTGGGCTCGGCAGATGAAATCGGGTTGACAACGCAGGGTACAAACGCGGGGCAGCTTTACAGTGTAGTCGTCTCCACCGACCTCTTGCCAGTCGAGCGTCGCTTTCCGGTTTGAAGCCCTGTATTGCCCGGCCTCAATGCCTTTCTGACGGCCTGCGGGTTCAGCGGTACATTCGGGATCTGAGCTGAGCCAGCGGATAAAAAGAATCTCTCCAGCGAACGCCACCCTGTCGCAATGTGATTACGGCCGATCGCCAGAACGCGAATGCAAGCGAAATAGCGCCTATTGGGAACCACGGTATGAGCCGCCAGCCACCACCGGATAGAACAGACGCGATACCATAGACACTATGCCAGAGCAGAACCGTTGCGATGAATCCAGAGGCTGATTCGCGGGGCAGTGCGGCTGCCATGAAGTAGGGCCCGATCATCATTACGACGAAGACGGCGGTCATTAGAAGAAGCTGGCGAATTGAATAGGAGAGTGCCGCGAACCCATTCTTTTCAAGTCCGGTGATCACTCCCCAGAACGATGGCTGCCAGCGAATTGATAACAGATCTGAAGCTGACAGGAAGTCCTGAACTCCCCCATTTCGCTTGACAAGTTTTCCGAGTTTCACGTCATCCAGTACATCCATGGCGATCGGAGTGTGGCCCCCGAATGACCGATAGAAATCTGCCCGAATGAGATTGAAAGCGCCGACTCCGGCATAGGAAAAGGGCCACGCGGTTCTGATAAGATGCAGATGCATACCAATTGTGAATGATAGTCCAAAGAACGCCACCGTGGCATTTTCGATCATTCGGCCCGGCAGCATTCTTGGCAGCAAAGTCAGGTGCTGAAGTTTCAGCCGCTCGGAGTAATCCACGGCGGACGCGATTGCAAGGGGCTCATAAATGACATCACCGTCAGTGAACAGAATCCATTCACCTTTGGCCTGCTGAGCAGCAACATGCATCGCATGATTCTTCCCCAGCCAGCCTTCGGGAAGTTCGCTGATATGAATCACTCTCAGTCGATCATCACCTCGAGCAACATCATCCATGATGGCACCCGTCTGATCGGAAGATCGATCGTTCACGGCGATCAGTTCAAGCCGAACGTGCGTGGACCGGAGAATCGTCTCCAGAGCGGTACGAATCTGAGCTTCTTCGTTCTTTGCGGGAACTATAACCGTCACAAGCGACAGTGAACGAGTATCGGGCCTCAGGGAGTCCTGTGCGGCTCCGGGACCTGCCGGTTCCCGGAGTCGCAGTGGACGAAGTTGCTTGAAAACCGAGGCAATGGTTGGAGGGATTGTCCAGAGTGCGACAAACCCAAACAGGCACCATCCAAACCAGTACATAGCTGTCCGTTCCGAAAACGATGAACGGAACACTCCTGCAGGGGCTCAGGACAGGCGATTGACGATCAAGTCACCCATTTCACGTGTTCCAATCCATGATCCACTGCCTGCAATATCCTTAGTGCGGTGGCCATCCTTCAGCACCGAACCAACAACGGCTTCGATGGAATCTGCTTCCGCTGTCAAATTCAATGACTGCCGAAGAAGCATAGCCGCAGCCAGAATTGTGGCCAGGGGATTTGCCAGATTTTGGCCTGCAATATCCGGAGCCGATCCATGAATTGGTTCAAATAGTCCTGGTCCGGATGAACCGATCGAAGCTGATGGCAGCAGTCCGAGTGATCCGGGGAGCATCGACGCTTCATCAGTGAGAATATCGCCAAACAGATTGCCCGTGACGACAACGTCAAATTCGCGAGGTTTTGAAATCAGGTGCATGGCCATTGCGTCGACCAGCACTACGTTGTACTGGAGATCGGGATATTCGGTGGAAACGACCCGCTGAGCAACCTGTCGCCATAGGCGTGAGACTTCCAGAACATTGGCTTTGTCAACCGATGTCAGTTTTCCACGCCGCTTTCTGGCTGCGTCCGCGGCAACCCGGACGACACGTTCAATCTCTCCCGTTGAATAGATCATTGTATTCCAGGCCTGCTCACCAGATTGATGGGCCTGCCTTCCGGATTCGCCAAAGTAGATTCCTCCAGTCAGCTCTCTGACGAAAAGGATATCGGTGCCCCCAACGATTTCGCGCTTGAGTGGTGAAGCATCCAGCAACTCATCCCACGTCTTTGTCGGACGGAGATTCGCGAACAGACCAAGTTCCTTGCGAATTCGGAGCAACCCGGCCTCCGGGCGTGTCTTCGCTGATGGATCATCCCATTTTGGTCCACCGACGGCCCCGAGCAAAATTGCATCAGCTTTACGACAGGCTTCCAGAGTCTGATCCGGAAGTGGATTCCCAAACGAATCAATTGCATTGCCCCCGATCGGAAATTCGGGCATCTCAAACGTGTGACCGTAATTCTGAGCCACTTTTTCAAGGACTCTTCGTGCCTGAGTTACGATTTCCGGTCCAATTCCATCGCCGGGGAGAAGTGCAATTGTGGCTTTCATAACAAATCGAAATCCTGTGTTCGCTGAACCGAGACTCTTGGAGCCTTACATGTGAATGGATGTGCGAAGGTTATGGGGCCGGTGACCTGTTGCAACCGAGGTAAATCGGCAGTTGTTCAGAAAATCGCAGAAATCCTGAACGAAACGTCGAACACGGCGCCACTATTACGGAAATCCACGGCATTCAGCCTGTTTTGCTCAGGAATTCTCAATCATGCGACTCACACTCCGCACACTTCTGGCCTACATCGATGACCGATTGCCTCCTGCAAATGCGCGTGAAATTGGTCAAAAGATCGCTGGAAGTCCATTTGCCACAGAACTGGTACAGCGAATTCGTGAAGTCGTTCGCCGCCGTCGACTTGCTGAACCCGGCAAACAGGTACCCCGTATTGATGCGAATCTCGTCGCGGAGTATCTCGATGATCAGTTGACGCCGGAACTCGTGGGACGCATTGAACGTGAAATCCTGCAGTCGGATGTTTCGCTGGCGGAAGTCGCTGCGACTCATGAAATCCTGGGCCTGTTGCGTGACTCAGTCGAGATTGAGCCTCGGATGCGGGATCGACTTTACGCTCTCGACCCTGGCAGTAAGCTGGACCCGAGTCGCTCCACGACCCCAACGGCAGCGTCGCCGCAGGGCGCAGGTGAAACATCCACGGAATGGAAGCCACTCAGTTCTCGAGTCGCTTCATCAAGGCGACTTCCAGTAATCATCATGGCGGTTCTTGCTCTCGTCTGGATTGCACTTGTGGCAACCGACGAGTTTTTGTTTCGAGACTCTTCAAAGCCCGTAACGGTGGCTTCGATCGACGATCAGAACAAAGCGGGGGAAATTGAAGCAGGAAAGGAATCTCCGGATGGGGACGGGAAAACGAATCCGTTGCAGGAACCAGGGAGCGATGATGTTCCACGTCCGAACGGAGTGGATGTTGCTGTTCAGGAAACTCCGGAAAAGCGCCCGGCAGTTGCAGAAACTGAAACGGTGACAGAACCGCAGACTCCAATGCCAACACCTGAAGTTGAGACACCCGTTGTGGTGAAGCCGGAGGAGGCGTTACCTGTCCCGGTAAAACCCGAGGAAGTTGTGCCACAGAATCCAGATGGTCCGAATGATGTGGCTGTAAAGCAGTCGGTTTATCTGGAGGATGATCTTCAGATGGTCATGCGGCTGGAGAATGAAGCAGATGGCCAGGCTGCAGAGGAGTCGGGACGAAAGTGGAAGCCGGCCGCGAGAGCTGCACTGGATGATGTTGCTCCGGAACAGTTGCGGCTATTCGATTGGGAACCGGTGGTCCGCGACCACTGGCTTGGAACAGCAGCACCATTTCGGACGACCATCACCAGTGGAGGATGGAAAGCGCGAATTGCGGGGCCGGCCTTGTACAGATTTCATCAGACTGCGTTGCCGGGCATCGAAATTCTTGAAGGTCGCATGGTTGTTCAACCGGATCCCGCGGGTGATGTTCCCGAGGGACAGAATGTGAATTTCCTGCTTCAGATTGGTGCAGCGATACATGTCATCACATTTGCAACACCTGAAACAAAGGTCAGTATCGAGGTCATTGCCGGAGCGACACCGGAAGAGAACATTGACGGAATTGCAGCTCCAAACCCGGTCTTTCTGCCTTTGACTTCGGATCTCTATGTTCGACTGTTCGTGATGGACGGTTCGATTCGTATTCAGACAGAGGGAGCCGCAGAATCACCGGAACTCGTAAAGTCACAGCTACTTTCGTGGCGAATTCTGACAAACGGAGATTCAGCAGACGTGGAACTGACTCAGGCGCGACCTCAGGGTGGTATCCCCGAATGGGCATTTTCCATCGATACGCCACCAATCGCAGAACAGCTTGAAGCTCAAACCGAATTTTCAAATGCCGTTCGTTCTGCCACTGACATTGGAGTCACTTGTGAGCAGCTGGCGAAAGACCGAAACCCATCGATAGCAGTTATGGCAGTTCAGCTTCTCGCACTGACACGAGATGTCGATCGTCTGACCAACGTATTCCTTCAGTCCTCAACCGAACAACCTCGTCGCGCAGCGATCGATGGTCTTTCCAGGATCGCAGTTCAAACCCCAGCCGGCCAGAATGAGATTCGGAAGGTGTTCGAGAATCGCCTGCCAATGGGTGATGTGGAAATGATGTTGAGACTTACGGTTGGGATTTCTGAGGCTCAGGCGAAAGACCCGGAGATGTGTTCAAAAATGCTGACAATGCTGTCACACGATCGACTTGCAAGTCGTGACCTCGCGTTGTACCGCATGGAAGAATTCACTCAGGACAGATTCGGCTACAATCCGGACGCCGATGCCGGCCGCCGCCGTGATGCGGTTCGCAGATGGCTCCGCCACGTCGAAAAGAACGAAGGAAAGCTGATTCCCTGATCCACCACCGAAAGTACTCATCACGCTCCGCCGTGATGACGAGTTCGTGGCTCCAGTTTGTCCTCCAAATCACAGGGTTTACCGCGAGGGAATTGCATTACGGCGGAGCCTGATCGGTACAATTGCGAGGGTTCGTCTTCTCAGTGGAGTTAATTATGCTTGCTTATGCTCATTCGCGAATGTCGTTCCTGGCACTTTTGCTGACGCTGGGAGCTTCGTCATTCTCCTCGCGTGCATTTACTGCCCAGCAGAAAGAAGATTCCGAAGAAATCAGCACAGATGGAATCTGGCATCCTGTGACAGCGGTGATGAGCGGGATGGAGATGTCTCAGGAAGTCCGTGACGGAATTGTGCTTAAACTGTCTGGTCAGCAGTATTCAGTCACTGTGAATGGGACGCCGGATAAGGGTGTGTGTGAACTTGATCTGACGACGAAGCCATCGCGAATGACAATCAAGGGTACTGTCGGTCCCAATCAGGGAAAGACAATGCTGGCGATCTTTGAATTCACAACACCGGATCGTCTGCGAGTCTGCTACGACGTGACGGGGCAAGAATTCCCGGAGGAGTTTAAGTCCGAAGCTGGAACGACGCAGTATCTGGTCGAGTATCGAAGGGAATTGCCGAGGGGAGCAGAGCTGATCGGCAAGGTTGTTGAATTGCCGGACAGTGATGTACTTCAGATTCAGACAGTCGAAGGTAAGGAATTCAGGATTCGGCTGAATGGAGTAGACGCTCCCGAGTTGAAGCAGTCATTTGGCGAAACGGCTCGAGAGCAGCTCCGGAAAACTGTTGGCAGCAATCCTGTGCGAGTGATTACTCAGGGAGAAGACCGGACTGGCCAAATCATTGGCGACGTCTACGTTCGAGTTGCCGGAACAAAGGAAACAGACAAAGAAACTCACCTGAATTCCTATGTTGTCGAACATGGACTTGCATGGCATTTTGTTCGTTATGCGCCCGACAACAAAACTCTGGCTGATGCACAAAAATCGGCGCAAGGACAAAAGGCGGGGCTGTGGGCAGAGTCTGATCCTGTGGCACCGTGGGATTGGCGTCGACAACAACAGGATGAACAGAAGAAGACAACGACGAATTCCCCCCAGTGATTCTAATTTCAACGGCGAGACTCGCATCGACCTTTCACGGATCAAGAGCCCTCTTGAAGGGCAATTGTCGAAGCAGGGAAGGCTCAAATGTAGGATGGGCATTCCTGCCCGTCCGCGCGCCGGCTCAAGTACAGCCACTGCGCCATGACGAGGTATTGGTGTAGCCGGCGCTGCGGGGATGTGCTCAAATGTAGGATGGGCATTCCTGCCCGTCCACGCGCTGGCTCAAGTGCAACCACTGCGCCATGACGAGTTATTGATGTAGGCGACGCTGCAGGGATGTGCTCAAATGTAGGATGGGGATTCCT
>JAEUIH010000128.1 GCA_016795105.1 Planctomyces sp.
GACCGTTTTTCAGCCGGGTCAGTTGTCGGGCCGGATCATGTGTGTAGGTGACGCGGCCGACATCAGGGACATCCATGGCGGATCGCTGGCTGACTTTGTCATAGGTCAGCGTGATCGTTTTGCTGCCGGGACCGGGGTCCTGTGTGGTCTGAGGTCGATTCAGATTGTCATACGTTGAGGCGATGAATTACTTGTTGAAGCCATCGCCGCCGTTCGTGGCGGGGCTGACGCTATGCGTTGCCATCGCCAAGGCGACCGCTGTTGCAAAGTTAAGAATCAAACAATTCTGAGCGATTCGCTTGGCAGGCAAGGTGGTCGCCGGGCCTTGCATAGTGGTTATGTCCCGTGTGTTCTTTATCGTGTGCGGGGGCCACGCTCACGCACGGGCGGGGTGCGTGAAGAATCGCCGCCGATGGCGATAGATACAGGCATGAAGACGTTTCACGAATGGCTGGCGATGCGGGAAGGGCTGTGGCTCAACGACAAGAATGCCGTGATTGGGCTATCCCGGCTGAACCCGCTGCCGAAGAATTCGGCTGTGAACAAGAACTTGGCGAAGGGGCCAGCGAAGGCCAAGGCAATGCCGGGCCGAAGACCGGAAAAGCAAGTTATCATTGATCCTTGCCAATCCACGGCGAACAACGTCCGGTAATCAGAAACCCAGAATCGGTTTCGTTGATAGAATGCACGTCGTTGATAACCCAACACAAACCCTTGCAGTCATTCGGATCGCAGAACCGGGAAACAATGTGACCAAGCCAGAAAACCCAGTTCCTGACTTGCTTCTCTGTTGGCGCAACAACCGAAGAAAACTCAGCATACGACAGCATTTCATCGTCAATATCGTTCTTGCGAATCTTCACGACATATTGCTTGCTGCCGGGAAGCGGCTCACTTCGATAAATGAACCGCACACAGGCGGGAGTGACCTGCGAGGAGTCGATCTCAATTAAAAGGCCATCCATACAAGCTCCTATCTAAAGAACTCGCCAAAATACTCTGCCCACTGCTCTTTCGAGTAGCGTGAACGAAGGTGAAGTTCGACCTTCAATCCTGTGGTAGCCTCAAATTCAGATGCAATGTCTTGCATCTTCTTGATGACTTTCGCTTCATGCCTCGAACCCTTGAGCCACGGCCAATCGTTTACCGCTATATCCACGTCAGATGTCGAAAGCGGAGGTCGATTGTTCTTTGCACTCCAGCCGGTCTTGCGGGAGCCAACGTGAATGACTTGCTCAATTGCTTCATCGCCTCCCGCTCGAAGGCTGGATATTCGTCGAGCCATGCTATCTGCCGCCTCTTGAGTAGCTTCGGCAGACAGCTTTGACCCAACCCACCTGTTTGGAGCACTCGCTCCCTGTGGATTCTGATGAAACTCGATTGTCCGTTCAAGCAGTGGATCGTCAGGAGCCTTTCTTGCGTCCTCCAAATCCGGATGCTGGAAACGAATCGGTTCCGGTTTCTTCACAGGTCGGGCTGGTTTTGGGGGCTCGGCAGGCTGGGCTCGGAGCGGGGTCTTGACGGCGGTTGGAGTCCGCGTGCCTCCGCCTGTGATCCTGCCCTTGATCGACAGTTTCAAACGGCGATACCAGTTTGCAGCTTTTCCGAGGACTTTGCCGGCGACTGGCGGCCCAGCGCCAGCCTGAATCAACTCACTTGCCACCTCGCCCTGGCCTCGACTCTGCGTCGATTTGTCTCGCACATCTTCCGCAATTCGGCGGAACGTTGTTCCTGGATGCGACGCAGCTTCCGCCAGTCCCTTTGCCGTTTGAACAGGCGAAGCGAGACCCTCGACGGTGTTTTTCACTGAGTCGCCCATTCCGGCAAACTTGTCGAGAGTTTGATGGTAGTAGCTGCCGTCGGAATCAAGTGGTGGAAGTGTCATGTTGTCATTGGCATCTTCCAGAGCACGCAAACCCATCCACGCATCGCTGACTTCCGTTGTTATCCTTTCGATGCCTGCTTCACCAAGTTCCTGAGCGGCATTGAGATCTCTCTCCGCTCGCTGGATATCTGTCGAAGTGGGTTCCGGCATAACAGCGTCGGGTAGCGATGTTCTGCCAGGTCCGCCTGCCAGTTGTCGAATCCTCGCAAGAAGGTATGGCCAGTCATTACCACCCTCGGACTGATCGACACCGCTCGACCAGGTTGAAGTATCAACTGAGTCTTCAACAAATTCACTGATCGCGTTGATGGGTTTACGCGGTCGCACTAAGCCGTCAATTAGAAAGGGAGCGATTTCTTCCACCGAATCAGAGGCCGCTTCAGCAGCCGCGACTGTGGATTCAATCGCGTTTCTGGATTCAACGGACATGGTTGCATTGTCTATATCCGCATCCGCCCTGAGTTCTGCTCGTCGCTTCCGTTGGGCATCGAATGAGGCTCCAGATTCAGACGAAGGACCATTCGCGGATTCCAAAGCCTCATAGAGCTCCGCAGTGCGAGTACGCAGCTTCTTTTCCTCCAGCCCGCTGGGGTCGGTCGAGTTGACGGGATTGTTCTTCACATACCGGTACAGATTGAGATCATCTTTTGCCGGGTCGGCTGCTGTGAACACTCCGGTAGCGGGGTTGTAGTTGCGATGGTGCATGGCATACTGGAGTTCCGGGCCGGCATTCGGGTCTTTGCGGTAGGCCAGATACTGGCCTTTCCAGAGCTGACTGTTGGCCGTGCTGCCCGTGGAACTCGTGGTGTTCCCCCACGCATCAAACGCATACTCATCCGTCACGACCTGTGAACTGTCGGTCAGCTGCCGCACGTTGTGAATGCCGTCAAACAGGTAGAATCCGGATTCCAAACGGCCGCTGGATTCCACGGCTTGAGTAATCCCTCGTACTCGTACTCAGCATCGCGGTACTCGTACTCGCTTTTTGCCTGCCTTCCGTGAGTCTCTGGACCTCTGCGTCGCTGCGCTAGCTTTCCCAGAAGCTCATTCGTTCACCAAAGTCGTTTCGAATGCGAGTACGAGTACCGTTTCACTGAGTACGAGTTCGAGCCCCCTCATCCGATCGGATCGCTGCGCGATCCGATCGGATGAGGGGATGAAAGTGTTTTTGCTTTTCTCGTTCTAGTTGCCAAACCGATTCACCTCTGGCACAGGGCCAGAGGGGTCTGCAGGGCGAAACGGGGCTGTTGGTGCCGACGAATTCGGCCGTCAAGAGGTTGAGGAAGAAGCAGATGACAAGCAGACGCCTGCGGTGTGGTGCGAAGCCTGCGGCTTGTGGGGGTGTTCGGACGCCTGCGGCTTGCCGCTAAACTTGCGCAGACGCCTGCGGCTTGCCGTTAAACTGAACATCGGACACTGAAGGTGTTGCCAGGGATCGTCATCACGGTTGAGCGTGATGAGGACTTTGGGGGATGGCTGCGTAATCGGAACAATCACGAAGCTGGTTGTGAGCCTCCTGTGTGGAGGAAAAATTTTGAACCGTTGAATTGACGTAATGGCTGATGGCAACAGTTGTTGAAAGTCGGCGACGTTCACAGTCCGGAAAAGTCAACAGATGATTTCGCTCGATGTTTCCCCGCACGAAGCGTACGATCATTGCGACTGTCCGGTGGGGGTTCAGTAAAAATACAGAAAGAATGCCGCACGAATGGAATCTATGAAGTAGCGAATTCGAGTTGAATCTGCAGAGAATCATTGTTTGACCACTCAGAAAATCAACCATATATTCGAATGGCCGTTAGTTTCCGCAGGACCGGACTGTTAATGTTGTCAAACATTGACTCTGGTAGCAGAAATTTGGGGCCAGAGAGGGGTGATTTCAATGACGAGATCACAAATCAGGGCATGACGCCGCTCTGTACAGAGCAAACGGTGAATGACGGACATTTCCATAGGAAGTGTGACCGTCGAGGGGAATGTCATGCTGTTGCGATCGCTGATGCGTCGTTTTTCACTGATTCTGATTATGCTGCTCTGCTGGGGAAGCATGAATCAGGCTGGATGGGCTCAGGAGCCAAAGGCACCGGACCTGTCAGAGTTTTCTGATGCCGCTGCGGCACTTCGGCATGGTGAGGAACTGGAAACCAGTCGCCATTGGCCGGAGGCGATTGAGTTTTACGAAGCAGCTCTGAAGAAGTGGGAAAAAGATGGTGATCTGACCTACGCACTTCGAAGAACTCGAATTCACTTCGGAATTGATCGTCGATACACGGACAAGAGCTTTGACCAGAGAATTCTTCGCAAAGGTCGCTCGGAGACACTCGATCTCTATGAAGACATTCTGGCACGCGTGCAGTTTGAATATGTAGATTCGATTTCCGTGACGAAGTTTGTATCTCATGGAACTGAGAGCCTCTATATGGCCCTTGGGAATGAGAAGTTCGTAAAGCGTAACATCCCGAACGCTTCACCCGAAGCTGTGAAAAAGTTGAGGGACACTCTGATCCAACAGTACTGGAATCGTCCTGTTGATACTCGACTCGATGCCCGCAACCTGATCATTGGGATCTGTGAACTGTCAGACAGGGAGTTGAAGCTTTCGGGTACGGCTGTCGTGATGGAGTATGTGTTTGGTGGCTGCAATGCTCTGGATGAATACAGCAATTTCCTGACACCTGATCGCTATAACGACTTGTTCGGCAGTATTCAGGGTGAATTGGTTGGTATTGGGATCGAGATGAAAGCCGTGAAGGGCAAAGGAATGCACCTTGTCAACGTGCTGCTTGATAGCCCTGCAGAAGATGGCGGCCTTCTGCCCGATGACTACATCGTTGCAATTGATGGTGTCGACTGTCGAGAAATGACGGTCGATGACGCAGCGGGCCTGCTTCGTGGTCAGAGTGGTTCTACCGTGCGATTGACCTGGACAACGCCAGCCGGAAAGGACTCTGAAGGAAGCTTTGTTCGACGACGAGTCCAGATTCGAAGTGTCACTCGAGCAATGATGCTCGATGAGACTCAGGGAATTGGCTACATCCGCATGGAGGGCTTCCAGAACACAACGGCCGAAGAACTGGATGAAGCACTCCGCAGTCTGGAACGTCAGGGAATGAAGGCCCTGATCTGGGACCTGCGAGAGAATCCCGGTGGACTGTTGGAAACCGCTGCTGCTGTACTGGAACGATTTATTCCTTCCGGAGTCCTGGTCTCAACTCAGGGCCGTGCCTCAGAGCAGAATCAGGTATTTCGTTCCAGCGGAGCGAATGTCCGAAATTATCCTCTGGCGCTGGTTGTGGATGAGAACAGTGCAAGTGCCAGCGAGATTGTGGCCGGAGCAATTCATGATCATCGACGCGGCACAATCGTCGGTCGCAGGACCTATGGAAAGTGGTCCGTTCAGAGTATCATTCGCCTGCCGGGAGAGGCTGACATGGGATTGAAACTCACAACCGCCAAGTTCTATTCTCCAGCGAATGAAAATTATTCCGGCAAAGGCCTTGCACCGGACGTCGAAGTTCCTCGTTCAGAAGACCTTCAGGTAGTCGCGTTTCGAGGGCGAACACCAGCGGACCTGATGACCGATCCGGACGTGTCCCGAGCCTTTGAAGTTCTGGAACGTCGCCTGACTCAAAACCAGAAATAGCCTGCACTGGTGACAATACCACTTCTGCAAAACAGCCATGGCATACGACCTGAAGTCGTACTGGACGACTTCTTCCCGGAAGGGATTGTGGCCATGGACTTTGCGGACGAAGCCAGCAGTCTGCTGATCGCGACTCGACGCGGTCAGCTGACACTGATGAAGCAGGATGGAACGATGCTGGAGACGTCCCGGGAGTTCCAGACGATCCATCGTCTGGCATGGAGTGACGCAGGAAATTACGGCCTGCTCGTTCCGCGCGAGGATCAGGTGGTTCTTGTGGACCGCTCGCTGCAGCCTGTCTGGAACGTTTCAATTACCGGCCGAATCCTCGCGATCGCCATAGCTCCACATGGAGGACATCTGGCCTTCAGCACGGACTCAGGCCGAGTCCATATTGTGACGGTGGATCGCCGAGAAATTGGCCGAATCGATACGCCTCGTCCAATCGATCACCTCGCATTTCTTTCGGAAGAACCTGCATTGATTGCAGCCGCTGAGTTTGGGTCGCTTTCCAGCTACACACTGGAGGGCACCGAACTCTGGAGCGAGAAGCTGATCAACAATGTGGGGGACCTTTCTGTTTCCGGTTGTGGCAGAAGAATCCTCCTGGCTGCGTTTAATCACGGAATTCAGCTTTGCAATCGATCTGGTAAGCAGCGAGGTTCATTTATGGTCGATGGGATTCCGGCTCGGGTTTCTGGTGCCACAACCAGAACTCGGCTTGCCGCCCTGACGCTTGAAAACCGGGTTTACTGGCTGGATTTTGAAGGTGACCTGAAGTGGGCGGCCGATCTGTCACCAGACCCGCCTCAACACATCTGCGTTGGTCCGCTGGGCGATCGACTGTTTCTCGCTACAGCATCCGGTCGCCTGATGCAACTCAGCTGGGCATAGACAGCGACCGGCTCTCTCCTCAGAATGCTCCAGTCTCACTGGTCCTGTCGGGTTCTGTTACAGACTTCGCTGAATCTCTGGCTTGAGGAGAAATCGGGGTGACGAAGATTCACTTCACTTCTTTGATTCTACTGGTGTTCTCGAGGCTGTTCTGCTCTCTGCTTGATGCCGGTTTGAAAGAAGCCGGTAACAAACAGCCAGCGGGGAGTTCTTCCTCTCCTGCAAACATCATTGTGATTTTTGCAGACGATCTGGGCTATGGTGATCTGGGATGCTACGGCTCACCAGTGATTCGAACTCCTCACCTCGATCAATTGGCTGCCGAAGGGCTGCGATTCACTGATTTCTATTCAGCCGCTGAGGTGTGTTCGCCAAGTCGTGCGGCACTGCTGACTGGCAGATATCCAATACGCAGCGGGATGTGCGGCAGCCGTCGCGTTTTGTTCCCGAACTCACGTGGTGGTCTTCCCGCCGCTGAACTGACAATTCCGGAAGTTCTGAAATCCTCCGGGTACACAACTGCCCATATTGGGAAATGGCACCTTGGAATCCACGAAGGATCCAGGCCCCTTGATCAGGGGTTTGATTTCAGTTTCGGACTGCCTTACTCGAATGACATGGATGGTCGAGCAGATTTACCCAAAGGAGCAACCGGATCGCCGAATCCACCGAGTGACGGCTGGAATGTGCCCCTGATCAGGAACGGAGAAGTGATTGAACAACCAGCGGTTCAGGAAACGCTGACTCGCCGGTACACCGATGAAGCTTTGAAGTTCATCCATGAAAATCAACAGCGACCATTCTTCATGTATCTTGCACATACGTTTCCGCACGTACCGTTGTTTGCTTCTGAAGAGTTTCGCGGTCGCAGCAGAGCCGGGATCTATGGAGATACTGTTGAGGAGCTTGACTGGAGTGTTGGCAGAATTCTCGATGTGTTACGAGAACTGAAACTGGATCAGAAGACGTTTGTGTTCTTCTCCAGCGATAACGGCCCATGGCTGATTATGGGGCAACAGGGCGGTAGTGCCGGACCATTGCGAGACGGTAAAGGCAGCACGTGGGAAGGCGGAATGCGAGTACCGGGTATCGCATGGATGCCCGGAAGTATTGCGCCGGGTGTGACTTCCGTGCCTGCCAGCACATTGGACTTGTTCCCCACAACAGTCGCCCTCTCTCAGTCGACTTTGCCAGAGGAACTGGTGATAGATGGAACGGATCTATCGCCTCTGTTGTTTCAAGAGAGCAATCTTCCGGCGAGGCCATACTTCTATTATCGGGGAGATCAGTTATTTGCATGTCGACTCGGTGAATGGAAGGCTCACTTTTCGACTCAGACCGGATACGGTCAGCCGAAACCTGAAGTTCACGATGTCCCGATGTTGTTTCACCTGGGACGTGATGTTTCGGAAAAGCGAAGTGTTGCTGGCGATCATCCGGAAGTGATCGAAGAGATCCGCAGAGTCGTTGAGAAGCATCAAATGAACGTGACTCGCGGGACGCCACAGTTTGAGTAACAACACCTGTGAGGCAACGTTGATTCAGGCAAAAACCTGAACACCTAGCCGTCTTTCCGTTTACCTGGCCGGAAAAAGCGTTTTGATTCATTCACGGCCGTGCGACGGGTGGCAAGGCGAACGAGGATCGTCATCAGGTAGTTTCGCCAACCCGGCACAACATACTGACGACGTTTCTCCATGGCTCGTATTGCAGTCTTGACGACCTTTGAGGCTGGAAGCGATGTATGTTTTTCCAGCCAGCCTGGTGCCCCGGCCGTGTCGAAGAACTCCGTTCGCGTCACTCCAGGGCAGAGAGCCAGCACAGTGACGCCTCGGCTGCGAGCTTCTGCCCAAAGTGCCTCGCTGAAATGCATCACAAATGATTTGCTCGCGGCATACGCCGACATAAACGCGACCGGTTGAAATGCGGCCTGAGATGACAGGTTGATGATGGCACCATGACCGCGTTGAAGCATGCCCGGGAGAACTCGATACGTCAGATCGGCCAGAGTGAGGATGTTAAGGCTCAGCATCCGGCGAACATCATCGGGCGATGTGTCTGCAATTTCGCCAATCATTCCAATACCCGCATTATTGACGAGAAGTTCGACTTCAACTCCCAGTCGAGCAATTTCCTCGATCAGGCGTTTGGCTGCATCGGTTTCTGCGAGGTCGATGGTGACGATATGACAACGGGTCCCATGTCGAGTATTCAGTTCTTCCGCCAGCGAATTCATCTTTTCGAATCGCCGAGCAGCCAGGATCAGGTGCATGCCCCGAGCCGCAAGCTGAGACGCAAATTCAGCGCCAATGCCTGAGGAGGCACCTGTGACCAACGCCCATCGATTATTATATGAATCCAGCACTCCAGCTTTCCCGGCACGTCTGCTGCGACTATTTTCTGTCAGATTCTACGGACTGCATCAAATCCAGCAAGTAAGCCCACCCCGGGGATCCCAACTCATGGAATTCGATCAATTAAGTGAACTTTACCTTCCGGCCGCTGTTCTCCGACAGGTTGATCGTGATGCCGTTCAACTTCTGGGAATCCCGGGGATTCTGTTGATGGAGAATGCCGCTCGCGGCGTCTGTCAGGTTCTCCTCAAAGAAGAACGGCCTCACACTATTACCATCGTCTGCGGACGCGGCAATAATGGAGGCGATGGTCTGGCAATTGCCCGATTGCTGGCTGCTGAGGGGGTTTCCTCCCGGTGTTTTCTGGTCGAAGACGAAAAACCGCTTGCGGGCGACGCAGCTCAAAACCTTGCATTTCTGCAGAAACTCGGCATCCCACTGATTCCCGCACAGTCCGCAATGTTCGCATCGATACTCCGTGAATCGACGCCCACGGATTGGGTGATTGACTCCCTGCTGGGGACCGGACTTTCAGGTTCTGTCCGATCACCCTACAGGGAGATCATTGATCAGATGAATCAATCAAAATGCTCGGTTCTCTCTGTTGATATCCCATCAGGAATGAACTCAGACGATGGTTCGATTTGCGGAGTCTGTGTTCGGGCGAATCGAACCGTTTCGTTTGTGTGTCAAAAATCCGGGTTTCTGAATCCCGAATCTGCAGAATGGACCGGCAAAGTCGATCTCCGGCCAATTGGTTTGCCCGTGAGTTGGATCGTCGATCGATTCGCCGAACACAACCGGAAATGAACATGGCAGATCAAAGGGACTGAGCTGATGTTGTGACAACATCGAAACGATCAAGATTCATGACTTTAACCCAGGCCTGGACAAAGTCCCTGACAAACTTCTCCTGCGATGAGTCACTGGCATAAACCTCGGAGATGGCCCTGAGTTGCGAATTCGAACCAAAGACCAGGTCCACTCGAGTGGCTGTCCATTTCACGCCACCACTCCTGCGGTCACGCCCTTCAAAGAAGTGATCACAAATTGGGGATTTACGCCATTCGGTGTTCATGTCCAGCAGATTCACAAAGAAGTCGTTCGTCAGTGTTTCAGGGCGACTGGTGAATACACCGAGTTGCTTCAGTGGACCTGCTCCCGAATTCACATTGAGAACTCGCAGACCACCGACAAGCACTGTCATCTCCGGCGCTGACAGTGAGAGCAACTGAGCGCGATCGACGAGCAGTTCTTCTGCAACACGATCGATTTCCGGGGCAATGTGATTGCGGAATCCATCCGACCTTGGTTCAAGCACCGCGAAGGATTGTACATCTGTCATTTCCTGAGTCGCATCCGTTCGGCCGGGGGTAAATGGCACTTCAATGGAATGGCCTGCAACCTTCGCAGCCTGCTCCACACCGGCGCTGCCGCCGAGGACAATCAGATCCGCCAGAGAAATCCTGGTTCCATCGTTTTGAGAGGCGTTGAATTCACTTTGGACTTTCTCAAGCGTCTTCAACACCGAAGATTGCTTATCCGGCTGATTCACTGCCCAGTCTTTCTGTGGTGACAGGCGAATGCGAGCCCCATTTGCGCCGCCTCGCTTGTCACTGCCACGGAATGTTGAAGCCGATGCCCACGCTGTTGAAACGAGGTCTGAAACCGACAATCCAGAAGACAGCAATTTTGATTTCAGCAGTCGAATATCTTCCTGGTCGACCAGCTTGTGATCGACATCTGGAACCGGGTCCTGCCACAGTTGTGCCGCAGGAACATCCGGGCCAAGAAGTCGCGAAACCGGTCCCATGTCCCGGTGTGTGAGTTTGTACCACGCTTTCGCAAAGGCAAGTTCAAACTCTCCTGGGTTCTCATGGAATCGCTTCGATATTCTGTTGTAGATCGGGTCCATTCGCAGTGCGAGGTCGGTTGTAAACATCATCGGAGCGTGTGACTTCGTCTTGTCATGAGCATCCGGCACAGTTCCCTGAGCAGCTGGGTCTGTTGGAGTCCACTGCCAGGCGCCCGCAGGACTCTTCACGAGGTCCCAGTCATAACGAAACAGATGATCGAAGTAGCCTTGGGACCACTGTGTGGGAGTTGTGGTCCATGCTCCTTCCAGTCCGCTCGTGATGGTGTCTCCCGCGTTGCCCTTTCCATATTTGTTTTTCCATCCAAGGCCCAGTTCTTCAAGATCTGCGGCTTCAGGAGCCGGACCAACATTCTCGGCACTCGCAGCGCCGTGGGCTTTGCCAAATGTATGACCACCAGCAATCAGGGCAACTGTCTCTTCGTCATTCATTGCCATCCTTGCAAACGTCTCTCGGATGTCTTTGGCCGCTTCAAGTGCACTTGGCTTTCCGTTCGGGCCTTCCGGATTGACGTAGATCAATCCCATTTGCACAGCCGCCAGCGGATTCTCCAGTTGGCGGTCACCACTGTATCGTTTGTCGCCCAGCCATTCGCTTTCCGGTCCCCAGTAAATGTCTTCCTGTGCTTCCCAGACGTCTTCTCGCCCCCCGGCAAATCCAAATGTCTGAAAGCCCATCGACTCAAGCGACACGTTACCCGCCAGGACCATCAGGTCGGCCCATGAGATCTGATTTCCGTATTTCTGCTTGATTGGCCACAACAGGCGTCGAGCTTTGTCGAGGTTGGCGTTGTCCGGCCAGCTGTTTAAGGGCGCAAATCGTTGTGTCCCATACCCTGCTCCACCTCGACCATCACTGACTCGATAAGTGCCCACACTGTGCCATGCCATTCGAATAAACAGCGGTCCATAGTGTCCATAGTCAGCCGGCCACCAGTCCTGAGATGTTGTCAAAAGCTCTCGAATATCCTGCTTCAACGCGGCTAAATCCAGCTTGCGAAATTCGTCTGCATAATTGAAATCCGCTTCCATTGGATTTCCACGCGAAGAGTTCTGATGGAGGATTCTCAGGTTCAGCTGGTTTGGCCACCAGTCACCGTTGGACATTGCACCCGCCGCTGTATGACGTGCTCCCGGAGGACTGACGTTGCCCATCACCCGACATTGACTTGCAGTTTTCATGTCTTCTCCCTCTTTTTCTGTCTTTACGGCCGGACTTTGTTTCACTGGCTGATCATGGTTGTCACCAGAAGCAGAGACTCCCTGTATCTGGCAGGCTGCGGCCGTTATCAGAATCGCAAAAGCAATTCCGGACCTCGGTTTTTGCAACATCATCGTTCCTCTCCTCGACCTAAGAACTCAGAGAATCAGGAAACAGGTCCTGACATTTTCAGCCGGCTGCATTTCGTCACTCGCCAGCCTTAACGTTTGAACTATTGCACTGCTGATCTAGAATTCCAATGCATTTCAGGCATTCCACCCATGCGTTCTGTGCATACCTCGGAAAGTCGTTCAATGGATTTCGATCAGTTGAAGTATTTTGTTGCTGTTGCGGAACGACAGAGTTTCACGAGGGCTGCTGAGGTGCTGGGGATTTCGCAGTCTGCTCTCAGTCGATCAATTCAGAAGTTGGAAGAAGATCTTGGGCAACCCGTACTTGAACGCAAATCACGATCTGTTTCTTTGACGGACGCCGGCATTCTGCTTCAGGCCCGAGCAATGCAGGTGTTCAGTATTCTGGAAGACACAAAAGCAGAGATCACCGATGATGGCGAGAGTGGGCGTGTTCGGGTCGGAGCAATCCCAACCATTGCTCCCTTTTACCTGCCGGACGTGCTGAGGCGGTTTTCGAAAGAGTTCCCCAGGGCCAGTCTGATCGTTCAGGAAAATACGACGGGCGCATTGCTGAAGAGCTGTACTCAGGGAGAGATCGATCTTGCGATTCTCTCCCTTCCTGTGTCGGCACGATACCTGGAAGTGGAAGAACTATTTGAAGAAGAGCTTCTGCTTGTCCTTCCTCTTGACCATCAACTTGCCGACCAGCCACAGATTCGGTTGAGTGATCTGGAGTCTTATCCGTTTGTGCTGCTGGACGAAGCCCATTGCCTGTCCGACAATATCGTCTCCTTCTGCAGGGCAAAGTCGTTTCAGCCCGTTGCCGTGGAGCGAACAAGTCAGTTGGTCATGGTTCAGGAACTGGTGTCACTGTCGCACGGAATCTCAATGATCCCCGAGATGGCGCGAGAACTGGACCACAGCAATCGCCGAATTTATCGTTCACTCACAGGCAAAAAGCCAACTCGGAAAATCGCAGTGGTCTGGAATCCGTATCGTTTCCAAAGTCGTCTGATCCGAGCATTTCGCGAGCGTCTGAAAAAGTAGCAGGCACTCTCCGAGTGCCGTCCGCCACCGCGCAACCACCGTGTTGCGGACGGCACATGGAATGTGCCTGCTACTTTACGCTGCGAAGACGGACAGACGCGTTGGCATTAAGTTGACTCGTTTTTTACAAAATCTTCGACAAACTTTCCGCTACTCTCTTTGAGATCGGCATTCTATTCAGAACCGTTGGTCGTTTGTCGTAAGTTGTGAGACGCATGCCTCGGATCCTTCGCTGCCAATGAACGGTCTCGAACACATGAAAACAGAACCACTTCCTGCAAACTCAACGATCACCGATCGAATGTTGCTGAAGCAGTTTGCAGATGGAGACGACGAAGCATTTGCGACCCTTGTGCGTCGACACGCAGGGCTTGTGAGTAGTGTTTGCCTGCGCATTCTGCGTCAATCCTGTGACTCGGACGATGCGTTTCAGGCGACATTTCTTGTTCTGGCGCGAAAGGCGAAACGAATTGCGTGGCAGGAGTCAATTTCAGGATGGTTGCATCAGACGGCAATACGAACGGCACTGCGGTTGAGAGCACGAACGATCCGACACCGGAACATCGAGGCTCAGGTGGTCACACCGAGAGATTCAATCGGACTATCATCAGAGCCAGGCCCGGAACATCAGGCGACACTCAAGGAGCTCAGCGAAATTCTGGACGCTGAACTTGCTGGCTTGCCCGATAAATTTCGTGAGGTGATTCTCCTGTGTCAGGTTGAAGGTTTGAATCGTGACGAAGCCGCTGTGCGATTGTCGATTAGTCCGGAAGCAGTGAAAGATCGTCTTGAACGCGGACGAGAACAACTGCGTTCCAGGCTACTCAAACGTGGGTTAACGCTGTCTTCTGTTGCGATTGCTGCCTGGTGTGTTCAGCAATCCGCACAGGCCGCCGACTCCGTTGGCCTTGTGACTGCGACGATACGAACTGGAACGGTCTTCGCAGCCGGAAATATGACGGCCACATCGGGGCCTGCTGTTATGGCGGGTTCAGTCGGTATGGCCAGTTCAACTGCAATCACTTTAGCCCAGGAGGTATTGAGGATGATGAGTATTGGGAAGCTGAAGATGGTGACAGCGTTTGTGATTTCCCTGCTCACGGCGGGGACACTGGTATATGGCATGCTTCGCGACGAGCCAACCCGCTTCGAACAGGGGCTTCTCGGAGAAGTGATCGCCGTCCAGGCAGGTACACCACACACGCTGACCATCGAACTGGAAGAGTTTAGCACTCTCCTGAACCTTGATATCTCTGCAGAGGCGAAAGTCAGGACGGCCTTTGAAGAGGGCGATATCGCAGACGTTCGTTCGGGCCAGTTTGTGTCGCTGCGGCTGGGGAAAGACCACCGGACCATCGAAGAGATTCATGTCAGGGGACAAGTGCGAGAAGCCTCAATTCAGTCCATCGATGAATCGGGACGAATCTCAATCCTCGAAGAGTCCAGTGATGGCGAAGATAACCTGGTATCCAGCAATGTTAAACTTGCACCGGATGCGATATTGAGGATCGGAGGATTGCCGGCCAGACGTGAAGAACTGCGGGCCGGGATGGAGGTTCCTCTGGAATTCAGTCGGGAAGGAGGAGTGGTTAATGCAATTGAGGCGGAGGGAGAAGATGAGCAGTTCGTCGAGGGTGTTCTGCTGACGGTGCAGTTGAGCGACGGTAAACTTCTGTTGAGTCTTGAAGAGGAGGATGACAGATGGATTCAGAAGGACTTCAGAATTGATTCGGGGACGCTGACGATACTCGACGGTAAGAGCGTCACGCCAGGTGACCTTCCGGCCGGTTCCTCGGTCAAGTGCCGACTTGGCAGTGATCGACTCACAGTCCGAGCAATCAAAGCCACGTCACCTGAGTCAGGTGACGATGATGAATAGACGATCTTCGAAATTCCTGAATTCTTTCGACTACAATCGACAGAGATGTTCTATGCAGAATCGTGGGCAGATGGTCGTTGGATTTCCATTTCTCTGCGGGCGACTTCTGAATGTTGTTTGCATGACTTTGGCAGTCCTGTGTTTGTGCTCCGGGAGAGCTGCTGGTCAACAGGTCATTCAGGCGAGCCCATTCGCGACACCAGTCGTCAGGTCGCAGGCCATCATGTCACAGGCCAGTGAGGCCGTGTTGATTGGAGCGAGAATCGATGCGCAAGTGAACATATCCTACCCCGAAAGTGCGTATGTGGTGAACGTTCAGAAGTCTCCATACTTTGCAAAGGGAGATGGAGTCACGGACGACACGGAGGCAATCCAGAGAGCACTCCTGGATATGATGGGGCAGCACAAGATGCTGTACTTCCCGAATGGCGTCTATTTGATCTCCAGAACGCTGGAATGGTCTAAGAGGAACTCCGATGGCAAAGACGCATGGGGAAAGAACTTTCTGCAGGGGCAAAATCCGGAGAAGACAATCATTCGCCTGAAAGACGCAACTTTTACAGACTCGAATCACCCTGCCAGCATGATGTGGTGTGGAGGCTTTGGATCGGCCGACTGGTTTCACAACTACATTCAGGACATGACGTTTGACGTCGGCAACGAGAATCCCGGGGCGATCGCGCTGCAGTTCTATTCGAACAATTCCGGCGCTGTGCGGAACTGTCGGTTCCTTTCTTCAACGGGCGTTGGCAGGGTTGGTCTTGATCTTGGTCATCGCGACATGAATGGTCCTCTGCTGGTCAGGAACTGTGAGGTCGTCGGGTTTGAGCGTGGAATCTCCACTGCGAGAGCTGTGAATGGGCAGACATTCGAGCATATTTCGCTGCGTAACCAGACGCAGTTCGGACTTGATAATGAAGGTCAGACGATCAGCATTCGCGGACTTCTGAGTGAAAACTCGGTACCGGCAGTTCGCAGTT
>JAEUIH010000129.1 GCA_016795105.1 Planctomyces sp.
GCTTTTCCTGACACACTCTTCGGAAGAAAGACTTCCGCATCAAGCCATGTCTTCAGATCGTTCAGCAGCGGGCGTGAGTGCTCTTCGC
Source organism: Planctomyces sp. (assembly GCA_016795105.1). Classification (GTDB taxonomy): domain Bacteria; phylum Planctomycetota; class Planctomycetia; order Planctomycetales; family Planctomycetaceae; genus F1-80-MAGs062. The sequence goes on from JAEUIH010000129.1 coordinate 89, forward strand.
GCAGGGACAGGGGCTCAGAAGCCGACTTCTCACGAGCGGAACGTTCCACCTTGTACAGTTTGGCGACGATCGCCAGCAGGTGATGAGCACGCCAGTTCAATTTCAACGACGGGCGAAGCCGGGACGGTTAAAGGAACCAGCTTGGGGCTGCGAGGCACCGACCGCATGGTCACCGACAGCCCTTGCGATGTATGCCCTTTGCTCATCATCGGCCTGTCTTTTGCGGCCAACTTCCGACGCCATCGATAGAACGAATTCGGCAAGACGCCGATCCATTCGCAAAATTCCACCACTGTCAGCTCAGATGCCTGCTGCTCAGCGACCCACGCCGCCCATTGATCCGCCGAAGAATGCTGTCCCACGTGTGACCCTCCCGGAAAAGTCCACAGGGTACACACACACAACATGCTCTTCACCGTGCGCTTACCGCATACCGTGGTACGGCAGGGAGCAGATGAATTCATGACGAAACGCACGGGCGATAGCGTAGGGCAATGGCGAAAGAAACAATCGCTACGATCAAAAAACTGAGATTCAAGCGATCATTTCGTACATTCCTCCGCAGAAAACGCCAAGAGGCAAAAACAATTGGGAAACTGTGGTTTCAATGTGGAACGTAAAGTAGCCTAAATCGGTGAAACGTGCTGTTGCAAGAACGGTTCCAGCGTAATACGCGCTTACAGTCTGAGATGAACCATAAAGGTCAAATCGATGTCGTATCTTTATGCGAATCGCTTAAGTTGGTAGGTACGTGGAATTCGAAGAGTAAGTATGATGACGCGGAGGTCAAATCAGAATCTAGTACTGGACGGCGGCGCGACGCAAACTCTTTCGCCGTCCGGTTGGGAGCGCGCTCACAATTTGATGGCGGAAGTCACGAAGTTTACCGGCGACCATGAAGTTCTGGATAGATCACTGGCAGAAGATTGCCTTCGATCATTTCAGCTATATCACGCACTTTGCACGCAGTGGCCCTACACCCACGATTCGAGGCTCGGGCTCCTCACCACACGAGCATTGAGAATCTCAACTGTCCACCGAGATATCCCATTCAGCTCTGTGCAAGTGCCCACTGAGAATATTCCAGAGAACAGCGCCGCCCTTTTATTGCGGCTCTTGGTATCAATCGTCCGCCGAATGCGCTGCATCAAGTAGATGGAACTGCAGTCCTTCCGCTTATCCATCCAATGCGACGCGATCGCTGCCTTGTCGATGCATCCCACATCAGCCGGAGCGATACAATCTCGCAAGCAAGTCGGTCGCGGCGAGCGACCGGATCGGAGCACGCAAGCTCTGCCGCAGATGCATCAATCTGGAAAGTAGAGTACCGTTCACCTTGAACGTAGTTGAGATCACCATCTTGTTCAGTTTCAAGCTTGCGGCCGACAATTGCACGTTCTTCGGGTGAAATAGTACCGAGCGTTTTGGCTACGCAATGCCGAAGCGATTCTGTAATGACGGAAAAATCACAATATGCCGCCTCGGGATTGCCGTCACCACTTACATCGTTTCGTTTGGGTAGCAGCACGTTGCGAGATTCCATCGCAATCTCCATTGCCTCCACAATCCCCTTCCGATCAAAATACTGATCGACGGGACCACTCGAAGATAAACGTCCCCTGTCACGGAAGCTCTTGAAATGTCCGATGGCCAATGCAGAAAGTTCAACGGTCACGGGAAAGAATCGAATCCACATTTCCTGAGTGAACGCTCTCACATACTGTTCAACCCCCTCAAAACTATCGGTCAAGGCCATCAGCTGTGGGGAGAACTGATACGCCGCATCTAATACGCCCTGAAATCGCTGCTGTACAGATATATCAGAAAAATCACATACACTCGGTTCAGCTACCTCTTCACTAGGATCACTAATTCTATCAACATTAACTACTTGACGAACTCCTTCAACAGTCAAGAACAAAAGGGAAACAAAATTGCTTACTGAGTACAGTACACTTTCAAAACCAATTCCTCGCCCCTCTGGAAACACCGCGAAGGATGCAACTTGTTGCCTAATATAGAGCGTGGAGTCGGTCCCGAAAATCATCATGTGCGTCAACAGGCCTGCGTATAATTCCTCTTTCGTAATGTCAGAGGACACTCGAGTCGTCATCACCGATCGAGCCATAGCATCCCCATCTCCGACGCTATGAATGCTTGTGGCACCTACCAAGTGCGCCGCTTCATGAAAAATGTGAATGAACTGCATAGGTGAGAACAGATTGCTCACATCCAGTTCGACCGCAGCAATACGAGGAAAAAGCTTATCCGTTCTCGAGTACAGCGGACGGAGTGCAAACTCGCGGCAGACTACCCTCGGAGCCAAGCTCAGGTGAATCACCCCCCCGACCAGTGAATACTTCGAGTCAGCCCCGACTGCGATGCTGCTGGAACCGGCGGCCTGAAAATGATGCCGAAGAAATGCAAGGCCGCACTTCCATGGAGCCTCAGCAGCAGCTACAAACTTGTTGAGACCACCGCGTACATCGACTGCCAAATCCCAAGATTCTGTGTGTGGGCCGGGATTCGAGATCCGGTGCAATAATGCGTGCATCAGCGATGTAACTAGTTGAGTATATCCTTCGATCACCTGATGATCAGCAAACGTCAGTCGCTCAAAAGCAGGCATCCTACTGAATTCTGATTCATCACTGCCTGCCAATTGAATCAGTCCATTTGAAAGTGCCGCGAAACTATCAAGGAGATCAATGACAGAATCAAACTGGAACGGATCTTCGAGGCACTTATAAAAATCCTGAAACAGATAACTGATCGATCTCCGAAGAGATTTTGGCAGCCCGAGTCGCCGCATCGACGTCTGTAATCGGCTATTCCAAGCATTACTAATCTCGAGCCTGTTGGTGAATTTTAAAGTCATTCCTTGGAGCCCGCCCATCAATGAACGATGCCTGGTCCCGATGCGACGAGACACGGAAGTCGTCGTCCTATCACAGCCTAACTTCGATAAGACTTTCGCAGCCGCTTCACAGCATGGGTACGCACGATCGATAATGATTGACGGAACCGGAATGACGATTGCAGTGTTGACGTCAATCAAACCGGTTTCCTCTGCGACTGACGAACGTCGAACTGGAACTGCAGCGGCGCCGCGCGAAAGCTTTACCGCTTCTTCGCACTCTACTTCGACGCCTAAGTCCGAAAGCAAGACTTGCATCGAAAAGAGGAAAGCCGCTGTGTCGAAACCGTATATTGTGTTTCGCCAGCCTTCACCGATTGCATAATCTGCACCCAGGATTGCAGGCTCCAAGAGGCGAAGACCTCGTGGAACATATGTGAAGTCGTGCCTTCCTATGCTGATCTCGTGAACTTCGAGTTGATCTAGTGAGTCTCTTTTGTTGCGATCTCCAATCGGCAAAAATATACCTTCAGCCAACCGTCCGTACTTCTGTGTAATCCGGTCAACCGAAGATCTTACTGCAGCTTCTACTTCTCCCAAGTGGCCCGGGTTCACGTCAAAGCGAACAGATACCGAAACAAAACCACCAATGGATCGATCCTTACATTCCGGGTCTCTAAGTCCTTGTGGCGCAACACCGAGAGTCGAATAAGTCGCAGAAAAAAGGTGATTGTCTGAAAAATAATGCGCCGGTGAGGTTGCATCCTGTTTTGTGCCGCCACACAACTCAACAAGGGCGACATGCGCGTCCGATGTAGCGATGACCGCTTCCAGGCCCGGATCTGCGGCGATGAGATCAACAATTGTAAGATCTCGTAGTGCCGTGGTAATGGCGACTGCAAGTGAATAGTTGCGGCATGCCACGAAGACACCAACGTCCGCACTATCCTGCGGCTCAAAGAGAAAACATTTGAATTGATTCGCATCCTCTCTGCGTATTAGTGGATGCTCACTAGCTGAAGTCGTGTAATCTCCTGACAGGATCGCAGCGCGAACAGCGAGTACACGGAGGGCGATTGCGCGAAACGCAGCCCTTCGAAGCCTGAGTCCGCAACCAAGAGTCGCTAGGCCACCAACCTTCAGAAGGCTTAATTGCGCCAGCGGAAGCTCCGATTGAAAGGCGTGCGGGATCGTGTCGTTTGCAGGATCTCGCTCTTCGCTGTCTGTTGAGAGAAGTGATTCCAGTGAAGCGAAGACAACCTCATGTTCAGGCGGCAAATTCAGGCTGTTTATGTCCGGAATCAATCCTACTGAGTGACGTTCTACCGGACTCTCTAGCGTCATAGTTATCGACACAATTGGATCAAATGCATCAACCGCAAGCACAGCGAAGCTATCAGCATGACCAAATGCCAAAAAACAAGCTGGCTTATAGAGGAAGGCACCAAGCGATTTATCGCTGTCGTCTTCGTATGAAGTGCACCGAGCTTCAAGTCTGCGGCGATAGTCGAGACATGCGGATGTTAACTTGCCTGCTTCTGTGAGGAATACGGATTCGGCAGCGGGCGTCTTCTGGTCGTTAGGATCCGCATAACCCACTTCGACTTCACGAAGGCGAATCGATGGTGATTGGTCTAAAAATGTAATAAGTGCAAGATAGTCGTGGTATCGCAGCTCCACACTTAGGACTCCTTTGCTGGTTTTCGGACAACGGAGTCCATTCCAACGCAATTTCTAATACTTAGGGCGGCAAATGGCTGACCAACGCAAGGACTTAACTGATTAAGGCGGGTGCGGTAGTAGAGATCGCTGTCGGAAAGCCGAGAATCTTTCGGCAATTCATTCAGTGAACTAGATTCCTGAATGAATTGATCGATAGTAGAGGTTAATTCCGTTGCTATTCTTCCCCACGTATCTAAATCATTTAAGTAGTCAAAGCATCCTATTCTTCGCAACTGAGCATTATGTTGCCGCAGACGGTCAAATGCCTCAATGCCATCAAACAATACTTCGCCAACAGCGTTGATGGTGGCGTCAGAGTCGGGCTGCTTCGTCGACAACACATTTCGCGCATACATGAATGATGAATACACCGCTTCTTCGCCAAATGATGCTAGTATACTATTGATTCGCTCTCGCTGCTTTGTTAGTTGATTCGTTGTCATGCTATATTTACGCTCTCATTTACTAAGTTTGTTGAGCTTGACGAGAGACTGCCAAGCATCTGCCTAATTGGATGAGTAAGTGACGCGGGTTCGCACTTCACTTCAGCAAGAGGAACGCAAAGTTTGGCAACCCTAACGTGTAGCTCCCCAAGCCCAGGGGCAAGCGATTTTAAAAGATCAGGAATGTACTTGCGTTTCAAGTCTACGTAGGAACGCTCTTCAGGGAGCTTCACCACCCCGGTACGGAGGATCTCTTTTTTCTGCGTCAGGGGCGCGAATTTAGCTTTATTTGTAAGACCAGAGACCGATGTTAGAAACTTGTCTGAATGCTCCAAGAACTCACCCAACTCTACCCCTGTTATTCTTCGAAAAGAAGGCCGCGAGGACCGTGAGTACACAGTTAGTGCGGCAGCAAGTCGTTTAATATAAGTGATTAATTCACCAAGTTGCCAAACCAATTCGCTCAACACCCCCATCGTCTCAGTGTAGTCGAACGGTTTCTGCGATTCGGGCCTATCGTCTAGCAGGTTCTCCAAGATTTGATGTAGTTTGGGGAAAAGTTCATCGTGGATAGTAAGTGTAAGAATAAACACTGCGGATGATAGTTGCGAGATCCTAGACAACGTCCCAACGTGATCAAAGGCTTTGCGAACAGCGTCCACAGATGCAATTGCATCTCGTGCTAAATCCGATGCATATAGATCTTTGCTGTATCCAATAAGCTCTAAGTGCGTAGATTGGAAATTAGCTGGCGTCAGGGTGGCATCGAGTTTCTTTAACCAGTTGTCTTTAAGCTTTCCTGTTCCTTCGCGATCCAGCCACGTTGGGCAGATTTCCAGAAAATCCTCTCCTGTCAGAAAGTAGTTCATGTGAGCCGTCAAGTCAGTTGGTATGTTGTTGTTCTCACGATTCCGCACAGTGCCATAGGCCGCGTGGAGGCAGCGGCTGTATTCACCAGTGGTGCGACCAAGCCAAAAGCCGCAGAGAAAGTTGCTTAAGAAGGCGTCGCGGCTGGCGGAGGTTGAGGTAGGATCAGCAACAACAACTAGGCAGTGAAATACAGCAGAAAGCAACTTGCATTGGGACGGGAAGTACCTGATTGGATCGACAAGCGAAGAGGCGTCGATATAAACAAAACTTCGATCCTCGATGACTCGAACTTTGGGAAGTTCGTTCTTGTAGCTCCACATCGCGGCAAAAACTTGCTCAGCTTTGCCCCCAGGCACGACCGAGACTAATACTAGAATTCTCTCTCCCTGGCGCATTCGGAGGATCGGCTGTAAATGGGGTTGCATCATGATGGCAACCCCTTCGTTGAGCCGAGAGCTTCGGCCATTGCGTCGAGAACTTCGGCTGCTGCCTGCTCACCGGTGCTTGCGATGGTGACACCTAGAGATGTCGCCAAATCGGGAATAACAACTGTTGGCCGTGCGATCAAGCTGTACTGTCTGTCACTGCAGCGAGATATGTAGTATCCAAGCTCAAGGAAGAGATTCCCTGTTTTTCCTGCCCACCTGTGTTCGTGAGTCCAGAATGCCACGAGCCAGTCAGGCTGTGTTCTATCTAACATTTCATGGAACTGCTTCATGTACGAGCCCACATCCAGATTCAGTTCCATCTGGATTTCGTCCTTTAGCAACAACACCTTAGCCAAGCCAGTTTTTTCGACAGATGACTTGAACTGATCCCAGATCCTGGGTGCATTCCGGGGCGGTGAGACTGATTCAGATTGCTTCTCATGAACGGAGTCTTCTCCCTGCATGATGACCATAATAGTCCACTGATCTGCCGAATTCACGTTGTTTGGTCCCGATCCAACTCACTCTTGTCATTGATCAAGCAGACAGCTCAAAGTGATCGCGATGCACAATGCACTGCCAAGCAACCAGCTCATGCGTTAACTCCGTTTCAGCAGCCATCACGAGTCGCTGAAATCGGTGCAGTATCGTTAGTTCACCTTGTGCGGAGGCATCAAGATCTTGCAGAAGCTGTTTCAATGGCTCTAAATACTTAACGAGCCTCCCGGCAGTACCCTGGTAGAGCCTGCCAAGTATTACGCAATTCCTGAGTTGCTGGAGCGACAGTAGCCAAGCACTCAGTGGAGGCAAAAAAGCACCAATCAGAATAACCAAATGATGGAATAGCCCTTCTTGGTTCTGCGGCACGATGGGTGCTGGCGGCCCCGCCAAATGGAAGATCTGTTGTCCTAAATGAACTGCAGCAACCACAAGAGCAAGCACCACAACAAAACGAACGCAACTGTTTAGTAAATGCTGCTCAAGCTCGCAGCGTTTTGACGAGAGAGGCATCCATAGCTCGCCTTGCTTGCGAATTCTGTAATGAATGTATGAGAGTATTCTCTCCCGGAGAGAATACCCCTCTAACTCAACCCGCCCCTGCTGTGAAAAAACCTCAGACAACCCATCTGCTCTAGAGAGCTCCAAGTGAGAGAAGACATCAGAGGGGCCATCAGATGGGATGCTTGCTAGGCGAACTTTCGCGACTTCTATCCGGTCATTTTCAAGGCGAGTGAAATACGGGCCCAATGCTGCAAGCGCCATGTACTGCTCGCGACGCAACAATTCGGAGACGGTACGCTGCCGCACCCACTCGGACGTTGGACCATGGCCAGACCAAACACGGCACACTAATAGAAACAAACAAGCCAACTCCGCACCAACAAGACCAATAGAAAGATACCCCTGCGGAAAGAAGACTACCTGAATCAGTAGGCAAAAAATCGCAGCCAGGGGCAACACTGATGTTACGACAGCATCGCCACGAAACGACTTTTGAATGAGCGTTGCCGCTTTATGCGCTGCTTTGGCTGCGTCATCCACCAAACACACATCAGCAAATGACGAAGGCTTTCTAACGTCTGCCGGGATCATGAGCGCTGCTTCGGCTTCCACCTCGCGGGGTCTCCACTGCGACCAAAAGCGATCGCTTGCTACGACATACAGCTTGGAAGCAAAATGCGTCGAGCAGAGTGCGAGGACGATCGGGCCGATCACAGCAAGCGTCGACAAGAAAATCTGTAAAACTTGCATTGATGGATAGAACCTTGAACCCTTGCGGGACGATCTTCGAATGGGAAAGGGGGGATGTTGGGTATTTCCCTCAGAACTGTCAAGTGATTGATCGGCGCGAGATTACCGCTGTTCCGACGCGTAGTTCACGCCACATGGCCATATTTTGAATCATTGGCGATTCCATAGCCCAGGGCTATTCAAGCTCGGGCTTAGCAAAAGGAGGCACTTCGCCGCCCCACTTCTCCCCGCGATCGCAACGTATCGCCCTGTCGTCGCGTCAGCGATGTGACGACGAAGCGAGCATGGAAAAACCTCTGATTGGGGTATTTCTCGAGCCTAAAGGCGTCTCTCCAAGTTCCCGTCTCCGGCAGCAATACGCACCTCGGCATGTTCAAATGACCACTCTTTTTCACGGAGCTCCAATGACGAGGAGCCAGCGGATTGTATTGGAATTCAATAACGGCTCGCGTTCCTGAAGAAGTGTTTCACGAGCGCCCATCGCCAGCACATCTTCGTGTACCTGTCGATTGACTCATTTGTCGCTCCACGGCATCCCTCTTCCCCGCCATGCCAAACATCGCGGGGAGCACATTTCCCAACTCATTCGCGAATGACCTCCGGCAATTAGAAGCCGTTGCACGGAATGTCCAACTGGTTCGAATTCGAGAGTCCATTAGATCATCTAGCCAGAAGTATGCACTCACCGCAAAGATGCCGCGGGTAATTTTGATTGATCGGAGTACGCCGCAGCACTGCGGAGCGATTTTCTTCGCCCCTTTGTTTCTCAAATAATCCGATGCAGGGGCATTGGATTCACTTCAAATGATCGCCCGACGGTTTATCAAGATAGAATAAGTGGCACATTTGCTCGACACTCTCGGCTTTGATTTGCATTGCGAAAGGCGCCGTTCTGTTGTCAATACGACAGGCTCGATGCCCTCAGGTGCAGTCATAGTTCCAATTGGAAATGATCAACGGGCAGTTGAATCGAGAATTCTGCCAACCCCGCTGAGTCGTTAAAGAACAATCCGAAACCGCTGCAATCGACCAGAAAGGGACGGCCAAACGAGGCAAGATTTTCCGTTTTGGTCAGTTTTCTTTCTACTCTTAAGAGAAACTTCGCAATGTCCCCGGTAGGCTATCACCCCAATGGATTGCACTAATTTCTTCGGTAAGCCATCCATCAAACCGCGTCTAGACACTACGGTCTTCAACGTGGCAAGTGGTTAGCAATGAGTAGTAGCCGGGACAATCACATCCATGTCGACGTTCCCAGTCGGATTTGTCCGGTGCTCCTCCCCTTATTGGAAGCAATAGACTACGCAGAGCAAACAAGTGGGGATGCTTGGGAGTTTGCCGTTGAAATAGATCAATTGACGGCCCTTGGGATGACCCTTAACGACTATCGTTGGCTCGTCCGCGCCGGCTTAGTTGACCACAGGAGGGAAGTCACTCTCGAAGGTGACAATGGACGATCATTCAGGCCGACTGGAGATTTGGTGTTTCCACCGAGTACGTGTTTTGTTCTCACGGAAAAGGGGATCTCAACTGCTCAAGCACATCTCAAGAAGGGTAGACCCTTTCCAGACCGACCGATCATGCCCAATGGGCACAAGACAGTTGGAAATGGCCTCATTCGAATTGAAACGCCCCAAGAGCATGTAGGTATTCGTAAGCGCCCGGCGAACTGCATTCTATTCGTCTGAACAGCGTTGTCGTTCGAGTTTTCTTCTTTGGGCGATGGTCCAGCCGTGCTCGGGATGTGACGCGAGCCAGGTGTTGGGGAGCAGCGACTCCAGAGGAACGCCGAGCGGAAGCTGAATCAGCACGTCCTTCATCCAGGCCCATGGTTCCACGAGGTTGGCTTTGCAGCTGGCAATCAGTGACATCAGGATGGCAGCTCGGTGGCCGGCCGGTTAGCTGCCGACGAACATCCAGTTCTTTCTGCCAATTGCTACAGGACGCATGGCGCGTTCGGAGGCGTTGTTGTCAATCGATAGATTGCCGTCTTCCAGATAGCGATTCAGCGCTGCCCATTGGTTGAGTGTATACGTCGCTGCTTTTCCTGACACACTCTTCGGAAGAAAGACTTCCGCATCAAGCCATGTCTTCAGATCGTTCAGCAGCGGGCGTGACTGCTCTTCGCGCAGGGACAGGCGCGCAGCAGCCGACTTCTCACGAGCGGAATGTTCCACCTTGTAGAGTTTGGCGACGATCGCCAGCACGTGATGAGCGCGCGCCGGGTCTTCTTCACATGCTTTGTGCCAGTTACAGCCCAGCCCGGCAGTTCAATTTCAACGACGGACGAAGCCAGGACGGTCAAAGAAACCAGCTCGGGGCTGCGAGACACCGACCACGGGGTCGCCGACAGTCCTTCCGCGGTATGTCCTGTGCTTGTCATCGGCCTCCCTCTTGCGGCCAACTTTCGACGCCATCGATGGAACGAATTCGGCGAGACGCCGATCCACTCGCAAAACTCCACCACTGTCAGCTCAGATGCTTGCTGCTCAGCAACCCACGCCGCCCGTTGATCCGCCGAAGAATGCTTTCCCACCTGTGACCCTCCCGGAAAAATTCACAGGGTACACACACCCACGACATGCGATTCACCGTGCGCTTACGGAAATCAATCTCGACGAAATCGAAAAGCTCGATGAACAGTTCGCAACAGCGACTGTTCAGGAGCTTAAGGCGATATGGGGGCGTTTTTCCGATCAGCGGCCGAGCGACGGTCAGATTTTGCAGTCTTCCCTGGCCTATAAAGTGCTTCTGTCAAATCTTGCCTCGAAAGACGGGCAATTTGCCGCAGAATCTCTTTGCTCAAACGAAGATTGCAAATTTGCCGCATCCTCGTTTTCACTCGTTATGGAGGCATGGGCTCACCAGGATGCGAAAGCAGCGAGCAGTTGGTATTTAGACGACGCGCGCGCCACCCTGCGGAAATCAGAAAAGCTTGTTGCAGGACAGAGATTTGCGAATTCGGTATACAATCATTTGGCGACTAACGACAACGCTGCACTGATCAAGTCAATTGATTCACTGCACAGCACACAGGAAATCTGGGGAGCGATCGAGGGACTGCGGAGCAGTTACAAAGAGTCAGGAATCGAATCAGCAAAGCTTTTGGTAGAACTTCAGTCTCTCGAAACGAACTCGACAGCGGCGAAATCCGTATTCGAATTTCAGAAAACGGCGGATCAGCTGAAGAAGCTCAAAGACGTTGATTTACGGAACGATCTGCACAATTTGTTTCAAAGTGAAATGCAACCGACAATCAGTCAGCCGTAGTACAGTTCGTGACGCAAGAATTAAGAGAGGCCGATGAGACAATGTGTGCCTCATCGGCCTTTTTTAGGAAACCTATCGCAGTCCGGACTTGAATGGTTATGGAGACTTTGGAGCTTCAACGTGTTGCAAACGGTACTCGATTTGGTCCGGTATTCTCGTAACACGGCCACCAGATCGAAATCGCACAAACCCTTCCAGAATGATCTTCTCGGTAGCACAAGGTAATCTACCTCCTGCGTTGGCGAGCACTTTTGTCAGCAGTTCCTTCGGATCCAGTGATTTTCCGTCTGAGAAATTCCCACTGGAAATCGGCCATGGACCAACATTGAGTACATTTGGTTCCCGTTCGGGGTGGATCCGGTCGAAAACATGAACTCGGACTGCCAACTGACACGAAATTGGAAGATCTGCTTCTGGTTCATCTGAATCGCTTTCTCGTGGCCAGGTGGACTGCCCTCTGGCCTTCACAAGTGTCCAAGATTTATGATCTAGCTTAGGTGGACAAAACTTGAAGATCCGTATGCTCTCGGCATCAGCATAAACCTGAACGTCGAACTGCTTTGAATCTCGAATTTCTCCCCAGCGAATATCCAGAGTTTCATCACTATCAGAATTTGCCTGTGCATCCTTTTTCACGCTTTCAACACTGGCCTTCAGATCGTCAATCTCTTTCTTTACAGACGGCGATTCTGTACCAGTTTCGGAATCGTCGACGGGGATTAGCAAGCGACTCGTAGCTCCATGCGGTGTGGCAAGGTGGAGGACCACGAAACGCTGATTCGGATCATGTTCTGTGGTAACGATCGAAACGGTTGACGGGATTCGCACCTGCATGAGATTTCGATTGATGACTTCGATTGAGTCAGTGACATCAATGCCGCCAGCAATCACTCGGCAATTCAGCACACTGAAGTTCTTTCCGGCAAGAAACACGGTGGTGCTTGTGCTGCTCGCTTCCACAGAGACTAGTGTACTTTCGGCTTCCGCGAGACTTGTGACAGCATTATCGAGAGTGGTTTTTGCGTCCTTCCAAGGATTCTCGGAACCATTTGCTGGTACCGGCTTGCCAAGGATGGTGTATGCCAATCTTGCCTCATTGACCAGACGTCGTCTCCTGGCGACTTCTGCTATAGCATTCCGTCTTTCTTTTGAGCCAACCACAATGATTCCGGCCGGCCCGTACCAGCCATGTAGTTCAGGCTCAAGCATGCTGGCTCCGGACTGAAAGACTTCAAAGCCACCGAGTTCATTCTCCCAAGGTACGGTGACATTATGCGTCTGAAGCGGTAATCTGTTATCCAGTCGTTCTATTGCTTTGCAGAGGCGGAAGACTTCACCGTCACGGTAGAGGTGAGCATCGTTGATGCATTGTTGCTGGAGCCGACGAAGCTCTGTTAACTCTTTGCTGAGTTCCATGCTGCTTTCGTAGCCCGGTTTGCGATGCATGAACTGATGTATAGGAGTGTGCTTCGCTAGACGAAAGTAGTTTGACCGAACATCCACTGTAACCTGGGGCACGAAGGATGGCATTACAACCAGAGCAGTGCACTCTCGAATTCCAGGTTCCAGTTTTCGTGTACGAACCATGTCATCACGGTCCTGACCGCCGATCAACAGATCTCCAAACGTAGCTCGAAGGTTGCTCGGCACCGGAGGTGACTGCACTCTCGGGTAGAATCGCCAGCCGAATGTGTTGTCGCCGTGGGAGAATGCGATAGCAGTTCTGTTCAACTCGATCGTCTCTAGGTCATATTCCATACGACGCACAAAACGTGACAGCGCCTGTCCACCTAGGCCACCGTTTGCGGCAGCAACGGCAAGAGCCATCTGCATTTCCCTTCGTTGACTAAAGCTGTCAGCAATATTCTGATCCTGAGTCACTGGGTCCAGTGCAAACACGTGAATTGGCCATTTGCACTTGACATACTCACGAAACGCCATACTGACTTCGGGCGTTGGATTCGGACCGTAGAACTGCATCCAATCGCCATTGACACAAGGGCAGTTCTTCAGTGTAGCCGTCTCCTTCATGTCCTTGCACAGCTGATCATTCACCAAAGCAGCCTCAACGAGAATCTGCCAGACCAATGCTTCTGTAACCGAATTGCGCGCTTGGGGGAAGCTTCGCTGCATTTCGCGGAAGAAGTTCTCCCGTACCACGTGCAGACCATCGAGTGGATCAACATGAACCACTGCAGGATTATTATTCTCTGGATGGTGATATGCATCCGCTAGTCCGTCCACATTCGCCTGAGACAACGCAAATGCAAGATGTGTGTCGTCCCTGAGATCCCTGCGATGCTCACGGACTAAACGGGCTACCTCGGGACCAGAGAAAAGGTTCCAAAACTCGCTGGCGTTAGGTTGGCTGAGAAAGTCATAAGCCGAAAGTGCCTCCCGTTTCATGAGTGATTGAACTTCGGGCATCGTCAAGCCATGCTCAATCCGATGCGATGGCGGCACTGGTTGGTCAGTTTTGTTCTGGTACGGGAACCGGGCGTTCCTGCCTGTTTGGACAAGACTGTTATACGAATGCAACGCGAGTCGCAGCAGCGTAGCTCCATCCAGTGTAGATCGATGCGAAGCTGAAATGCCCAAATCTTGCTGGTTCACGTCTGCTAGACTGTATGGGGTGTATCGCTCTGCAGCTTTCACTACCTCAGCGACACTCGTGCTCGCCGGCACCTTCGCTGCATTCTTTGAATCCGCTGAGATTACGCCTTCCGCTACCAGTTGATTAACGAAATTGTTCACAGCTTCGCTCTTCTTAACGGCGTCGGTCTCATCGGTTATGTCGCTGTTTCTTGCCGCCATTTTCGAGATATCTATGGCTAACTCAGGCGTCAAAGTTCGCGCCCTCAACTGCTGATACACTGCATCCTCGCCGAAATTGGGCGTTAGGATTTTTTCATCCTGAGCCCCACTCTGTGTAGGGATCCCGGGGACAGACGGTAGAGCGCCATCGTGAGCCCCTTCAGTTTGTGAAGAACCGACGGTGTGGAATGCGTTAAAAGATGAATTGGCCTGCAACACAGGTGCATTCCAGTACATTCGCTGGTCGTTACTACATTCGTCTTTCAGCTTCGCAATGTCGCTGGTCAATGCGATTTGAAACACATCGAACGAAATCCTGTCAACCAGCCCATGGATTACAAAGTCCTTGAATGCCAGCGGTAGCACTTCTTCGCTGATGTAGGGGTCAATTGTGATTTGCACCTCTGCTCCGAAACCCTCTTCTGTCTTGCGACCGGGGAGCACGGACACTGGAATACGAATCAGATTGAGTGCATACCCCGGCGTGTCTGCGTTGTCATCGCCTTCGTTCAAACGTCGCAGTTCGTTGAGGTGCTGCAGATAGCGATTCAGTTGGTCTAACTCAATCACGGGCTCAATGCCAACGCGGATTCTTTCACCAATTGGATTCTTGTTTTCATCATAGAACTTTGTGTCCAAGAATTCATTGCGGGGAACGAATCCCGTGTTGTCCGAGTTCGGATTTCCTACGAGATTGAATGTCTGAGATGTCAACCGTGTTGCTGTCTTCTTTTCCTCGTCTGTCAGGTCTGCATTCATGGCCGATACGTCACCATTCAGTTCCTCCTGAATTGCAATCGCCGTAGCCAAAAATGCCGCGTCACGAGTCGATTGGATTGCGTTGATTCTAAAACCAAAGCTGTTCAGTCTCGCCTCCAATTGGTTCTCCACCTCTGACCGATGCCGCATCAGTCGAGACTCGCCCCAGACATCGGGAGTCTTGATGACGATGCTGCCGTATTCGTCGAGGCTGCGTTCCATGTGGTCGATGCGTTCGGCGAGCTGCTCGACCGCATTGCCTTTCGGATGCCAGTCAAAAAGCCCGAGCGGCCCGTCACCGGCAATTGCTGCCGAGGGAAGAGCAAGCGAGATGCATGTGGACCATGCCACAAATGCTCGCAAGTTGCGATTTCGAAACCAAATATACACGGGTGGCCCTCCTAGCGTTCGACATTCGAAAGGCAGCCGCGAGAATCCATTCCCGCAATCAGTTTCCTTTCGATAATCTACATAAGGGATCGGCTGCAGGTCTCCCTACTCGTTGGTCAGGTGCCAGAGATTCTTTGTGTGTACTGCTTACCGTTGCCCTACGATCCAAGCGATCCGTGCAACCAGCAAATTTTAACAGAGAGTCCTAAGGCATTGCGGTCTTTCACGTTTTTGGTTCTTCACGGGATTTAGTGGCTAACATTTTGAGGGATCAAATCGAGTTTTCCGCAAAAGAAGAGGATTCGAGTACGGTAGTTCTGGAAGGGCCTGAAGCCTCGGGCGTTGTACTTGATG
>JAEUIH010000012.1 GCA_016795105.1 Planctomyces sp.
TAAAGGTCGTGACATCCCCGCATCCGATCGGATCGCTTCGCGATCCGATCGGATGCGAGGATGAAAGTGTTTTTGTTTTTCTCGTTCTAGTTGCCAAACCGATTCACCTCTGGCACAGGGCCAGAAGGGTCTGCAGCGGTCCCCAAAACTGCGATCCTTGTTCTCTCTACTGCAGCGGTCTCCCATTATTTTTGCCCACCCATCTTTTTGCCCACCCCCAAACGCCCCTCAGCGACCAACAAGCCGCTGCCACCAGAAACCAACTCCAAACTCGGTTTTGCGGTGGCGGGGCAGGCGCAAATTTGCCTTGGAGATTCGCTGCTGGATGTCGACCGTCGGCTGGCTCGCCTGGAACAGTTCTGGGAAGACATCGAGAAGTTTCGACGTTTCCGGGCTGTTCGCTTTCTGCGAACTTTCGACTTGTGGGTTCGTTTTTCACGAACTAACATGCATGAAAGTGCCGATAGCAGGAGCAAAGATCGGATGCGGGTCATTTCCAAAACACGACTGCGAGCATTCTGGGAGACTCCCGGATTCGCTGATGCAGAGGGCCCGTTGCGAGCATGGCACACTCATGTCAGTGACAAGAGCGTGGCTTGGTACTCATGGGCAGACGTGAAGGCCGAGTTCGGATCGGCGAGCCTCGTCGGGAACTGCGTAGTCTTCAACATTGGGGGAAACAAATACCGACTGGCAACTCGCATCCTGTATCCCAGCCAGAAGGTCTTTATTCTGAAGTGCATGACGCACGTTGAATACGACGAAGACAAGTGGAAGGCGGATTGCGGCTGCTACGAGCCTCCTCCCAATCCCAGCAAGACAGTCAAAGCGGCTACCCAGGAAGCCAAAACGACGAGGCGAAAGAAACGAGGAACCTGACCGTGACAGCCAAAACCGTGACATCCAGGACTCAATTCCGTTTGAAGGGAAAGTGCCGTGACTCCTACTTGGAGCTTGTGCTCGATTTTCCCTTGGCGTCGATTAAGTCCGTTGAGCATCTTGCTGAAGCACAGCGGGTGATAGATGGCCTGCTTTCCCGTGGCACGCTGGACGCAGGCGAAGAGACCTATCTCGACGCTCTGAGTGACCTCGTGGGTTCCTATGAAGATGAACATCATTCCATTGAACCTGCCTCCGACGCCGACATGCTGCGGCATCTGATGGAAGCCAAGGGGGTGTCTCAGATGCAATTGAGCCGGGATACGGGTCTGCCAAAGTCCACGATTTCAGAAGTGCTCGCCGGAAAGAAGCCGTTCAGTCGCAAATTGATTCACGTCTTGTCGAACTACTTCCATGTCGATGTGGGTGTCCTGGCAGCGAACTTCTGAGATCGTGATGAACCCTTTCAGTTGCTCAACCGATCGGATGAGGGGATGAAAGTGTTTTTGTTTTTCTCGTTCTAGTTGCCAAACCGATTCACCTCTGGCACAGGGCCAGAGGGGTCTGCAGGGCCGAAGGGGGTCCGCCGGGCCAGGGGGGCTGTTGGTGCAACTGATGAGAGCGCGAAATCAGAATGCGGAAATTTATCCAGCACTGGGGATGTTCAATACTCAAAGCAGAGAATAGTGCCACCAGTTTGTCACGCAAGGATGCGAAGAATTCAGACGCTCCAATTCTGTCTTCTCTGCGTCCTTGCGCCTCTGCGTCTCTGCGTTCTCTTTCACGACAACCTGTGACGTCGTGTCGTGGTTGTGAATTTCATCTTCATCCGGTGGCTGGGTGAGTCCGTGCGATGGGGAGCTGACGCCTGCGGCTTGCCGCTAAACTTGCGCAGACGCCTGAGGCTCGCCGATAAACTGTAGTCTGGGGCATGGTGGCTGGCAGGGGCAAAATTTGACGCAGAGGCGCAGAGAATTCAGACGCTCCTTCTCTGCGTCCTTGCGCCTCTGCGTCTCTGCGTTCTCTTTCACGACAACCTGTGACGTCATGTCGTGGTTGTGAAATGTTTCTTCATCCGGCGGCTGGTTGAGTCCGTGCGATGGGGAGCTGACGCCTGCGGCTTGCCGCTAAACTTGCGCAGACGCCTGCGGCTCGCCGTTAAACTGGGTTGGGGGCAATTTCTCTTTCTGGGCGTGTTCCTCTACTGAACGGTTGAATCGCAGGCGAAGTTCGTCCATCCTTGCACCTGAGCGAGTCAATACGTGACTTTGCGGGCGGGGAATTACCGTCTGCGATTGTCTCAGCAAGGAGCTGTTATGAAGCAAATCAGCATGGTCGTCATTCTCCTCATGATGGGTGTGGTATCGCCTGCTGTGGCGGATGAAACTCAGCCATTGCCGGAAGAACAGATCAGCTTCTTCGAGACAAAGATTCGTCCGGTGCTGGTGGAGCATTGTTACAAGTGTCACTCTGCTGAGTCGAAGATTGTTCAGGGCGGACTGAAACTTGACCATCGGGACGGTCTACTCAAAGGTGGCGACAGTGGCGCGGCGATTACGCCGGAGAATGCGGCTCAGAGTCTGCTTCTGAAAGCCATCAAGTACGAAGGTTTGGAAATGCCGCCGTCCGGAAGGCTGCCGGATTCGGTGATTAGAGATTTTGAAACATGGATCTCAATGGGCGCCCCGGATCCTCGTGTGACAGCACCGAAGTCGTCACATCACAAGACCGTTTCGGACATTGGCCGTGACCACTGGGCGTTCCAGCCGGTCAGTAATCCTCCCCGCCCCTCGGTAAACGACCGTGAGTGGTCGATTGATCCGCTGGATGACTTTGTCCTTGCGAGGCTCAATGCAGCGGGGCTGAAACCAGTCACCGATGCTGACCGTTATACATGGCTGCGACGGGTGACCTTCGATCTGACGGGTTTGCCGCCAACGCCGGGCGAGATTGATTCGTTCATACGAGACGATTCACCTGAGGCGTATAGCACCGTCGTTGATCGCCTGTTGTCCTCGCGTGCATTTGGTGAACGCTGGGCGCGGCACTGGCTCGATCTCACCGGGTATGCCGACATGATGGGAACCTCAAACAATGTCTTTGCGGAACATGCATGGCGTTATCGAGATTATTTGATTGAGGCATACAACAAAGATAAGCCGTATGATCGCTTTGTACGGGAACAGATTGCCGGGGATTTGCTCCCGGCCGAATCGCCGACAGAGCAGGCCGAAAATATTGTGGCCACAGGTTTTCTGATGGTCGGTGATGTTGAGATCGTGGAGCCCGACAAGGCCAAGCTGGAAGCGGACCATATCGATACACAGGTGAGCAAAATCGGGATCACGTTTCTGGGAATGACGCTCGGTTGCGTGCGTTGCCATGATCACAAGTTCGATCCTTTGGTGCTGTCAGACTATTACGGGATCGCAGGAATGCTTCGAAGTTCGCCTTCGACACATAAAATCCCGTTCGGTGTCTGGAGTCTGCTCAACTCCACGGTTCTTCCCGAGACGCCCGAACAGCTTGCAGTCCGGCAAAAGCTGGAAGCCGATCATGAGGCGAACCTCGCTCAACTGAAAGCTCGTCGGGATCAACTTGAAAACGACCGAAAGGCCGTCATTGCAGAACTCGAGCAACTGACTCTGGCCGAACAGACGACTTCTGCGCTCGTGGCCGGCACGGCTGGCGAATCCGAGACGCGGCCCGCCGTCGACGCGGCTGCTCTTGCGATGAAGAAGGAAACACTCACGAAACGGCGTGATGAACTTTCGGCCCAACTTCAGCCACTCGGACCTGCCATTCAACATGCGGAGTTCTTCCGTTCCAAAGCACCTCGCGCGTTTGCGATGAGCGATGGCAAGGAACCATCGAACATGCCCATTTATATCCGAGGAAACCCATATGCGCCTGGATCGGTGGTTCCTCGAGGAGTAATCCGGATCGCGTCCTGGGAAGAAGAGTCCCCGGCGATTCCGACTGGACAGAGCGGACGTCTGCAGCTCGCAGACTGGCTTGCGGATCGCCGGAATCCGCTCACCGCGCGAGTCATTGTCAACCGGATTTGGCAGAAGCTGTTTGGCGAGGGACTGGTTCGCAGCGTCGACTACTTCGGTTCCCGAGGAGAGCTTCCGACGCATCCTGAGATGCTCGATCATCTGGCGATCCGACTTATGGATCAGGGGTGGTCACAGAAGCAATTGATTCGCTCGATCGTACTCAGCCGTACGTATCGACTCAGCAGTACAAATGACGCATCTGCGATGCAGATTGATCCCGACAACCGTCTCCTGTGGCGAATGAATCGACAGCGACTCGACGCCGAAGCGATTCGCGATGGATTGCTGGCAGTCAGTGGTGAACTGATCACGAGTATCGGGGGGCCGGCGTTGGTGCTTGAGTTTCCTGAAAATTGTGGTGACCTGGTTCAGCAGGGGGTCAATCCGCCGAATTATGGCCACCGAAAATCGCGTCCAGGCCAGGAGTTTCAGCGATCGATCTATTTGCCCGTTATGCGGACGACAACGACCAGCCTTGACCGAATTCGCGGTGACTTCGACTTCATCAATCCTGCTCAGATTTCCGGTCAGCGATCCCAGACAATCGTTCCTACACAATCACTGTTTGTCATGAACAACGAGCTATTCCGCAAAAGGGCCAGCGTTCTGGCCGATCGGCTGATTGCGGAAAACAAAAGTATCGATTCACGACTGGAACAACTCTGGTTAAAAGTCTTCAATCGCCCGATCACATCTGATGAAAAACAAAATGCGATCACGTTTCTGCAGGAGCTGGAAACCGTTCTGGTCGACCAGCCGGAATCTGCGAGAGAAGCTTTGCAGTGGCAGGAGTTATGTCACAGCTTGCTGGCCTCCAATGAGTTCATTTTTCGAATCTGACGAAAGGCATCGCTGATGTTGAATGGTACTTTCTTCAGTCGCCGCCAGATGCTGCAAAGCACAGCCTGCGGTTTTGGTGGATTGGCACTTGCTGAACTCGTTCATGCGGCGGCTAATCCTGAAGCGATCCGGCTTCCGGGGATGATCCCAAAAGCGAAACGTGTGATTTTCTTGTTTATGGCGGGAGGGCCGTCGCAGCTGGATTTGTTCGATCCCAAAGAGTTTATCCGTGAAAAACACGGCCAAACGATCGATTCTCCACTTCGACCCGAGGTGATTCAAATTGGGACGGAGAAGTATCTTGCACTGGGAGCAATGGCACCGGTGCGACCGCGAGGAGACTCCGGTTTAATGATTTCCGACCTTATGCCACACTTATCAAGTATCGCCGATGACATCTGTCTATTGCGGGGCATGACCGCCGACAATCCGCAGCATGCCAGTGCGACGAATCAGTTCCATACGGGAGTCTTTACTGAAGTCCGGCCATCCATGGGGGCATGGATCAGCTATGGCCTTGGGACAGAGAATCAGGACTTGCCGAGCTTTATCAGTATCCATGCGCCAGGAGTGCGGACCTATGGATCAGGATTTCTCCCTGCGGCTCATCAGGGAACACCATTGACAGTCCCGCTGAACGACCAGACGCTGCCAATCGACAACCTGCGAAACGTCTCGCCCAGCGAAGTGATTCAACGACGGCGACTTGATATGACTCGGAGACTTAATCAACGATTGATTGACGATCTGCATGGCGACCGAAACATGGAAGGCATGATTGAAAATATGGAGCTGGCCTTTCGGATGCAGACAACCACACCGCAACTTGTTGATCTCTCCAAAGAAACCCAGGATACGCTCGACCTTTACGGCGTCGGAAGTGGCAGAGCGAGTGATAAACATGGTCGCGCCTGCCTGCTGGCTCGAAAGCTGAGCGAGTCGGGGGTCCGCTTTGTTCAGGTGACAATGGATGGTTGGGACCATCATGGGGATATTCGAGGAAACCTACCCAGACTCTGCGATCAAACGGATCAGCCAGTTGCAGGTTTGATCAAGGATCTTAAGCGGCGAGGGCTGCTCGATGATACCCTGGTGTTGTGGTCCGGCGAGTTTGGGCGTACGCCCTGGAGCCAGGACCTCAGTGGTACCGCACCGATCGATACTCATGGCCGCGAACATCAGCCTGAGAGTTTCTGTGCGTGGATGGCAGGTGGCGGTGTTAAATCCGGCTTCACATGGGGTGAAACGGACCACATGGGATATAACGTCATCGCAGGTCGAGTCCACATCCACGACCTTCACGCGACGATGCTGCACCTGCTTGGCATCGATCATACTCAACTCACATGGCCTCATCTCGGTCGGGATTTCCGACTGACCGACGTTCATGGCTCGGTGATTAACGAAATACTCGCGTGAGTTTTACTGCTGAGTATGCACCTCTTATTGCGATGGGACAACACATGATGCGACTGACCTTTCCAGTGATTGCCGCTCTCGTGCTGCTGGCGCCACTGAACGCCTGCGGCGACGTGCAGGTCGAGACATACAACATACCGATGCGCGACGGTATCAGGCTGGCGACAGATGTGTATCGTGATGTGGCTGTAACCAGGGCGCCCGTGATTCTGATGCGTACGCCGTATGATCGCATACCGCAGAAGGCAAACGCTGAACGCTATGCAGCCGCCGGCTACGTTGTCGTCATCCAGGATTGCCGAGGTACTCGTGCATCGGAGGGTGTTCTGGCACCTTACAACAACGAGGGTCAGGACGGATATGACACGATCGAGTGGATTACTCAGCAGGCCTGGTGCAGCGGTCGAGTAGGAATGATGGGCGGTTCGTATGTCGGCGCTGTGCAATGGCAGGCAGCGGCCGAAAGTCCTCCGGGCCTTGTTGCGATCGCTCCGCAGGCAACATGGAGCAGCTTCTATCGAAACCTCTACCTGTCTGGTGCCGTACGGCTGTCACTCATAGCCGGCTGGATCGCCGGCAATACGAAACGGCCCGATGGGGTAATTCCTGCAGACATGGATGAAGCTTTGATGCGGCTTCCTCTGAGTGACGTCGATAGTGCGATTGGGTGGCCAATGCCATGGCTCGACGCATACCTGACTCATCCTGAGCCCAACGGTTTCTGGACGCGTCTTGATCTCACGTCTCGACTGCCGGAACTTCAGATTCCGGCGCTGCATGTCGTTGGCTACTATGATTTCTTCTCCCGTGAGTCCGTCGATACGTTCGTAATCATGCAGCAGCAGGCACACGATCCGCAGACTCGTCAGCAGCAACGATTGGTCCTGGGTCCATGGGATCATTGTACAATTGGTAAGCCGAAGGTCGCCGAACTCGACTTTGGCTCCGCCGCAGAGCTCGATCTGATGTCGCTCCAGCTGGACTGGTTTGACCGACATTTAAAACAGGACGCTGCGGCGATTGCCAAATCAAATGCGGCGGTGCGATATTTTTCAATGGGCGACAATGTGTGGCATGAGTCCGACAGCTGGCCACCAGCCGGGTTTCGCCCAACGTCTTTCTTTCTGCACTCGGGCGGTCATGCCAATAGTCGCCGAGGCGATGGTCGGATCACTCTCGATGCCCCAAACTTGGCTGAGCCGGGCGATTCGTTTCGTGCTGATCCGTCAAATCCAGTGCCCGCGTGTCCGGTGACGGAAGCGAGACCAGTCAAGGCGGCTGTCTGGGGTCCCGTTGATCAGACGCCGCTTGAAGATCGCGATGATGTGCTTGTCTACAGCACCGATCCACTCGAAGAACCGCTGACGTTCGCCGGAACCGTGACTGCTCAACTTTCTGTCAGCACAGACACACCGGATGCCGACTGGGTTGTCAAGCTCGTCGATGTCCATCCCGATGGCCGTGCATTCAACCTTGCAACCGGTATCCTTCGCGGTCGTTATCGCAATTCACTGACAAAGCCGGAAATGATGAACCCCGGCGAAGTCTACGCAGTCACCGTCGATCTCGGCCCCTGTGCCGCCACGATCGCGAAGGGCCATCAATTGCGAGTCGACATCTGTGGTTCACTGTTCCCGCTGTATGATCGGAACCCGAATACTCGCGAGGGTATCTTCGGAAGTCAATCGGCAGTCGCAACCGAACAAGTGCACCACCGCCCCGGCGCGTTATCAAGTCTCATACTGCCGTTGAAGTGAGGGTACGGGCAGCAGGGATTTACACCACGCAGCGAGTTGATTCCGACTGCATCCAGCGCGTAGCCAGCGTGATTGGTAACCACGAAATACGGAATCGCTGGCAGCGCGATTGGTAACCACGAACCTCACGAACCACACGAAACAACACAATCGGGTACTTGTGCGATTCTTCCGTCTATTCCGCGTCTTCCGTGGTCAAAAAGCCAGCCCTGTCTGCGACTTGAATTCAAAGCCACAAAATCTGTCTTGGAGTCTTCTCAATTGGCAAGAGAATGAGGGCAAAAGAATGCCGGACTCTCTCATTCTCCTGCCCCCATTCTTCTGCGATTTCCCGAACTCTTGATCCCCTGCGATTCTTTCGCGTGGTTCGTGTCTTTCGTGGTTGAATTACCAACGACCTTAACTCCGGAGGCTTAGTTCTGAAATGTCGGACAACTCATGCGATGATCTCAATGCTGCAGCATCGGCTGCGATCTCACGATTAGCTTTGCTCACATTCCAGCAAAAGCAGATGGTTGCATCTGGCCAACTCCTCCCGGTCCTTGACGAAGTAATTCGGAAGCGCCGTCTTCTCACGGTCATCATTACGTTGGCATGTACCTGGCTTCTATTTCAGTCTGCAAAATCTGTGTTGGTTCAAAATCCGAGTTTGTTCTCGATTTGCCTCTTTGCGATCGCTGCCTACTGGCTCTATCGTCGTCTTTGCGTACAGCGCCAAGTGGCAGCAACCGTACGACAGTATCAAAGTTCACTTCCGGATGGTGATTTGACTCCCTCGTCCCTCGCGGCGTATCTAAAGCTGAACTATCGGCTAACGTACGATCAGCATCAATCATTGAAACTCGGAAATGCGGTCAAGGTTGGCATTGAGCTCGCTGCTGCGCGACGAAAAAATGCCAATTCAATAATATTGGGTGCATTGGCGTCTTCACTTGTCATTTTCATAGTAGATTTCGTTCTCCGTGACAATTCAAACCGAAGCGACGCTCTCATGGTTCAAGATGTTGTTGCTCAACTGGCAGCCTGTGGCATAATTGTGATCTGCGCATGCGCAATCTCTGTCCGAGAGCGTATTGGCGCGCACAGGCTGGATCAGCAAATTGCTCTTGAAAGCGCAGCACCAGGCCATGCAGCGGAAAGGCGGTAGTTATGCGGCTCGTTCACACGCAACATGTTTGACATCGCGAAATCACACGATGCGGTAGTTGCTGTACTCGCATCGGACGCTTCCGTCGCAGACGGGATGGCACAACTCCTCGACTTCTGCGCCGATCAGGAGTCCTGGCGCGGCTGGTCGGCGTTACGCAAACTCGATTTCGCGGCAGACGAAAAACGACTCAAACGATGGCTCCACGGCGTGCTCACGAAAGAGCCGCCACAGAAAAGCATCAAAGCGTTTTGGTTTGGTCTATTCCATCCAATTGTCGAAGACAAAGCTACGTGCGGTATGTATCTGGCTGGCTCCAGAAATTTCGATGCTGCGGACGAAACATTTGAATGGGCATGCGGCCCGGACTATTTTCCGAACGGCCGGTACGCCAAATCACAGGTACTTGACGAAATCTATCGAAAGGTCGACAAGGCAAAGGGATCCGTTTCTGAGTACGGTGAATACGTCCTTTGTCTCGGCTTCGGCGGTTTGATCATCAACACATTAGCCGATAGCATTGGTCCTGAGACATGGCTTGGCAATTCCAGGGCGAGGGCTGTTGCAATAGGCTTTGATTCGGGCGATGGCATTCTTCTTGGTTCAATCACGAAGACTGGGTGGCGTCAAAGTTCTCGTAATGAATGACGAGGTCCGGAGCCAGGGCAACGCCCTGGGAAATCACGTTAAGACCGACATCACAGCCCTGAAGGGGCGAACTCACGCGGCGTTGAATCGCCCCTTCAGGGCTGGCGACGCGTCAGGGGGCCGGACCCAGGGCGTTGCCCTGGGCTGTCTTGGGTTGCCCCTTTGGGGCGGTTGGATTGGATTTTGCGCGAACGTGGTTGATGGATCGCGGTTTGATTGATGCACGGTCTCGCATGCATTGCCATTCCCGATTGCCCTGAAGGGGCTTACTAAGGCAGCCCAGGGCAACGCCCTGGGAAATCACGTTAAGACCGACATCACAGCCCTGAAGGGGCGGACTCATGCGGTGGTGAATCGCCCCTTCAGGGCTGGCGACCCGTGAGGCGGTCTGAACCCAGGGCGTTGCCTTGGGCTGCCTTGGGCTGCCCCTTTGGGGCGATTGAATCGGATTGCCCCTTTGGGGCGATCGGATTGGATTTTGTGCGAACGTGGTTGATGGATCGCGGTTTGAGTGATTCCCATTAGGGTACCACGAGCACGGATGGAGGATTGTCAGTCCCACACATAGCGTTCGTCATACGATATATGGTGACGTTCCAGGAATTGTCGATATTCTTCCTGAAACGTTTTGGTGCGGTGGTGTTCGCGTTGGTTGGCAATGTACGTCTTGACCGATTCGACCTCCGACTCAGAAACGGCAAAGGCTCCGTAGCCAGATTGCCAACTGAAGGCTGCAAACTCGTTCCCTTGCGTCTTGATCCACTTTGATGATGTCTTCTTGACATCTTCCACTGCCTGACTGACAGATACCGTGCGAGCAAGGTCGAAGAGAATGTGTGCGTGGTCTTCAACAGAATTGATGAGGTTTGGAACGCATTTCAGATTTTGAAGAACTGTAGCCATGTATGCATGCAAAGAATCTCGAATCGTATCCACGATAAACGGCTGGCGGTTCTTCGTGCTGAAAACAAGGTGTACATGAAGACGAGCCAGGGACTGAGGCATGCGTTGTCTCACATTCTCATGAATTTGTGCGGAGTCATCTCAAGATTCAGTTCGTGAATCATGATTACATTTGAGCGAAAACACAAGCGGCGTATGGTGCACTACGCCCTACGTGCGTAAGGGCATATATTATCGCGGGAGGGGGTGTATGCAATCGACTCGAAACACTGGATTTCGAATCATGTGAAATATCGCTCTCTCGAACCCTGCTACCACTGAAGTTGACGAAGACAAGAATTGTGGAGACTCCCGGGAAACGCTCTGGGAAGTTGCGGCAAGAGCGGAATTACTTCCCTGAAGGTGCAAATTTATGCGGCGTTGAATCGCCTCTTCAGGGCTGGCGACGCATCAGGGGGGACGGACCCAGGGCGTTGCCATGCGCTGTCTTGGGTTCCCCCTTTGGGGCGATCGGAGCGGATCTTGTGCGATGTGGTTGATGGATCGCCGTTTGAGTAATGCACGTCATCGCATGCATCGCCATTCCCAATTGCCCTGAAGGGGCTTACTAAGGCAGCCCAGGGCAACGCCCTGGGAAATCACGTTAAGACCGGCATCACAGCCCTGAAGGGGCGAACTTATGCGGCGTTGAATCGCCCCTTCAGGGCTGGCGACGCGTCAGGGGGGACGGACCCAGGGCGTTGCCATGGGCTGCCTTAGGTTGCCCCTTTGGGGCGATCGGATCGGATTTTGTGCGTACGTGGTTGATGGATCAACGTTTGATTGATGCACGTTCTCGCATGCATCCCCATTCCCAATTGCCCTGAAGGGGCTTACTAAGGCAGCCCAGGGCAACGCCCTGGGGAATCACGTTAAGACCGACATCACAGCCCTGAAGGGGCGAACTCACGCGGCGTTGAATCGCCCATTCAGGGCTGGCGACGCGTTCGGGGGGGACGGACCCAGGGCGTTGCCCTGGGAAATCATGTTAAGAATGACATCACAGCCCTGAAGGGGCGAACTCACGCGGTGTTGAATCGCCCCTTCAGGGCTGGCGACGCGTGAGGTGGTGCGGACCCGGGGCGTTGCCCCGGGCTGTCTTGGGTTGCCCCTTTGGGGCGATGGGAGCGGAGACGGTAGGTGGATGAGCGAGCCCGTGGACATGATCAGGCTGGTCGCCCAATCATCCTGATTGGGCGCGAACATTCCACAACAGATCACATGGAGATTCGAAAACAATCCGTTCCAGCCACCTTCATCCCCCATCGCTCGTGCTCAGTCGCGCAGCGATGCTGCTCGTAATCGGGACCAGCCCTCGTAAAGCAGTATCCATTGCAAACTCTGGTGCCTATGGTCGATTCCGAGTTAACGTTCGATGGTCACCGCCATTACGATTGGTGCTGACGGATCGGGACCTTTGACGAGTTCGATCGAGTTTATCAGTCCTGCTGTCTTTGGCTTGACTGACAACCTGCGAATCTGCTGACCGCCAAGTGCGAAAGCAAACTCAGATTCCGGCACGTCGACTCGACGAATGTAGTCGGCGAAGTGAACCCCGTTGATGAGTTCATGATCTTCGGTCGTCCCGTCTGCATAGTGAAGCCGCACAATCATAGAGACTGTTTTGTTCTGGCTGAACGGGAAACTCCAGCCACCAACTCCGCTCAGCAAATGAATTGCTTTAGCAGCGGTATTGCATGGCAACATGACCGACTTCGGCATTTTGGGCGGCAGGCTTCCCTGAGGACCATTCAGCAGAATGATGTTGGGTACTGTCTTTCCGCGAGGATCTGTCAGGATGAATGGGATTCCACCGGAGGTCTTCGGATTCCAGTCACGGAACATCATGCGATCCGCGCCATCATCACCATCGTGGAACAAGCCTTTGGTGCTGATCGCAGTGGCATAGCGATCAAGAGAAATCGGCAGGAACTGACCTTTATCAGTCAGGAACTCCAGCAGATTCGTGATCTCATCTTTATTCATCTGCTTTTCAAATCCCTCAGGCATCAGGGACTTTCTGGACGCAACAAGTTCTTCAATGTCTTCTCGGGGTACAACGTTTTCCTTGGCCTCGGTGTCGATCAAAGTGATGGAGGTTCTGGATTCAGTGGTCATCATGCCGCTCAGGACACGGCCATCGGTCTTGACGACTGTGTAGATCCGGAAGTTGCCTTCCACACTTCGACTTGGATCAATGATATGTGTCAGCAGCTCATGCTTCGGATGAACAGCCATCCCTGTAAGATTGGGTCCGATGGTCTTTCCTTCTGTACCGTGCATATGGCACCGTGAACAATGCTTTACAAACATTGCTTTGCCATTTGTCTTGTCGCCTTCAACTTCACAGATCTCCAACAGAGATTTCAGGACTTTATCGCGGTCCGCATCCGGCAATCCTCCGCCAGCCGCCATTATTGTCTCGGCCTGCTTACGAATTTCAGCATCGGGATGATTTCGCAAAGCCTGTTTCTGATCAAGAGTCAGATCACCGAGCTCAAATTGACGACCTTCAATTGCTTTCAGCAAAGCAGATGTTGTCACAGGACGTGCCAGCATTGCTCGAATCAAGGTTGCCTTCATCTGTGGGGTTAGCCCGGCTCCACGTTCGAGCAGTGCTTCGGAGACGCCCTCAGCACTGCTGGATCCGGCCGCTTCAATCAATGCGAACGCAAGTTCAGGAGGTGTTTGAGCAGTCAGTTGCTCTAGTACTCCCGCAAGCACATCAGTGCTGTTCGGTTGAAAACTAACGGCTTCACGAGCAGCAGCCGACCGGTCTTCTGTTGACTTCTCAGTGTCCGCCAGAACGGCCAGTAGATCATTGACAATTTCTTTGGCATGAGCATCCAGGGCTTTCGTTCCGCAAACCGATGCCAACTGGAGAAGCTTGCCTTTCGAGCCGGAAGGAATTCGTTCGAGCAATTTCAGGAGCGCCGCTTCAATCTGCGGGCTTGATTTTCCCTGATAGTCTCGCGGCCAACCGGACGTTAATCCTCGGACGACCACTTCGATCAATTCCGGCTGAGCAGTCTCCAGTCCGGTCAACAGGATTTCAATCTCTTCGGTCCCCGGACGACCTCGTGCGATATGCTCGGCAACGATTTCAGACGTCCGAAGTGAGACTCCGTTGAGCGGCTGATCGGAAGCTGTACTCAGCGCTTTGAAGAAGAATGCACCATGCGCAGCCGCTGCCGCAGTACCGGCTTCGCTTTCCCAGCGATCGGGATTTCGAGTACTGATGAATCCGGCAATCAGTGATCCGGCCTGTTCTCCGGCAGGCATATCTGCCAGACACAGAATCCCCTGAAGACGTACCTGAGCATCCTTGTCCGACAACAGCGAACCATGAGCCAACAGTTGTTTCTGCCCTTCGGCAGACGTCGACAAAATCGCAGCGGCATTGCGTCGCACACCTGGTGAGGCGTGTGTCAGTGCTTTGGCAGCAGCTTCAACAACAACCGAATGCATCGACGAGTTCTGTTCTTCGAGTCCGGCAAGGACCCAAAGAGCATGCATTGCACCGACATTGAGTCCCAGAGAATCCAGTTCCGGATTCGCAACAAGTGCGAGGAGGTCGGAGGCCGCATCGACAGCATTTCTTTCGATCAGGAGTCGCTGAGCGTGAAGTCGCCAGACCATTGACGGGTGACTGAGAACATCAACAAGTTCACTGGTCGAAGCAGCCAGCAGGCTTGAATACGCATGATTCACATCCCCCTCAGCGCCTGTGGGTACGACTCGATAGATACGACCATGCTTCTTATCACGCAGATCGCTTTCATAGGCATTTCCCTTGCCGGTCTCAAACCCCTGAGGAGTCGGGTTGTGCTGGACAATGTAGTTGTACCAGTCCAGAACCCAGACAGCCCCGTCAGGACCAACCTCAGCCATAATCGGAGCAGACCACTCATCATGGCTCGCAATCAGATTCGTCGGGCTGGTTGACGCGTAACCGGAACCATCTCGCGTCAGCACAAACGTACCGACCAGATGTCCGGTCGGTTCACAGACAAACGCTGTTTTGTTCCACCATTGAGACGGAAACGTGCGGGCTGTATAGAGTGCATGTCCTGCACCAGCGGTATATCCACCGAACTGGTCAACCTGCCGGACTTTTTCTGTGACTGCTTTGAAAAGATGTGAGTCGGCGATTGTCCCGATGTCCGAAGGAGCCCAGCCTCGTACCTTTTCGTAGTATCGATTGGCAATTGGCATGAAGACGCTTGGATTGTGATTGGCGGTGGAACCAAAAATCAGTCCTTCTTCGCTGATTCCAAGTCCCCAGGTGTTATTGTTCGTTGAACGGACAAATTCGAGGTCAGTCACAACCGGCGGATCCTGTTGAGACAACTTGAATCGCCAGAATCCCATTCGAAACGACTGAGCCTTCTTCCCGTTGTATTCGGGCTCACTGTTGTTGTATCCCTGCATCGCCCAAATCCAGTTATCCATGCCATAGCGGAAGTTGCTAACGCCGCCATGTGTATCACCCATTGCCCAGCCGGTGATCAGCACTGTCTTCTGATCCGCCTGATCGTCGCCATTGAGGTCACGAAGATAGACGGTTTCAGTGCCATCCTGCACAACAGCACCGCCCCGATAGATGACAATTGCTGTTGGAATACTGAGCTTTTCAGCAAACACTGTGAACTTGTCAGCCTTGCCGTCGCCGTCGGTATCTTCACAGATACGGATACGGTCACGGCCATTTCCTGGTTCCTGAAGTTCGTTTGGGTAATCCAGAGTTTCGCAAATCCACAGCCGACCGCGTTCATCCCAGGAAAAAGCGATGGGCTTCGCATTGAAGTTTCGTTCATCCGCGTAAGGACGGACAGCCATGCCTACAGGTGTCACAAAGTGCCGAATGGATTCTTCCGGCGAGAGTGGCTTTTGCATGAGTGACTGAGCTTCCCCCTGAACTCCCCAGCGGGTGCCTGGTGTGTAATTGGGAATTTTCGGCCCGACATCCACGTATTCAAACGCCGGAAGCTCAGCTTCTCGTTCGGTCATCACTGGCGCGTCGAATCGACTTGTATCAACGAACTCACCCGCAGCGGCAGGGTCTTTACCACACGCCCACAGGATGCCTCGTTCCACAAGATTTACAAAACCCGGATTTGTCCAGGTTCGCTGATCATGTCCCCATGCGGTGTAAAAGACGCGTCCCTTGCCATGCGTTCGAACCCATGTCCATGGTTCTCGATCGCGTCCTTCGGCCTGTTCACCCTGAACACGAAGCTCCAGCACGGTTCGATTTTCTTCATTGTGCAGTGTATGAATGTAGGTCTCGTCCCAGCTGGAGAATCCTCCAAACCCCTTCATGATGGGATGTGCTGGCTGAGCGGATTCCACAGAAAACACCTGCCCGCCATGTCGCTGAAACTGTCCGCCCATCAAAGCCACTATGTCTTTGTTATTTCTCCAGCAGAAGGTTGCACAGTGGAGAGGGACGAACGCTTTTCCGGACGCCACATAATCGAGTACTGCTTTGGCCTGAGCGTCTTCAATGCGGTCGATGTTTGCATACAACACCAACCCATCAAACTGACTCAGCGTCTCCGGATTCAAATCTTCCATTGAATCGGTGTACTTCAACTCAATCCCTCGAGCCTCCATTGCCGGAGCCAGTTCATGGAATCGGTCTGTCGGACGATGATGTCCGTTATCACCCATGAACATCAGTTTCAATTCTGCCGCTGATGCCGTTGCAGAAATGATTCCAATCAGCAGTGCGATTATGTAGCGACGCATCCTGAGCACTCACATTGAAGTTAAATAGAGAAACATAGAACCTTATTCGCGCAAGAACCGGCCAGAGACGACTCTGGCCGGATTTGCGTGAATGCTGCAGTTCGAATGGGTAAGCTTTATCCGAGAGTAAATTCCGGAAGACGAACAATCTCACCACCCTTCATTGCGGACTGGTGAGCACAGATTCCAACACACGTCCAGTTTGCACTGGTCACAGCGTTTGGCCACGGATCACGGTCTTCGACCAGTGCGGAGACGAATTCATGAACCAGGTGCGGATGAGACCCACCATGTCCGCCCCCCTGAATGAACGAGAGATGTTCGGTGTCATGAATTTCCGCAGGCTGTGTGAATCGACGAATCGATTCCGGCAACAGGTGTGCAAAGTCAGGGACTGAAATCTTCTCGGGAATCTCCGGCTCCGGCTTCTTGGCCGTATGAATCACGTGTGGCTCGTGCTCCACAAGTGTCCATTCAAAGCTTCGCTTCGTACCATAAACGTCAAAGCTTTCCCGATACTGACGTGCGACGTCATAGAGGAATCGCCAGATATGAGCCGTCAGGTCCGTATCCTTGATCTTGATATGGCAGGTCTCAACAGCAAACTTGTTGCCGGACTTCTGAGCAATATCATCTCGGACAGTGCCGGAACCGAAACAGCTGACATATTCAGCAAGGCCGTTGACGAGACCGAGGCACGGGCTGACCACATGAGTCGCATAGTGCATCGGAATCATCTTTTCCCAATAGCTCGGCCAGCCATCCATGTCCTGCGGGTGGGATGCGGCGAGGTGCTGAATCTTGCCGAGCTCCCCTTTTTCATACATCTGCTTGATGAACAGGAACTCGCGGCTGTACACGACAGTCTCTGCCATCATGTACTTCAGGCCGGTCTTCTTAACCTTTTCAACAATCTGCTGGCATTCTTCGATGGTTGTAGCCATCGGCACGGTGCACATCACGTGCTTACCGGCATCAAGAGCCTTCAGTGACATCCACGCATGGTCCGGAATTGGACTGTTGATGTGAACGAAGTCAATGCTCTTGTCTTTCAGAACATCGTCATAGCTTGTGTATCGTTTCTCAATACCAAACTGATTCCCGACTTTGTTCATTTCATCGACATTGCGGCGGCAGACTGCGGTCACTTTCGCATTCGGATGAGCCTGGTAAATTGGAATGAACTCGGCGCCGAATCCGAGACCCACCATTGCGACATTGACCTGACGACCCATATTCACGCTCCTCCGGACTGCGCAGAGTTTCTCTGCAAACTGTCAAAACAGGGATTCTGATGACCACGCAACATACACAATTTGTTGCCAGAAACGATCTCCGGAGGCTCATGGACATCCCATGAACAGCCGGAAAACACAAACTTTTCGTCGGATTTTACCGATTTCGGTGTCCCCACTTCACGTAGTAAGCCTCAACTTCTGACGTAAATGCAAAGAACACCGAAAATCGCACGACAATTTTGTCACTCTGGACGTTTTCTGTCGCCTTCGTCAGGCCAAATATCCAGTCCGATTGATTCGCGAAAGACTCAATTCGTGCTGAACGAACAGGCTGGCAGGCCGTCTTTGTCCATCAGATTCGGCATTGAAAGTTTGCTCCAGCCAAACCGGGTATGGCGCGGCGCCGGGACATCGGGACAACTGACCACGACGCTGTTGCCGTCAATTTCGGCAACGGCCTTATGGAATTTCCCATCTTCGCCCGCCACTTCAAAGTCCGACAGAGGTTTTCCGTCTCGTGATGCGAGTCCTGATTCAGCGTTTGAGAATCGAACACGAATTTGATTTCCGTCCACCGAATGTTCGGCATAGAGCGGTCCGGAAGGATCGATGTCTTTGAATCCATAATCGTTAGCAAGTGCCCAGAGCGCAAGTCGTCGAGCCACTTCCTTCTTGTGAGCCGGATGGATATCGGGGATCTCCGCGATATCTGTAATCACTGCCATACCGGTTTGAGGAAGCTTCATACACTCGCGCTGAGCGACCCAAAAGCGGGCCAGAACTTCCGGATCTTCGTTGCCATACTGAAACGGAGCGATCTGCACGAAATAGAAGGGAAGTTCAGGAAGCTGAAATGCTTTTCGCCACGACTGTAGCAGTGCGTGCTTGCGTTCTACATAGTGCATTCCTTCTCCATGATTCGATTCACCCTGGTACCAGATGGCTCCGCGAATCCCGAAAGGAACGAGCGGATGAATCATGGCGTTGTACAATGCAGTCGGGGTTCCGGCACCTGCCTGAAGAGTCTCGGGCTGGCCGGGATGAGGTGGTACAGGACTCTTCTTCTCCAGTGCCTCGCGAGCAGCCTTCGCCCACGCTTCGGCTGCGTCAATGTACTGCAGCTGAGCATCTCGGTATTGATCGGTTCCTGGCATCCTTGCTCTGATCGAAGCTGCTTCGGCCGCAAGTGCTGGTACAGCGTCATAACCTTCCAGCGTTGTCCATGGCTCGATCCGCGTCCCTCCCCAGGCACTCTGAATGATGCCAATCGGAACTTTCACTTCTTCTTTGAGACGAAGTCCAAAGTAGTAACCAACTGCTGAAAAGCTGGTGACAGACTCTGGCGTACAGCGTTCCCATTTCGCGTTCGTATCGGCCTGAGGTGTCATTGATGCGGTCAATGGTACTGCATAAAGGCGAATATCAGGATGATTGGCGGCCGGTATGTCGGCTTTCGAATCTTCCTTCATCTGCATTTCCCACTCCATATTGGACTGCCCCGATGCCAACCAGATTTCCCCAACGACGACATCCTGAAGCTCAAGGCCGCGGCCAGGCTTTGCTGCAGAAACTTTCAATGTTCGTGATTCGCTGCTGGCTGTTAATGGCGCCAGTCGCACCAGCCACTTTCCTGTCGCATCCGCCGTGCCTTTTACGGACTGACCAGCAAATTCTACGGTGATGGCTTCTCCTGGGTCCGCTGTTCCCCACACTGCCACCGCCTGATTTCGCTGCAGGATCATGTGATCAGAAAAAACGTTCGCCACACGCAGCTCAGCGGCAATCACCACTTCCCCGGAGCCTATCCCAATGCTCAATGCTGCCAACACGCAGAGGCCTGTCAGAGCCTTCAGGCAAACTGCCTTCCAGTCGATCAACAGGGATCCTGCTCCAGATCTCTTTTCAATCATCTGATCCACCTTTCGCGTATCGCTCAACGGATGGTTGTCTGAACGTTCGTCACTCTCCCCAGGCAGAACCGGGCGTTCAGAGCCTGAACACCCACCAGGGAGCTCAAGTCTCACCTGCGAGTGTACTCGTGTTCTAAACCGCAGCCGCCAGACTGGCAAACGATGATCAAGAAGTTTTGTCGTCCCCACCAAATGTAGGATGGGCATTCCTGCCCGTCCAGCCCCCCCGCCGCGATCGTGACTGGCTCAAGGGCAGCAACAGCAGCAGCAGCCGCACCTGCAGCGGCTCGGGCAGGAATGCCCAAGCTACATTTGGTGACGGGCAGGAATGCCCATCCTACATTTTTGGTTCGAAAGTGAGAAGATGGGGAATGGTCTTGCTTTTCGGGGTCAGATGATCTGGAATCCGTGCTGTGCTTTCCGAGTTCCGGTCATAACCGTGGGTCGTTCCTGGGTGAACTCGCTGCATTGTGCACCTGAGTATTCGATTGACGCCCACCTCCCCACACGCTTCCACTCCTGCCAAAACTGTTCCGCCTGCAACCGCAGAAGTGCCGGGTGAAGTGCAGTCAGAGAGTGGTTACGACCGAGTCTTCTGGTTGGGTTACCTGTCCAATGGTCTGACGACGATCGCCAACGGGATGATGGTTCGTTACTCCGACGTTGTGACTTCACTGGGAGGCGACGAACAGCAGCTTGGACTGATCGTTGGGTGTGGGATGGTTGGCAGTATTGCAATCCGGCTCTTTCAGGGAGACGCGGTCGATCGGTACGGCGCGGGTCGAATCTGGCGTTGGTCGCTGACCCTGTATTCGATCAGTCTGCTGATGCATCTGTTGCTTACCACCGCGTACAGCCCTGCGATTTTCCTTGCTCGCATGATGATGCAGGCAAGTCTCGCCGGAGTCTTCGGTTCTTCAATTACGTTTGTTTCGCTTCGAGTTCGTCCGCAAAAAATGGCTGAGATCATTGGAACGCTGGGGACGTCCGGGTTCATGGGATTAATGCTCGGTCCATTGATCAGTGACTGGCTGGCTTCGTTAAATTCAGACCCCGCGCAGCTGGTTCATCGAATGCTGACCATTGCCGCCGCCTTTGCAGTGATCTCGGTGGCTGCAACCTGGTTTGCCACGCAAAACTCATTCGTGCCGCCACGTCACGACCGGCCATCTCTCTGGAACGTGGTTACGAGTTATCACCCGCTGATGATTTCACTGACCGCCATCGCGATGGGGGCCGGTTTTGCCATTCCGATGACGTTCCTTCGTCCGTTCTCCGCGGAGAAGGGCCTTGACGGAGTTGGAACGTTTTTCGCCGTTTACGCGTTCACGGGGCTTGTTGCTCGACTCGCGTCACGATCCCTGTTTGAACGGTTTGGTAATCGCCCATGGATTATCGTGGGGATGATTCTGCTGACGATCAGCTATGCATGCTATCTGCCAATTACGCGAACTCTGCACCTGATTTATCCCGCAATGATCGCAGGCGTTGCACATGCACTCCTGTTTCCATCCGTGATGTCGGCCGGCACGTCGGTGTTTCCTCGAAGGTATCTGGGGATTGCAACGTCTCTGATCCTCACGATGTTTGATGTCGGCACGTTTCTGTCCGCACCGCTCGTGGGAATCTTCCTCAGCACGGCGAAACCGATCACTCCCAACGCTTACGGCTGGATGTTTGCCGCCGTGGCAGTGACTTTCGCGGTGATTACTGTGACGTTCTCATTGACTCCGCCCGGAAGACGGGCGGACCCGTAGCAGGCAGACTCCGTCTGCCGTCCGCTCAACGTGCTGGCAGCGCGGCGCGGACGGCACTCGGAGAGTGCCTGCTACCGTTGCAGGCAGACTCCGTCTGCCGTCCGCCCAACGTGCTGGCAACGCGGCGCGGACGGCACTCGGAGAGTGCCTGCTACCGTAGCAGGCAGACTCCGTCTGCCGTCCGCTCAACGTGCAGCCAGCGCAGCGCGGACGGCACTCGGAGAGTGCCTGCTACCGTAGCAGGCAGACTCCGTCTGCCGTCCGCCCAACGTGCAGCCAGCGCGGCGCGGACGGCACATGGAATGTGCCTGCTACGGTTGTCGCGTTTTGCGGATGGCGTCCAGACTTGAGCGGAGTTGAGCAACTTCGCTGGGGTGCTGATCGGCGAGGTTCGTAGTTTCATCGGGGTCGGCAATGATATCGAAAAGTTGGGGAGGGGCCTGATGCACTTTCTTGACTTCTCCGTAACGTCCCGCTTCTCCGTCATAGGACAGAATCAGCTTCCACCGACCCTGAATGCACCAGCGGAACCAAAGTGCCTTGTCGGGGTCAGAGAGATCCGGCACATCATGTCCATAACTCTCTCCGTAAAGGAACTCACGTTCGATCGGCTTCTGATCTCTAATGGATTCGAACAGATTCTGACCCGGCAAATCTGCTGGCGCCTCCGCGCTGGCAGCGGCCAGAATGGTCGGCATCAGGTCAATTGTACTGATGGGTTCGGAGCGATCCGATGGCGGAATCACACCAGGCCAACTGAACATGATCGGAGTACGAACGCCGCCATCGTAGGGCGACTGCTTGGATCGCGGAGCAAACCCGTTCTTCCATGTTTCCGGTAATCCGGATTCGGGTGTCGCCTGAACCCACCCGTTGTCACAGCAATAGACAATGAGAGTATTCTCTGTGAGTCCCTCCGCATCGAGATAGTTGATGAGTTCTCCACAGGTTTCATCGAACCATTCCACCATCGCGAAGTACTTCGCAAGCTCAACAGGTCGCCCTGCCATTTGATACTTCATCAACAGTTGTTCCGGCGGATTGTGAGGTGCATGCGGCAGGAATGGCGCATACCACACAAAGAACGGCTTCTCAGCAGTCTTTGCCTCGCTGATAAAGTCCAGAACCGGCTTCATGCCCTTTCGACCGATCGTCAAACCATCATCTCCATGACGACCATCTTTTTCCGGAAACCCTCGAGTCATCCCATGAGTGAAGCCGCCGTTACGAAAACTGCCTTCCCACCATTTGCCACTCTGATGACTGAGATACCCTTTACCCTGAAGGACACTAGGAATTGTTGGGGAATTGCTGATTCGGTCGATCATCGCCTGTTTCAGCGCGTTGTATTGTTCGGCAGTCAATGTCTTTGAAGGCGATGGATCGTTTCCGGTGATTCCATGTTGATGAGGATACCGCCCGGTAATCATGGTCATTAGTGACGGCCGACAGAGTGCCATCGGGACGTATCCTCGACGGAACACCGCGCTTCGAGATGCGAGTCGGTCCAGATGAGGCGTCCGGATCGACGGATGCCCCATGAAACCATAGTCGCTCCACCGATGATCATCCGAAATGATCATCACGACATTTGGCGGCCTGTCGGCAGACTGAACCGGAAGGCGGGGCATCCATACGAACGCCAATGCCTGAATCGTGATGAACACTCGAATTGAGAGAAACTTCATATCAGCCATTCTCCGCAAACCTGAATGGACATCACGTTCGATCGGTCGCCTTTCGTGATGTCAGCAGGGACACCACAATCAGCGTCAGAAAACCCAGTGGGATCGTGATCACACCAGGCTGACTGAACGGCAGCATTGAATCGCCTGCTTTCAGGCCATACACCTTGCTGTATGTTTCGCCGCTCATCAACACCCATGTGAGTGACGACACCATTCCCACGATGATTGCTGAGATGACGCCTTCCCGAGTCACTCGTTTCCAGAACAAAATCAGAATCAGGGACGGCAGGTTAGCGGAGGCCGCGACACTGAAGGCCCAGCCCACAAGAAAGCTGACGTTCATATTGCGAAACAGAATACCGAGAGCGATGGCAATGGCGCCAATCACAACCGAACTGATCTTCGCAATGCGGACCTTTTCCACATCATTCATCTGAATGCCCAGCCCACTGCTCAGCAGGTCATGCGTCACGGCACCGGCTGAAGCAAGAATTAAACCGCTGACGGTTCCGAGTACCGTCGTGAATGCAATGGCTGAAATGGCTGCAAACAGCCAGGTGTTCATACTCTTTGCCAATAGAGGTGCCGCCATGTTGTTGTCGGTGACATCCAGCGTTCCGCTGGTCATTGCTCCGAGTCCCATATACAGCGTCAACACATAAAAGAACCCGATGCTCGCGATTCCGACGATTGTACTGCGACGGGCACTGGCTTCATCCTTGACTGTATAATAACGAATCAGGATATGGGGCAGAGAAGCGGTCCCGCAGAAGAGTGCCAACATCAGCGAAACAAATTCAACTCGATCTGCCATGCGGTCGCTGCGAATTCCCTGGAAGATCGGATGCTCGCCAGGTCGCAGAATTTCACGTCCCGGCGTGGGCTTCTGGAAGTACAGAGTCGTTGCACTACCGTCTGTTTCCGGAATCTTGATTTCTCTCCAGAGCACAACAGTACTGTTCTGCAGAGTACTGAAGAAAGATGTCAGACTCAGTGGGCCAGTCTCCGTCTGGTTGTCCGGAAGCTGACTCACAAATCCGACCGGATGCAGCTCGGGCTCGCCTTTTTTCGTTCCTCGAGCCTTTCCATTCACAACCACCGAACCATTCTTCGGCCGATTCATCATTTGTCCTTCCCGAAGGATGACGTCTGTCTGACCTTCGGTCCGGATCACGTGCCACGGTGCCTGAGTATCGGATTCAAGATGTCGCAGGAGGACAAATTCCTTCTTTGCTGCTTCAAGCGGCTGTTTCCAGGTCTCCGGCAGTGCTTCTCGCTGATAACCCTGAACCAGCACAGCGTCCGGCTGATCGAGCAGTTCGGATGCGATTCGATGTTCGGAAAACTCATGACCATCTTTGCCGCCCTTCTGAACAGAGAATCCGCGTTCAAGGATCATCCAGGTGAGCAGGGCACTGAAGATGACCAGCAGGGACCCTTTCAAAAACTGAACCCAGGTCGTGGAGACCATCCCTGCGGTGACCACAATCATGATGACCACGGCACCAACCAGAACCACACCCACCCAGTGTTCCAGCCCAAGCAGCGGCTGTACGAGTACGCCAGCGCCAACCATCTGCGGGATCAGATAGAAAACACTAACCGCGAGCGTACTGATTCCGGCGGCGATCTTGATTCCACGAGACTGAAATTTCGCATCCAGCGCATCTGCAAAGGTGAATCTGCCAAGCCTCTTCATGGGTTCGGCAACGACGAATAATGCCACGATCCAGCCGGCAAGATAACCAATTGAATACAGAAAACCGTCGTATCCATAGAATGCTATCATTCCACAGATCCCGAGAAATGATGCGGCCGAAAGATAGTCGCCGGCGAATGCGATGCCATTTACAAACCATGGTATCTGTCCATGAGCTGCAAAGTATCCTTCGGAGGACTTCGCCTTTCGCCCCAGCCAGAAACTCAGACCAAGAGTAAACCCAACGAATGCACAGAAGATAATCAGAGCTTCCCAGGATCGTTCGTAGATCATTGGTTCGACTCCTTCTTCGGAGTGTCAGTCGTGCGACCGGCTGTGTCTGTGTTGTGACACAGGACTCCGTAGATCAGTGACAGAACAAGCGCACCAATGATCAGACCGAATCCGTAAAGGATCGCAAGATTCAGTCCCGCAACAGGAGTTGACTCCATCTTCTCGGGAGCGAATGCGTTCAATCCCACAAACCCCGAGTATAGAACAAGATAGACTGTAAACAGCTGAAGACCCAGCCGGGCATTACGGCTTTGCATAAACACCTTTCACCGGACGCTGAAATTGTTGAAGCCATCGAACGGCTGAATCCGGCAGGCTTTCGTGCCCACCCTGAAAGATTGTAACGGTCGAAGGCCCGGCGTGTCGCCGCAGTAGTATGTCCCGGTCCCCAAGTTTTGCAGACTCGACGTCTGACGGCCCGGGTTTCAACAGTCGTTTTTCGACCCAAAGCTGTTGCATCTCTTCTTCTGTGACTTGCGGCTGCTGATGAGCAAGAGCGATCTGGTTAAAGGCTTCCAGAGAATGACGGACCGGGACAGAGCCAGAGTGCCCGTCTTCGACACCCGCATAGATGTGAATCGGGAGATCTCCGGATTTCCTGATGTGGAAGATGGGCGACCGATCTCGATATTCGGCATCAATCATTTCCGAAGTGCCGGGCGGACCACCCAGCGATGCTACAATCATCTCCGCGTAGCGGTCCGGTTGTCCGTCTTTCACATGAAATCGATGCCACTCGGACAGGTCGCTGATCCCAACCCAGGCCGATACGGCCGTAAAGTGTTCAGGATGGTGGCCAGCCATCAACATGGCCATATGCCCGCCACCAGAAACTCCCGCGAGATAGACTCGGTTGGCGTCAACATTAAACTCTTTCGATGCCCATGCGATGGCGTCCAGAATATCCCGCCTCGCAAAGCGCGACCCACAGGCCTTCGGTGAATTGTTGATGCCTCGAAAGTTCGGATGCAGAAAGATCCAGCCTTGTTCCACAGCAAGTCGCAGCCATCTGCTGTTATCCTGAGTGTAGTCCCCGCTCCATGAATGCAGGAACACGAACAGTGGAGTTGCCTGGGTTGCAGCAGTCTCCGGAGCCCAGTAACGAACAGGCTGTTGCTCGCCGTCCAGTGAACTCTGCGTCGCCGTCTCCTGGAGCTCCGGGATGCCCGGCTGCGGCTCGACTGATTGAGCCGCTGCTGAACCAGCAGAACATAATAACAGGATCAGCAGTGCGGTAACCCGCCGTGACACACATCTACTGTTCATTGGAAGAGGTCTCCATTGGTGCCA
Source organism: Planctomyces sp. (assembly GCA_016795105.1). Lineage (GTDB taxonomy): Bacteria > Planctomycetota > Planctomycetia > Planctomycetales > Planctomycetaceae > F1-80-MAGs062. Next base: position 26,319 of record JAEUIH010000012.1, read on the forward strand.
CAACTCCATAAGGAATCGATCATGGTGCTGGCATCCTGCGTGGAAAGTGCAAGAGCAGGATAAGTCGCAGATGATCATTCACCATCTGCGACTGAAGACATTGTCACTAAGATGATCGTTCAACGTGCGTCCGCGGTCACACCCTTCCAATCATCTGTGCGAAACGGGTTGGCCGGAAGTCCGTTGCGGCTGTAGAGATTGCAGACCGGGTTGTTGCTCCACGCATATCGAACAGCGACCGGGCTGGATACGGATTCTGCCGATACTTCGACGGTATCGTTGCCAGTAATCTTTCCCCTGGCCCAGACGAACTTCTGATCTTCTCCGGCAATCTGAAAGCCCACAACTTCGTCCTTATCAAAGGAGTAGAGTGTCGGTCCGGCATGGTCAAACTTCACCACGATCTTGTTGCCTTCAACCGTGTGCGACTTATAGGTTGGGCTTTGAAACGGAACGCTGATTCCGTATTCGTTCGCGAGTGCCCATCGAGCCAGCCGCTTTGCGACATCCTGTTTGTTTCGCGGATGAATGTCTCGACCCTCACCGATATCAATAATGACGGCTTCACCCGTTTTCGGAAGTCGAGACATCGTCATCGTCTGAGCTTCTCGAAGTTCAGCCCAGTTGCTTCCAGTCGGCTCGACGTCTTCTGCTGTAAAGTCTGCAAGCTGCACCCAGTAAAACGGAAAATCGCCTTGCTTCCAGTCATCACGCCAGTTCTGAATCATCAACGGAAACATCTCACGGTACTGATAGGCACGTGATGCATTGGATTCGCCCTGATACCAGATCGCACCTCGAATTGTATAACCAAGGATCGGTTGAATCATGCCGTTATAGAGGTTGCCAGGGCGGTGCTGATTCTTCAGCTGATTCTGTGGTGGGTTCGGGCGGTTTCCCTGTTTTGTTTTTTCCCATTCAGCGCGAGCAGCCTCGTACTTTTTCATTTCCGCTTCGTAGTCGTAGGTTGCTTCTGTCTGCTTCCAGCGTTCCATCAGCGGCTGATAGATCTCAGGTCCCTCCATCAACTCCCGACGGATCCACGCTTCACAGGACGAACCGCCCCAGGCATTGTCAATCAATCCTACGGGCACGTTCAGTGTCTGATGAAGCTGTCTTCCAAAGAAGTACCCAACTGCCGAAAAGTCTTTGACAGTCTCCGGAGTACATGTTGTCCACGCTCCGTTAAATGTTGTCTGGGTTTCCTGAGTACCGACCTGCGGCAATGAGACAAGACGAATCTGTGGATAGTTGGCTGTCAGAGCTTCAAGATCCGGATCGTCCGACTGCTGGACGGCCCACTGCATATTTGATTGCCCCGAACACACCCAGACTTCTCCGACGAGCACATCAGTGAACTCTTTGGTCTCGTCAGCAATCACCTTCAAGGTAAACGGCCCTCCTGCATCGTGGGCGGGCAGAACAATGTCGAATCGTCCGTCGGCTCCGGCTCGATCAGTCGTCTTGATGCCATCAAACTCAATCGTGATCTCTTGCCCCCCAGCCGTCCATCCCCAGACATGAATGGGGGCCTTCTGCTGCAGAACCATATGGTCACTGAAAATCGCCGACATCCGCAGTTCAGCGATGCTCGTCGATGTCACACAAATCAGAGCAATCAGACTCATCACAATTTTCATGCTCACCTCCAGGGACTGCAGTTTTCAAATATCAGATGACAGTTGGAGAGATTAGAGCAGATGTCCACCCGACTTTCATCTGTCCCATCCCTAGTTGTAACTTGGGGATTCTTCCCCGAGCACATCCCTGCGCCAAATGTAGCTTGGGCATTCCTGCCCGAGCCGCCCCTGCGCCAAATGTAGCTTGGGCATTCCTGCCCGAGCCGCCCCTGCGCCGCGGCAGTGAGCGAGGCAGGGTGGGGACGGGCAGGAATGCCCATCCTATATTTGCGCCGCGGCGGTGATCGAGGCAGGGTGGGGACGGGCTGGAATGCCCATCCTACATTTGCGCCGCGGCAGTGAGCGAACCAGTGCGTGGACGGGCAGGAATGCCCATCCTACATTTGCGCCGCGGCAGTGAGCGAGGCAGGGTGGGGACGGGCAGGAATGCTCATCCTACATTTGCGCCGTGGCGGTGAGCGAGGCAGGGTGGGGACGGGCTGGAATGCCCATCCTGCATTTGGGGGTGGGGGGATTACTAAGGTATTGGGGATTAATCGTGGAAAAGTGGGGATGTGCGGAAGAAAACGAATGATGAAACCCCGCACCTGAATGGGAAAGCTGAATTCATCTCATTTACTTTCTCGATGAAGTAGCAGAATTACTTAGTTAAATGCCGTACCTCCATCGGTGGGCGGTGAATCGGCTTGAGGTCCGTTAGCAGCACGAGCGCCGAAGTAGACTCTATGACGATTGCCGTTTCACAGAACCCTACGATTCCGACCACAGTCGAGGAGGCATCCAGGCTGCGGCTGAAGGATTTTAATGCTCTGCCGGCAGTCGCGCTTCAGGCGATTGAAGTCGCAAAAGATCCCAACTGTTCGCTTCAGGACTTCACTGCCATGGTCGAACGCGATGTAAAGATCGCATCTGACCTGCTGGCAACTGCCAATTCCGCCATGTTTTCAGGGGGTCGGGCGATATCGACTCTGCAGCAGGCGGTCGTGCGACTGGGACTCAGGCCGTGCCGTAACTTGCTGCTTACATCCAGCATGAATGCACTCGCGAAGAAACTGCCACTTCATGAGGAATGGGTTCGTGAGTGTCTGACTCGTCATGGATTTCTGACCGCCATACTGGCACTGCATGTCAATCGAGTGTGTGCGATCGGATTTCAGGGCGAAGAATTTGCAGGTGCGTTGGTTCACGACTTTGGTCGAAGCCTGTTCTCAGCCGTTTTTCCGGAACGGTTTGCCGAAATTGATCCGATGGAATTTGATGAGTCTCCAGAAACGCTCGTGCATGAGGATCAGAGTTGCGGGACCAATCACTGTGAATTCGGGGCCTGGTTTGCGACGCAGCAAAAGTTCCCGGACGAACTCATAAGCGTGATTCGCTTTCACCACGATCCAACGTTGGCAGCAGCAAAGTACAGACGCCTCGTTGCACTCGTCGCATCCTGTGATCACATGGCGAATTATCTTCAGCGGTTTGAATTCGCTGAAGGCTACGATCTCGCCGCAAATACAGCAATTCAGATCCTCGACTCGTGCCTGACAAAACACACTCTACACCGACTCTCAGAATCTCTGACGGATGTCATGCAAATGTCAATGAGGGATGCGATGGAGATGATGGCGAACTAGTCGACAGCGTATCGCCACCAGATTCGATCTGATCCGAAACTATTCTGAAGACTTCTTCTCAGATGACTTGCTGGAACCGGCGTCGCCGGACGAACCAGAAGAGGATTCCGATGACTTCTTCGCAGCATCGGCCCCCTTCTTGTAGGACTCACTGCGATAGTCCGTCTGATAGAAGCCGGACCCCTTGAAGATAATTCCTCCACCCGCGCTGATAATTCGCTCTGCTTTTTGTTTTCCGCATGAAGGGCACTTCTTCGTTGGCTTGGATGTGATCGGCTGGAACTCATCCCACGTATGCTGACACGCATTACATTTGTATTCGTACGTTGGCATGGTATGGACCTGAAGAAGAAATCGCAGTGGTTAGGTTCGTGGAAGAATCAGTTCTGGGGCGCACAGGAAACAATCACACGAGCAGGTCGAACGATTCGATCATGCAAACGATAGCCCGTCTCGACAACCTGCAGAACGGTCATTGGTTCATGATCGGCAGATGGCACCTGTGTGAGAGCTTCGTGTTCATTGGGATTGAAGGGTTTGCCAACAGCATCGATCGGTTCGGCGGAATGTCCCTTCAGAATATCCCTGAACTGCATTGCGACCATGCGAATACCATCCAGCAATGCGGCTGAATCACCCGTTTGCTCCGCAGACTGAATTGCTCTCTGGAGTCCGTCAAAGCCGGGCAGCAGATCTCGCACAAGTCGCAGGGACTCGTAGCGTCGCTGGTCGTCAGCCTCACGCTGCATGCGTCGCCGAAAGTTTTCAAGTTCCGCATGGCTGCGCAGAAGCTTATCAGTCAAATCTGCGCACTTCTTTTCCAGTTGCTGAATCACCATCTCCTGCGACACGGCTTCATCTTTTCCGGCACCAGTGGTTCCTGACTGCTGGCTGGACTGTGCATCCGTTGCTGAACTTTGTGTTTCGTGTGGATCACTCATGGCTGCATCCCTCCGGATGTCTTTCTAAAACTGTTGAAGGTGACCTAAGTCTCTTCAGATGAATCACCGCCGGCAAAGAATTCTTTCACCTGTTCAAACCACGACTTACGGTGCGGCATGACATCCTTCTGATCAAGTTCAGCGAGTTGCCTTAACAGCGTCTCCTGATCGGAACTCAGTTTGCGAGGAACCTCAACCTGAATCTCAACAAGCAGATCGCCGATCCGACCTTTCTGTCGAGGGTCAGGCATTCCTCGTCCCCTCAACCGAGTTACATCGCCTGGCTGTGTTCCTGGCTTGACTGTTAAAGTCTCGCGTCCGGCAAGCGTCGGGATTTCGATATCAGCTCCCAGCGCCGCCTGAGCAAATGTCACGGGGACACGACACATGATATCGTTTCCGTCCCGGGCAAACAGATTATGGTCCCGTACTTCAATCTCAACATACAGATCACCGCGTGGGCCACCACCCTGACCGGCTTCTCCTTCGCCACGCAGACAAAGCTGCATTCCTGTGTCGACGCCGGAAGGGATCGTGACTTCACGAACCACTTCCTTCATAATTCGTCCACTGCCTGTACATCGACCGCACGGGTCTTTGATCGTGGTTCCACGACCTCGGCAGGCAGGACATGTGGTCTGCACACGGAAGAACCCCTGGGACTGAATGACCTTTCCATGACCGGCACAAGTTGAGCAACGAACCGGAGACGATCCGGCCTTTGCCCCTGTGCCATGACATTCGTCACATGTCTCATGGCGCGAAATATGAAGCTCGCGACGACATCCTGCATACGCTTCCGGCAAGTCAATAACAACGCGGGCCTGTAAGGAGGCTCCCTGTGCACCAGCACGACCTCCTGAGCGACCGCCACCTCCCTGGAAGTTGAATCCAAATCCCTCAAACAGATCGCCAAAAGCCCCAAAGATATCGTTGATATCCTGAAAACCGGCTCCGCCTCCCGCACCTTTTACGCCCGCATGACCATACCGATCGTAGCGCGCACGCTTCTCGGTATCGCTGAGCACATCGAATGCTTCCGAAGCCTCTTTGAAACTGGAAATGGCATCCGGATTATCGGGATTTCGATCCGGATGATATTTCAGAGCCAGCTTCTTATAAGCCTTCTTGATTTCCTCGGCAGACGCATCGCGTGACACGCCGAGTACTTCGTAATAGTCACGCTGCCCGCTCATCCTGTTCGGCCATCATAGTAAAAAACGGGACACCATTTCTGGTGCCCCGTGTCAGGCTGAATTTATGTAAGCCAGCCAGCAAAGCAAATGCTTCACGTCAGCGAGCTCACCCGATCTTCCTAACGAACCGCTCCTTCAACTGTCGGCTTCTGACCGCCTTCAGCGTCATCTGAGCGAGTCACCAAAACTGACGTCGTCAACATCAGACCGGCAATTGATGCCGCGTTGGTGAGGGCGTTGCGAACGACCTTTGCCGGGTCCAGAATTCCGCGATCCAGCAAATCCACGTACTCATCGTTCGATGCGTCGTAACCAATGTTCCCCTTCCTCAGGCGAATCTCATCAGCGACAACTGCTCCGTCCTTCCCACAGTTACCTGCGATCTGACGAATTGGTGCTTCTAAAGCCTTGGCGATGATTCTGACACCAATCGCTTCATCACCTTCGCATTTGACCTTCTCGACTGCATCAATCGCTCGCACAAGTGCAACACCGCCGCCAGGAAGAATTCCTTCTTCTACAGCAGCTCGAGTTGCATGCAGTGCGTCTTCCATGCGGGCTTTGGTCTGCTTCATTTCTGCTTCGGTGGATGCACCGACAGAAATCACGGCAACACCGCCGGTCAGCTTCGCGAGGCGTTCCTGGAATTTTTCACGATCGTAGTCGCTGTCGGTCTTCTCAATATGGTCACGAATCTGCTGGACTCGCTGCTTAATCGCGTCCGTATCTCCTGCGCCTTCAATGATGGTACAGGTGTCCTTGCTGACTTCGACCCGACGAGCGGAACCGAGGTGAGCAATTTCAACGGATTCGAGCTTAATTCCGAGGTCTTCAGAAATCAGAGTTCCGCCGGTCAGCACTGCCATGTCTCCAAGCATCGCCTTACGACGATCTCCGAAACCTGGTGCTTTGACCGCACAAACCTTCAGAATCCCGCGAAGCTTGTTCACAACCAGGGCAGTCAGAGCTTCGCTGTCAACGTCTTCGGCAACGATCAGGAACTGGCGACCACTTCGAGCAACCTTCTCCAGCAACGGTACAAACTCACGAAGGCTGGAAATCTTCTTCTCGAACAACAGAATCAGGCAGTCTTCCAGTACACACTTCATGTCCTCGGCCTGAGTCACGAAGTAAGGACTGATATAGCCTTTGTCGAACTGCATCCCTTCGGAGAACTCAAGGGTCGTTGTGTTTCCCTTGCCTTCTTCAACAGTGATGACGCCGTCTCGACCAACTCGCTCCATCGCATCAGCAATCATGTTGCCGATTTCCGGATCGCTGTTCGCAGAAATCGCACCAACCTGAGCAATCTGCTGCTTCGATGAAACTGGTTTTGCAAGCGCTTCAACTGCCTTCAGGGCGGCTGCAACTGCCTTGTCAATTCCTTTTCGCACGACAGTTGGATTCGCACCCAGTGTAATGCTTCGAAGACCTTCATTGTAGATTGCCCGAGCCAGCACAGTTGCCGTCGTCGTGCCGTCGCCAGCCATATCACTTGTCTTGCTGGCAACTTCATTGACCAGCTTCGCACCCATGTGTTCATAAGGATCTTCCAGCTCGACTTCTTTACTGACAGTCACGCCGTCCTTCGTCACAACCGGGTTACCAAAGCTCTTGTCAATAATCACATTGCGGCCGGTCGGTCCCATTGTGACCGCGACCGCTTTTGCCAGCGTCTCAACTCCGCGCTGCAGCTTGATCCGCGCTCGATCATCAAACAACAGTTGTTTTGCCACCTTATAGGCTCCTTCAGCGAACAGTCGCTGCCACAAATGGATGAATCAACCAGATCAGGCTTAGACCAGCTTCGCCAGAATGTCACTCTCACGGAGAATCTTCACGTCTTCACCATCGACTTCGATTTCTGTCCCGCCGTATTTGCCGAACAGAACCTGATCGCCAACCTGCACACTCACAGGTGCTCGCTCACCACTGTCCAGCAATCGACCTGGACCAACCGCCACGACCGTGCCGCGCTGCTGCTTTTCCTTGGCAGCATCGGGAAGCACAATCCCTCCAGCAGTCTTCTCTTCAGCCTCGTTTGGGCGAACTACAACGCGATCATCAAGCGGATTAATCTTCATTGGACCACTTTCTCCCTATAACTTTCGAGATGTTCTCGATGACGTTTTCTTAAATAAAATTCAGTCTGACGAAGTTCGTACGTTCCGGCTCAGCTCATGACTCAGCAGATTACATCATGCCGCCCATGCCACCCATGCCGCCCATTCCTCCCATGCCGCCGCCCATTCCGCCCATGCCACCCATGTCATGGTGGTGGTCATCGTGGTGGCCGTCTTCCTTCTGCTTCGGCTCTTCCACAACAATACAGTCGGTTGTCATCAGCAGTGATGCGACACTGGTTGCGTTCTGGAGCGACGTACGAACCACCTTCGTTGGGTCAATCACTCCGAAGGCCAGCATGTCACCATACTGATCGTTCAGAGCGTCATAACCAAAGCTGACTTTCTTTTCCTTCTTGACACGGTTCGCAACGACAGCTCCGTCGAGACCAGCGTTTTCGGCAATCGTTCGGAGCGGCATTTCGAGTACGCCGCGTACGAGTTCAACGCCGTAGACTTCGTCGCCCTTGAGATTCAGATCATCGAGCGCAGATGCACATCGCAGAAGTGCGACGCCGCCCCCTGGTACGATTCCTTCTTCAATGGCAGCTCGAGTTGCAGCAAGTGCGTCGTCGATGAGGTCCTTGCGTTCCTTCATTTCCGTTTCTGTTGCTGCGCCAACACTGATCTGAGCAACACCACCGGCAAGCTTAGCCAATCGTTCCTGAAGCTTCTCGCGATCGTAATCACTATCAGTGACTTCGATCTCGCGACGAATCATCTCAACGCGACCAGCGATATCCTGCTTCTTTCCAGCCCCTTCGACGACAACCGTCTTGCCGGAATCAATACGGATTCGCTTTGCCTTACCAAGATCAGAGAGCTGAACGTTCTCGAGCTTAATGCCGAGGTCCTTGAAGAACGCCTTGCCACCGGTCAGGATCGCGATATCTTCGAGCATCGCTTTGCGGCGATCGCCGTATCCAGGAGCCTTCACAGCGGCAACCTTAACGATCCCTCGCATCTTATTGACAACGAGAGTCGCAAGCGCTTCGCCTTCAACGTCTTCTGCAATAATCAGCAGCGGGACGTTTGCCTTGGAAATCGCTTCGAGGACAGGAACCAGCGGCTTCGCGCTGGAGATCTTTTCTTCGTAGATCAGGATACGGCAGTTTTCCAGAACCACTTCCTGCTCTTCTTCATCCGTGATGAAGTGAGGAGAAAGGTAACCACGATCAAACTGCATCCCTTCCACAAGATCCACTTCTGTGTTGACGTGTCGGCCTTCTTCAACGGTGATCACACCGTCCTTACCAACCTTCATCAACGCATCCGCAAGGATCTCGCCAACATCAGGATCATTGTTGCCAGCGATTGAAGCGACTCGGGCAATTGATTCCCGATCCGTCGCCTTTACGCTCTTCGACATTTTGTGGAGAGCTTCGATGACAGCAGTGACAGCCTTCTGAGCACCTCGACTAAGTGCCATCGGGTCAGCACCTGCTGCGATGTACTTCAACCCTGCACGATACATTGCTTCCGCAAGCACCGTGGCAGTTGTAGTGCCGTCTCCAGCAACATCGTTCGTCTTGGAAGCAGCTTCTTTCACAAGCTGAACCGCCACGTTTTCGTACTTGTCTTCGAGTTCAATGTCTTCAGCAACAGTGACACCGTCTTTGGTCACCTTGGGGGCTCCCCACCCCTTATCCAGCACAGCATTACGGCCGCGGGGGCCCAATGTGCTGGCAACCGCCTTCGACAGCTTTGAAACGCCGGACAGCAGGCTCTTCCGAGCCTCTTCGTCGAACGTCAGTAACTTAGCCACGGCTTCTCCTCAATTATTCATTCTCACGCGAATCTGTTCATACCAATGATTCAGATGCACCCGCACCGATACCAAAGTGGCAGAGAAAACAGGATGCCAACGCGGAATGCAAAGACCGTGCCATTGATCAAAAACGCTTTGTAACCACGAATACCACAACAACTTACAGCAAACAGAAATCCGCGACTCATTTCACCGACGGATTCTTCCGGCCGTTTTGGCAGTCCGCCGAATTTCGGCCAGGGCCTCCGTTGAGTTTCCAATTAGAGACGAGCCGAACTTGCTTTGTCGGTTTGCGCCACCACCTGGTGAAACGTTGGTCGCGGAAAGAGCAGGGCGTCAAGCCAGATCAAAGAACATGATCTCGGCACCAGAGTTCGACTCGATCTGCAGATGTTCAGTTTCACTAATCGCAGCGCCGTCGCTTGCACCAAGGCTCAACCCGTTCAGAACCACCGATCCCTTCAACACCTGCAGCCAGCCATAGCGGTTCGGGGACAGGATAAAATTCAAAGATGTGCCTGGAGTCAAATCGGCAAGATAGACAGACGCATCAGTGTGGATCTTCAGCGACCCCGATTCCCCGGTTCGAGACGCCACCAGCTGCATTGCGTTGCGACGACCGTCGGCGGAAAACGCCTTCTGTTCATATGAAGGCTCAATCCCCTTACGTTCCGGAAACAACCAAATCTGATAGAGGTGCACAGGGTGTGACTCCGATGGGTTGAATTCACTGTGAGTAATCCCCGTTCCAGCAGACATGCGCTGAAACTCACCCGGACGCAGAATTTCTCCGTTCCCCATCGAATCCTTGTGCTCAAGAGCACCGCTTAGAACGTAAGTCACGATTTCCATATCGTGGTGCGGATGAGTCCCAAATCCCATACCCGCAGCAATTCGATCTTCGTTCATGACTCGCAGTGATCGAAATCGAACCTGTGCCGGATCATAGTAATCCGCGAACGAAAATGTGTGCCATGTATCGAGCCATCCATGAGAGGCATGGCCGCGTTCGGCAGCTGGACGGACAGAGATCATTGGATTCCCTTTCTATTGGAATCTGAGTTGATTCGACTCGAAGTGTCTTCACTGCCCATCATGACGCTGAACCGCTCAAATACATTACATGTAATGCATCCCCGCTAAATTGCAGAAAGCGAGTTTCCCCAAAGTCGTTGATCGCTCCGCGATCCAACGATCCAACGCACGCAGATGTCTGCCAGTCAAACAGGCCACGGCGCAGGGTGCCCTCTCACCGGAGACACCCCCAACAAAAAAACCGCTTTTGGTCGGAGGGTGACCAAAAGCGGTTCTGAAAGTCATCAGGTTGAGATCAGTAACCGAATCAGGCGGCCGCTGAATCGCTCTTCTTGGGAAGCAGAGTTCGTTCGCCTCGGACCATTTCTTCTGTGACGACGAACTTCTGACCTCGTTCGAGTTCCGGCAGTTCGTACATCAGATCGAACATCACTTCTTCCACGATGCTTCGAAGCCCTCGAGCACCCGTTTCCCGGGCTCGGGCCAGTCGAGCAATTTCCCGGAGAGCACCATCAGTGAACTCCAGCTGACACTCTTCCATTTCGAACAGTTTCTTGTACTGTCGAGTCAGAGCGTTTCGAGGTTCGGTCAGAACCTGAACGAGAGCCTGTTCGTCGAGAGGTGCAAGTGTACCAAGAACCGGAAGACGCCCGATCAGTTCGGGAATCAGTCCGTATTCCATCACGTCTTCCACGGTCGCCTGAGAAAGCAACTGCTCTCGGGCCGCCTCTTCGCTGGTAGGAGCACTGTTTCCAAAGCCAATCACCTTCTTGCCAAGGCGGCGAGCGATGATGTCCTGGAGTCCAACAAAGGTCCCACCACAGATGAACAGGATATTGGTGGTGTCGATTTGAATATACTGCTGTTCCGGGTGCTTGCGTCCTCCCTGAGGAGGAACGTTGGCAACAGTGCCTTCCAGCATTTTCAGCAGAGCCTGCTGGACACCTTCTCCGGAGACGTCGCGAGTAATGCTGACGTTTTGGCTGGTCTTGCCAATCTTGTCAATTTCGTCGATGAAGATGATCCCTCGCTGAGCAGCCTCGATATCAAAATCCGCCGCGTGCAGCAGCTTGAGAAGGAGATTCTCGACGTCTTCACCAACATACCCGGCTTCTGTGAGAGTCGTGGCATCGCCAATGGCAAACGGCACCTGCAGAGACTTCGCGAGAGTCTTTGCCAGCAGTGTTTTTCCTGACCCGGTCGGCCCGATCAGCAGGATATTGGACTTCTCAATTTCAACTTCTTCTTTGCCAACTTCGAGGTTATGCATCAGTCGCTTGTAGTGACTATGCACGGCAACAGACAGCAGCTTCTTTGAGCGAGTCTGACCGATCACATACTGATCAAGATCACTGACGATTTCCCGCGGGGTGGGAACGCGATTAAACAGCTTCTTTGAAGATCCTCGGCGACGACGTTCCTGGTCCAGAATCGACTGGCACAGTTCAATGCATTCGCCGCAGATGTAAACATCCTCCGGACCCTCAACCAGCGGACCAACTTCGCGATAGTTCTTTCTGCAGAAAGAACAGTTCGCATTGCGTTTCCCCTGCTGGGAGGTTTTCCCTGTTCCAAAGTCCTTACCTGATGGCATTGTTTTCCCTTTAGTGGTCAGTCGCAGTTTCTGAGATGTTTTTCATGACTCGGGAGGAACGAGTCCGGCACAACATTTCAGAACACTGTTAGCGGTCTGCAGGTGATGGTGGCTCCAAAACCGTCGGCATCCCTGCCAACCGTATCAATGTGACCGGAAGAATCCGGCTATCTCAATCCTCAATCGTATCCGTCGTTCAGTTCAATTCAGTGTCGTCATCCGTCGGTTCGTCGTCATCCGTTTCCGGCTGCTTCAGTTTCGCCTGATCGGCTGATTTGGCCGAGGCAGGTTTCGCCGCTTTTCGACTGTCTTCGGGACTGCTGTCTTCGCTTGTTAGTCGCACAACGATTTGACTTTTGATGGATCGGAATTCCTCGTTGTCAAGGTCACCCTCACGGTGTAATTCATGGATTGCCATGAGCATCTGACGATCGGCTTCGGCAGGATCCATATCTTCATTCACCCGCGCAACCAGGCGAATAATCCACCAAATCAATGCGACCAGCAGTGTCAATGCAATCAGCAGTCCCCACCATGACTTAACCGGCAATTGCAGCAGTTCATTCCAGCCAAATGTCTTAAGCAGCCACACGCTTCAATACCCCTCAATTCCTGATTCTCACCACTCATCTGGTGATGTCACTTGAATGAGTTTGATCGAAGTGACAGTGAATAGTAGCAATCGGGATGCCATTCCTCCATAAATTCCTTTCAGTCTGTTTTTGAGTTCCAAATCGGTACGGTTTGACCGTTTTCTGCCGAGTTTCGGCAAACTTCGGTCTCCAGGCGTTGCGGATTGGACTCTTCGTTCACTTTCGTGCCGGGTGACAAATTGAAATTCTTTCAAAGTCTGCCACAGCAAACTCCACAATTACAAATTCCGAGCGAACCGGGTTTCCTGCCTGTTGAACTTCAGAGGCAAGGTGCTCACACTGCAAAAATCACCTGTCCCAGTCCGTTCGGACTCTGTTCACAGCTCAAACAGTCTCACAGCTCAAGTATTCAAGTCTTCGGTCAATTCTGACTGAGTTACATCAACCGCAGCACTCGGTTCCGGAGTCGTCGGTTTATGCTGAAGTTTTCCTGCATTCTCGTCTTAGCGTTTGCGGCCACAGTCTGCGGCAATGCCTGTAATGCGTTCATACAGCCGCCGCCCACTGGAACTGGCAGCAACCAGCAGAAAGCTCAGGGACCGATTCCTCGTGGTGACGGCCGGATTTCTGGCCCCCCCGTAAAACCAGTGGATGCAGCTCGACTCGCGGCCGTTCTAACCACCTCAAAACAGATCGATGATCTGCTTGATGCCCTGCACCAGCGTACTGCGACGACTCCCAACGCCGCACTTTCGGATTCACTGTTTTGTCGCAGAGCATATCTTCAGATTGCCGGCAGAATCCCAAAGCTGCAGGAGGTCGGGGAATTTGTTCAGTCTAAAGACTCCGCAAAACGCAGCAAACTCATCGATCGGCTGCTGTCGAGTCATGACCATGTCAGCCACATGTTCAATTACTGGGGAAACATCCTTCGTCTGCAGGATCATCCGATCAATAACAATCAGATCGCCCAGCCATTTCACGAGTGGATAAAGAAGAGTGTTGCAGAGAACAAGTCATGGGACGCGTTCGTCTATGAGATGCTGACAGCGGAGGGTCAAATCTGGGAAAATCCAGCTGTTGGCTATGCCATGCGGGATACCGGTATGGATCTGGACTATGTCGACAACACGGTTCAGGTCTTTCTTGGAACCCAGATCGGCTGTGCCCAATGCCACGATCATCCCTTTGACCGCTGGACTCAACAGGATTTCTATCAAATGGCGGCATTCACATATGGAATCCAGACGCGTGCCCCGGCAGGAGATAAGAATCGCTTCACAAACGGGAATCCTCTGAATCGCCTCCGGGATGAAATGAAGAAGCAGGATCCAAACTACAACGTTAACGGCACTTTCAGCCGAGTCATCAATGCCAACCTGTTTGAAGTCTGGGAGAACCGCGGCAGAAAGCTCAAGCTGCCACATGACTATCAATATGATAACGGAAAGCCAAATGATCCTGTGACAGCCCGCCCGATCTTTGGAGAACCGATTCCAATTGCGAAGGACCAGTCGCCCCGAGTCGTCATGGCAAAATGGCTGACATCACCGGAGAATCCTCGGTTTACGAAGAACATCGTCAACCGTCTCTGGAAACATGCGTTTGGTGCAGGTCTGATCGAACCGGTTAACGATATCCGTGATGACAGTGTCTGCGCGGACGCTGCAGTGATGGATTTCCTGTGTGCGGAGCTGGTTCGGCTGAAATACGACACTCGAGAGCTCCAGAGAATCATCTACAACACAAAGACCTGGCAGCGACAAGCCACGAATCATGATGTCGATCTGTCTCAGCCGTACTACTTTCCCGGCCCGCTGCTGAGGCGGATGACAGCTGAGCAACTCTGGGATTCTCTGCTGACTCTTGCCGTCTATAACTTTGAATCCTTCACACGGCCGTCCGTTGCCGACATGAAACAAGTCGTGGACCTGAATCTCGATCAGGCAACACCTGCCGATGCGCGTCGAGCAGCCGATGAGTTTGAAGCAAGGTTCAGCAGTAATGCTCAGCGGAAAATCACGCAGGAGCGGAATACATATAGAGGACGGCTGACCCTGGCACGCGCGTCCGAACTACCACTGCCACTTCCCCCGGACCATTTCCTGAGACAATTCGGTCAGGGAGATCGTGAGCTGATCGAAGCCTCAACAACTGACGGCAGTGTGAGCCAGATCCTCACCATGTTTAACGGCGAGATTACTCACATGATGCTGAATGCAGGCTCTGTCATCTACGACAACGTTCAGAAAGTAGCTCCGGTTGGCGACCGAATCGATGTCATTTTTTACAGCATCCTGACGAGGCCACCGCAAAAGGAAGAAGAAGAACTGGCCCGCGATGAGATTCGTAACAGCGGTGCAGCGGGCTACGGGAATGTGATCTGGGCTCTGATTAATACCAAAGAGTTTCTGTTCATCCAGTAAGTTTCGATTCCAGCAGGCAAAAAGGGCTGTGCAGCATGCTTCAGGCACTTCGTCGTCAAAGTTCGGAATCTCGCCGACAATTCATCGAATCCCTTGCCAGAATGGCGTTTGGAGTCGCGATTGTCCCAGGTACCAGTTTCTTCAGTCGTATTCCTGCTGCCGCGTCGGAACCGACCCTGACGGCCTCTGCGGCTGCCGGATCTGCCGCACTCGGTGTTGCAGCCGCCGGGACAGCTGATCACGCGATCTATATTTTCCTAAGCGGTGCGATGAGCCACATCGACACGTTTGATCCTAAACCTGGACAGGCGTCGGGAGGCGATACAAAGGCGATCCAGACATCAGTACCGGGTGTCTCGATCGGCCATCATCTCCCGCTGATGGCAAAGCAGTTTCAGGATTTGGCCGTAATTCGTTCGATGACAACAGAGACTGGCGCTCACGAAGAGGGCGTATATCTGATGCGAACGAGCTACAAGGAGATTGGTTCGATCCGGCATCCGTTTCTTGGAGCCTGGATGACTCATGTCCACGGAAAACTGAACAAAAATCTTCCGGGCAGCGTGATTGCAGGAAATGCGAATCGACATCCCGGACAGGGCTATCTTCCGGCAGATGTTGCCCCGGCACCTGTGGGAGACCCGAAGGCCGGGCTTCAAAACACCAAACCACCAAAGTACCTTGATGACAAGAACTTTCAGGTACGTCAGCGACTTATGGGACGGTTTGAATCCGCCTTCAAAGCAAAGTACCCCCTGACCGAAGTTGAGGCGTACTCTGACTACTACCGGGAAGCTGTGCGGTTATTGAAGAGTCCGGACCTGGAAGCATTTGACATCAATAAAGAAGACCAGAAGGTTCGCGACGCCTACGGGGCTCATCGAGCAGGGCAGGGGCTGTTGCTGGCGCGCCGACTGATTGAAAAGAAGGTCCGCTTTGTTGAAGTAGAAATCGGTGGATGGGACAACCACAATGACATTTACTCCGAGAACAACCTCGTTCGCAACGCCGCACAGCTCGACCAGGCCGTAACCACACTGCTTCAGGACCTCAAACAACGAGGTTTGCTGCAGAAGACTCTGATTATCCTTGCAACGGAGTTCGGCCGTACACCACAAATCAATCAAAATGCCGGTCGCGACCATCATCCCGCCGCATTTTCCTGCGTCCTTGCCGGGGCAGGCATTCGAGGCGGTCAGGTGATTGGAGCCACAGACACTGAAGGACGTACAGTTGCGGATTCCCCGTGGTTACCGCGAGACTTCAACGCAACGATCGCTGCGGCATGCGGACTGCCCATTGAAAAAGAGTTTACATCTCCGTCGGGACGCCCATTCCGAATTGCAGAAAGCGGAAAGCCTATTCCGGGACTTCTGTAATCATGTTTCTCCAGCGAATATCCTGAAGCATGGAATAGAGGATCACGTTTACGGCAATCTTTGCAGCGTCTTCCTCTAGATAACCATCACAGGCAAGCGATGCCTGATGTTCAAGCGCACAACTGATGTCAAAGCGGCTATAGATAATCGCCATTCGTCCATCCACTTCAACCCCTTCCAGTAAGGGCTTTCCGGTCTCTTTGACAACTTTAAGGCTTGAACTCTGAGCCCCTGTCGTGACTCGACGTCGAGTTGCCTGTGGAATAGCGTGACCGATGCGTTCCGAGAAAATTTCATGTTCTGCGGGAATCTCGGTCAATTCCTGATCCGGATAAATCTGCTTGACAAGGACTCGGAAGTCCCGATCAAAACTTGTCGAACCACAACAGGCATCTGCAAACAGGACTCCTCCTCGATTCAGATAATCCCGAAGAGCATCCACCTGAGCTTTCTGAAGTGCAAACCGATTTCGACCATGCATATAGACAATCGGAAACCGGGAAAGTTCGTCAAGCGTCACAGGTATCGCGTAGCTGCGAGTTGACGCTGCCACACCCACTGTTTCATTAAGCGCGGTCAGCAGATTTCCAAGTGCTCGAGGCGCGGTATCCCAGCCGCCGTTATGCCTGAGCTTTCCGATCTGCAATAGTCCGCGTTCGATCGAATCCGCATTGTTTTTTCGCGCCACCATGGCTTCGTTGAGTTTTTCCGGTGGTTCACGGTTTGTCGCATATGCAATCACATTGATTCCAATCTGCGTGCTCCTCAGGATTCTCTGTTTCAGGTCAAGCGATCGATTGGGAGGATCGTGACGTTTCCATTTCTGCCAAAGACAGGCAATATCCTCGGGGCAGTACATGATGGATGTGCGGCAACCAAAATCGACTCCCCAAATCTCGGTACTGTCCGCGTTCAGCAGGTATTCGCTCCGAAATACCGGGTGATCACTTTTCAGCCGCTGGAGAGACGCTTCCCCCTCAGGGAACATCTTCCTGATGATTGCTCTGAAGCCCTGATCGAAGTTCTTGCCATCGCAGTTGGCCACGGCAAATATGAAACCACCATCATCCACATAGTCTCGCAGCCAGCCAATGTGCTCATCCGTCAATTGGGGAGCATCTCGACCTGACAGAAACAAAACAGGCGACTGATTCAGATCCAGAACAGCGGTTTCAGGACGCAGGCGGCTGAGTGTCACGACCTGGCTGGTGAGCCGAGGTGCCCAGCCGGGAAGTGTATCGATCAGGTCTACCAGGCTAATGACGTCCATCGGATGCCGATTCCATTCTCCCTGGTCATTTGTCTGACCGTTCGGAGAATTGTAATCCAGCTTGTTGACTACAACTCGCGACAGTCCCTTTGACAGGAACATCAGGGCCATTGCTGTATTCAGACTTGCATCTCGCTCCGGCGTGTTTCGTGAAAGCCATTTTCCGGAACCTTCCTGTTCCGAGACAAAGAAGCGTGCACCCTGGCGATACCAGTCCTTTTGTCCAAAGAACCGAACATTGCTCATACGCCCAGCACGTTCCACACCATAGAGATAGTAGTAGTGCCAGTTTCCGGTGGATTCTCTGGGATTTGCCAGCACCGTGAACTCCCGCCCCATCCATGCGAGTCCTTTTTGCATGACAGTGTCCGGTTCTGGTGGTCGGCAACAGTCGGGGCGTCCCTGAGCGTCGACATCACCGTCGTCTTCCAGCATTCTTCGAGTAATGGCGATCGTCGAAAGCCCTGCCGAGGTCATACTGCCGGTCGAACTATTATCATCGTTCGGCTTGTAGCCCCAGCCACCATCGGGATTCTGTCCCTGCACCCAGTGGTCGTGTGTGCGTTTCCATGTTGTCTGAGAAACTTCCACACCCGCGTAGGCAGCTTCGCGGAGTGCCAGAGCGGCAAATTGCCCGTTGCTTCGATCCGGCGAATTTCGCCCGGCAAGTCCCTTGATATCGTACCCCCACAAACCACTGCTGTAGCCACTAACTTCCTGAGTCTCTTCCAGCCTTTGTGCCAGCAGTCGCAGTTGAGGCAGATCTTTGTCGTACTGCTCCGCAGCTGCAAGTGCCATGATGACCAGTGATGTTTCATAGACAGATGTGGGTGATCGGGGCGGAAGATTTCGCAGGTAATTCAGTCCATTCTGCACGGATGGCGAATTTACATCCACATCACAATTAATGAGTGCCATGACAGAAAATGCCGTCAGCCCAATCGTCCAGTCATCAAGCCCCACACGGTCCGTGCGTTTCCAGGAACCATTTGGTTCCTGGGATCTCTGAAGAGACTGAACACCGTCTTCAATTGCGCGCTTGACCTCATCCCGGAGTTCGATATCCGTCATTTCCGGTTGCTGTGCAATCGCGGCCGTATTCACGAAACAGAACTTGATTAGCACGACACAAACGACAAGTGTCTGTAAACGCCAGAGCCCGAACCAGGGCACTTCCCTTCGGGCTGCAGGCAGGAGAGTCATATTGTGGCGATCCTTCATGGTGTTGCTCCAGTCGAGCCAGTTGGATAGATGGCAAGACCATCCGCTTCAGCTTTGGATTTGGTGCTGACGATGATCTTCTTTCCGGCTTCATCCACCACGATGACCAGCGGATCACGTTCCCTGGCATACTTTGCAAGAATGGTGTCGAACGCAGACAGGGCGGGAACGGATCCAAGGTTGTAGGTCTGTGACATATTCTGAGTAAATCCGGCTGCCTTGAGTGCATCGCCATCAATCACCACGGTCGTTTTGATTTCTTCACCAATGAACTCCACGGCCTCCTGCAGAGGTGTATTTCGGAAGTCGACCAGGACCGGAAGTTTCAGACGCTCTGCAATGGTATTCGGCATAGCCGACCCGGTCTGGGGCTGAGCAACGGCAACAGTCTGTTCCTTTGAAAAGTCTGTGAGAGCAGATCGGCTCCATGTCATGATCGAACCTGCCGCCAGGTTCGACGCGGCCTTATCCGGAAGCAGCGTTGTCAGTCGCACATATCGAGCCCCCACATCAACGGTTGTGGCAGACTCAAAAGCCTTCATCATCGCTGGAAATCTGCCTACGATCTTTCGTTCACCAAGCGTCTCCGGCTGCATATAGCCAGTCAACGTGACCATTTCTTCCGGAAGCCCGCTAAGCTTACCCTGCATGAACCTCTGCACCTTCAGAACCGAGCTGTCGTTCGTCTGGTGGAGCAGTGTCTCCATAAAAAAGTGCGGCTTCAGGTGAAAGCTCCAGGAAACAGTTTCAATATCTTTGCCCATCCAGACAACGAACTGGTCTGCCGCCTTTTGAAGCTCATTGATGAAAATCGTCTCTTTGTGCACATCAATCGATTTGATATCGAACAGGAGAGTGAAGTGCCGGGTTCGGTCGGATTCCTGAAGAAGTGGATCAAGATCCGGGGGTGCCAGCGCTGGATAGCTCTTCGCCGCCGCCAGTGAATCACTCATTGACGATGGTCCAACAGCAAAGGTCTGTTCATCGAGCAGCATGTAACTGAACCTGTCAGTTTCGTAGATATCAGCATCGAGATCCGTACGAATCCTTCGTCCAAAGTGCTCACCAAACTCCGACGTCAGATGACGCTCTCTCAGACGAACAACCGCAGCGATTTCCGGTTCTGTCGTCCGAGGTCCAAAGTTGAGCGCGATGGTGAGTTCTTCGATGTCCTGCGGTTCGAACGTAGTGATCTCAAGAATCTGCCCTTTGAGCCAAAGACTCAACGGTCCAAGACAGGCATGAAATTCCTGAAGCAGTGGCTCCTTCTGCCACAACTCTGCCGGCCGAATATGGCAGACGAGATGAGGAGTGAACGGCAGGTAATTCAGAGGAATCGGGTCGCCGGCCGTCGGGCTGACAGCGGCAGCCTGAGTATTCGATTCGGCCATGTCCAGCTTTTGCTGTTCCCATGCCGGGTTGACTTCGGGGGCCGCGTTGCCGGCGGCGACAGAATCAGAGTTCTTTCGTGCAATAAGAACCCCGGCAATGATGCCTCCAAGAACCACTGCTGAAATTGTGCCCATCAGCATCAATCCCGATGGACCTCGGCGACGCCGGCGTGATCGAGTCCGATTCAGGATACTGTCGTCCGCACCGGGATTCGGTGAAGCCGTTGCCGCAACCGGTTGCCCGGAGATCGGCCCCGATGATTTTGGACCTTGCTTTCCAGCGCCGGCCTTTGAACTACCTGGTAACGAACTGCCAGCAGGCAAACTCGGTTCCGGGGACTCTGCGCCTCCTGCGAGATTTGAGAAGTCGAACGGATTCGAAGATGCTGGCTGGTCATCCGGCACCCAGCGGGCCGATGTTCCGACCATCGGCGGCGGAGACCCAGGTGCACTTAGCGGCAGTGTCGGTTCCGCAAGTTCCAGAGGAACTTCATCCGGTTCAGTCAGGGCAAAGCGGTGTGAGCACTTTGGGCAGCGTCCTGTGCGACCGAGCATAGAACGATCCGGAAGGCGAAGAGCCGCCTGGCACTTTGGGCAATAGACCGTGACCGATGTCATGTAATCACCATAAGGAAATCACTGGAACGGAGTCGACTTAGAGGAATCTCTCGTCAGCGAATGGATGAAGATTCTTCAGTCCATCAGATTTAGGAGTCGCATTGATAAACTGTTCGGCCATTCGAAAATCTTCGGCTGTTGTAATTTTGATGTTCATGGGCCAGCCATCAACAACGTGGACCTTCTGACCTGCAAGTTCCAGGATGGACGACTCATCGGTCATTCGCCCGAGATTGCGACAGGCTGCAAACGCCTTCTCGAGAATAGATCGGCGACAGACCTGCGGAGTCTGGGCAAGCACAAGACTGGTGCGATCGACGGTGGATTCGACCGTTCCATCGCCGGACACCTTTTTCACGGTGCTGCTGACCGGAAGTCCGGGAATTGCAGCGCCATGTTTCACAGCAGCGGCGAAGACTTCGTCGATCCATTTGGGCACGAGTACCGGACGAGCAGCATCATGGACCGCAATGTAGTCGGCGTCGGTGTTGATCGCCGTAATCCCGTTACGAACACTTTCTGCCCGACTTGCTCCACCAGAGACGACCGTGATGTCCATAAATGCCAGATTCGCCTGAAACTGTTCACGGAACCAATCCAGATCGTCGGGAGCAACCACAAGGATCGTCTGACAGACATCCGGACGATGTACAAAATGGTCCGCGGTGCGCACCCAGACAGGTCGGCCCTTCAGTTCAACAAAAGGTTTCTTTCTGCGAAAGCCGGCAAATCGGGAACTTTGTCCGGCCGCCGGGAGGATCACAGCAAACTTAGCCACAACAACTCTCCGCGTACTTCAGTTTTGGATACTCAGGAACCTTAAACACCCGTCCTCATTTTAATGAGTTCTCCGAACTCGAGCACGAATCTTTTCAAAACCGGCCGCCATCGCTGCACGCGCCTGACCAAATCCGGCAGGAGTTTTGTCCGCCGATCGAACATAGTCCAGCACGATTTTCTCCGCATCCATCAGCTCACGACAGACATCAGGAATCTCTGAAGCAATCTCGATCGGAATTGTCGTGACTCCGTTGCAATCACCATGAATCAATTCCCCGTGGGACACGGTTACTCCACCGACCGAGACAGGGCAACCGACTTCGAGGATATGGCAGTAACCGTGAGCACAACAGGTTCCAGAGGTGAAGGCCGGAAATCTGAGGGAACGAACCTGATCGAGATCTCTGCCTGCACCGGATGTGATCAGTCCAGCAGCGCCAAACTGCTGATAAGTGGTACACATCACTTCGCCAAATGTTGCGGCAGCGGAGGGCGTGTCGAGATCCTGAAAGACGACCACCGGAGGTCCGCCCAGGCTGTCAAACACCGCCAATTGCCCCTCCATCCCGGCATACGACGACCCCGATCGGGGAGGAGCATGAGATCGGAATGTGGACGTCAATGCGAATCCGACCATCGGAGGAAGTTCAGGAAAACAGGCTCGAATCGTTGAATTCATATAGCCCTGATTGCGAGCACGAATCTCAAACAACTCGATGGCATTGCAGATTGTAGGTGTATCCCATTTCGCCAGCGATTTGAGTACGTCAGAGGAAACAACTCGCTTCATTGCAGGATCTTTCGATCGGATGACAGTTGCAGAGTCTAGCGGGACGGTGAGTCACTGGCAGCTTCATTAAAGCGAATCCGATTCCCAAACGGATCGGTGACCTCAACACATCGACTTCCGTAACTCGTGTTTTCGAGTGCCGGTCGCATGTAGCCGTAGCCACGTGAAGTGATGTTTTGATGGAAGTCTTCAATCCCTTCCATCCAGACAAACACAGTTGACCCTGGACAACAGTCACCATGGTGTTCGGTCAGATGCAGGGTGAGTCCATCGCGGCTGACCTGCAGATAGCCGGGTGAAGATTCATCGAAACGATGCTCCCAGTCCACCTGAAATCCCAGGAAATTGCAGTAGAAATCTCGAGCTTTGGAGACGTCAAAAATCCGCATCAGCGGTATAGAAGCCAGAAAACGAGGGCTCATGAGTCCGTCCCTGACGATTTAATGAGAACACCAGAAATCACAACAACACATTTCGCGGGAACTCAAAACAGTTCATGAATTTCCCGGTAGCCGAAGTCAACGAGAGGAAACGGTCGGCCGGCGGGTCCGGGAAGATGGGAATCCAGTTTGAGACCGAGACTGTGAAAGATTGTGGCGATGGCATCACCAGGCATCACGGGTCGATCGGCCGGAACGCCACCCACAGGATCACTGGCGCCGATGACTCGACCTCCCTGAACACCTCCGCCCGCAAAGTAGATTGTGAAGCACTGGGGCCAGTGATCGCGGCCTCCTGCGGGGTTGACTTTGGGCGTTCTGCCAAATTCAGCCAGATTGCAGACCATGGTGGTATCCAGCATTCCTCGCTGAGCCAGATCCTGAATGAGAGCCGAGTATCCCTGATCGTACATCGGGGCCACAATGTCCCGCATACCTTCGATGGAAGTGAACGGTTTCGAACCATGGATGTCCCAGGTGATTTCATCGAACACGGTCAGGAAGGTGTTAATCGTGACGAAGCGAACACCGGCTTCGATGAGTCTGCGCGACAGGAGACAGCATTGACCAAACCGGTTCATGCCGTAACGTTCGCGAACGTCGATAGGTTCTTTTGAGAGATCAAATGCATCTCGTGCCTGCGTACTGGTCATCAGTCGCCATGCGGCTTCGAAATTGCTGTCGAGCAATTGAGCGTTTTCTGTGGTTTCGAAATCACGAACAGTGCTGTCCACAAGATCCCGCAGTCGGCGACGGCGCTGCATCCTCACTTCGCCGATCGTTTGCGGCGGAAGCATGTCGGGGACTTTGAAGTTTGGCTGAGACGGATCGGCCATCAGAGCAAAAGGGTCATGGCCCTTTCCGAGGAAACCGCCAGCCTGACCGTTGGGAAGATTGCCACCACCGCGGCCCATGGTTTCGGGCAGAACAACAAATGGCGGCAGGTCGGAACGGCGGCCTTTGAGGAAACTGAGAACGGCGCCGGCATGAGGGGAATCGACACCACCAGTAAATTGCCGCCCCGTCTGCATCATCTGCCAGCCAGCATCATGAACCGCAGCGCCTGTATGATGACAACTGCGGACGAGGGAGAAATGTTCGGCTATGTCGGCGTGACGTGGAAGGATCTCTGAAATCTGTATTTGAGGACTTCTGGTGCTGATGGGCCGAAACGGTCCGCGGACCTCAGCAGGCGCATCCGGCTTCATGTCAAAGGTGTCAAGCTGACTTGGAGCCCCCAGATTAAAAATCATGATGCAGGACTTGTCTTCGCTGCCGGACTGGACCAGTCCCTTGTCTTTTGCATGCAGAAAGTTGCTGAGCGTCAGACCTGCCGCGCCGAGCGATCCGACCTGAAGGAAGTCACGTCGAGTCGCCCCGTTACAGGTTTGTGCAGTGCCTTGACCAGTCAGGTTCAGCATTCCTCAGTCTCCTCGTGAGAATTCCGTTTTGGCAGGTGTCGAACAGAAAAAGGTCCGCCAGACGATCATTCATCCCTGGATTATGGAGATTTTTGGGTTCGCTGACAATTGAGAGTCCCCGCGAGGCCGGAAAACAGAAAAGCACCTCGAAGTGACTTCGAGGTGCTTTTTGAGGATCAGAACGGCTGATTCAGTCCCGCCGGAGAATCAGCACGATTCAGATTCAGATCAGACTCAGATTAGTGGCCACAACCACAAGCTGGAGCTGCTGAAGCACAGCCGCCGCATGCTGGAGCTGATGCACAGCCACCGCAAGCTGGAGCTGGTGCTGAAGCACAACCGCCACAAGCTGGCTTGTAAACCTGCTGTGAAACGACCTGCTCAACCATCTTGCAAACCTGAACTTCAACTTCCTTCTGTTCCTGCTTGCAGACAGTGACGTGGTAGGTGTAAGGCTGCTCTTCAGAAACCTGCTTTGCAACCTTCACGGTGCAGGTACGAACTTCGTCCTTGCAGCTCGTGACATGGTATGTGTAAGCCTGCTCTTCAGAAACCTGCTTTGCAACCTTTACGGTGCAGGTGCGAACTTCCGGCTTGCAGACAGTCACGTTGTACGTGTAAGCCTGCTGCTCAGTCACGTGCTTGCAAACCTTGACTGTTCGGGTACGAACTTCTGGCTTGCAGACGGTGACGTTGTAGGTGTAAGGCTGAGCTTCTGTAACCTGCTTGCAGACCTTAACGGTTCGCTGACGAGCTTCCGGCTTGCAGACGGTAACGTTGTACTTGTACTCTTCCTGAGCAGACTGAGTTTCGTAGCAGGTGTATTCAACTTCCTTCTGAACGACGTTTGGTACCCAGACCTTGCAGGTCTGAGTGCAGCCACCGCAGCTGGAAGCAACAGCACCGCAGGCGCTTGCAACGCCGCAGCCACCGCATGCACTTGCACATGCTGAAACACAACCACCGCATGAGTGAGCTGACTGGCAGCCACCACATGAAGATGTTGCACAGCCACCGCAAGCTGACTCAACAGCTCGCTCTTCCCAATGACCCTGATCTTCGCAAACGGTTCGAGTCTTTGTGACTGGGACTCGGTGACAAACAGTGCGAGTTCCGGTTCGCTCTTCTGTGTGAGGAACCATCACAGTGTAATCCTGTGTCTGATCTTCCCAGACAGTCTTGCAAACGTTACGAACGCCTTCCTTGGTTTCCGTGTGGGGAACCATCACAGTGTATTCCTGTGTCTGATCTTCCCAAACAGTCTTGCAAACGTCGCGAACGCCTTCCTTGGTTTCTGTGTGAGGAACCATGACAGTGTATTCCTTGGTCTGGTCTTCCCAAACGGTCTTGCAAACCGTTCGAGTGCCCTGACGCTCTTCCGTCACAGGAACCTTCACTGTGTATTCTTTGGTCTGATCTTCCCAAACAGTCTTGCAAACCGTTCGAGTGCCCTGACGCTCTTCAGTGACAGGAACATTGACAGTCACCATTCGCTTTTCGGTGACGTAGGTTGGGACGAGAACGGTTCGTTCTACAGTTTCCCATGTACCACAGGCAGCGGTAGTTCCGCAAGATCCTGCTGTACCACACCCTGAATCGCATGAGCTGGCACCGCATGGGCTGCAGCTGGATGCACATGGTGCAGAACAACAAGAACTTACCTTGCTGCCCCAGCAGCCGGCTTGGGCAGATACCGTCATTGCGACGGCGGCTGCCAGTGACAAAAACAAACGCATGAGTAACAACTCCTCCAAAGTCTTCCAGGGCCAAACAAAAACACGAAGATCCAAGCCCGACACGCCTCAGGCTATTCCTTGAGAATCATCCGACAAGCCCCCCAGGTCAAACGCCATCAGTGTATTACACGCATTTAACCCAAACAACCTATTATGCGCACGCTGCGTGGCTATTCGTCCATTTTCAAAAACAAATCATGGATAAAATGGATGCTCTCAGCAGACGTTGCTTTTTGTAAACACTGGCGCAAATACGTTGATTGGGGGAAAATTTCCGATTACGCATAGCATGAATGCAGATGCACAGCAAAAAAAGGATTCGATGGGGGTATACCCGCTTTTTCCTAAAAATATCGTTCCGGTTTTCCGATACGCGGGCGGACGTTTGCCGAAGGTACAAAGGCCTCCCGGCAAGTTGCCTGAAATCCATCCACAGCTCCGTCCGCGGTTTGTGGATTCACCCGTGTTTCTGTACACTCTGGCGGTTTGCGACGCCGGTGTTTCAGCGTTTCAGAGGTTCCATCCCAATGAAGTTTTGCCTTGTTGATCGAATTGTCGAGCTTGTTCCTGGAACCAGCATCCGAACTCTCAAAAATGTGTCTTTGGCCGAAGAGTATCTCCAGGACCATTTTCCCGGGTTTTCGGTACTGCCAGGGGTGATGATGGTGGAAGCCATGGTTCAGTCCTGCGCGTGGCTGACTCGGGTCACCGACGATTTTCAGCATAGCGTGATATTGTTGAAGCAGGCTCGAGCCGTGAAGTTCAACAGTTTTCTGAAGCCCGGACAGACACTCGATGTAACCGCCACACTGAAAAAGCAGAACGGCGATGAAGTTGAGTTTCAGGCCGCAGGTACGGTGAATGGTGAGTCAGCTGTCAGTGCCAAACTGACACTTTCGAGAACTAATCTGGCATCCGTGAATCCGGGACTGGTTGAGAACGACCGTCGAGTGATTGCATCGATGCGGGAGCTTTATCATCAAATTTGCTGCCTGAATCCATGAAGCAGTGCCGGGACAAATTCAGGTTTGCAGGGCATCGAGGATATTCGATCAGCAGTCAGTGTTTACGCATATTTTCAGTAATTTCAGGTTCAGAACGGGGAATTTCATGACAGTTCAGGGGCGAATCGCGCTGGTGACTGGTGGCAGTCGGGGCATTGGGCGAGCGATTGTGGAGACATTGGCAGCAAACGGTGCAAAAGTCGCCTTTGTTTATAATTCCAACTCAGCAGCAGCAGAAGCCGTGGTCGCGGAACTTCAAGCGAAGGGCCAGGAAGTCTGGGCAATTCAGGCGGATGTACGATCGAAAACAGCAGCGGACGAAGTGGTCGCCGCAGTCGTCGAGAAGTGGGGCAAACTGGAAATTCTGGTGAACAATGCTGGAATTATTCGCGACGGGCTCCTCGCCACGATGGATGCTCAGCAATGGCAGGACGTCATCGACACGAACCTGACGAGCGTGTTCAATTTCTGTCAGGCTGTTTCCCGTCAGATGATGTCTCAGCGATACGGCCGCATTATTAATATGTCGAGTGTTGCAGCGGATGTGTCAAATCCGGGACAAGCCAACTACGCGGCATCGAAAGGTGGAGTGGAAGGATTTACGCGTTGCATCGCCACCGAACTTGCTCGCCGAAATATCACTGCCAACGCGGTTGCGCCTGGATTTATTGAGACCGACATGACGGAAGCGGTCGTCAATGCTGCTGGAGCTGAGATCAAGAAAAAGATTCCGGTCCGGAGACTGGGCCTGCCGTCCGATATTTCCAATGCGGTGCTGTTCTTTGCAGCAGATGAATCTTCCTATGTTACAGGACAGATTCTGAAAGTTGACGGCGGATTGACACTGGGTGGATTGGGCTAATCGGACGGCGCAACGCCTGCGTTCTCAGGTTTAAGACCGAAAAACGTGGGAAGAAAGGCAATTCCAGAGGACTCACGGTTCGATTTCCTCATTTTTTGGGGAGTCGACCGGGAAGCCGATAGAGTGCTGGACGTTTCCCGCCGGTTTCATCAGAATATTGCTTGTCAGCCATCCGTGAGGAACTGGGTCCGAGCGGTGTGGCAAAACATGGGTTGCTGGTTCAGGCCTGGTCGCCTGTCTGAAACAGCGAGCTGAAATCTGGCGACTGCTGGTCCGGTGCTTCTGCAGTGGATCTGGGAGAAATTGTGAATGCCTTCATCTGAAGAGATTTTTCAAAAGGTCCAGGGAACTCTGTTTGATGCGCTGGGAGTTGACGAAGACGAAGTAACTCCAACTGCGACACTGATTGGTGACCTTGGTGCGGAATCGATTGACTTTCTGGACATCGTTTTCCGGCTCGAAAAGAACTTTGACATCAAGATTCCTCGCGGAGAGCTGTTCCCTGAGAACATCGCCTCCTCTGATTCGGGATTCGTCGTTGATGGCAAAGTCACGCCAGAAGGCATTGCTCAGCTGCGAGAAAAAATGCCGCATGCCGACATTGATTCATTCGCAAAAGACCCACAGGTCAGTCGAATTCAGGATTTGTTCACGGTCGATATGATCTGTAAATTCATCAGTGCACGAGTACGCTGATCGACTGGATGTTCTGCAGCGACCGTTGTGTGTTCTGCTGCAATCTGATGCATCTCCGCGGGCTTTTTCGGTCCGCGGAGATGATTTCATATAGGGTACTCGGCAGACCACCTTTTCCCATTTCTGCTCCTGGACATTGGGTCTCTTGCCATGCGCTGGTACTGGGTTGACAAGTTCATTGAATTCGAAAGTGGTCACCGAGCCCGTTCCGTAAAGAACGTTTCGCTGGCTGAAGAACACCTGCACGATCATTTTCCCGGGTTCCCTGTGATGCCCGCGTCGCTGATGATCGAAGGGATGGCTCAGACAGGTGGAATTCTGCTGGGCGAAAAATACGAGTTTCAGTACAACGTGATTCTCGCCAAAGTCCCCAAAGTGACGTTTCACAGCTGGGCCTGTCCGGGAGATCAGCTGATCTATACGGCATTGCTGGAAAATGCCGGCAAGGAAGGTGGCAGCGTCAGCGTCACTGCCACCGTCGGTGATCGACTCGTCGCTGAAGCGGAAATTGTCTTCGCACATTTGACCTCTGAAGACCCTCAGCTCAGTCGAATTGATCAGAAGAATTTCGTGTTTCGTATGAACCTGCTCGATATTCTGACAGTTGGTAAAGCAGGCTCCGGTGCTGCCGATTCAGATGCGGGAAGCAACTGAATTTACGCAGTTGATGAGTTCAGATCGATAATTCGGTGGATACCGGGGTGAGAAGAACTGTTTGGAGTGTTTTCATGAGACGGCGGGTTGTTGTAACGGGGATTGGTTGTATTACACCAATCGGAAATGACGTCAATTCCATGTGGGCAGCGTTGCAGGAAGGCCGCAACGGAGTGGGGTTAATCACTCATTTTGATGCATCACGTTTCCCCACAAAATTTGCAGCCGAAGTGCGTGGATTTGAATTTGATTCGCTGGTCGATGATCCCGCCCGATTTACAGACGCCGGGCGAAATATTCGGTTTGCGATTGGTGCAGCGAAACAGGCGGTGTCGGACTCCGGTATTCAGGACAGCAGGGGACTCAATCCGGCACGATTCGGCGTCTACCTGGGTGCAGGCGAAGGACAGCAGGACTTTCAACAGTTCATGACTCTGGTTGCCAACTCTCAGCGGGACGGATCGAGCGTCGATCTGGAACAATTCACTCGCGAATTCCTGATTTCAATGAATCCTCGCTTTGAGCTGGAACTGGAACCGAACATGCCAGCCGCTCATTTGTCGAGTCTTTTTAATGCACAGGGACCAAATCTCAACTGTCTGACAGCCTGTGCAGCATCCAGTCAGGCGATTGGCGAAGCGGCCGAGATCATTCGTAGAAATGACGCGGACGTGATGTTGTCCGGCGGTGCGCACAGCATGATCCATCCATTCGGAGTCACTGGATTTAACCTCTTAACCGCACTCTCAGAACGCAACGATTCTCCAAAAACGGCCTCTCGACCGTTTGACCTGAATCGCGACGGTTTTGTCCTGGGAGAAGGCGCTGGAATGCTGATCCTCGAAGAACTTGAGCACGCGAAGGCTCGGGGTGCAAAAATCTATGGAGAAATCCGCGGATACGGGTCCACGGCTGATGCCTACCGGATAACCGACATTCACCCTGAGGGACGTGGCGCCATTAGCTGCATTAAGATGGCTCTGGAAGATGCAGCGATTAATGCGGAAGAAATCGGTTATGTCAATGCGCACGGGACCAGCACAAAGGTGAATGACCAGGTTGAAACGATGGCGATTAAGGGAGGGCTGGGACAGCATGCCTGGAAGACTCCTGTTTCGAGCATCAAAAGCATGATGGGGCATCTGATTGCAGCGGCCGGAAGTGTTGAAGCGATTACCTGCCTGCTGGCAATTCGAGATGGGGTACTTCCTCCAACAATTAACTACGAAACACCCGATCCTGAGTGTGATCTGGACTATATTCCAAATGTCGCCCGTCAGTCAAAAATCCGGGCGGCTTTGTCCAACAGCTTTGGATTTGGCGGTCAGAACGTGTCACTGATTGTGTCCGAATTTAAGGGTTAATCGTCACTCGTCGCCGTCAGGTTGCAGGAGTCGGCAGGTGGTCTTCGTCTGGATCATTACAGGACTTGTACTGTTCTTCTTCGTAGCGGACTACGCGCTGCGAAGTTATGCGAAGTACAAGATTGCCGACCTGTTTGAGAACGTGCCTCCTTTCAACGTTGTGGCTGAAGCCGAAATTCCCGAATGTCGGCCGCTGACAATCACCACATCGGACGGACTGCGACTTTCGGGCGGCCTGCATTTGCCTGAACGCGACCATCCCCTGGGCCTGGTGATCTTTTTCCCTGAACTCAGCGGTAACCACCTGATGGCACGTCGCTATTGCGATGCGCTCTTAACCGCTGGTTACGCAATTCTGGGATTTGACTTTCGAAATCAGGGACGAAGCGAGCACCAGGCCGGTTATCAACCGATTCACTGGGTAACTGAATTTGAAATGCGCGATGTCGCCGCGGTCCTGGAATATATCGAAGCAGACTCGGACCTCGACAGCCTTCCGTTGATTGCGTTTGGCGTCAGCCGGGGAGGTGTGGCCGCCATTTTGTCCGGATGCCGTTATCCTCGAATTCAGGCTGTCATCGCGGATAGTTCCTTTGGAACAATGTCGATGGCGTTGAATTTTGTTGATCGGTTTGTGCGATACGTGATCCCAGGATGGCTCTACGAACTTCTTCCGGACTGGCACATTCGCCTTGCACTTCGTCAGGGAATCGCCATTAGCCAGCACCGAAGAAACTGCACCTATCAGCATATTGAAGATGAATCTGCCGGGATTTCTCAGACGCCAGTTCTGTTGATCTCCGGAAAACGCGATTCATATGTGACTTCTCATGTCGCCCAGGATCTTCAGGCCGTGATTGGCCCAAATGCTCAACTGTGGATGGTTGATCACGCTAAGCACAATATGGCGAGAGCAACCGCGACGGCTGAATACGACCGTCGAATCGTGTCGCACTGTGCACAGGCTCTGGGAGTGCCCGAACCTCCAGCAGCTGGAAAGATCGCTCCCCCGGCTCCTGAATCATCCTCGAATTCTCAGCATGCAGCGAAAACCGAGATTGCAGCAAACTCGGTCCACTGAATTCCAGCGACACTGCTGATCGATTCCGGCCAAACGCCTGAGGGCGTCTCCGCTCAGATGCGGCAATCGTGTTCAATTTCACTTTGTCTGCTATTCTGCGTTCAGTCACTGGTTTCTGAACTGTCACTGACTGGACGAAGGAGACGAACAATGAGAGGACCTGGAAGTCCGCCGGGGCTGTTGTTCCGGCTGGTGGTTCCGGCAACAGCGGTGTTCATCGTAACGATCCTGTCGTTGATTGCAGTCCTGTTCAGTGACGAACGCGCGCCGCTTGCAAAGTTCCTGAACCGCAACGGAAACTCGCTTCTGGCCGTGGAGTTCGTAGTGATTATCGTTCTGGCGATTCTCGCGATGATCGTCGATCGACGACAAATTCTCCGCGATCAGCAACGACCTCGAGAAGAGTCGGCATTACAGCCGAGTGTTTCTGAATCATCATCTTCCGGTGAACCCGATTTGCCATCCTCAGGTAAAAGCGATCTATGAGGACGATATGACTGACCCTGGCGTGCAGATACAGAAACTGCGTGAGCAGCTGGAACATCATAACCAGCGGTATTATGTCGAATCGCGGCCGGAGATTTCGGATCGTGAATACGATGCGATGATGAAGCAGCTGATTGAACTTGAGGCGGCTCACCCGGAGTTTGCTTCAGAAGACAGCCCGAGCCGCAAAGTGGGCGGCAAACCAATTGACGGGTTTGTCAGCGTCTCGCACCGGATTCCGATGCTTTCGATTGAAAATGCGTTTGAAGAATCTGAACTTCAGGACTGGAACGACTCTGTCTGTCGAACGCTGGGACTGGAAACGCCTGAGTATTCAGTCGAGTTCAAGATCGACGGCGTTGCGATTTCACTCACCTACGAATACGGCCGATTGGCACGCGCAGTGACTCGCGGCAATGGGATGGTGGGCGACGACGTCACATCGAATGCCCGCGTAACTGGTGGCATTCCACTGAAACTGATCTCAAAAGATCCGCCGCCCGTGCTTGAGGTTCGCGGCGAGGTGATCATCCTGAATGAGGACTTTGCTTCGTTTCAGGCCGAGCAGGTGCGAAGTGGAGAAGAGCCATTCAAGAATCCTCGAAATGCGGCAGCCGGTGCATTGAAACTTCTTGACCCGATGCTGGCTGCTCAGAGACATCTGAGATTTCTTGCCCACGGTGTCGGCTACTGTGAAGGCATCGAATGGGCCAACTACCAGGACTTCCTGAACACAATTCGGAGCCTTGGGATTCCCGTGACTCCCAACGTCTCGATGGCCACCGGCTTTAATCAGTTACGGAGTCGTATCGGAGAGATGATCGACCTGGTACCGGAACTACCGTTTGAGGTCGACGGAATCGTTGTGAAGCTGAATAAACTCTCTGACCGTGAACTCCTGGGATCAACATCAAAGAGTCCTCGCTGGGTCCGCGCATATAAGTGGGAACGATATGAAGCCGAAACGCGTGTAAGTCAAATCACGGTTCAGGTTGGCAAAACGGGAACTTTGACACCAGTGGCAGAACTGGATCCCGTCGAGATTGCCGGAACAACGGTTTCGCGGGCAAGTCTGCACAATCGTGATGAGGTGGAACGACTGGGAATTCGAATTGGCGACCGAGTGATCGTGGAGAAAGCCGGAAAGATTATTCCTCACATTCTGCGAGTGAATGAGGCGGCGCGGGACGGAGCCGAAGTCGAGTTTCGTTTCCCGGAGAGTTGCCCGAACTGTGGCACGTCGGTTGTGCAGGATGATGGAGGAGTTTATGTTCGATGCCCCAATCCGCAATGCCCAGCGCAGCTGAGAGAGACTCTGATCTTCTTTGCCTCACGCCCCGCGATGGATATCGACGGACTTGGGGAGAAGCTCGTCGACCAATTGCTGGGTGCCGGCTTAGTCAAAGGAATCTCTGATCTCTACCGGCTTTCAGGAAAAAGGGACCAGTTGCTGCAGCTCGATCGACTTGGGGAGAAGTCAGTCGACAAACTTCTGGCCGGCCTTGAAGCATCCAAACAGCAACCGCTCTGGCGACTCCTGACTGGACTCAACATTCGCCATGTTGGTCAGAGTAATGCTCAGGTGCTGCAGAGAGCATTCGGGACGATCGAACTTCTGTCGACCCGCACAGCCGAGCAGTTGGCATGTGTACATGAGATCGGGACTGTCATTGCGGATTCAGTTGCTCGTTTCTTCCAATCAGATTATGGACGGCAACTGACAGCAGAGCTCCAGGAACTTGGACTCAACACCGGAGTCCCGGTCCCTGCGTCCGACGCCGAAGGTGGAATCTTCAGTGGCAAGACGTTTGTGGTGACTGGAACACTGCCGACAATGGGTCGAGATGAGATCGAGCAGATAATTCGGGACCACGGCGGTCGAGCATCGGGCAGCGTCTCGAAGAAAACTCACTTTGTCATTGCTGGCGAAGCTGCCGGCAGCAAACTGACAAAGGCGCAGGAACTTGGGATACCGGTGTTGACGGAAGCGGAATTTCTGGCAATGCTGCCTGAGCAGAGGTCACCCGTCACGTGAAAGCCACACTACTTGTCATCAATGGCCCCAATCGGGGGAATCGGTTTGACATTTCATCCCAGGATGAAGTGATCATCGGTCGCAGTGTCGGAAGTCGGATCCGACTTGATGACAGTGAAGTGTCCCGACAGCATGCAAAGATCTCCTACAACGGGACAGACTTTCTGATCGCCGACCTTCGAAGTGCGAATGGCACATGGCTGAACGGTGTGCAGATTTCGGAACGTCGACTTCGAAATGGCGACAGTGTCAGAATTGGGGCGACGCAGATCACCTTTCAATCAGCGATCATGCCTCCGGCGACGGTTGCAGCAGAGCAGCAGATTCGCTTTGTGGATGACGCGCAGCCGGAAGGGCATTCCGGGATTGTTCAGAAAGTTCGACTTGATCCTGTTACGAATAACATTGCGTGGGCGGATCAAAAGTACGGATTTGAACTTCTCTATCAGGTCGCCGAAGAGCTGGTCACACCGGTTCACACACTTGAATCTCTGATGCAGAAGATTCTGGAACTCACACTTGTCGCGATGCGAGCAGACCGGGGATGTGTCCTGTTGCGGGATCCTGTTGGCTCCGATCTGACGGCGATTGCCGTCTGTCGTCGTGATTCATCCGTGGGCAAAGAGCAACAGATGCCGGTATCTCGGTCGATAACGGACTATGTCCTGAGGCATGGCCAGGCAGTTCGCACATCGGACGCCATGCTGGATGATCGATTTGATGCCGGGCAGAGTATTGTCTCGTCCGGCATTCGGGAAGCACTATGTGCGCCAATGCGGGGAAAGGGCGATTTGCTGGGTGTGTTTTATGTTGACACGACCTCAGAGCCGGGTGTACCGGGGATCTCTTCGAACGAGCCTCGCATGACTGACGAACATCTGAGAACACTGCTTGCTGTTGCTCGTCAGTCAGCGCTGGCCATTGAATCTCAGCAGTTTCAGGAAGCTCTTCTCAAAGCTGAACGCTTTGCGGCGATGGGACAGACAATTACGGTACTCAGCCATCATATCAAGAACATCCTGCAGGGAGTCCGAGGCGGCAGTTATCTGATTCGGATGGGCCTGGACCAGCTCAATAATGAAATGATCCGCCAGGGATGGGGAATTGTGGAACGTAACCAGACTCGGATTTATGACCTTGTCATGGACATGCTCTCGTTCAGTAAAGACCGAGTTCCGAGTCTGCAGGAAACGGACATCAACCGACTGATCGGTGAAGTCAGTGAACTGGCCGCAGCGCGTGCTCGAGAATGCGGCGTGCGACTCGAATTCCGGCCTGGAGAATCAATCCCAATGACTCAGTGCGATCCGGAAGGAATCCATCGTGCTGTGCTGAATCTTGTTTCGAATGCGATCGACGCAGTGGAATCGCTCGAAAATGGAGCGGTCGTTGTTCAGACAGGTTTCGACGCAGCGGCAGATACGATGCTGATCGCGGTGAGCGACAACGGCCCCGGAATTCCGGAGGATCAGCGAGCCTCCATCTTCAATGTGTTCGAATCATCAAAGGGGGCTCGCGGAACCGGCATCGGACTGCCAGTCAGTCGAAAGATACTCAGGGAACATGGTGGACGCATTCGGATTGAAGGCGGCCCGGGAGAAGGTACTCGCTTTGTGCTCAGCTGGCCTCGAGGATCAGCACCCATCGCCGGAGAACACGGGACACTCGACGGATTGACTCAGTTTCCGCGCGGGGGCAGTTCGGTTATTTCTTCCAGATGATTCGCAGCATTTCTTCAACGACCTGAGGGATCGTCATGGGAGACGTATCAATCAGGACCGCATCAGCTGCCGGTTTCAGAGGAGCAACGGCACGAGTTTCGTCTCGGTAGTCGCGATCACGAATTTCTTCTCGCACTTGTTCCAATGGAACATCTCCACCTCTTGACAGCAATTCTGCCTGGCGGCGATGTGCACGAGCATCGAGGTCTGCAGTCAGAAAAAACTTAAATTCAGCATTCGGAAAGACAACCGACCCCTGATCACGACCTTCCGTTACCAGACTTCCCTGCTGACCAATCGCTTTTTGAAGCTCCACGAGCCTGTTCCTGACCGCAGGTTGAGACGCAACGACAGATGAAACGGCTGATACTTCCGGAGAGCGAATTGCCTGTGACACGTCTTCTCCATTCATCAGCAGACAGTGATCACGAAACTCCAGTTCGACGCTCGAAGCAATCCGGGCGACGCTGACTTCGTGATCCGGAGCAACATTGGCTCGAAGCACGGCGAGTGTCACTGCACGGTACATCGCGCCGGTGTCGAGAAACCGGACCCCAAGGCGTTCTGCCAGCAGTCTGGAAACTGTACTTTTTCCGGATCCCGCCGGACCGTCAATCGTCACGATCATGTTGCTTCAGGGGCTTTTTGGAAAGCGGAGACAAACAACTTTCAGTTCAAACCGATCCATCTTCACTGTAACACCCTGGTCGTCAACAGGCAGCTCCCGAATTGAGCGGTTTTCTCCATTTACAAGCCCTGCTGATTCCGGCCGACGCGCAGTTCTGATCATGCAGTCGGTCGATAATCCTTCTGTCTCGAGCAGCCAAAATCTGACCAGCAGAGCTGTGTTGTCTTCAGAATCGGTGGATTCGGTCCGAGCGATGATGACATTTCGAGCAGTGATTCCGAGCAGCCATGCAGATGAAACTTTTTCCGGAAATCGTCCAGGAACCTCACAGACGACAGGCTGAGAACGTGCGTCAAGAACTGTCCGCATGGGAAATTCCTGATCCAGATCAACCACAAATCTGAAACTCCGCTGTGTTTCGTTTTCGACGATCAGCAGACTGTCCATCATTCGCGGACCAGACAGTCGGTGCCACGGTCTTCCATACGGAACAATCAGGAGACGAGATGCATCGTCCGAGACTTCCAGATAATCGGCCGACTCACATCGCTCCCCCGTGAACCCCGCTGCCTGGCCAAGCACGCTGCGAGTCACGGCTGCACTCTCGTTTTCCCATGCAAAGCGGCAGCCATAATATGTGAGCCATGGATTTCCTCGCGGTAGTTCAATGACTTCATCGAAGAACAGTTCAATTTGAATTAATGGACGAAGCCGATCGATCGAAACGACCTGTCGACACGTGGCAATGACTTTCTGATCCGACGGAGAAATCAGATCAATGACGGTCTCAACCGCTCCTGTCATCAGCCCGTTATCCACGACACGGAACTTCTGGAGTTGAGGAACAGCGTAATGAGTTTTCTCGGCGGGCTGACCATCGCTAAAGATGACCTGTTCACGCTCATATCGGAACGTCACCATCTGGCTGAATCGATTTGCTCGAGTGTTTTTCAGACTAACAGACGCGATGCCGCCGGTTCGTTCATTGAATGAAATCGTCAGGAAGTGATTTTGAAGCACAAAGTCCTGAGCGATTGGCAGGTCACGTCGTGACTTCTGTAAGACAGAGTGGGGCGAATTCCCTGTGTTTGACTCTCGCAGCCACGTAAAGCCCCCGGGGGGGAGCTTGACCAGAGCCTGAGTTCGCCCGTGTTCGGCCGCCAGGCATTCGATCTGATCTGAGTTCGCTGGCAGATTCCATGACGTCGGCCACTGAATCAAACTGGTACGGGAGAAGGGCAACAGGTTCAGGATGGCCAGAGCACGACTTCCATCGGCTGGTTTGCTGATTCGATCGGCAACAATCTTCGCCAGAGTCTTCAGCTGCACTGCGATCCGTTCGCCCAGTGCTTGACATTCGGCACAGAGTTCCGAAATGCGATTTTCATCAGGATCGCCGGGTTCGCACTGCTTATCTTCCTGATCAAGGAGCAGATCGCGGATGAGCCGCAACTCCTGTTGGCAGGATTCCGGAATGCTGCATTTCAGAATTCGAGCAGTGGAAAGGACGGCAGCACAGCGATCGAGCTGAAAATGCAGTTCATTCAGCTGAGCCGGCCCACTGACCGGAGCCTCCAGCCGCAGAACGGACGATTGAATCAAAGCCGGGCTGAGGTATTCACCCTCTTCGAACCGAAGACTGGTGCGATAGGCTGAACACAGATGAAAGAAGGACTCCAGAGATACGAACTCTCCAAGGACCGGAGCGAACTTAGCTGTGATTCGCAGGTCATTGAGCCATGGTGAAGTCAAAGTTGGCATGCGGGCCAGCAGGAGCGATGCAACCGTATCATCCTGCATGCTCTCGTTGTACCTGTCCGCGAGTCGCAGAACGGACGAGGCACTGTCAATGGCGACTGGAATTCGGGACGTTGCCGAAACGTGATCGCCACTGCCGGACATCCAGTCGAACTGAGATCGTTCTTTGTCCGGATAGAGACCATCATCGAGCGCAACGTGGAATGCGGACTGGAAACCGAAATGTTTCAGGACCATTGGGAGCGATGTGATCAAACCGAAACGACGTCGAGCCCAGTGACGTGGAGAAATTCCGAGGGACGATATCAGTTCTTCACGACCTGCCTGAAGGTCATCGACTAATGCGCTGAGAGAACCGAGTACTGTACGAACTTCACGCGAATGTCCGGTCAGGAGGCAAAGCGTACCGGAATCCACAGCATCGCGAATTACGCCACTGGCGTTCGCTGGAGCATGAGCCACTGGAGTATTGGCAGATGAATCCGGGGAAGAGGACGTGGGCTTTGGCGAGCACCAGTCGTGGAGTTGACGTGTTGAGGCGACGAGCGAGAGGTTTGGAGACGCCTTGATGCAGTCCACAATTTCCTGAGGTGAATTTCGGGACGAGGGAACGCAGAGATCAACGAGATAGCAATTGAGCGGATAGAATCGTTCGCGGGTTTCTCTAAGTTGTTCGAAGCAGGCCTTGAGATGCAGTGCGGTCTGATCGGTGTCTCCGGAGAGAGACGCAGCGGCTGCGAGATGAATTTCGCGGGACAGGAGAATTTCGTCGGGGTCGACGAAGTGGTGCATTCGACGACTAAGCAGTCGCGTGAGGAGGAATGTGGTCCCGAATGCCAGGAATTCATCAACCAGAACGGGTGAAGAATCCGGGTCATGCGACGGCAGTGACTGGCGGATTTGATCCAGATATTCCGAACGATCTGAGCAGCCCGAAAGAACGGCCCAGTTCTGTCGGGACGCATCCTGACGCCAATCATGAGGCAGCCAGCCATCCGTTGAAGACGGCACAATCAGGATTTGGCGGCCGGACATTTGGTGAAAGGAGTCTGCGTGACGAAACAGTGGAAGACCTGGAACTCGGATCAGAAGCAGCGGGTGCCATGCGACGGAGAATGCGTTGAGCAGACTGGCTGCAGCGTCTTCCTCGAGGTCGGTTGGGAGATCTTCCACCGAGTAGCCTGGGATGAGGACGTTGAGATCGTCAAATTCGGTGAGACGCGACATATTGTCAGAATCGGGCTGAAATCAGGAGCAGGAAGAGTCTGAGTGGCTCGGTCTGACCCTGATTTTACGACTTGAACGGCAAATTCCGAGTTTTCGGGAACACTGGATTTGAAAAAGGCGTCGAATAAGAGGGTTGAGCCGTGATTTCCTGAGCAGTTTTCCTGGAATAGGTTGACGAGACCGGAAAACGGCTGATACCTTTGACTTGCGTTGATTCTGTGAAACTCCACCAAACGACAGGGTGGATGGTCCACCAAACGACTGGGTGAGGCGAATTATGGCGGAAGCAAAGAGTGCGTGGGGCATCGATATTGGTCAGGCCGGGTTGAAGGCGATTCGTCTTCGATCAACGGAAGACGGGCGAAAAGTCGTTGCCACAGCCTTTGACTATGTGCCTCATCCGAAGATTCTCAGCCAACCGGACGCGATTCCGGACGAGTTGATCAAGCAGGCGATTACAACGTTTCTTGAGCGGAACAAGATTGGTCGCGACCCAATTGCGATTAGCGTACCTGGGCAGACATCTCTGGCGAAGTTCATCAAGCTGCCGCCGGTGGAATCGAGCAAGATTTCTGAGATTGTGAAGTACGAGGCTCGGCAGCAGATTCCATTCGACCTTGCCGATGTGATCTGGGACTACCAGCCCATCGGAGGCGGTGTTGAAGAAGGCGGCTTCATGCTGGAAGCAGAAGTCGGCCTGTTTGCAATGAAGCGGGACCTGGTCTATGAAGCCATGAAGCCATTCACTTCCAACAAGAAGGAAGTGGAGATCGTGCAGCTGGCACCTCTGGCTCTGTACAATTATCTCTCGTACGACGTGCTTGCATTTCGCAAGTCGGCCGAAGTTCCTGAACCGCCGGCCTCTGAAGATTACTATGTATTGCTGGACATGGGGGCAGACAATACGACTCTGCTGGTTTCAAACGGCCGCAGTATCTGGATTCGAAACGTCCCAATCGGCGGCAATCATTTTACTCGCGCT
Source organism: Planctomyces sp. (assembly GCA_016795105.1). Taxonomy (GTDB): domain Bacteria; phylum Planctomycetota; class Planctomycetia; order Planctomycetales; family Planctomycetaceae; genus F1-80-MAGs062. Next base: position 66,804 of record JAEUIH010000012.1, read on the forward strand.
TTGACTCGCGAGATGAAACTGACATTCGCAAAAGCCGAGCATCTGAAGTGTAACGCAACGAAGTCGCCGGATCCGAAAGCCGTGTTTCAGGCGATGCGTCCGGTGTTCAATGACTATGTGACGGAGATTCAGCGATCGATTGGATTCTTTGGCAGCGTGAATCGATCGGCGAAAATCAAGAAGTTAATTGGAATAGGAAATGGATTTCGTCTGGCAGGTCTGCAGAAGTTTCTGCAGCAGAATCTGCAATATGATGTCGAACGATTGGAAAGTCTGCACGGTGTGTCGGGCGATCCGGTGCTGACCGACCCGATCTTCATGGACAACATCATGACATTTGCTGTTCCTTATGGACTGGCACTTCAGGCCATTGGACAGACTCGGATCCGTACCACCTTGCTTCCTCCGGAAATTGCAATGGAACGAAAGATCCGAACGAAGAAGCCATGGGCAGTTGCCGCTGCCGCAGGAATGATGCTGACGATGGGAGTCAGCACGATGGTCAGTGCGAATGTGCTTTCGTCAGTGAGCAAGGCCAAATGGGAAAAAGGCGAAGGAGCCGTGTCTCAGCTCACTTCTGCCATCAGCAGCAATGACTCGGCGTATAAGAGCGAAGAGTCGACTCATCAGAAGGCAATCGACGACATTGCACAACTGGTTGCTCCGCTGGAGAAACGAGTCCTGTGGATGGAGATGTTGAAGGCTGTGAACGAGTGTCTTCCGCGGGATGAAGGCAATGAGCTTGATCAGACGGATCTTTCACTTCAGAAGAAGATCCGAATCGATTCGATTGCTGCCAAGAAAGTGGCAGACGTGGGAGAATGGCATAAAGCCATTGTTGATGGCGGGCTTGGCGAAGACTTCCAGGGAGATGATGCAGCGAACGCTCCAACAGGCGAAGGCTACATTGTGACTCTGCGAGGATTCCACCTGTACAACAACGATAAAGTTCCGTACGAAGAAAAGGGGCGACTGTTTACAGAGGCAACTCTGGGTGCGAATCTTCGGAAGTGGATCATGGACCGAAACGGTGTCCAGACACCTGTCGGCCAGATTGGCATTTCACATCCACTGGTTGTCTATTCAATGGAACGTCCCTACCAGCATAATCCGAATGCTCCGGCTGGACAGCAGATGACGTTTGGAGGTGGGGGCATTGGTGGAGCTCCGGGGATGGGGGCAGGGGCTGGAGCCGGAATGGCCATGGGGTCTGGCATGGACCCGCGTGCGGGCGGCGGAGCGGGAGGTATCGGTGGCGCGCCGGGGATGGGAGCTGGCGGAGCCGGTATGCCCGGCGGTGCGCCTGGAATGGGTTCTGGCATGGATCCGCGTGCGGGCGGCGGTGGTGGAATTGGTGGAGCCCCCGGAATGGCTGGCGGAGGTGGACTACTGGGCGGTGCACCTGGAATGGGTGCTGGTGGTGGAGGACTGCTGGGAGGTGCCCCGGGAATGGGAGGAGCCGCAGGCGGTGCGGCCGCAGGCCAGCAGGGTGTGATGTTTGAAGAAGAACAGTTAAAGGAAATTCAGAACTACACAATGACGGAATTCGTTCTGCAGTTTGTGTGGAAGCCAACAAAAGAACGTGATCGCCTGGAGTCGCCGCCGGCGACTGCACCCGTCGACGGGGCAACAGAGAGTTCAGCCGCGACTCCCTGATTCCGTTTGGTCGCTGAGTGAAGTGTGTTTGGTTCTGCGTTTTTTATGATTTGCCATCTCGGTCCTGCTGATCACCGTTTGCCGTGTCATACCGCTGATGGAAGAGTTCATCGAAAAGGAACTGTGTCGTGGATAAACTTCAACCGATCCTGAAACAGAAGTACTGGATCTGCTTCGGTTTTGCATTGATCTTCGTGTTCACCGGCTGGTGGCTCGGCGGAAGTGCGATCGGGACGGAAATTGAAGCCCGAAAGCAGGTCATTACAACGGCGTTCTCGACGGCATCTCAGGGGGCCGACAAGCCGAATCAGAAGTGGATTGAAGGTGCCAAGGCGCTGAATCTAAAGGACAAGAAAGCCTTTGATGAATCCTCCCATAAGTTGTGGGAACGTCAGAAGGCCGCTCGAATCTGGCACCCGGAAGTCCAGAAAGAGATCGAGAAGATCCCATATTTCGGGAAGATTCCTCAACTGTCGACTCGAGCAAAATGGGCATCACTTTACGGTCGGCAATTTGATGAACTGCTGAAGATTGTAAAACCGTTTGAGATCAAAGATGGATCCGGTCTCGTGATTGTGAATCCGGCAAGAATCACGCACCGACCTTACAATTCCTGGGTTGCAAAACGACCCGTTTCAGAAGAGATCTGGAAGAATCAGGAAGACATCTGGTTGCTGAAGTGTTTGTTGACATCAATCGCGAATGTAAACGCAGATGCTCAGCGAATTACAGATGCATCCGTTCGTGAAATTGTGGCACTTCAGCTGCGTGGCGGTGATCCTGAAGCAAAACCAGGAGCAACATCGGCTGCCGGTGGATTCGGTGGAGGCGGCGGTCCGGCATTCGGTGCTGCGGGCACTGGTGGTGGTGAAGGATCAGCTGGCGCAGCGTCAGGTATGTCTGGAGGCAATAGTGGTCCCTGGAAGTCGTTCGAAGGCGTCGTCGGCATGGACCTTTTGACCGAAGAATTTGGCTCTGCTGATGGAGCTGCCGCAGGTGGCGGTGGTGGCGGTCCCGAAGAGGGTGGAATGCTTGGTGGTGGTGGCGGCGGATTTGGCGCCGGCGGCATGACTCGAAGCGGGTTTGGCGGAGCTGGTGGTGCAGCTGCAGCAGAAGAGAAGGATCGCTATGTCCACGATGCTGAAGGCCTGCCTTATAAGACTCGGGCGTTCTTTCTCCATGTCAAAATACGTGAAGAACAGGTCGCAGAATTGCTGGCCTCGCTGACCGATTCAGACTTCCCGGTTCAGATTGTGCGAGTTGACCTGAGAACAAATGCAGGCAGCGGAACAACAGGAATGGGCGGCGGGCTCGGCGGTGGCCTGGCAGGCGGCGGTGTTGGTGGTGCTCCTGGCATGGGTGGCGGCGGTATCGGTGGCGCTCCCGGAATGGGTGGTGGCGGTATCGGTGGCGCACCAGGCATGGGAGGCGGTGGTATCGGCGGTGCTCCAGGAATGGGCGGCGGCGGTATCGGTGGTGCTCCAGGAATGGAATCGGGTGAAGAAGGTGGCATGCTGGGAGGCGGTGGACTGGGTCCCGATGGTGGTAATCCATATGAAGGTTTTGGCGGCGCTCAGGAGAACATGACCGGACAGCAGGCAAGAGCGAACGCGATGTCTGATCCGTTCCTGATTGATCTCCGAGTTGCTGGCCTGATGACGCTGTATCAGACGGTTGAAGAAGTGGTATCACAGACAGAGACCGAAGCAGGTGCTGCTCAGGAAGCTGCAACGTCCGGAGGCGGCACGGTACCTGCTCCCGCAGAAGGTACAACAACAGAATCGGGCACGGCTCCACCAGCGGACGTTGCCCCGGCAACTGATGGAAGTACGCCAGTAACGGATGGAAGTACTCCGGCGACAGAGACAACCCCGATTGAAGGAGCAGCTCCCGCAGAAGGCACCGTGCCTCCAACGGGTACAGACTCAGGCACTGTGCCTCCGGCAGGCACAGACTCAGGCACTGTGCCTCCGGCAGGCACAGACTCAGGCACTGTGCCTCCGGCAGGCACAGATTCTGGGGCAGTGCCGCCGAGTGCAGGGGAGACATCCGGAACCCCAGCGACACCAGCCGACGGAGCCGGTTCGCCGACTCCGGCAGCCAGTGGCTCTGGAGAATCAGGCACATCGCCCTGACGTTCTGGAAAAATAAATTCAGTGGAGGCTCTGTCTGCAACACAGAAGACCTTCAACACGACAATTGCGAAGATGTTTGTTCCGAATGACCTGAGTGGATTCAGGAGCGTATGAAATGAAGAAGATGAAGAGCCTCGATTTTAAAGCACTGCTGGTCAACCACGGTGAGAAGATTGGTGCCGTCGTTGTGGCTCTGCTTGGCGTCATGGGACTGACATCCGCATATTGGCAGCCGGAAAGTCGAGTTGAAGAGCAACTCGCGAAGATCGCAACGGACACGAAGACCAAGATGGAGTCCAGTGTCTGGCCGGAAGAGAAGCGAAAAGTCTTCGAACAGACTCCGGACGTAGCCGAGTTGACTCATCAGATGTCGACACCACAGGAAGATGTCGCTCGATATTCGCCATCGATCCCGTTCCGGGAGCCGATGCATGCGTTGAGAGAGAAACGATCGGCTCCGGTCATCCTTCCGCCGATATCGCCGGAATCGTCACTGGTGACAGTGCCACTGGCATTGATTCCGGAAGAGAAGGAAGAAGACTCAGACGCAGATTCAGCGGACCCGGACAAGAAGAATGACAAAGACACAGAGAGCGAAGAGGATCGCGAGCGTCGCGAGCGACTCGGGCAGGTCGCCGGTGGAGGAATCGGCGGCGATCTTGGCGGTGGACTCGGTGGAGGTCTCGGCGCGGGCGGTGGTCTTCTCGGTGGCGGCGGCGTTGGTGGTGCTCCTGGAATGGGCTCCGGAATGGATCCACGTGCCGGCGGTGCTGGTGGTGTCGGCGGACCTCCAGGAATGGGCGGCGGCCCGGGACTCGCTGGTGGAGGTCGCGGCAGTGATCCCCGCGGAGGCGGCGCTGGTGGTGGTCGCGGCAGTGATCCTCGCGGAGGCGGTGGCGGTCGCGGTGGAGCACCGGGCATGGGCGGCGCTCCTGGAATGGGTGGTGCGCCCGGCATGGGAGGTGCGCCCGGCATGGGTGGCGCACCTGGTATGGCTGGTGGTGGCATCGGTGGCGCACCGGGCATGGACCCTCGAGGCGGTGGCGGTATGATGGGCGGCGGTGCCCTCGGCGATATGTTCGGAAACTACAGCGACTACAGCGGGATGCTGGGAACTCAGGTTCAGGAGAAACGCATTCGATATGCGGCTGGCGTATCAGTTCGAATGCTGTTCGATCTCCGCGAACAACGGAAGAAGATTGCAGAAGCTCTGCATCTGAACCCAGGCGATCCTCGAGTTGCTAAGTACGCGGAAGACTTCTCCCAAATTCATATTGAGCGAAAGCAGGCTATTCCTGCAACCGATCCATGGTCGGGGGAGTGGCAGCCGCTTCCAATCGAAGACCTTGAGGAATTCATGGAGGAGTCGCTTGGATTCGACCTTGAGATCGTAAATCCGATGGTGACTCGTCCCGATATTACAATGCCACTTCCACGGCGAGTGATCGGACGCTGGGGAAAGAAGGAAGCGTCTCACAAGATGCTCGATGACTTTGTTCTGACTGCAGAAGAACAGGAACTGATTCGTAAACGTGACGAGAAACTGGCCAGGGAAGCCGAAGAACGCAAAGCGAAATTGCCTCCTACAAAGCAGAGGGGGGGGTTCGCAAATCTTAGAGGAAACGCCAGTGACTACATGAACAGCATGTACGGTCAAGGGCAGGGTCAGGATGAATTCTATAATGATCTCATCGATGACTATTCAGGAGAACTGGCCGCCAAAGACGGGGAAGACTCCGGCTCTGATGATTCGAAGAAGAAAAAGACAAAGCAGAAGCTGGAAGAAATGAAGAAGAGGCTGTTTTCGGCCGTGGACCGATTGCTGCTTGTTCGGTTTATTGACTTTACCGCAGAACGCGGTCAGCAATATATCTACAGAGTCCGCATTGAGATGTGGAATCCGAACTTCAGGACGCCGGTCGATGAATTGGTAACTCCTGAACTCGCCGAACAACTCACGATCTTCTCAGACTGGAGTGTGGCAACTGCTCCGGTCACAGTACCAATGGACTATCGCTACTATGTACAGAAGGTTACCGGACAGCCTGGAGCTGAAGAATCAGCTCACCTTGCAATCTACTACGAAGTGCCGGAACTCGGTACGCCAATTATGACTGACGTCACTGTTCCAATTGGACTTCGAATTGGAGGAGAGAAGGAAGTTGATGCGGTTGATCTTTCGAAGTCCGTGCTGGATAAGACAAAGATCGACATCAGATCACGAGATTTGCTGTGTGCGGTGGTTGAGTCGCCAAAGATTACGGCGGGTGATCATCCGGATCTTCAGGCCATACTCAACAAGCTTCCTCGAGGAACAAAGGCAATTCCTGATCAGGTCACAGTGGTTGACTCCAGCGGCGCCATTGTTGTCCGTGCAACTCGTGATGCGGAATCTTCTCAGAAATACGACTCTGGAGACGTTGCATTCCTCCTGAAGGAATACGAAAAGGCCGGATGGCGGAAAGGCGACACACCTGCCGAAGGTGATCCGTTTAATCTCTCTGGTGCCGATGGTGCAGCAGGTGCCGGTATGGGACTTGGAGCTGGTGGTGGCATGGGAATGGGGTTCGGCGATCCACTGGGTGGCGGCGGACGGAATTCGGGCCGCAACAAAGGTCGAGGTGGTCGCGGACCTCGTTAGTATCTCGCAGGAATCCTCAGGAATTCCTCAACGAACAGTTGAAGTGATTTCTCTGCGGCTCAACTGGTGATCCAGTTGAGCCGCATTTTTGTTCAATGTCAGAATCTTGCCCCATGCGCGTCGCACATGTGATAACTCGACTCATCCTCGGAGGTGCGCAGGAAAACACTCTGCATACAGTTGACGATCAGCACCACCTGCACGGGGATGAAGTCTGCCTGATCACCGGCCCCGGACTGGGGCCTGAAGGAAGTCTTGAGGGAAAAGCAAAACAGCGCAGTCTGGATGTGAGACTGATTCCTGAGATGAGACGGTCACTCCATCCGATTCGCGACTGGAAGGCATATCGACATCTCGTGAAGATCCTCAGAGAGTATCAACCGGATATTGTCCATACTCATAGTTCAAAAGCCGGAATCCTGGGTCGACGCGCCGCATGGAAACTGGGAATTCCGGCAGTTCACACAATTCATGGTGCTGCTTTTCATTACGGACAACGGGCCATCGCCTACTATGCCTATCTGGCTGCCGAGAAGCTGGCTGCTCGATGGTGTCAGCACTTCATCAGCGTCTGCGATGCAATGACTCAGCAGTATGTCGACGCAGGAATTGCGCCTCGGGAGAAGTTCACGACAATCTACAGCGGTATGGATGTCGATGCGTATCTTTCTCCGTCAGTACCAGCAGACGAGATGCGCCAGCGACTGGGACTCCACCCGGACGATATCGTAGTCGGCAAAGTTGCACGCCTGTTTCATCTGAAGGGACATGAGTACCTGATTGAATCAGCGCCTGAAGTTGTGCGACGGAACCCCAACGTCCGATTTCTCCTGGTCGGAGATGGGATTCTGCGTCAACAGTTCCAACAGCGAATTGATCAGCTTGGCCTCACTCCCCATTTTGTATTCGCGGGTCTTGTCGCTCCGGAAGAGGTGAGAAATTACCTTCATGCGATGGACATTGTCGTCCATTCAAGTGCATGGGAAGGTCTTGCACGCGTGCTTCCGCAGGGATTGCTCGCCGGAAAGCCTGTCATCAGCTTTGCCATCGACGGCGCACCGGAAGTCTGTATTGACGGCGAGACTGGTCTGCTTGTACCTCCGCGATCCGTCGAGGGACTTTCGCAGGCGATCATACAACTGGCTGAATCTCCACAACTAAGGACGCAGTATGGTGATGCAGGTCGCCGAGAATGTGTGGAAAGATTCAGGCACCAGTTCATGACCGAGAGGATTCGATCGGTTTATGAAAATGTCCTGCAGGGTGGTACCCGCTGACAAAGGTCGCCGAAAATCAACTTCAGCCACTAATTTGCAGGCATAGCAGAGTTCAAATCCGCCCTGAACGAGACGCGTATGAACACTCATAAGGACGAATATCGCTGATCGTCTGCTTAGAATTCCTGAGGTCTTTCGGTTCCGACTTGCTGGAGCCTGTACGGCAACGGTCATTATATTGCGGCATCGAAAGGCAGTGTTCATACGTCCTGCGTCCTGTAATGCGTGATCGCATTTTTCCTGAAGAACAACAGACCAGATTTTGTTTCGAATGAGAGACTACACATTGGGTTCAGAACACGGAATGCCACATCGGGAATATCTGATCTCTGAAAGTCAGACGTCTGTTCAGGACATTATCGGAGCGATTACAGGTTCAATTCCGGATGCGATGTTCCTCAAGGGTCGTGACGGGCGATACCGTTTTTGTAATGCAGCAGGCGCGGAGTACCTTGGGAAGTCGTTGAAGGAGATTATTGGCGCGACAGATGATGAGTTGTTCGGGGCTGCGGCGGAAGCGGTTCTTGCGTCCGACCAGCTGGTGATGGAGTCCGGTACAGATCATTCTGAAGAAATTGTATCGCAGGATCGTGGTGCACCGAGGATACTCCGCATCCATCGGTCACCGAATCGTCGCAACGATGGGTTGATCGACGGCGTCTTTTGTGCCGTGCGAGACGTTACCGAGCAACGTGAAGCTGAATCAGCAATTCGCAAACTTCTAATCGGAAGTTCACTGACGGGAAGCGATTATTTTCGATCGCTTGCCACAGTACTCTGCCATGTCTGCGAAACGGATTTCGTGTTCATTGGAGAAATGTCTGAGGGCGAAACAGAAGCTGTGCAGACACTTGTGGTTGCTCAGGGCGATGAATTGATCGGAAACTTTCGATTTGAGCTGAGTGAAACGCCCTGTGTGCAGGTCATTGAGAAGTCTTTCTATCACTTCCCGGAGCACGTCAGCACACTGTTTCCTCGAATTGAGTTATTGAGGGAGCTTGGCATTGAGAGCTATATGGGAATTGCGCTGAAGGCGTCCGATGGAACGACGTCTGGCCTGATTGCCCTGTTGAACCGCAAACCGTTTTCGAACCCTGGGATGGCGGAGTCTCTGCTGCGAGTCATTGCATCCCGAGCAGCCGCAGAGCTGGAACGTGAGCGAGCGGAGCGGACGCTGAGGCGAAATCTTCAGGAACTAACGGTACTCAATCAGGTTGGGCGGGTCTGTTCTCAGGCAACAACTCTGGATGAGATTCTGCAGCAGACAACTCGTGTGATTACCGATTCGCTGTTTCCTGACAACTGCGGGTTCATGATTCTGAATGCGACAGAAGAGTGGCTTGTCCCGCATGATTCGTTTGTGGTTTCGGATGAAACTGTGACCACGCATGTGGTGTTCTTCAATCAGGGCATCATCGGAAAGACATTTCAAACAGGCCGAGTGCATCGGCTGGATGATATTCGCAATGACACCGATTACGTCCAAACAGACAGTCGTACGCGTTCTGAACTTTGTGTGCCAATTCGGGCGAATGGACGGATCGCAGGTGTACTGAATATTGAGAGCGCTGCTTTGGGCGCGTTCAGGGATACAGAAGAAAAGTTAGTGATTGCCGTCGTGGATCTTGTTGCCGCAGCCTGGGAGCGAGTAACTGCGTCAGAGAAACAGAAAAGCAGTGATCAGCTGTTTCATACGTTGGTCAATCAGGCAGCAGACGGGTTCTTCCTGCACGACCACAACGGACGATTTCTGGACGTCAATCAGCGTGCCTGCGAGACACTGGGATACACACGAGAAGAGTTGCTGACAATGTCAGTATTCGATATTGCTCAGGACCTCGAATTCAGTGAATCCGATCGTTGGTGGGATCAGTTTACTCCCGGGGAATACGTTACGAGGGAAGGAATTCATTGGCGAAAGAATGGTTCAACACTCCCTGTGGAAATTCGGGTCGGTTGCGTTGAAACATCCGGACAGCGGATGATTTTGGCGCTGGTTCGAGACATCACAGCTCGAAAAGAAGCAGAACGACTGTCGCGACTGATGCATTTCAGTATTGAGCGAGCGGTGGACCCGGTGTTCTGGGTCGCACCCGACTCCACAATTCTCTATGCCAACGACGCTGCCTGCCGAGTGCTCGGATATCACCGGGATGAACTCATCGGAAATACTGTCCCCGGGATCGATCCAAATTTTCCGGCAGAAGCCTGGCCGGACCACTGGAACGACCTGAAGACACGAGGTGCCTTCAAGTTTGAATCAGATCATAGAACTAAGGACGGGAGTTCTATCCGGACGGAAGTTACGGTGAACTATCTGCAGTATGAAGGTGAAGAGTACAACTGTGCCGTGATGCGGGACATCACCGAACAAAACCGTGTCGCCGAACGACTTCGGAGAAATGAGGAGCATCTGAGGCTTGCCATGGGGGCGGCGCCGCTCGGAACCTGGGATAGGAATCTGGAGACGGGCGAGACATACTGGTCTGAGAACCTCTGGGCGATTCTGGGACATTCGTCATGCGACACTGTTCTCACGTTTGAAACCTTTAAAGAGGTCATCCACCCGGACGATCTTGATCGCGTTTTGAATCACCTTGAGCAGTGTGTGATTAGTGGTGGCCCATTTCGAAGCGAATTTCGGATCATCCGGGCAGACGGATCGATTGGATGGATCCTTGAACACGGCCAGGTATTGCTGGACTCGAATGGTAAAGCAACCCGAATCGTTGGAGTCAGCCTTGATCTGACAGATCGGTATCACGCGGAACGGACTCTGAAGGACAGTGAACTCCGTTTCAGAACGCTGTTTGAACGTTGTGCCGACGCGATATTTCTGCTGGACTCCAAAGGCAGGGTCACGGCTGGCAATCCTGCTGCTGCAGTTATGCACGGCTATTCAGAAGACGAATTGACGGGACTGACAATCAGTGAGTTAGATGCCCCTTCGTGCCACAACGAAATTCCTGATCGACTGGGTCGGCTTCTGAATGGCGAGACGCTGCGATTCGAAATCGACCATCGGAGAAAAGACGGGACAATTTTTCCGGTGGAAGTTGTAGCGAGTCTACTCGAACTGAACGGTGAACCGCTTATTTTGGCATTTGATCGTGATATCACAGAACGCCGAGGAGCGGCAGACGCTCTTCGAAAGTCAGAAGAGCGATTCTCAAAACTCTTCTACTTCAGCCCATTCTCTATCATGGTCGCCTCGTATCCCGATGGCAGAATCCTTGAAGCGAATGATGCATTCCTCAGACTGCTCGAATTTGAGAGTCACGAAGTTGTTGGAAAAACCACAGTGGACCTTGGGATTTGGGAGAATCCAAACGATCGACTTGTCATGCTCGAGAGCCTTAAGACAACTTCACGTCTAATGAATGGAGAATTCTGGTTCCGCACAGGCCGCGGAAATCGACGCCTGCTTCTGCTTTCCGTTGAGATCATCCGAATTGGCGAACAATCTATGTCACTGGCAATGTCAATCGACATCACAGAGCGTCGCAGAGCGCAGGATTCTCTTCAGCAGTCTCTGGCCACACTGCGAGCAACTCTGGAAGCAACGGCCGACGGAATCCTTGTCGTGGACCTGAATGGTCGAGCAATTGACTACAATCGACAGTTCCTCGAGCTTTGGAATGTCAACTCCGTCATCGAAGCCAAATCGTCGCGATCTACACAAGCAGTTAACGCTTCTGAAATGCAGCAATTCGCAGATGACATCGTGCAGAGGATGCAACAGCACTCGCTGGACCAGCCGGGGTTTCGGAATCGACTGAAAGAATTATTTGATTCTCCCGAAGCGTCTACTTTTGATGTGTTGGAGTTTGACGATGGTCGAGTCATTGAACGATATTCCCAGCCACAGCGGATTGCTGGCATTCCGACGGGGCGAGTATTCAGTTTTCGTGATGTGACTCGACGGCGACAGGCGGAAACATCCCTGAAGGAAACAGCGGCACTCCTTCAGGCAATTTCAGCAGGGACGACTGATGCACTGTTTGTGAAAGACCTGAATGGAAAATACCTGATGTTCAACGAAGCTGCCTGTCGTTTTGTAGGAAAGCCGCTCGACAGCGTGCTCGGTCATGATGATACAGATTTGTTTTCGCCGGACAGCGTTCGCTTGATCAGAGATCGAGACAATGCCGTCATCACCTCGGGCGAGACAATCACCGCGGAAGAAACCATAACATCGGCAGGTGTCACCAGAACATATCTTGCGACAAAAGGACCGTACCGGGATCACAACGGAGATGTCGTTGGCGTCATCGGAATTTCACGCGACATCAGCGACCAAAAGAAGCTCGAAGAACGTATCCGTGAATCGCAGAAACTGGAAGCTGTTGGCGAACTTGCCGGAGGTGTCGCCCACGACTTTAATAACCTGCTGACGATCATTAACGGTTACTGTGATCTCCTGATGTCCCGCATACCAAACGAAGACCTGAGTTACCACTGGGTCTCTGAGATTCGAGACGCGGGACGTCGAGCAGCACAGGTGACGCAACAGTTACTGTCATTCAGTCGAAAGGCCGTGCATGCGCCACTGGTTCTGAATCTGAGTGCTTGTGTGGCGGAGTCAGAACGGCTCCTGAGACGATTGATTGGAGAGCACATTCAGTTGATCGTCTCGACGGATCCGGCGGCAAGCCCTGTTCGTGCAGACAGCGGGCAGTTGGATCAGGTATTTATGAATCTTGCAATCAATGCACGAGATGCGATGCCGAACGGAGGCATTCTTCAGATTTCGACCAAACGAGTCACGGCCGAAGAAATCCGCCGCATTTCGTTCCAGAACGTGCCCTCAGGTCACTATGCACAAATCACGTTTGCTGATTCCGGTCACGGAATTCCGCCAGAAGTGCTTTCCAGAGTCTTCGAACCGTTCTTCACCACCAAAGAAAAGGGGAAAGGCACTGGCCTCGGACTCGCAGTCGTCCATGGAATTATCCAGCAGAGCGGCGGATGGATCCACGTCGACAGCGAGCTCAGAATGGGTACAACGTTCTTTATCTGGCTGCCGATCGCAACCGCAGAGGTTGGCAACACCTCCACCGAAGGTCAGCGTTCGGTGAAGCTTCTGCACTCCGGCACGATCCTCATCGTTGAAGATGAACCTGGAGTGCGTCAGATGATCCGAATCAGCCTGGAAGCCTGCGGTTATGACATTCTGGAGGCGGAAGATCCAAATGACGCGATGGAGCTGCTGCGAGAACAGCCGTGTCAGATTGATCTGCTTGTGTCAGATATTGTCATGCCGGGGATGAACGGACTGGGACTCGCATCGATTCTTCGGAAAGATCATCCTCGTTTGCCGGTTTTGTTCATGAGCGGTTACAACGAACTGGAGGCACAGGATGCTCCTGTAACCGATGATAACAATGGTTTCCTGCCAAAGCCGTTCTCACCCGATTCGCTGATCGAGATGTGTGACCGGCTCATCCAGAACAGTCGCACGAGGATGGGTGATGGAGCCGTGAGTTCGGATCGCTGAAGAATCAACCGAAGACCGTGCGTTTGCGATCGGACGAAACACAAATCGAAGACACATTGCAAAATTCATCCCAGCCCCGGCTGAGATTCCAACGACCGCTGCCAAAAGAGGATTTCTCTCAAATGCGGGTACGTTCGTCTGCAGCCCCATACTAATCAGCCAGTTCACCGTCGCCCCTGAAAGGCATGCAACGACGAATCGAAAGAATTGCAGATGAACCTGCTTCGAACGACCGTCTTCAAAAGTGAAGTCTCGATTCAACCAGAAATTCCAGACAACTGCCGAGCAAATGGCCAGGGGTCTTGCTCCATTAAATGGAAGAACCTGCATTAGCCCCCAAAGTACACACAGGTCAGCACATGCACCGGAAAGCCCCACGAGGCCGTACTCGACAGCTTTTGCTTTCACACCGAATCGAAATCGATAGAGTCGTCGAAGATGGCGCAGGTAGCAGAGCTGTTCCCGAATGGACAGTTTACTGTCGCCGTAAAGCCGATTCGCAAATCGGATCGGTATCTCCTTCACGCACTGACAATTGCACTTGACCAGCAACTCCAATCCAATCTTGTAGCCAATCGGATTCAGATTCTCCGCACTCTGAAAAGCTGATGAACGAAGTCCGAAGAAGCCGGCCATCGGATCTCTGACCGCCGTCAGTGGGCGTGCCAAAAGTGTGGCTGATTTCGAATTCAACCATCGAAGCAATCCCCATCCGTCCTCTGTCGAACCACCTCGTACATACCGACTTCCGATTACAAAGTCCGTCTGAGGATTCTCAAGGGCAGCAACAAGTTCGGGAATCGCTTCGGGCGGGTGAGACAAATCCGCGTCCATGCAGACCAGCAGTTCTCCGGTCGCCGAGTTCATCCCCGCAACAACCGCACTCGACAGTCCACGTTCGGCCGTTCGTACAATCAGCCGCAAGGGGAATTTCTCTGCAAGTTCCTGGCAGATCTGCCGAGTCTCGTCAGGACTGTTATCATCCACAACGATCATCTCATAATCAATTGACTCTCTGGACAGCACGTCGTGAACTCGATGCACCAGTTGCGGCAGATTTGCTGCTTCCTGAAAGGTTGGCACCACAACAGTCAGACGCGGCATCGGATTCAGTCAATTTCAAGGATCTTGGAGGCTGATCTGAACACGCTCTCCAAAAGTCGTGTTCGTACCCTCCAATCTAATGCGGGCCTAACGAAAATCCGGATGCTTCATTGACGACCAACAACTTTAAAAGTTGCCGGATTGCATCAGGTCCGAAGACCCGGAGCATCCGCTTTTCCAAATGACTCGCCACGCAAAAAACAATACTCACCCCTGGCGATGTTAGTTGCCGTGGCGCATCCTGATGCAAACGCCAATCTTGAACCTCAGGATCTCGAACCGAGCCCATAATGCGAACGATTCTGACAGAAACAGCAGTTCTGTTGATTATAGCAATCGCAGGAATCACATGCCTGCCACAACCGTTCGATGGAGACCAGGCACTCTTCGCTTTAGGAGCGGAAGAGTGGACGAACGGCTCAGTCTATTTCCGAGACTTCCAGGACTTAAAGCCGCCAGGAATCTATCTGTTCTATCTGGTGGGTGGTCAGCTTTTCGGATTCGACGAGAAGGGGATACACCTGTTTGAACTTCTCTGGAATCTTGTTTTTGCGTGGACAGTACTTCGCATCTCCGCCGGGTGGTTTGACTCTCCGGGATTTCGCTGCGCTGCACCACTTGCGACATGTGGTGTTTACTACTGTATTGCCGACACATGGCATCTCACGCAGATCGAATGGATCGTCGGACTACCCCTGTTGACATCACTCGCTCTCCTGTGTCCATTGCAGCAAAAATCTGGCCGTTCATATTTGCCTTATATTGCCGCTGGAATTCTTGGCGGACTGATTGGGCTCTTTAAGCCGCTGTATGGAATCCTGCCCGCATTGTTCTGGGTTTGCTCAATGCTCACGCTGCCGGTCAATGGGTTGAAGCATCGCTTCCGGCTCGCTGTCGAATACGGCGTGGCGTTTGCCTTCGGTGTGCTGATCCCACTCGCGCTGGCAGCAGCCTACTTCCGGGATCAACAGGCCCTGGCCGCAGCGATCCGGACGATGTTCATCGATCCTCCGGCCGTCCTTGCTCAAAAGACTGATGGCTATGGAATGCTCGTTCAGGGAGTCCGTTGGTTCTTCAACATGTATGGACCTCTGATTCCACTGACGTTTGCAGGCACAATCTTCACAATCAGGCATGATCGATCGGGATTCGGCCTGTCACTCATTGTATGGACGGTGGCCGGATTTCTGTTGATTCTGATCCAGAGAATGTGGTGGGAGTACCACTATCTGCTGATCCTGTCACCGATGGGACTGCTGTCTGTGAGAACACTTGATCGTGCCTTCGCATTCTTCGGCACTCTCGAGACCAGTTGGTGCAGGCGAAGGAACCGGATCACAGCATTCTGCACGTGTCTGTTACTGTTTTCAACCTGGCCTGTACTCACTCTGCACCGTGTCGCAGTTCTGAGTCAGTTTGGATTTGCATGGTCGCCTGAAGATACCCTCAGATATCAACAGCGCCAACATCCTGAATATGCGGCTGCCGAACAGGAAACAAGGTTTCTGCACAATCCCGAAACAGTCGATGACAGTCTCTACGTTTTTGGTAACCCAATCTACTACCACTTTGCAAATCGCTGTCAGGCCATTCCGCAACAGGGGTGGTCTATTAAGGTCTATCTGCCTGATCAATGGTCAGAGATTGTGAGCCAGCTAAAAACGAACCAGCCGGGCCACATCTTTGTGGCAAACAATAAGCATGAACAGTTGCAGAAGGTGAGCGCTGAAACGCTCAATTTGCTTTCAACCAGTTATTCAATGACGAGCCAGTCAGTTCATGGAACCTGGTACCGGAGAAAGGCGATTACACCTGATCCAGAATTTCACTGATTGACGTGAACCGCACGAACTCCGAGTCGACAAGATTGTCGGTCCTTGCCTGAACGTTCGACGCTGTCACTGTGGAATTTGCACTGACCACAAGCTGAGTATCAGAGGTGATGGACTGAACGTTGAAAATCGTGCCGTTGATGCTGATCCGTGATCGAGATCCTCCGGGATTTCCATTGATCGACGTCAGTTCCTGAGTGAACACAGTGCCCGTTCCCGTCACTACATTGCTGCCATTTGATATTGAAACCGTACCCGTGAGTGGCTGCTCCGGCTGTCCATTCACATCGAATGGTGCTCGTCGTGGCAGTTCATTCAATGCAGAGACACCCGTCACATTCGCAAAGTTGAATTTGTTCAGCGCTGCAATCGCATCGACAACCGTCATGCCGTTCCCGATAACGCGACCAAAGACAGTATGCGGTACTGCGTCGAGTGTAGAGCCGTTGTCCGCGAGATTGACAAACCATTGACTCGTACCGCTGTTTATGTCTCCACCCAACTGCGCCATTGACAGTGTACCACGAATGTTCGATGTCGTATTGTTGAACTCATTCGTGATCGGAGCTGAAGTGTTGACATTGTCAATCACCCCGTTGTTGATCGTAAACCCACCTCCCTGAATCACAAAGTTACTCACGGATCGATGAATAATCGATCCCGTATACTGGCTGAAGTAACTCATGAAGTTGGCAACGGTATTGGGGGTGATGTTGTCGAATAACTCGACTTCATACGTTCCCTCATTTGAAACCATCCGAACCACAGTATTCTGTACAAGATCAACGGCCAGTGTCGCATTCTGGACAGAACCTGCTTCGTCCGTCGACCTGACAGCGAGAGTCTGAAACCCATTTCGCTGGTCGTTTGCCACGGAATCGCCGGTATCGAGGTCACGACGGGTGAGAGTGACGGTCAGAGTAAACGCTCCGGCCCCGTCTGCTGTCGCAGTTCCATCGTCAAACTGTCCATCGCCATCACTGTCAATTGTCACCGTCGATCTGGGAGTTGTTGTACCGTCGACAATGAACGATGTCGCTCGGGTAATCAAAACGTTTCCGGTTGATGAAACACCGGCATTCCGATTGCCATTTACGGTCAGCGTTTGCGGACTTGTCACCAGCAGCTGATTAAAGAATGTGTTTGAAGCTGTCGCTTTTCCAATAACACCCGTCGTTGTATTGTCGATTCGTGTGGACATCACCGAAGGTGATGCTGTATTGGATTCGTGACGACTGAATTCACGTCCGCCGTTAAACGTGTTTGGATTTACTACTTCCACGGCATCATTACTGCCGTCGCCTGACTTGACTCGAATCAGTCTGTTGAACGTGTTCGTGCTGCGAATCTGAGTATTATCTTCTCCGCTTCCGGTGTTGAGTGAAACCGGACCGTTGAATGTATTCTCATCCAGCATCACAACGTCTGCATGGCGTTTCGTCCGAATCTTCAACCGCCCGCCGATCGTAGAACCCTGAATCGAAACATCGTCCTGATCAAGTCCCGTGTTCATCGTAACACGGTCCGTCACAGTGACTCGATTCAACGCGACTCCATCGCTCCCTGTCCCGGTCTTCATCCAGATGCGGCCATTGATCGTCACGTCCTCAAGGCTGATCAGATCGTCTCCCTGATTCGTTCGGACCCACAACAAACTCCCGATGGTCGAGTCCTGAAGGCTCAATCGGTCGTTTCCCGTCTCGCCCAAAAACGCAAAGCCCCCCGCGAATGTGGCTCCGGTTGAACCCACTGAATCATTGCCGGCAGCGCCTTCGACTCCGGTGGCTCCCAGAATCTGCACATTTCTGCTGAAGAGAACAGTGTCATTTCCCGCATTAAGATACACAGCAACATTCCCATTGAATGATGCCGTCCCTGAGGCAACTACGAAAGCTGCGGTACCCCCATTGATTGTCGTATTCTCTAATCCCCGGACAAGAACCTGATTGTCCAGCGCTGTGATCTCGATCGTATTCGCCTCTGCATCACCAACGATCGTAAGCTGCGACCCTGCAAGAGTCACGACCGCGTTTCCCGCCAGCAATTCACGCGGCTCAAGAACCTGAACGGTCTCAGAGCAGTCACGGCTCGTCGGCTTTCGGTTCTGACGCTGGCGGTTCGATCGCGGAAACAGCATGGCGAACATCCTTTGAATCATGGTGCGTCTCCGTCGTTCTGGCTCAGCAGTACTCAAGTGCGCAAACAGCGCACCCCTCGCCGGAGACTCTCGCTGCTTGTCACAATCGACAAACACGGATTCGTCGGTAAAACCTAACAGGTCCCAACGGCAGAGTCTCCATAAACCTCCCTGCCACACTATTTAACCCATTTAACCAGACCAGCTCTCGTCAGATCGAATGCCGGTTCTCAAGTGGTTTTTGATTCAGCGTGACGAATCAGTTCGTCTCGAGGACCACCATGGTGTGCAATCCCGCGGGCTTGGGGTGGATCACGGAGTGATCCACGACGATGGGGACAGAAGCTTACTCGCGAGAAACTTCAATCCGGCGTGGTTTCGAACGGGGAGCGCGTGGGAGTTCAACTCGGAGCAGACCGTTGGTGAGTTTTGCCTGAATCCGTTCATGGTCCACTTCGTCGCTGAGAATGAACGAACGCAGGAAGTCGCCAACCTGGTACTCTTCGTGCAGCAACTGGCTTCCTTCGGGTTCCTTTTTTGAAACTCTGCCATACAGCGTAAGACGATTGTCCTGGACCTGTAATTCAAGACCTTCGACGGTCACTCCCGGAAGGTCAGCATAAAGGACGAGTCCATCTGTTGTTTCATAGATATCAATCGAAGGATTAAACAGCAGTCGTGGTTCCGCGGACTGTGCAGCAGGAACGGCCGATGGGATCACAGGAGAATTCGAAACATTGTTCGCATCAGTTCGAATGATCGGAAGTTCGGAAGATGATGGCGGGATTTGATCACTCATGATTGTCTCCACTCACGAGAATCTGCCGTGGGGGAGTCGACACTGTTCGAGGCAACGAAATTCGAAGCACTCCGGCAGAATATTCTGCCTTCATTCGGTCTTCATCCACACGTTCCGGCAATTGGATCTTTCTCTGCCATGGTCCGTTGAATCGTTCCTGACGGCGAAACGAATCCGACCGAGCTTCCTCCGGCACAGGTCGTACACCTCGAATGGAGAGGTAACCTCCGGAAATTGTGACTTCAATCTGCGACGGGTCAACACCTGGAATCTCGGCCGTCAACAAATATCCATCGCCGGTCTCCAGCAGATTCAGCAATGGAAACCGACGCCCAAACCGTACCCCGTGCAGGGATAGACTGACGCCCTGAAGCAGGCGATCAACCTCTCGCTCCAGATCCTGGAGAGGGTCCCAATGTTGTCCCCAACGAAAAATTGCCATCAATTCCTCCACCTGTCAGATTCCAGCAAAACGCTGCAGTCCAGCCTTATACGCTGCATATGATGTTCCAAAAACACGAATCGCGACTTTATCAGTAAACCGGCGACACCCAATTCCATAAATCAATACGTACAAACACTTTAGACACAAAGACTGCTTCGTTCAGGACGATTTGGCGAACAGAGTTCAACTGCCAATTTGCCAGTTTGCAATGATTTACGGCAAAGGAATTGCGGCGGTGCCTGTCATTTTCCGGATATATTGAGAATGAATCAGCAGTCGCACGATCTCGAAACAGCGAGGCAAAAATGGGCGGGACTTCTCAGAACATGTCATCTCACGCGGTGTATGTGGGAAGTTTCGATCCATTGACGCTGGGTCATCAGGATATCGTGCGGCGAGCATCCCGGATTTTTTCTCAGGTGACTGTCGGAATCGGCATGAATCCCGATAAACAGTCTCTCTTCACTCCGGAAGAGCGAGTCAATCTGTGTTGTTCGGCATTGGCCGAGTTCCGAAACGTCGAAGTCCGCACATTTGATGGTCTCGCCGTTGATTTTGTTCGCCAGTGCGGCAGTCGAATACTGCTGCGCGGTGTCAGAACACTTACCGACATTGATGCTGAATTCACGATGTCGCTTACCAATCGCGTGCTCGACGATGAGATTGAATCGGTCTTCCTGATGTCGGCCGAACGCTATGCCCATATCTCCAGTTCGCTCATCAAGCAGATTGCCCGAATGGCTCGCGGAAATGTGCGTGAAAGGCTGATGGACTTCGTTCCGGCAGAGATTATTGATGCTCTTACGGATCGACTTCGCACCAATTCGCTATAATCCAGTTGTTCGTCGTCTGTGTCCACCATTGACGTCCTGAGTCAATCGTCCGGCCGGGTTCGTACCTGGTCCCAACAAGGTTTCTTCGTTATGGTCAAAACTGCATCAACGATGCTGCCCCTCGGCACAAAAGCACCTGAATTCGCTTTACCAAATGTCGACGGTTCAGTCGTTTCCCTCAGTCAATTCTCCGGAAAACCGCTACTGGTTGTTTTCATGTGCAACCACTGTCCATTTGTGGTTCATCTTCGATCGGCATTGAAGGAATTTGCTGTCGCATACAGCGCGAAGGGATTGGGAATCGTTGGGATCAGTTCAAACGATGCATCTGCTTATCCGCAGGACGGTCCTGATAAGATGAAGCTGGAAGCGATTTCCGCGGGATACACCTTCCCGTATCTGTTTGACGCATCTCAGGAGATTGCCAAGTCATACAAGGCCGCCTGCACTCCTGACTTCTTTTTGTTTGATGCAGATCACAGACTTGTGTATCGAGGGCAATTCGATAGCAGCCGTCCGGGCAATGGAGTTCCCATCACAGGAAGTGATCTGCGATCTGCCTGCGATGCTGTACTTGCAGGGAAAGAGCCGTCTTCTGAACAACGTCCCAGCATCGGCTGCAACATTAAATGGAAAGCCGGCGGCGAACCAGATTATTACACAGGCATTTCAGCGGTCTGAAACGCAGTGACCGGGCTTCCATCCTGACACGTGCTGCGTGGGGTTGGAAGCGTCCCCTGTGCATTGATTAGTGTTCTTCTCCGCCGGAGGCTCGCTAGAGTTCTTCTCCGCCGGAGACATTAATAATTTCTCCGGTGATAAAGCGAGAGTTCAGCAGGAAGTTGATTGCGTCACACACGTCCTGTGGAGAACCCGTCCGCTGGAGAGGGATCGACTGGATTGCTCGCTGCTGATGCCAGTTCAGACGATCTTCCGGGGGAAGGATGGCTCCAGGGGCGATACCGTTGACAAGAATCTTCGGTGCCAGCTGCTGTGCCAGTGATTTTGTGACACTCGCCAACGCTGCCTTGGTCGCGGTATAGATCAGATGATCCGGACCGGGTCGCTGAGCACGCCAGTCGAGGATATTGATGATGTGACCATACTCACCCTCGCCGAGCTGACGCGCAAACTGTTGAGCAAGGAACACCGGGGCGAGCAGGTTCACGTTAAGATGAACATTGCAGTGATACTGATCAATCCACGGCAAAGCTCGATCCTGAAAGACGGCAGCACAGTTGACGAGGACAGAGACCGGTCCGAGTTCAACAGCGGCTTCAAACACTTTTGCAGCCGCATTTCGAGGATCTCTGAGATCGGCAGCCACGGCGACAGCAGTGCCGCCCTGACTGCGAATCTGCTGTACAAGAACACTGGCCTCTACGGATGAAGTTCCGTGGTGAATGACAACAGATAATCCGCGGCGCACAAGGGAATGGACGATTTCTCGTCCCACTCGGCGCGCCCCACCTGTAACAACAGCAACAGTCGAAGGTGGAGGCGCGGATTCTTGATTCATGGAGGCGATATCAACATCTGTTCGGCAGTATTAAACTTCGCCGCTCAGGCTGCGATACAGCTTGCGAAGAGCCTCACTTTCAATCTGACGGACTCGTTCACGAGTCAGCCCCATTGATTCGCCAATCTCCTTCAGCGTCTTCGGCTCGCTGTCATCCAGACCAAATCGCAGTCGCAGGATCGTCGCCTCGCGGGGATCCATCTCGTCCAGCAGCCGAAATACATGAATCAGGTTATCAGAGTTGATCAGTTCGTCTTCGGGACCACGAACTCGTTCATCCGGCACAATATCACCCAGAGTCAACCCGGATTCATCCTGTTCCGACTGTGGAGAAGCGTTGTACAGTGTGATGGCCTTCTTGACAATCCGCAGCTTCTTTTTCGGAATTCCCAGCTCTTTTGCGATATCTTCTGCGGTCGGCTGACGGTTGAATTCCTCAGCCAGCTTCGCGGACGCTCGCCGCCACTTTGACAACAGTTCCACCATATAGGCAGGAATTCGAATTGTCTTCGCAGAATTGACCAGAGCACGTTTGATCGATTGCTTGATCCAGTAACTGGCGTAAGTGCTGAATCGAGTATTCATGTTGGGGTCGAAGCCCTCGACAGCGCGAAGCAGTCCGAGGTTACCCTCTTCGATCAGATCCTGCAGTGGAAGCCCTTTACCCGCATAACCACGGGCAATATTCACCACCAGTCGCAGATTTGCTCGGACCATCCGATCACGAGCCGACGCATCGCCGGCTGAAATCCGATTGGACAGTTCTTTTTCGTCGTCCGCAGTGAGCAATGCGGTTTCGTTGATTTCACGGAGGTACGTTTCCAGGGGCGTTTGGAGCCGGGAAATCGTTCGCTTCTTTCGAATCGTGTCGTTCATGCGTCACAACCTGTGCTCGGAATACCTGAGGAATTCGTCTGCAACAGTTATCGTCGCTACTACCTTTCAGATTCAGAGCCGAACCGGCAGTTTCCGCCGAACGCGGCGGTTGCTTTTCACTGGTCCGAGGATTCCCGACGCCGGGCAGAACCGGACCATTCACAATCACCCGTACGATCCGGTAAAACCGAACGGCAGGCCCGCAAAACCCTGCGACACTATCACGGTTTCCGCTTGACAATCCCTAAAACCGCAACAGTCAGGAATTCCCTCATTGACCGGACAGAAGTCTGGCGGCCGTCAGAGTGTTTCTCAGCAGCATGGCAATTGTCATCGGACCGACCCCACCTGGAACAGGTGTTATGGCCGATGCAACCTGCACTGCACTTTCAAACTGAACATCTCCAACAATTCGATCTTCTCGCCGATTGATGCCAACATCAATCACCACAGCCCCCGGCCGAATCATCGCTCCAGTAACAAACTCAGGAATCCCAACCGCCGCGATCAGAATGTCGGCCTGTCGCGTGATTTCGCCAATATTCCGAGTACGACTGTGGCAAATTGTGACTGTCGCATCGACTCCCTTCTGCACAAGTAATGCAGCCATAGGCTTGCCGACAATGTCACTTCTTCCAATCACCACAGCGTGTGCACCCACAGTGCTGACGCCAGTGGTCTGGATCAGCTTCATCACACCATGAGGCGTACATGGCAGAAAGCGAGGACGCCCCTGAAGCATTAATCCAACGTTTTCCGGGTGAAAGCCATCGACATCTTTACCCGGATGAATTGCATCAAGCACTGCCATCGAATCAAGATGTGCAGGAAGGGGCAACTGAACCAGAATTCCATGGACCGAATCATCGTGATTCAGGGCAGAGATCTGATCCAGCAGTTCACTCTGAGTAATACTGGATGCAAGTCGAACAACATCCCCTGCAATGCCAGCCTTCAGGCAGGCACGCTCCTTATTGCGAACATACACCTGACTCGCCGGATCTTCACCAACAATAATCGCAACAAGTCGGGGAACGATCGACTGCTCAGCCAGAATCGCAACTTCCGCTGCAACTTCCGCTTTCACGATTTCTGCGATCTGTTTGCCATCGATCAGCTGAGCAGTCACCCGTTCATCTCCGTTTTTAGGCCGACATCTCCGTCCTGGGGCTGTGACTGATTAGTCGTTAATACTGGTTTCGAGGAATCTTGCCAGCCGATGGAAGTCACTCCCCGGAGGAATGAAGCGTACTTTTGTCACCAGCGTCTGCGGGTCCACCAGTTTGTCAAACGGGACGTAGTGAAGATCGAGTTGACCGGAGACTGAAACCATGACTCCATTCAGTTTTTCTTCGCAGAGTGCTCGATATGCTCCAACGCCCAGCTGACTTCCAAGCATGACGTCAAATGCATGAGGTTTCGCACAACGGCATTCATAACCGAGCTGAAGCCCCGTTACTTTACGTTTGACACCCGTCTGACTGCGGAATTCATCCGCAACACGCTTCGCGAACATTTTCCCAAGGTCAACATGTGCAACAGAAACATGGCCATGTTCATCCCTCGGTACATCTTTCAGAGCTTCCGGTGGCAGGTACTCTGCAAGACCTTCAGCCAAAACAATCACTCCGTATTCCTTGCCTTCCTGCTCCTGACGATATCGCATGACTCGTACGATCTTCTGAACAACCTTATCAACGTCCATGACTTTCCGAGTGGCTGTTGAGTCCGCCGAAAGATATTTCTCGTTCATATCTTCGACACTGATCACAAGGCTGGCTTCACCGGCGATCGCAGCCCCATACGCGAGCCAGCCTGCACTGCGGCCCATACTTTCGACCATAAAGTAACTTCGAGCAGCTTCAGCATCCGCGTGCAGATTGCTGATTTCCGTCCCAAGCGTCTCTACTGCCGTAAAGTAACCAAAGGTGAAGTCAATTCCCATATAGTCATTGTCAATGGTCTTGGGGACATGCACGACAGGCATTCGCTTCTGGTCCGCTGGAAGCTGATCCTGATACATCTTCAGTTTGTTGGCAGTCTTGAGAGTATCATCGCCGCCGATAGAGACCAGGGCATCAACCCCGATTGACCGAAGCCCGTCATAAACTCGCTTCATCGGAGCCGACTTTTCCGGGTCCAGAAGGTCTGACGGAGCGGTAATCATCTTGCCCGGGTTTGCTCGCGCCGTTCCGATGAGGATACCCTGCTTGCTGCGAGTTCTGCGGAGCATCACTTCAGTGAGTTTCATATAATGAACGCCATCGATCAGCGGATGAGCAGGAGTGAAGTCCGTCAGATTCGAGTAACCGTATTTGATTCCTACGACTTCAATGCCATGTTTCAGGGCTGAAATGGCGCAGGTGGAAATCACAGCGTTCGCCGCCGGAGCCGGCCCACCAGCAAATAACAAAGCAACTCTTTTGATTCCGTGAGTCATGTCGTCTTTCCCTTAAGTAGAATTCGCAGCGATCGCAGCGACTAAATTTCTGTGTATTTCTGGTACTTCCGAAGCTCGCTTTTTCGCGAGCCCGCTTGTTTCCGAATTCGACCGCTCAGATCGATTCGTACTTCGTTCGATGAACTCAAAAAGTCCGTTCGACGAATGTCGTATCCACAGTGCCATCGGCAAACGCCGCATGATTGAACATCTTGCGAGCCAGTGGCAACGTTGTATGAATCCCCTCAACCACAAACTCCCGAATGCAGCGTTTCATGCACTGAATCGAATCATCACGAGTCGGTTTGTGGACGATCAGTTTACCGATCATCGAATCGTAATATGGGCTAATCGTATATCCTTCGTAAACGTGCGAATCAAAACGCACTCCCGGACCTCCGGGCAACCGAAGCTTTGTGATCTTTCCCGGACTGCCGCGGAATCCATTGTCAGGGTCTTCTGCATTGACTCGAAGCTCAATCGCCGAACCGTTGCACGGAATATCCTCCTGACGGAACGGCAACTTCTCGCCCGCAGCAATCAGGATCTGCTGCTTGATCAGGTCAATTCCGGTGACCATCTCCGTGACAGGATGTTCGACCTGAATTCGGGCATTCACTTCAATGAAGTAGAAGTTGAAATTCTTATCAAGAATGAACTCCACCGTGCCCGCATTTTGGTATCCGGCTTCGCGAACCAGTTTCACAGCACATTCGCAAATCCGCAGACGAACGTCCTGCGGAAGATTTGGGGCAGGACTCTCTTCAATCAGCTTCTGGTGACGACGCTGCATCGAACAGTCACGTTCCCACAGGTGCACCACATTGCCGTGACTGTCGGCGAGAATCTGCACTTCTATATGCCGTGGCTTCTCGACATATTTCTCGAGATAGACGCCCGCATTCTTAAATGCCTTCTCGGCTTCTGCTGACGCTGCCTGAAGTCCTGCTCGCAGAGAAATTTCGTTTCCTGCAACACGCATCCCCTTACCACCACCACCCGCTGTGGCCTTGATCAAAACCGGGTAGCCGATGCGATCTGCAATCTTCACGGCTTCTTCGACATCTTCGATCAGTCCATCACTTCCCGGCACACAGGGAACGCCCGCCTTCATAGCGATTTCCCGCGCACTCACCTTGTCGCCAAGCTTGGCCATCGCATCATGTGGCGGCCCAATGAATTCAATATTGCAGCTGCGGCAGACTTCCGCAAAGTGTGCGTTCTCCGCAAGAAATCCATAGCCTGGATGCACTGCCTGAACATTGCCCACTTCGGCCACACTAATGATTCGATTAATCAACAAGTAACTCTCTGATGCCTGTGCAGGGCCAATACACCAGGCTTCGTCGGCCAGTTCGAGATAATGAGCACCTCGATCGGCTTCGCTGAAAACCGCGACCGTCTCAATTCCAAGCTCTCGACAAGCGCGGATAATTCGCAGCGCAATCTCGCCGCGATTTGCAATCAGAATTCTCTGGAACATGAAGTTGCTCGCTCTTCGAGTATGACTCAGGCGGGTTCAATGCGAAACATGGGCTGACCAAATTCGACAGCAGCCCCATTCTCAACAAGGATTTCAACGATCCGCCCGGATTTCTCCGCCTGAATCTGATTGAACACCTTCATCGCTTCGATGATGCAAACCACAGTATCCGGCTTCACCGTCGATCCAATCGCAACAAATGCCTCGTCGTCAGGACTTGCCGCCGAATAAAACGTCCCCACCGTCGGTGCATTAATTGTCACGCCAGGAGGACGCTCCGCCGGAGCTGATGCCACAACCGGTGCTGCCGCTGCAGCCACAGGAGCCGCTGCCATCGGCTGCGAAAATGTGACCGTCTCTGGCGCATAAGCAACCTGACGAGGTCCCCGGCGAACCTTCCACGACTCCTGATCGTTCTGCAGATTCGCCTCAGTGACTCCGTATTTCTCCATCAACTGCAACAACTTGCGAAAGCGTTCCAGATCAAAAGAACCACCCTTATCCTCAGTTTCGTTTGGCTTAGCCATGAACGTCTCAGTGCCTCCACGTCTTGCTGAAGCAGCAATCTTTTCCAAAATGACTTTGAGCGCGAAGATTCGCGAAGATGAACAAATTATTCAAGGAATCCGAGCCGAGCTGATTCGAAATCCCGCGGAACTGTCGTCAAAACCTCGTTCCCTTCCGCCGTCACCAGAATATCGTCCTCAATTCGGACACCAAATTTTCCCGGAAGATAGATACCAGGCTCGACCGTAATCACCATTCCTGGTTCAAAAACCTGAGTCGAAAGTGGACTCATTCTCAATGATTCATGGATATCCAGGCCAAACCCATGACCCAGTCCATGACCAAAATATTTACCATATCCAGCGTCCTGAATATACCCACGTGCAATTGCGTCCACCTCTGAGCACTTTGCTCCCGGGCGGATGGCTTCGATTGCAAGCCTCTGAGCTTCAAGAACCGTGCGGTAAACGTCGTACATCTGACGAGTCGGCTTGTCTGTAAACAGCACGCGAGTCAGGTCGCTCCGGTAACCCGTTTCCGTCGCTGCGCCCCAATCCATCAGCAACAGCGAGTTCTCTCGTACAGGACGGTCTCCCGCGTGCGCATGAGGCAAAGCGGCCGTGGGTCCCACACCGATGATCGGTTCAAATCCCGGTCCGCTCGCACCAAAACTTCGCATCGCCTCCTCCAGGAGATACCGAATCTCCTTCTCGGTCTGATTCCTGCGAAGCATGCTTCGAACAACGTAATAACCTCGCTCTGCAAAATGAATCGCTTTCCGAATCTGCTCCAGCTCCCATTTGTCTTTGATCTCGCGGAATCGCTCAACCACTCCATTCAAAGCCGTTAATTCGCGGCCCGAAAGGCGCTGCTCCAGTGTTCTAAAGATCGAAACGGACGTCTGATCAGCCTCAAATCCAAGCCGCGAAGCTCCACTATCAATCACCGCATCGGCAGCAGCATCAATCAAGTTCCGACTGGCATCCCGAATCACAACCGGTAGCCCGTCACATTCGTCGGCCAACTGAGTCTCATACCGAGTATCACTGATCAGCAAGACCGAATTTGAAGTCAACAGCAACCAGCTGGAGTCTCCTGTAAACCCCGTCAGATAACGAACGTTGCTCAATCCGGAGATCAAGAACGCGTCAACCTGGAGTGACTTTAATTGTCGCTGAATCCTGGATCGACGCGATGTGTAGTTGGGCGAACTCATGAAGGACCTCTCGAAGATCACAAAAAAAGAACACGAATCCGCCGCACAGCAGATTCGTGTTCGAAGAGTATTCCATCAGGTTCTGAAAAACCAGTATGAAGTCAAACCTCCAGCCTCATGGCTCATCACCACGAAACACTTTGCATCCAGCAATCCGTCCCCATTCCCGAACTCCAGGAACATCAGACGATTCGAGGAGCGGGAACTCCATCAGGTTTTCAAAAGAGCAGCCCTGGCTGATTGTCGTCATCACCAAACAATGAACCTCCCCCGCCGATGCCACCAAGTCCGCCAACGCCACCTCCGCCGAACAGTGAACCTCCCCCAGGACCACTTCCAGGACTACCGCCCGGAGAGCCGCCTGGATTTCCACCCGGTCCGTTAAAGGTGTAGTATCGAGTCTCAGTGTTGCTGAATAGTTGCTGGTAAATCTGGTTTTCGCGAATCCTCACGAAGACGGGAACTGAGCCGTCGTTGTAGCCGAAACTGTGAGTCAAATCGAATTGCCCAAGCTGAACCACGGGACCGATTTGCTGAAACCCGTTTTCAATCGATCCGATGGCCGCTTCAATCGAATAGAATCCCTCATTCAACTTGTCGTCGTCAATCGCACCAAAAATTCGGGACTCCGTAACGGTCAGATGGACAAACGTTGGAGGATCATTCGGAACTCCCGGAATGGTCACCACCATCTTCGCACCGGTGTGAGACTCAACACCGTTGGACTCCCTCGGAGTCAGCCCCACGTTGACGTCGTCAACTCCAAACTGCCCCGGAACAAACTGAAATGACCACTCGTTCGTTCCAAAAATCGGATGGAATGGAGCCGAAAGGGTATGGTCAACAGTCCCATCGTTGTGGATATCAATGTCCACTGAATAAAAATTGCCTTCACTGTTATCGTTAATCAGCCCAGTGATGACGCCCGGTCGTACAAGCACTTCATCCAGTGTCGGCGCTGTACCCAGTGCAGACAACAAACATCGCATCTCACAAGACTCCGCGCCTCCACTCAGGCCCCGAAGTCCTTTGCGTTTGCGATTTCCAGCAACCATCTTCCATCCAGTCTTCAAAACTTCCCGCACGCTCTTCATATTTGCCCCACTCTGTCCAATCCTCAAAACCACGTTTCACCACGCTGTCCCTTTTCGCATCGCAGTCGTGAGGGTCTCCCGGACAGTCAAAATTTGTGTCTTCCACGGAATCTGAAAAATCGCCCCAGCTTAACTGTTCAAATGTCCATACTTCGCTCCGAATTGGTGGTGAACACCATTCATCATGCGTCTGAAAAAGCGGCAAAAACGGCGGTTCTGGTTCAATCCGTGTTCGCTTTCAAATTCTCCTAGAGCGCTTGTGGCGGTTGTGACGATCTTTCGATTACGGCGGGCTTCCGTCGGGTTTTGCTTCTCTCGAGTTTGACCTGGGACGGTCATGGCAGATTCCAGTGAGAGTGTGGTGCCGCGGACGCTGACAGCCCGCCTTCTGGGTGGACTGGTCAGTCTGGCCTCTGCGCGTCCACGTCTGACGCTCTGGATCATGCTGTTGCTCGCATGTGCTTCCGTCGGCTATACGGTTGCGAATCTCACGATCCGCACAAGCCGTTTCAGCCTCTCTGATCAGAGCTCACCTGCTTCAAAAACATGGGACACGTACGTCCGAAAGTTTGGTGCATCTCCCGATGTCGTAGTGGTGGTCGAAACCAGTCAGGCAAACAAGCGGCTCATCGAGCAGGTCCTGAACGATCTCGGAAAACGGCTCGACCGCGAACCCGAACTGTTCCAGGGAGTGCTCTACCAGATTGATCAGCGATCACTCCGCCGAAAAGGTCTTCAGTTCCTCAGCACTGAAGAACTTCGCAAGACTGCTTCGCGTGTGACTGGATTTGAACCGGTTGTCCGGAACCAGCAGTGGGACCTGCTTCGGCCGGAGAACCTCGCTTCCAATCTCCGAGCCCGCATTGAATCTGCGGAGAAGTCTGGTCCCGCACCTGAATCCCTGTATCGATCCGCGGATCAGTTCTCGCAAAGCCTGAATCGCTTTGTTCAACAGTCGGTCACAGGTGGCCGAGTGGAAGGCGCGACGTTTCAGTCGCCGCTGCCACCGCTGCTGACTGTTGCTGCTGAAAAGAACATGAGCGACTCTGATGTCGCCTATATGACGAACGCCGATGGCAACCTCGGAATGATTCAGCTCTTCGTCGTTCCGCAGTCGGGTGATTTTGATGAAAATTCCCGATCACTGGCTCGGTTGCGTGAAATCTCCGGAGACGTTGCAGACCACTATCGCAAAATTGCTCCGGATCTCACCGTAACTTTGTCAGGAATTCCTGTCCTTG
The DNA here is from genome assembly GCA_016795105.1 of Planctomyces sp. Taxonomy (GTDB): domain Bacteria; phylum Planctomycetota; class Planctomycetia; order Planctomycetales; family Planctomycetaceae; genus F1-80-MAGs062. The sequence continues at coordinate 97,536 of JAEUIH010000012.1, forward strand.
AGCATGATGAAATGCGACGGACATCAGCCGACATTCTCAACGCGTCTCTGATTGCGATGGTGATTGTCAGCTTCCTGTTGCTTTTTGGCTTTCGAGGTCTGAAGCATCCAATGCTCGCTCTCCTGACGCTCGTCGTCGGGCTGTGCTGGACTTTTGCCGCCGCCACATTTGCTGTCGGCCATCTGAACATTCTCAGCATCGCCTTCACAGTGATCCTGATTGGTCTCGGCGTTGACTTTTCTATTCACTTCCTCACTCGATATCTCAGCCTGCGTCAGGAACTCTATGAACTGAAAGACGCACTTCGCCTGACCGGTGAATCTGCCGGGACAGGGATCGTCACGTCAGCACTCACCACAGCACTTGCCTTTGGAAGTGCGGTCTTCAGCGGCTTTCCCGGGCTGGCAGAACTTGGAATTATCTCCGGCATCGGTGTCTTGTTGTGCTCAGCCGCAACGTTCCTGTTTTTACCTGCCCTGATCGCTTTGTCCGATGCAGAACTGGATGTTGAAAAGCTGCCTCAACCGCTTTCTCACGGATTCTACCGTCGAGTTCTCGTGTCATGGCCACTGATCGTGATCGGTGTCGGAATATTGGCGATTGCAGGAGTCGGCAGTCGAGCGTTTTGGTATTCTGATGGAAGCATTGACAGTCGAGTTGCCTGGGATGCCAATCTCCTGAAAGTGCACGATCAGGACCAGCCATCCGTGAAAGTCCAAAAACGACTGTTCGATTCTGCAAATGAATCTTTACTGTATTCAGTTGCAATTGCAGACACATACGAACATGCGTTGACGCTTCGCAATCAACTGGTGCGTCTGCCTTCCGTTGGACGAGTGAGTGAGGTCGCAAGCCTGATCCCTCCTCGCCCGGACAACTCTCAGCAGGCCGCCATTCGCGACCTGTACAATCAGGTAGCCTCTGTTCCCAGGTCAAACCCGAACTTTCGTAGTGCAGACCATATCCGAGTTGGCAGAGAAGTCGAACGCCTCTATGCACTCCTGAAAAAATCCCCAAATCACACGGCACGCGACGCGGCAGCGCAACTCGACCAGTTTCTGACGTCACTCGAACAGCTTTCCGGTCCGCAGGCCATTGATATTCTGAATGCATTCCAGCTGCTCACGGCTCGCTCCGTCATCAACGAACATGCCAAGGTCGTCAATGCAACCAGCATGGAAGAAGTGACATTCCGGGACGTCCCGGATGCTCTGCAGTCGCGATATGTTCGAGCTGACCAGGACAAACGGCAGTACTGGCTGTTGCGAATCTATCCAAAGCAGGATATCTGGGAGCCAGTGGCACTGGCTGCGTTTGTCAAAGACGTACAGTCTGTCGTCCCCAAAGCTGGTGGGATCCCGGTTGAGAACTTCGATTCCTCTCAGAAGATGATCGCCAGCTATCAAACGCAGGGACTCTATGCCATTGCCGTGATTGGCCTCGTGATACTGTTTGACTTCCTTCGCCCCGGTCAGAAGCTGCTTACAATCCTGCCACCGATCGCAGTCACGGGATTTATCGGATACACATATTTCCAGCGAACCGGCGCTGTTCACCCGACGTACCTTGTTCTGATTGCTCTTGGACTTGTCGCTTTTATTGCAGCCGTTGTGGATTATCGCAACCTGCGCGACACCATCATTGCACTGATGCCCGCCGTCCTCGGAGGAATACTTCTGATGGGTTTCATGGCGATTGCCGGGCTCTCCTTCAATCCCGTCAACCTCATAGTACTGAATCTGCTGCTGGGAATCGGAGTCGATAACGGAATCCTGTTACTGCACGACTATCGTCGTCAGATTGCCAGGGGGCAGAATGAGTATTCGCCGTCAGCAGACACGGTCAATGGAATTCTGATGACATCGCTGACGTCGATTATCGGATTTGGAAGCCTGATGATTGCATCTCACAACGGGCTGTTCAGCGTGGGCGTACTGCTTTCAATCGGGATCGCCGGCTGTCTGTTTGTCAGCCTTGCGGTATTGCCCGCACTCCTTGTAATTGTCGCCAAGTATCAACCGACAGTCCTGGAACCAATCCGCCTCAGAGCTCCAAAGTCGGAAACCGGTGATGCCGCCGCAACCCAGAAGCAGGCGCCGGCAAAAGCAAAGAAGGCTGCCTGAGTCCCTCTCCTTTCTGCTCAACATAGAGATCTTCCGGAATGCAGCTATCATTCCAGGTGATTGAATCCTGGCATTGAGTGCCTGACTCCTGTATTGAACAGTCTGGAATGGAAATCTCGCAATGTCCGATAACGTCCGTAAGGCAATCGCTGAGTTCTTTGGAACATTTACGCTGGTGTTCTGCGGCACTGGCGCAATCGTTGTCAATGAGTCCTTCTCCAACGCGGTTACTCATCCCGGGATCGCACTGACGTTTGGCCTGATCGTGATGGCCATGATCTATGCAATCGGTGATGTTTCAGGATGCCATCTCAATCCGGCCGTTACAGTCGGATTCTGGGCAGACGGAAGATTTTCACCGCGTTTGATCGTGCCATTTCTTGTATGTCAGTGTGGCGGCGCCATTCTTGCCAGCCTGACACTTCATCTGCTCTTTCCGGACAACATCAACCTGGGTGCCACTCGCCCTGCAGGCACTCCACTTCAGTCCTTTGTTTTTGAATTCCTGCTGACTTTGTTTCTGATGTTTGTGATTCTCAATGTGTCCACTGGCCCAAAGGAAACTGGAGTTCTCGCCGGGGTTGCGATCGGTGGTGTCGTGGCCCTGGAGGCGATGTTCGCCGGGCCCGTCTGCGGAGCATCCATGAATCCCGCTCGCTCTCTTGGCCCGGCTCTGGTTTCGCAGCGAATGGACGTCCTCTGGCTCTACCTCGCAGCTCCCGTCCTCGGAGCTCTCGCGGCTGTCGTCGTGTTTCGTGCAATCCGCCCCAATGCTCCGAGTCTCTAAAAAACAGTGCTCGATCGATTCGGGAGCAGCCGTATCTGTTTTCTCAATTCTCCGACTTCCTGTCCCGGATGCAGTAGATTCTCGGCAGTGTCCTGATCAATAGACGATCACCTACAATTGCCGGAGTTGCCATCGCCATATCATCCTCAGCCAGTTCGTTACTATGTAATACCTCGAGCTGATCGCCGGCTTTGAGCACAAATGTGACTCCATCTTCATTGAGGCAGAACACCTTCTGATTGTAAGCCCAGGGAGATGCCGTAAATGCTCTGCCATTCGAGAGCCGTTCCGGACCAAACAGTTCCTTGCCCGTGGATGCCTGAAATGCACTGACCAGACTTCTGTCATACAGTACGTACAATCGATCTTCGTAGACCAGTGTAGACGGGTTGTACGGAGCGGCCTTTGGATTGGACCAGGCAATGAACTTACTGGAGGTTTCACCATCTTTCAGGCTGATATCCCCGGATGCCCCGGGACGAATGGCATAGATTGGCTTCAAAGGGTCCAGTACGTAGCCGGATGTCACATACAGCAACCCTTCGGCCTGATACGGCGTAGCAATCGTAATGCTCGACATACCCTCCAGCGACCAGAGCAGGTTACCATCGAGGTCGTATGACCGAACCTGTCCTGTCCCGGGAGTAACAATTTCCGTGCGTACAGAGTTCTGCCAGATATATGGGGTTGACCAATTACTCTTTTCTTCGCGAACCCGCTTCCAGATCTGTTCGCCGGTTTCACTGTTCAGGCAAATGAGTGACGATTCGTCCTCGTTGTCGTCCACCAGATACAACCGTCCGTCAAACAATACAGGCGAGGCGGCTGTACCCCAGCCAAATCGCGTTGCATGCGGCTGAAGCTTATGTTGCCAAACAAGATTTCCGTCAAAGTCAAAGCAGAAAATCCCGAGGTTACCAAAACAGCAATAGACATGCTTTCCGTCTGTGACCGGTGTTTCGGATGCAAACGTGTTCTTGATATGAATAGAGGATTCCGGCTTTCCTTCATGCACCTGCTTCTCCCAGATGGTCGAGCCATCCTGCAGGTTCAGGCAGAATACTTTCCACTGATGAATCGCATCCGGTGGAACCAAACGCTCGCCGCCGAAATACAGACCCTTCTTAGGATCTTCGGCCGCTCCCTGATTTACGACAGAGGTCAGGATGACCTTATCCCCCCAGACCACGGGAGACGACCATCCCCTTCCCGGAATTTCGGTCTTCCAGGCAACGTTTTCTGTCGTTGTCCAGCGATCCGGAAGTTCGGCATTGTCGGCAATTCCGCGAGCCCCTTCGCCGCGAAACTGAGGCCAGTTTGTCTGGGCATCGGTGCTTCCGGCAAGGATCATTACACACGCGCTGACAATGAACGATCGAAGTTGATACGACGGCATTTCAGGAATTCCCGCAGCCCGCTGCGTCAAAAAGAACTTGAATCAGAACCAATTGAATCATCACGAGATGATATCAGAAACGACGTTGCCATGAACGTCAGTCAAACGAAAGTCACGGCCGGCATGTTGATAGGTCAGCCGAGTATGATCCAGTCCAAGAAGGTGCAGGATTGTCGCATGCCAGTCATGAATGTGGACGGCTCCCTCAACAGCCTCATAACCGTAGTCATCTGTTGAACCATACGACAGACCGCTTCGAACGCCGCCACCGGCCATCCAGACAGTATAACCCTTGTTGTTGTGATCACGTCCGGTACCACTTTGAGCATACGGAGTTCTCCCGAACTCTCCGGCCCAGATTACGAGTGTGTCGTCGAGCAAACCATGCTCATGAAGGTCGGTCAGCAGAGCTGCAACCGGCAGATCGGTCGCATCACAACTTTTCTGGAGTTCGTCTTTCAGCATGAAGTGATGATCCCAGCCGACCGGCGAGGTAATCTCAACAAATCGTACTCCCGCCTCCGCAAGCCTGCGTGCCAGAAGACATTGTCGACCAAATCGATCCGTTGGAAGACCGGAACCAATTCCGTAGCGTTCCAGAGTTTGTTGCGACTCGTGCTTCAGATCCAGCACATCCGGCAGCTCGTCCTGCATGCGATAGGCAAGTTCAAATGATTGAATGACGCCTTCTACTTCCGGCTGATGGCCAGCCCTGGCAAGCAAACCACGATTCAGGTCCTGAATCAGATCCAGTTGCTGTCGCTGCTCAGATCGACTTCGAAACGGATTTTCAACGTTGCTGAGTGGTGGCCCGGGCTCTTCATCCACTTTCAACAGGGCTGCATAGAATCCAGGAATCTGGTTCGTTCCAACGCGAGTCCCCTGAAAGATGGCGGGAAGAAACGCACTCCCATAGTTTTGAGCGCCTCCATTGTCGGATGGGGGATTAATCGTCACAAATCCCGGCAAATTGCTGTTCTCGGTGCCGAGCCCATACAACGTCCAGGCCCCGAGAGACGGCCTGACAAACTGGAAGCTCCCGGTGTGCATCTGCCCAAACGCCTGAGAATGATTTGGCAGGTCAGTGTGCATGCTGCGAATCACACAAAGATCATCAGCGTGCTTCGACAATTGTGGAAGTGCGGACGACACCCACAGTCCCGATTCACCGTGTTGAGCAAAACTGAATGGAGAACCCATCAGCTTTGCTCCGGTAGCCTTGCCATCGTGCGTCTTTCCGGCTGCTGCGTCCTGGTTCAGCCGCGGCTTATAGTCGAACAGGTCCACATGTGAAGGTCCCCCGTTCATGCAGATGAAAATCACTCTGCGCGCACGCGCCGGCAACTGAGGAGGCCTGGGAGTCAGCGGGTTTACCTGATGCTCCGAGTCGCCACGACTAACAGACGCCAGCAGGCCGGCACGACCAACAGGCGCCAACAGGCCGGCTAGAGCAATGGATGTCAATCCGCGAGCTCCCTGTCCAAACCACGAACGTCGGGTAAGCGATGCTGTCGGATTTATAAAATGTTGAGTCACGTTCGGGCCTCCTCGTTTCAGTTCAGGATGCGGAACTCGGCCGTACAAAACAACGCAGCACAGAGCGTGACCAGTCGACCGTGCTGAAGATCTTTAACATGTTCGGGTTTGGTATGTTCCGGTTGGTCGTGTTCTGTGTCTCTGTCGTTCGCTAAATCTTCTTCCGGCCTGAGAAACGTCAACAGCCTGGAATGTTCATCCGGTAAAGCCGGGCGACTGAAACACATCTCAAATGCCAGCCGAATCTGCTGCTCCTCGTCCGATGTCTCGGCCTTAACACGCAAGGCCAGAGCTTCAGCTCTCGCCTGAACGAATGAACTGTTCAGCATATACAAGGATTGTGTCGGTACATTGGTCACTTCTCGAACACCCGCAACCATTGATGGTTCCGGAAAATCAAAGACGTCCAGAACTTCGGGCAGTCGGTTTCTGATAACCGGCAGATAGATGGACCGATGAGTTGAACCATCAAGGTCCTTCGGGATACGTTCGTCGAGTCCGATCAGGGAAATCGGACGATCTCCGATCTGAATACCAACGAGTGACCCAACAGGTCGAGTTTGCTGAAGCTCTCCCGAAACAGCCAGCATCGCATCACGAATCGCTTCCGCCTCAAGCCGACGCGACGGAAACCGAGCATACCAGAGATTCTCCGGATCCCGTTCATGAATCTCCGGTCGCCATTCAGATGACTGTCGGTATGCATGTGTCGTCACAAGAGCACGTACAAGTTTCTTCAGACTCCATCCATCCTCTATAAACTTCACCGTCAGATAGTCCAGAAGTTGAATGTGCTCGGGCCTGTGTCCTGCCGGACCAAAGTTATCTACAGTCCGAACCAGTCCATTCCCAAAGACATGCGACCAGACTCTGTTGACGAACACTCGGCCCGTCAATGGATGTCGATCATTCGTCAACCATTCGGCGAGCTGAAGTCTTCCACTCTGTTGTGCCGGAATTTCCAGTGAAGGCAGCCCTCCTCCAACTACCCCAGTGCGAAAGATCTCCGGAACGTTTCGACGAACTGTCTCACCAGGACGAAGAACTTCTCCGCGAAGCAGGATTCTTGCGTCTTCCGGTTGAGACTTATCCGTGACCCCCATTCCCAATGCGAGAGGTTTCCCCGTGGCGTCATACTTTTCGAGTTCCCCTTCGATCGCACCCGACCGCCAGAAAATTCTCAGAGCATCCCGGATCGTAAACAAATCGCCGGGGTTTCGCCCTTCAGCGATCGCCTTAAACACAGCATCGGTTTTTGTCTTCTTTTCTTCCGTGAGAGTTTCGAGTTCCTTACTGAGTGCCTGAATGTGATCGGCGGTCGTCGCCTTATGGAATACAGGAGTCCAAGGACCTTCCGGAAGAATCAATGGATCGCCGGCGACTCTGTTCGAGGGAGATACGGCCGTTCCAAACCAGGTCTTGCTGCTGGAGAATATTCCCGCGAAAGCATAATAGTCCGACATGGTAAATGGGTCAGATTTATGATCATGACAGCGTGCGCAAGCAATTGAACTGGCAAGCAATGATCGCGAGAGCGTGTCAATCTGCTCGTCAGTCACATCTGCTGCAAACTGCTGCTCGTTTCCTTCATCGAGATTCTTTGTACCGATGGCAAGGAACCCGGTGGCGATGAGCAGGCGAGCACGTTCCTGGTCCGAATCAGCCGGCAGCAGGTCCCCGGCAATTTGCTCCAGCAAAAATCGATTGTATGGGATGTCTCCATGAACAGCATCAATCACGTAGTCACGATAACGCCATGCATACGGAAACGAGATGTTGGCTTCTTTGCCACTTGATTCGGCATACCGAGCAACATCCAGCCAGTGCCGCCCCCATCGTTCGGCAAACTGAGGCGTCGCAATGAGTCGATCTGTTTCCTGAGCGATCGCGAGTTCCACTCCATACGATGCGACCGACGTCTGAAATCTCCGAAGTGATTCAGGAACTGGCGGAAGTCCGGTTAAGTCATATGTCAGCCGACGAATCAAGGTTGCTGGATCTGCATCTCGAGCCGGAGACAATCCCTGACTCTCGATACCGTTCAAGATGTACCTGTCAATTTCAGAAATACACCACTCAGGATTTTGAACGTCGGGAAGCTCGCCCGTTTGTGGAGGCTGATATGCCCAGTGCGACTTTCGCCGTGCAACAAGATCACCAGTCTCCGTTGCCGTGTCCGCATGATCGCGAGGATCAATGGCTCCGTCTTCAATCCATTGAGTAATCAGGCGAATCGTTTCGGGGGCAAGCATCTTCTTTCGCGGAGGCATTCGAAGATCCGGGTCTGTGTGCTGAATCGCCGTCAGCAAAAGACTCTCCTTCGGGGCACCCGGAACCACTGCCGCACCTCGATCGCCGCCATGACGAATGGCGTCCCGCGAATCCACTCGCAAATTGCCTTCGGATTTTCCTGATGCCGCGGAATGACACTCATAACACTCCCGGATCAACACCGGACGAATCTCTGACTCAAAAAAACGAATCTGCTCCGGTGTGCCGTGCTCTTCGCCCCGCAGCAATCCCGAAAAACAGACAACCGCTGCCGGGATACAAACACACATGAAAAGTCGATTCACGCGATTTCTCCGAGAAAATGAAAAACGCTGGAGAATCCGAAAGGCGAGTGAACTTGTTTCCGAACCAAATCCGATTATAGTGTGTCCGCACGAAATGTGCACGGAGAGATGGCAGAGTGGCCGAATGCGCATCATTGCTAATGATGTGACTCCAGAAATGGGGTCCGAGGGTTCGAATCCCTCTCTCTCCGCATTTTATCGTAGCTTGGGCATTCCTGCCCGAGCCAACCCTGCGATTCATGTAGCTTGGGCATTCCTGCCCGAGCCGCCCAGCGATTCATGTAGCTTGGGCATTCCTGCCCGAGCCGTCCAGCGCCGCTCCAGCACTCGAACCCGGGTGGAGACGGGCAGGAATGCCCATCCTACGACTTGGCGCCGCGGCAGCAACCGAACCAGGGCGTGGACGGGCAGGAATGCCCATCCTACTTATGGTTTCAACAGCGGAAAGAACTGGCCATCCAGCTTATGGCCTGGTTCAATCACAGGGACACCATCCAGCAGCGGCTGGTCGGACACGCTGCATACGCCGTCCAGTACAGTATTGATCACAACAGCTCGTCGAGGTCGTTCGGTGCGGTTTTCGAATGAGCCGTGGACGGTCAACGGGTGATGAAAGACGCACTCGCCGGCTTTCAGTTCCACTGCAACTGGCTTCTGAAACTGCTCCCACTGTTCAGGATTCAGGACATTGCGGATTGCATTCATATCTCCGGCCAATCCGGTAATGGGCAGCAGGTTCCATTTGTGACTGCCGGGAACATAGTGAACGCATCCGTTGTCCACCGTGCTGTCATCCAGACCAATCCAGCAGGTCAGGTGAGCCATCGGTTGAGTGCGAGTCCAGTATGAATAGTCCTGATGCCATGCCACAACACCACCATGCATCGCTGGTTTGCAGAACAGCTGATCGTGCCAGAACCGAACAGCTCCACCCAGTAGCTGACTGGCCGGCGTAGTGAACGCAGCATTCCAGAGAATATCGTGGAAGCCAGTTGTGATCCGCCAGGCGCCGAGTGCGTGGAACAGTACTTTTCCCGGATCCCTGGATTCATTCGAATTGTATTCGTACCAAAGATCCTGCCCCAGATGACCCGGCTGCGTCAAAGCTGCCAGTTCACTCCGAAGAACTTCGATCTGTGCCGCATTCAGAATTCGAGGACCAGTAACGTATCCATGATCCAGAAAGAACTGCAGCTTTTCAGGTGACAGCATCCATTCACTGCAACGCTCTGAACTGGCATCGCAGTCGAATAGATTTCCGATTGGGTGGCCGTAGACTGACAGGTCACGTGACATAGGTTTCAGGATTCTCCGAGTTCACCAATTTTGAGCCGTTCTTCGCGGTCAAAGGAGAGCAGGGCAGTGATCAATTCATCCATATCACCGGCAACGATTCGATCCAGCTTGTAGAGCGTCAGGTTGCAGCGATGATCCGTCATTCGATTCTGAGGAAAGTTATAGGTCCGAATTCGTTCGCTACGGTCTCCGGATCCGACAAGCGTTCGACGCGCCTCTGCACGTTCTGCCTGAGCCTTCTGCTGCTGAGCCTCAAGAATGCGACTTCGAAGAACTCGCATCGCCTTCGCTCGGTTCTTGTGCTGACTCTTCTCGTCCTGACATTTGACAACGATGCCGGTCGGAAGATGTGTAATTCGAACAGCACTTTCTGTCTTATTCACCTTCTGCCCGCCAGGACCGCCGGCACGCATTGTGTCTACCTGAAGGTCTTCCGGATTGATGTCAATTTCGACCTCGTCTGCTTCAGGCAGTACAGCGACTGTTGCAGCACTGGTATGCACTCGGCCCTGAGTCTCCGTTGCTGGAACTCGCTGAACTCGATGACCACCACTTTCGAACTGCAGCTGGTGAAATGCCCCATCGCCAGTGATCGAGAAAATCACTTCCTTCAGACCACCTAACTCAGTCGGACTGAATTCAATCAACTCTGTCTTCCAGCCTTTGTTGACACAATAGGCCATGTACATGTCGTACAGGTCCTTTGCGAACAGAGCCGCCTCATCACCGCCTGTACCAGCCCGGACTTCCATGATGAGCGAACCGCGAGTAATCGAGTCGCCTGCTGTCGCTATGTCTTCCAGCTCAGTCTTCATCGCATCGCGTTTTGCCTTCAGCTCGTTCAATTCAGCCTGAGCATACTCGCGAGCGTCTCGATCAGTCTCCTCGTCCAGCATCAACTCGGCCGTCTCAATATCCGAGAGCAGGTTGTGCCACGAACGAATGGCCATTGCGATTCTGGCCAGACTGCCCATCTCCTTTTGAATCGCCAGCATGCGCGTAATGTCAGTCAGTACTGACGGATCCTGCAGCTGCTTTTCAAGTTCATCGTATCGAGCTTTTTTTCGTTCAAGACCAGGGAACATACAGCACCAGAGAGTCGGTTGACCGCTGAGTTTTGACGGACCGGGAAACCAAAAACAAAGGACGTGCGCAAACCACGCACGTCCTTACAGATTGTCCGGTTGTCGAAGCTACTCAGCGGCGTCCTTCTTGCCCCAGTTGTACTTCTTCTGGAACTTCTCAACGCGACCCGCAGAGTCAACATACTTCATCTTACCGGTGAAGAATGGATGCGAAGCTGCACTGATTTCCACTTTAACCAGCGGGTACTCCTTACCGTCATCCCACTTCGTAGTCTCTTTTGACTTGATGGTCGACTTCATAAGAAACCGAGTTCCCGTCGATGTGTCCATAAAGACCACATCGCGATACTGGGGATGAATGTCCTTTTTCATGACCTCTTAAACCTTTAGTTCACGGCAACCAGGTGGCAAGTGCACTCGGTTTTCGCCGCCAAAAAATGAAGCGTTGCCGACGCTGAGATCGAGTCACCCGAATCACGACGGACGACTCAACAGACGCCGGACCTGAAAATCAAGCCGGGAAGTGTAAACGGGTCCCCGCAAATCGGCAAGCAAAAACACAAATGTTCAATAATCTCGGTCGGTTTGATTACAATTTTTCAGGGTTTTCAAATCGTTTTTACAGATCGTTGATCCTTTCGAGTCAGAAAAAGCACCGGAAAATCGGTAATTTGCGTGAAACTCTCCGTTCAGTAAAAGACTGCCGATGAGCGAAAGCTGTTCGCTTTGTTCATCTGCGCGACGGGATTCGTTTCGTCTGCACAAAGAAGTCACAAAGTGCCGCGATGATCCGGAAATTTCGTCAGAATTTGACGATTTAATCTTCGCTGTGACTTTGTGTAGTTCCAACTCTCACGGAACTCTTGATCAAGCGGAACCCAGTTGCCGTTTACGCCGCAGCCCCTGTCTCATCTCTGATTCACTACCTCCGGTAAGGATTCCGGAATTTGTCAGACTGCGAAAACGGAGCCTCGATTGACGTCTGGCGTCTCACATCTCGGGAAGCCCCCTGAGCGTTGAGCTAACGACGCCAGGTGTCGCTGCCCAAAAACGAGGTATCGCCCGTATGCCGCAAAAGTTTTCTGGTACGACTTCTTCAAAACGTAACACGGCCGCTGCCTGCCTGACAGCTGCCAGTATTGCCCTGTTGTATGCCAGCTTCGATCCTGCTCCCGCAGGAGAAACCGTTCGCTCTGCAAGTGCCGTCAGCAGTTCTACCCTGGTCTTCTCCGAAGAAGTGCCGCTGCCGCCGGATACAAAACATCTCACAATTCAGAATGTCAGTCCCGATCAACTGACGCCCGCTACCGAACAAACACCTGCTGTTGTAACGGTGCCCAATGGTTGCGTCCTTTCAAACCTTGAAGCCATTCAGTTCTCCGCACTGATGCTTCAGGACGGTGCCCGGTTTCTGGAAAACGTTGACACCTACGGCTGCATGTTCGAAAAGCAGGAACGCATTAACGGTGATCTTGGCGAATCTCAGACAATTGAACTCAAAGTTCGCCACTCACCCAAGTTCAGCGTCTACATGAAGTGGAAAAACGGAGATACCGGTCGTCAATTGCTCTATAACGAAGAGTATGAAGATGGTCAGATGATCGTAAAACTGGGTGGCCTCAAAGGTCGCCTGATCCCCGGAATCAAACTCGATCCACGCGGTGAACGCGCAATGTCAGAGGCTCGGTACCCGGCAACTGAAGCCGGTATCCTCGGCATGCTTCGCCAGATTCTTGCCGTCCGAAAGCAAGATATCGATCGGGGCCAGGGAGTGACATGCCGCAGATTGGCGAATCAGCAGTTTGATGAACGCGACTGTATGTGCTTCGTCTACGAATACGAGTCAAAAGAGTATTCTGAGGTCTATCGCAAATCGATCATCCTGATCGATGCTCGATACCACATCCCTCTCATGGCACGAAACTATACGTGGCTGGACAAAACAGAAGGATTAACTCCCGAACAGATCGACGAACAGTCCCTGATCGAAAACTACTCATTCTCCGGGCTGGATTTTGGTCGCGACTTCGTCGCAGAAGAATTCCGCCGCGATTTCCCTAAATATCGCATGTAATCACTGCGACTCCGGCAGCCCTGCAACAAATAAAAAGAGGTCAGGTTCTCGTTTGAGGACCTGACCTCTTTTACTCTTGCACTCTTGCTTTTGCAGCAGCTTAGTCCTCCAGCTTGAACTCAAACGCATTTTCTCCATCTGCCTTCACTGTGGCAGTCAGTGGCGAGTTCTTACCGTCGGAATACTTCTCTGGGACGAGTTTCTTAAACTGCATCGCAGGGTTCTTTTTGAACTCCTCCATGATCTTCTGCATGTCCTGTTGCTCATTCTTGGTCACCGTCACAATGAACTCACCGGGCGTTGCACCAGAGACTTCGTGTTGCGGGTCAATATATGTCGACAGGGTAAACTCACCGTTGGAATTCGTTGTCCCGCGAGCTGCGAGGACGTCTTTGTTATCGAGCTTCGACACGAACCCAACCAGAGCATCCGCAAGTGGTTGATCCTTGTATGTAACCTTGCCACTCACTGAGACAGTCTCCGGAATCCTTGGACCGCCTCCACAACCAATGGAGGCCAGCATTCCGCAGGCCGACAGAAGCGTCAGGATCGCTGAAAATCGGCAGAACATAGTTATCCTCATGAGGCATACAATTGATGATTGATGAAGGAACGGTGAATATTGAAGAAGGAACGGCAGCCTGAAGTCCAGGCTGTCGTTCACAACAACAGTCACACAACCTCAGAACTCACCGACCACAAACCCATCCCAGCGATCACCCAGCATCTGATATGTGTTATGATCGATGTTCTGGCTGATGAACCGTACGCTGCCATCGCACATCAGGAACTGAGCACCACCGGTGTGAAGAGACTTGAAACCCATGGATGTATTCCAGTTGGCGTAGTTGTTGCAGCCAGTGCCACCGGTTGGCGGTACGCCGTTCTCTCCAGGACAGGTCGGAAAGTTGATCGGTGCCGTCGTTGAGAACCAAAGAGACTCTGAGTCTGCCCAGCCACCACCGGTGTTCGGTGCCCAGTAGCCGAGTGCGTCCGAACAGATCGGGCGAACTTCACCCATCAGAATCGTATTTGATGTCCCATCGGTGATGTCTCGTATTTTGGCCGCCCAGGAACTTCGCGCGATGACTCCGGAGATGCCATTTGAATGCGGAGTATCTGTACGAGCATACTGCCCAATCGTGCCACGACCAAACCAGTCCTCACCGTCGTCATTGGGATCATACAATGGCCCGCCGTTCCCAACGATGGTGGCCAGGTTACAGCCCAGAGGACTGGCCTGCCATGTCGAACCCGTCGACCCGGCATAATTCGTCATCGCACGCGCCGGGTTGCTGCCAGTCTGCAACATTCCGCCTCGAGCATCACTTGGACACTGAAACGCGGGAATCAACGTCTCGTTGACAAGTTTGCCCCCAACCATCTGAGCCCATGGCTTCACGGTCGCTGATCTTGAGAAGTCTATGCCCTGATACAGATTCGTCTGCTCAATGTAGGGCAACAGGTTCACCAGACTGCTGGCCTGTGAACCGCCCCATCCACGCAGCGCCGTTGTATACGGCGGGCCGCTCCAGATTATGTTGATGTTCGGAGCAAAGCTGCCATACACATCATTATAATTATGATGTGCCAGCCCCAACTGCTTCAGGTTGTTTTTACATTGAGTACGCCGGGCTGCTTCTCGCGCCTGCTGAACCGCCGGCAGCAGCAAGGCAATCAAAATGGCGATGATCGCAATCACCACCAGCAGCTCGATCAACGTAAACCCTCTACGCTGATGCCCCCGGAAAAAGTCCCACCTCATCGCTCTGCTCCTCGTAAAAAGCCATGGACAAACTCGCCACTCAACGATTTATGCATCGTGTAGAACGACAGCACACAATGGAATAACGCAGGAAACGAAGGCTCGGCCGGTTCTTCTGTGAAAACCGAACATGGAAACTCGATCAACACTCGCCAATCAATCAGGCATGAAAAATCAGGCGTGAATCAACGAACTCAGATGAATTTATCGAACGAGAAATGTCCGACAAAATTCATGGGCAGCAGGCATCCGGGAATCAGGCTCAAAATCATTGACCCTGTCCGCTTAGTTTTCTTGAGTACCTGCTCGAATGTACCCATTGAACAGAATCCTGTCGATAACACCATTCGCGTTTTCCGGAAATTTGTGATGATGAGCGACCGAACATACTTACGAAAAGGGACTTCCTCCCCTTGGAATTAATAGAACCCCTACTACTTAAGTAAATTAGTAAATCATACTTAACTGACTGCCTGCGAAATTCAAATCGCAGCATTTCGAAATGAATCGTATCGAGTATTCAAACGGCATTGAGTATCCTGCCTGAAGTCTTCCCGGATTCCGTCTGCTCCAAAAATCACCATCTCACACTGACCACATCCATACGAGGGAGTCGACCACCATGCTTCTTGATGCACAGCAACGAAACACTTTCCTGTACGTCGCGTGTTGCCTGGCGACCTGTCTCTCGGGCTGCTCCTCGGATTCAGCTGTTGATCCATCTCAGGCCACTACAACGGAAGTGACACCAACTGAACCGGTCTCCTTCGAATCCATTCCACTCAGCAAAGATTCGTCCTATGAGTCTCCGCCAATCCCCGCAGGCACAGAAGCAGGTGAAGTCCGAGAATTCACTGCTCTAAAAATCCGTTTCTGCTGGTGCCCGAGCGGCACATTCCTGATGGGAAGTCCACCGGATGCACTCGGCAGCGAACGGAATGAACAACAATTCGAAGTCACGCTCTCCAAAGGATTCTGGATCCAGCAAACAGAATTGACCCAGGCCCAGTATCAGGCGTTGATGGGCGTCAATCCTTCACACTTCCGCGGAGATTCCAATCCTGTGGAAAGCCTGACTCACATGGATGCCAGAGAATTCTGTAAACGACTCTCTCAACTGCCCCCGGAACAAAAGTCCGGAAACCTGTACCGACTTCCAACCGAAGCCGAGTGGGAATATGCCTGCCGATCTGGTTCAACCACATCGTTCTGCTTCGGCGACGATGAGTCTCTGCTGGCAGAATATGGCTGGTTCAACGGAAATGCCGCCAGAACGACTCATCCCGTCGGTACCAGGAAGCCCAACGCGTGGAATCTCTATGATATGCATGGAAATGTGGCTGAATGGTGCAACGACGGGTACGCCGAATATCCAACAACTCCTCAAACGGATCCGATCGGTGCCGATGTCAGTGACCAGATTGTTGTTCGCGGAGGCGGTTGGTTCTTTGTTCCTCAGAATTCAAGATCAGCACATCGAGACGCCTACCCAGAAGGCGCCCGCTACGTTGGTCTCGGCGCCAGACTTGTCGCTCAGCCCACCATGCTGAGCCCCGAAACGCCATAAATCCTGCCGGAACGCTTTGTCTGACGACGATCTGCCTCAACACAAGGACGCTGGACGGACGTCAGTCCCAACAGCAGTCCGGCATTTGCACAAACCGGCGTATATCCTGTAATCTGGTCGCTGGCGCGATGTCACCTTTGCTGAGCGGACGTTGCTTTACATCTGTCTTATCTCCCACCTGCAATCGAAGTCCCCAGTGTCAGATCGCCTCCACATTCAAGAGAACACCACTCAGCATAATGCCCATCCTGCAATTCAGAGTTCAAACATGGATCATGGTATTCACTTTCGAATCCTGACTCCCAGAGGTCGCGGTGCTGTGGCAGTCATTGAACTTACGGCTCCCGTGATGTCGATTCTGATATCTCAACTGGAACGCTTCTTCGTCTCATCCAGCTCTGCAGGACTGACAGATGCTCCGGGAGGCCGAATTGTCTATGGGCGATGGGGCGCCGAAGATGTGGTGATTGTAAAATGCGATCAACGTCATTCCCTGAAGCTGGTGGACGTCGCTATGGTTCCCCACCACTCGACAGCAGATCTGCCAGCCGTTGCGGAGATTCACTGTCACGGAGGCGTCGCTGCGGTTGACTCGATCATCCGCGATCTTCGCAGTCTGCCCGCAACTCCCTGGCAGGAAGGCCTCTCAAAACGCTCAGTAACAGAACAACTGAATGAAGCACTGATCAGAACACTGACACGCCAAACTGCCACGTGGATCCTCCGACAGTCCGATGGAAGACTTGATCGGGCACTGAACCGTATTCTGCTCCTGTGTCGGTCTCCTGAAGAACCAGGAAACATCTCGTCTGCGATCAGGCACGTTGAAGAACTACTCCGCTGGAGGTCGCTTGCAATTCATTTGACTGAACCGTTCCGTGTACTCGTTGCAGGACCGCCGAATGTGGGAAAGTCGAGCCTTGTCAACAGGCTTGTCGGATATGACCGATCGATTGTATACGACATGCCAGGCACTACTCGCGATCTCGTTGAAGCACTGACCGTGCTCGACGGATGGCCAGTTCTGTTTGTTGATTCTGCAGGCCTTCGTCAACACTCGAAAGACACAGTTGAAGAGCTCGGGATCAATTCTGTTCGTTCCGCTGCCTCTGCATGCGATTGCTGTCTGGTGGTGCTCGATTCCACAACTCCATCGTCCGACGCAACAATGACCCCCGTAGACGTTGAAGATGATTCCGGCGTTGCACTGGCTGCGGTACTGAACGAACTCCCCGTCCAGCTTCCCATCGCAGTACTCCGCAACAAGTCCGACCTGAATCCGACTGCTTCCCGCACAATTGCAGAGCCCACAACAGTGCTCGTGGACAAACCGGTCCCAGTGTTTCTGACGTCAGCGAAGACTGGTGAAGGGATTGCACAACTGTCCTCGTGGCTCATAACGTCACTCATCCCCGAAACTCCGGATCAGCAACAGGCTCTCCCCGTCGGCAGGCCAATGATTGCATCGCTCGAGCAGCTTGCAGAACTTCTCAGGCAGTCTGCTCTTGATGTCGGCGTCTATCCATTGCTGAAGACATTTTCATTCTGAGCACCAACGACATCGGGACATTCAGTCCACGGATCATGTTGCATTCCGGCAACAATCGTTGTTGATACGCATCACCGACCGTAAAGCTCCTGAAACAGGGATTCTGAATAACGCCTGCGTTTTGATTCAAAATTCGCAGTGAAGCGTTGAACCGGTACGGTAGATGCAATGCCAGTGGAATCGGATAGTTGATCAATTGAGTGGACACCTCATTCAGGCGATATCGTTCATGTCAGGAAAACTCTGCAATTTTTCCACAGCTTTGCGGCTCCTGGGTTTCCTGACCGCGGTTGTATCGAGCAGCCAAATTCCATGCACAGCAGGTATGACGCCTGTACCAGGAAACCTTCTGAATGCTGCGGGGCTCGACCATTCACTCGATGCAGGTCTCTGGAGATCCGAATTTATGGCACCTCAGGAAGGCGACTCCGAAAGTGCCGATTCAAAGTCAGAGCCAGGCATCAAACGTCTGCCTCAATTTGATTCTCCGAACACCCGACACAGTATGGCATTGACGATACCAATGGAGTCTCTGGCGAACGGATTATCGCCGGAAGCAGACGACGAAGATCCTGCAACTGTCAGCGACTGGGACAATGCAGTGGCGAACCCAGCGACTGGCGGGAAAAAATCTCAGCAGGTCCCAGGCCCTTCGATCACGTCCTATATTGTAGGTCTTGTTTCAGCCATCGTGATCATTGGCGGACTGGTCTCAGGGAAATAGTCCCCAAGACCATCACCAAAATTACCCGATTCACTGAAAACTGAGATCGAATTCAACAGGATTTGTGCTGTCTCCGACCTCGAGTACAACGCTGTCAGCATCGGAAATCGGCACAGCGGTGTCGATTGTTGGCTGAGGTGCAACGTCTCCCATATTGACGAGCATGACCTTGTACTTGCCGGGGACCAGCCCCGCAGAGGCTGGAATCCTGAAACTCCCCCGCATCACCATACCCCAGCCCACTGGACGATCATCCGATTCAGGTACAAGCGTAATACTGCCCCAGGGCATTTTATTTCCATTCAGAGAAATACTGCCTTTGACTTCTACCTGTGGTTTGGAATTCAGGAACCCGTTTTGCCGGAGCCAGATCCCGCAAAGCTCGATCCACTTTGAAAGTGCCGGGTGTCCATTGGCCAATCCAACACCATGTTGACCATGCTGAAACACATGAAGTTCGGCAGGTACGCCATGTGTCAGGCAGGCTGAAAACATCTGCACACTGTTCTGGGCAGGTACGGCCGTGTCTTCTGCTGTATGAAAGAAAAAGATCGGGGGTGTCTGTGGAGTGACCTGAGTCTCGTTCGACAGGTTTTCGATCAACTCGGGCGATGGGGATTCGCCGAGCAGGTTTCGAACAGATCCCTGATGGGTATAGTCCGACTTGAACGTAACAACCGGATAGCCAAGTACGGCAAAATCGGGGCGAGACGATTGACGATCCACAACGTCCGTGGCCTCAGGCTTTCCACTGTCAAAGTGAGTGGCAGCCGTCGAAGCAAGATGCCCACCCGCTGAAAAACCCATAATCCCGACACGAGCAGGATCGACCTTCCATGTTTCCGAATTCGCTCGGACCCAACGGATTGCCCGCTGAGCATCTTCGAGCGGGACAGGGTGGCGATATGGACTGAGCCGATATCTCAACACAATTGCAGTGACCCCAATTGAGTTGAACCAGCGGGCGGGCTGAACACCTTCATGATCGACCGCATGAACGCCATACCCGCCCCCCGGACAGATCACTATCGCGGCTCCATTGGCATTTTCGCCAGCCGGATAGACCCAAACTGCCGGCTGATCGGCGGGTGT
Organism: Planctomyces sp.; assembly: GCA_016795105.1. Taxonomy (GTDB): domain Bacteria; phylum Planctomycetota; class Planctomycetia; order Planctomycetales; family Planctomycetaceae; genus F1-80-MAGs062. Next base: position 117,106 of record JAEUIH010000012.1, read on the forward strand.
CTGCCCCATCGCCCCAGGGGCTCCCTCAGGCCAAAGCAGCACGGGCTCCTGCGATTCTGCATTCGACTCAGCATGCATACTACCGCCAAATGTCACGTTGTGGCTGGCGACGAACGCCATAAATCCGACCAAAGCGATTCTCCCCAAACGAACTGCCACACTCTGAAACGCTGAACTCGACATGTTAACTCCTCAATCAAACCCGCGATCCCACAGCACGTGTCCAAACACCGCGACAAGTGTGGACGAACCACCCATAAAATCCAATCAATGCCCTCCAATTGTTGCCCGCGTCTCCGACACGCGACTACCCCTGCACGCCTCTTCTAACGCGATTGGTAACCACGAAATACACGAACCAAACGAAAAAGCAAAAAGCGAGTACTGGTGCGGTTCCTTCGCGTGCTTCGTGCTCGTGCTCAGGAATAACGGTGCTCGTGCTCGTCATCGACAGCGAATGGCACGGGTTTGGTGGTGCCCCTGAGTGTGTAACTGGTGATAGAACGGCGGCCTGAAATGCCGAAGCAAGGGGAACCGATTACGAGCACCGCTGCGGTTAGCACGAGCACGATGGGACGGAATGATCTTTCAGCCAGAACCGTCGCTATTGTTTCATTCCCGTTATCGGGCGATCCTGCATCCCCTGCGATTCATCCGTGTCATCCGCGTAGTCCGTGGTTAAAAAACGACATCCCTGCCTTCGATTCGAATTCAAACAGCCGCTCAATTCCCTCGACTGAACTTGGTTGCGGATGAGCGAAGCGAAGCCGCGCTGAGTGATTCAAGGATGCCATCCAAACTCAGGAATACCACGGGCGCAATCCGAATGGACTTTCCGTCTGTGGTCAGTTCAACCTGGGACTCAGGTGCAATCTTGAGTAAATCCAGGATGGGACGATCTAAGTACATCATTGTCCTTGAACACTCTGAAGCCAAGGGACTTCCGTTCTCATCGCACGACGGTTGAGACGATCTGGTCCAAATCTGTAATATGGAACAATCACGTGCTGGGTTATGATGCTGTCCCCCGCTGCGATTTCCCAGCCACAATCAACGCCCGGGGCTTCAGGTCCTTCCAGAACTACCGTACTCGAATCCTCTTCTTCTGCGGAAAACTCGATTTGATCCCTCAAAATGTTAGCCACTAAATCCCGTGAAGAACCCTTTGATGAGCAGGATCGTGTTGTTGCAGTCTATGTCTGTCCTGTTTGAACAATACGTTTCCTGATTTCATGAGCGGGTTGAGGTACTGGTGGAATCACAGGCAGGGGTTCGACACGCGGCGGAGTGGCTACCCTCGCGGAGTCGTCGGATCATGGTTGCTGAGATCCGATCGAGGAGCAGTAAACATGAACAGGGCACTGACGCTGAAGAAGATCAGGTAAAGGACGAACAGGAAAATGGATTGTGGACCTGGAAACATCGCTGTAAATGGAAGTAGATCCAACGAGATACTGTCGAAAACGATGCCTTTCAGAAAGATGTCAAAGTCATAGGCGATGAGTCCTGCGATGATCGGGGCGATGAATAGCCAAACGTAACTGCTAATCGTTAATATCAGACCGCCGATTTGATCAAGTCGAAAGACTGTGCAAACGCTGAGAATACCGCTGAAAACGATCACCGTCATGAGTACTTCCATGACATGAGGTATCCGGCGATTCCATCGATTAAGCCATTTTCCGTAGTGGGGTGGGAATTTGCTGCTGCCCCAGCCTGGGCGGGTTGAGAACGAGTAGCATGCGTCATTGTTGAACTTCTTAAGGAAGGATTCTCTCCTCGGCAGGTATGCCGCTCCCGCAAAGATCGTCGTGGCAATCAGAGTGAGTCCCAGAACAATTGCGATATGAGTACGCCGATAGAGAAACTTTGACAAGTCCTTATAAAAGAGGACGGGGGTTCCCAAGAGTGCGAGTCTCAATGGAATTGTCAGGAACATGAACACTCGCTGTTCAGAGAAACACCATGCAGTCCAAAGACCGATCGAAGCAATCGAAAGAAGCAGGCCAACATATACAGAAATCGGCAGACGACCTCGCAAAGATTTGAATGTTATTTGGTCCAGCGAATTCGATGGTTCGTAGGGGTTGGTGCTAGTTGTCGGCAAGTTCATGTTTAGCCTCTCCAGAAGCGATGCACGATCTGACTCAAGGTCATACACGGTTATCATAATGCTGGTGAACACGACCAGAACTTTGTCGGTCAGATTGTGTTGTTCTGTAAAGCAGATGCAATACGCCGAGAGACTTATTTGTTTCCGGTCTCCAGCGCAGGTCGATGGCATGCAGGATTTCGTCGCAGTCAGTGACCGACTTGCAAATATCTGGGAGAGATTTATAGGGCTTGGATGTGCATTGTTCGGGACGACGTACATCGTTCGGATCGATTCCTCCCTCCAGGACCATTGCCTGATCTCCATCAGTTTTGCCCAGATCAGGGCCTGTGACGAAATTTTCTGAAAGATTTCTGTCCGGACCGGCAATTGAATCACGTTCGTCCTGTCGAGGCCCTCGGGAGTGACCTGAACAATTTCAATTTTGCCGGAAGTATGGCTATGCGGCTCCGATCATGGATTCAGACGATGAGTACCCGTTTGCAACAGAGCTCCATCAACAGGAATCGTCGCCGTAAGACCAAAAGAGGCGAACAAACCTTACTGGCGGCTTCGGAATTTCTTGAAGACCGAATGTTGCTGGCAGCGTTCTCATGGAACACAGACTCCGACGGGGCTTGGGAGAATCCTGCCAACTGGACCGGTGGCACAGGAATTCCGGGCAGCACCGACACGGTGATCATTGATCGTGGTGCAGCAAATCCAACGATTACGGTTTCATCCAATGTAACCGTGACCAGTCTGGTGACCACCGAAAACATCGTTCTCGCCTCTGGAAGACTGGCAGCAACCACATCGATTCAGATTAATGGCGGTGAATTGAGATGGGACGCAGGCACGCTCCAGGCCAACAACACAACCGGGATTACACTCAGCGCTGGTGCGTCCATTGAACTTGCCGGCAGCAGCGCCAAGACGCTCACCGGAGTTCTGCACAACTCCGGAACAGTCACAGTCACGGGTACCGGCACGATGAGCGGCGGTCGCGTGGAGAACGAAACCTCGGGCGTCTGGGATTTTCAGGCAGACGCAGGTTTCGGAGCTGTCTCTCCCACCACTTTCAACAATCGCGGAACGCTCCGCAAGTCTGCGGGAACGGGGCAATCGCTTCTGGGAGCATCCTCAGCCAGTCGAATTAATCATCTCGGCGGCACGGTCGAAGTGGAGTCCGGAACTCTGACCCTGGCACCTGCCGGAACCGGAATCAACTCCAGTCCAAGCACCGGAGCCACCTTTATTGTCGACAGCGGCGCCACACTCAGACTCAACAATGGCACGGGGACACTCTTCTACTCGGGAACCTACACGGGCACCGGAGATGGACGCATTGAGCTTTCCGGAGGAACTCTGGATGCTCGGAGTACCGGCGGAGTGACGCTCAACTTTCAGCCCGGTCTGTTTCATTGGACCGGGGGCACGCTGTTCACGGCGGGAGTCACTGGCGATTCCCTGACAAATCTCGGGCATATGTCGTGGTCCGGCAATGGTTCTCGCTCCCTGCAGGGCCAGTCGTTTCGAAACCTCGGCACAGTTGTTCAGACGGAAAGCGGGCAGAGCCTGTTCAATTCAACAGGTCTTGGAACGTACTTCCACAACGAACCAGGCGCCGTCTTCGTGCACCAGGGAACCGGCAGTCTGGTGGGCGGAACAATGTTCAATAACAGTGTCGTTCGCAAGTCAGGCGGCGATGCGGAGTTCAACACGAAGCTCAACATGCTTGCAGGCAGCCGACTCGAGGCGACATCCGGAAGATTTCTGCTTTCACGAGGCGGCGACATCAGCAGTAGTACGTTTCACGTCACGGGCAACGCGATCGTTGAGTTGAATCGAGCCGCAGGGACTCCGGACTTCCGCTTACTCGATGGAACAACGCTCACCGGCGACGGAAATGGTCGAGTGGAACTATCCGGCGGACGGCTTGATTCTGCTGGCAACAACGGTCGGCTCAACTTCGCTGATGGGCTGTTTCACTGGACGGGCGGAGACCTGGTTCGGGAAGTTACAAATGTCGGACAGATGCAGGTCTCCGGAACCGGCCAGAAGACCATTCTCAACAAACTCACGAATCAGGGATCCATCATTCAGTCGACAGGGTCTTCAATCGAAGTTCGCTCTCTCGGCATCCTGAATAACGTGGGTGCAGTGTTTGAGATGCAGGGTGACGCCATTCTCACTGGCCCGGCAGTTACCGGAGGGAGAATGAGCAACGCCGGGACACTTCGTAAGACAGGAGCTGGTGTCGCAAGCATTCGGAATAACGGGATTTCGCTGAGCCATCAGGGCGGGCGGGTAGAAGTGCTTCAGGGCGATCTCGTAGCCCGGCATTCAACAAGCGCCGGTTCCACAGGTGGACATTTTGTTGTCGCTGCCGGAAGTGAATTTGAGATCGCTGAACAGTTTGAAGCGACTGGTCGATTCACTGGCGAGGGATCCGGACTGATCAAAGCCACCGGTCATATACGCGGAACTGACAGGTCCCTGACATTCGATTTTCCGGAAGGGCTCTTTCAGCTTTCTACGACGGGTCCGTTCAGCAGTGCAGGCACGATCAACAACGTGGGCTTCCTGACGATGCACAACCTGACAGAACCCATTCTGATAGGGGCAACGCTGATCAATCGGGGAACAATCGCCCAGACAGCCGGCACCAACGTAAGATTGGGCAATTTTTCGAACACCCTGAACTATGGTACATGGGAAATCGAGGGTGACAACACGATAGAGCTCGTTCAGTTCGATGGTCTCGCTGCCGACCTGACGAATTTCGGAACGATTCGCAAAACCAACGCTGGTACGACCGAGTTAGTCGTGAGCGGTGGTTCCCAGGAGATGTTCAGCAATGTGGGAACGGTTGATGTAACAGATGGCGGCACGTTCGAGATCGCGGCTGAATCACTTCAGCAATACAACGAAATCACCAGCTCATTGCTTGGCGGTACGTGGCGAGTCGGGCCTGGCTCTGAACTCAGACTGCTGGGGGATACGGGCGATCCGGTACAGATTATTCGCAGTGACGCCAACATCATTCTGGATGGGCCTGGTTCAACGTTCAGTTCTATCGACCGCTTCTGGCAGAACGGAGGTCATCTTGAACTTCGCAACGGTCGGGACTTTAACACGACCGGGAACCTTGGCGGTAATCAGTTAGTTAACGGGATCAATGTTGATCGAGTTCAGCTGGCAGATACGCAGTTGACCTTTTCGAACCGAATGGTTGGAATCGCAGTCGACCCGGCAACGGGCGATACGTTTACGCATAACCGCAACGAACAATTAAACGGGACACACATCTTTCGTCGATTCTCGAGAGACGGCGCGTTCCTCGGGACGATTCCGCAACCGGGAGGCGCCATAGGTACATCTGGCCTGGACGTGATCACTCAGTCGTTCAACGTTGGCGGTACGATTGTCCCGGCCGGGACCCTGTTGTTCCTGCGGGCGGAGTCGCAGCCTGCGACGCTTTATGCCATCGATCCAGACAACGGAACCGTGCTGGCATCGGTCAACCTCTTCGATGTATTCACGAATCAGGTTGGAATTGCACATCATCCGGGGCGAGGCTCTGTCTACCTGCTTCAACTCGGTGGCACAATTCGTGAAATCGATGCTGTGCAGGGAACAGTGCTTCAGACGTTTTCTGTAACCCCTTCCGGGTCTCCGGCATTTACATTGACCAACGGCGGTATTGATGTGATTGGCGCGTCAGGAGATTTGCTGATTGTTGGTAATGGTCAGGAGCAACTCCGACAGATGACGGCAAACGGGCAATATCTCAGGGATATCAGTCTCGCCAATACGGGCACAATTATGAGGGATTTCAGCGATTTGTCGGTGAATGATGTCACCGGAGAAATCCTGATTTCTACGGAACAAGGCTACTTCTACCGGTTTGGTGGTATCGAAGAGGGAATTCAGGGACAGATCACAGTTGGTCGACAAAGTGAGTTGAACGTCAATGGCAATTACACTCAGACAGGTCAGGCGAGGTTCGAATTTGCTGGCACTTCTGCGTCAGGCAACTTTGGCAGGATTACTGTTGGCGGAACAGCGTCGCTGGCTGGCAGTGCTGATCTGCAGCTGGTGGATGGATTCGTACCTGCCGCCGGTGATGTCTACAACGTTCTGTCGTTTCCGTCCCGGACAGGTTCATTGAGCTTTCAGGGCGAGCAGGATCGACTTCTCCCGGAACTCACGAGTACTCAGCTTCGAGTCATAACAAGAGATGGTCTGGCCGATCTGGCAGTGACTGCGGTGAACGTGCCGTCAACAGGTGTGGCATCTCAGAATGTCACGATCAGCTACACAGTCAACAATCTCTCTGCGGGTGCGACCTTAAGCAGTGAATGGACGGATTCCGTTTACCTTTCCTCCGATGGTCAGCTGAGTGCGAACGACCTGCTCATTGGTCGAGTTACCCATTCGGGAGTTGTCAGTGGTAACGGTACATATACAGAATCTCTGACGGCATCACTGCCGGGCGTCCTGCCAGGTGAGTACTTTGTGATCGTGGCTGCCGACAGTCGCGGACTCTCTCCCGATGCAGCCCGGCCGAACAACGTTGCAGCCAGCGTTCAGAAGATCACGGTAGACATCCCTGTACTGACGCCTGGAGTTTCGTTCCCTGGAAATATTTCAGCCGGGGAAGAGCTTTACTTCCGAGCAGACCTGTCAACCGATCTGACGCCGATCATCCGAGCCATTTTGGCTACTCCGGGAGCGGTTGAGATCTTTGTGTCGCAGGCTGAGTTTCCGACGCGTTCAAAGCATGATCATTATGCATTTTCACCATCCGATCAGTCACTGTCTATCACACAGGAAGCTGGACAGACAGGGACCTTCTATGTATTGCTCCGCGGCACGCCGACTGCCGGATCGGGCGTCAACTTCAACCTGATCGCGACCGATAGTGGCTTTGGTATCACACTGGTCAATCCATCGCGCGGCGCTAATGCTGGCAGGGTCTCAACGCAGATTCGAGGCGTAGCGTTCACGCCGGAGACGGAATTCGAACTGGTTGCCGGTAACGGTACGAAGATTGCCGCAATCACTACACGTTTGGTCAACAGTCAATCAGCGTGGGTGACGTTCGATCTGAATGGAGCGGCAGTGGGACTGTACGATATTCGGGCAGTAGATCAGGGTAACGAAGCGGTGCTGGACGACGTTTACGAAGTGTTCGCCGGTGTGGAAGGGCGGATTTCATTGTCGTTTTCTGCTCCGGCCCACATCCGCGCACCGCGATGGGGTGAGGCGATCATCACATACGAAAACGTGGGTGACACAGACATTGTGGCACCGATCCTGTTGTTTTACACCGATGATGGAGAAGTTCAGGTTCCGGGGCAAAGTACGTTTTCCACAGGCTCGGTGGAACTCATCGCCATCAATCCCAATGGACCGTCAGATGTACTTCCCCCCGGCGCTCGTGGTGAAATCCGCATGCCCTTCCGTCCTGTTAACCTCAGTGCGGGAACGATGGTGAATTACTCACTTCAGGTTGCAGGGGCTCCGGAAATCAACTGGCCAGCGGGTCAGCCCGAACTTGATTGGGACGTGCTTCGTGATGACCTCAAGCCTGCTGCAGTCAACCCTGCTGCATGGCAAGCCATCTTCGACAATTTCAAATTGTCCGTGGGTAACACATTTGAATCCTTCCAACGGCAGATGGCGTTGAACGCAGGTTACCTCTCCAGTATTGGCCAGCCCACGGTGGATGTCGGCCGCCTGATGGCATGGGAATTCGAAAAGGCCGGGAACTTTGGCGAGATCGAAAGCAAGTATACGCTTGGGGCCATGGGACAGGCCGTGTTTCCTGCACTTGATTCCAGAGCGATGATCGATGGCGACCGCAATGTAACACTCACTTTCGGGAGCGAAATCCGCGGCTACGTGGTTTCGAATGGAAATTATCGTCCCGCCGGCAGCAACGGTTCCGGAGTGGTCACCATCGATCAGGACAACAATGTCACGCTGATCGATAATGACGGGACAAGGTCTCGGTATCGAGGCAGCGATGGTCGGTTGATTTCCTTCAGCGATCCGAAGACCGGCGAAACAACGATAACACGCGACGGAAATGGACAAGCCATCAGTATCAATGCCCCCAACGGAGATCAGACTGCGTTGCAGTACAACCTGGCGGGACTGGTCAGTCAGATTACCGACCCAGTTGGCCGAGTGACGAGTCTGACGTATACGCCGGAAGGACGAATTGCCTCGATCTCTGATGCCTCTGGAACAGTCCACTATTCTTACGTTACCGGATCGTCGGCAGCAGCGAATGGTTCGTTGAGCACAGCGAACTTTGCTGATGGAACCAGTCTGCATTACGAGTACAACATTCGCGGACAGCGAACTCGCAGTGCATTGCGATCTACTCTGGGCCAGGAAATTGTCTCCACATTCACGTACTCTGACCAAATGGCGGTCACCATGACTGACCCTCTTGGTCGTCAGATGCTGACGGAGTTTGGCCCCGGGGGAGAAATCGTCAAAGTCACAGACTCACTTAATCGGCAGACGAGATATCGCTGGACACCGTCAGGCCAGTTGACTTCGATTGTCGATCCGGACGGCGCGGTTGGGCGAGTTCAGGTGGGAAGTAACAACCAAATTTCAGTCGCCATCGACCCTGCCCAGAATCGAACGACATTCGGTTATGTCACAACAGCCGGAACTCAGAGACTGAGTCGGATTACCGATCCCACGGGCGCTGCCACGAATTATCAATATGACGCCCCAGGAAACATGACTCAGATCATGTATCCAAACGGGAATGTTAGAACAGGACTGTACGACAGTCGTGGCAATCTGATTGTGGAAATCTCAGCCGCCGGTCAGCGGATCGACAATACATACAACAATAAAGATCTGCTCGTCCGTCGCAGGTTCGCCGACGGCACTTCGGTCTTCAATACTTACGATACTCGACGCAACCTGGTATCAGCTTCGATGCGAGATGCGGCGGATAATGATGTTGGGACAACGTCATTTACGTATGACTCCCTTGACCGAGTTCTGAGCGTGACATATCCGAACGGAACATCTCTGAACTTCACCTACGACGCGGCAGGACGTCGAACATCTGCTACCGACCACAACGGAGCTTTGATTTCCTACCATTACGATTCGTTCGGTCGACTTGCTGAAGTTCTGTCTGACTCGGGATCCGGCGCAACCTCCGTCATTCTGTATCAATATGATTCACTCGGTCGGCTTCAGACAGAGACGCGGGGCAACGGAGCTTCAACGCAGTATGAGTACGACGAGATTAGCCGAGTGCAGAGAATTTCCCATCGAAATCAGACCGGGCAGCTATTGGAAGAATTCGTTCACACCTACGATCTGGCAGGCAGAATCATCGGACGTGAATCCACTGCGGGTCCGACAGACTACGAATACGACACTTCCGGGCAGCTCACGCGTGTGACGCTGCCAGGAGGAAGGTCAATTTCTTATTCGTATGACAGAGATGGTAACCGGACACAAGTCAATGACAGTGGCGTGTTGACAGCATGGTCATCAAACGGCGCAGATCAGTACCTTTCGGTGGGAGGTGTGGCTCCGGTCTATGACGGCAACGCCAGCCTTACGGAATTCGGTAACGCGGAGTATCAGTATGATCTGGAAGGTCGACTGATTCAGATGAGTGACGGAACTCGCAACATCCAGTACGAATACGACGCGTTAGGAAATCGAATTGCCAGCATTGAAAACGGCGTGAGAACGGAGCTGCTGGTTGATCCCGTCGGATACGGGTGGCTGTTTGGAGAATACACGGGCGGTGGAGGGAGTACCGTCTATGTTCAGGGCAACGGAGTCGCTGCAAGAATCAACGATGGTACTGCGCAGTACTACCACTATGACCTTGTCGGCAATACTCATCTGATCACTGATGAAGCCGCGAATGTCTCCGATACCTACAGCTATCTGCCGTTTGGTGAGCAGACATCCCGGACTGGCTCTACGGAGAATCCGTTTACCTATAACGGTCGGTACGGAATCACAGACAGTGGAGTGGCGGATACGTACTACATGCGAAACCGCAATTATACGGCCTCACTGGGTCGATTCCTCGAAGTTGATCCAATGGAGACTCAGTCCGGCGAAACGAATCTTTATCGGTTCGCAGCAAACGATCCTCTCAGCAAGATTGACCCAACGGGGTTTCTGTTTGAAGGAATAACGACCATCGTCATTCAGAATCCTGGAAGTACAGTCCAGTTGGTTGTGCAGGCAGGCAGCGAGGCGCATCAAGCGCACGTTGCCGCCGTTGCCCAGGCCCAGGCTGCTGCCGCCGCAGAAGCAGCACTTGCCAAGGCTGCCGCTGCAGAAACTGCTGCAGCCAGAGCTGTTGCAAACGGAGTGCAACCGAATCCGGGCTTTAAACCCATGAAGCTATCGCCATACAATTCCAATCCGAGTGCTGTCAGCAATACCGGAAGGGCAATGTCCGGTAGCCGTGCGGTCAGTGGATCGCGGCTTCTTGGACCTGCATCGACCGCCGCCACGGTTGGCTGGTACGCGGGCCGCGGGATCGATAAGGCCACGGACTACATGTACCCGGAAGCCAAAGATGATTTCCGAGATACTCTTGGACGCCTTCCGATCGGACGTGGACTCGAAGATAAAGACAGTCCAATTTATAGCAACGGTGGTGTACACGACTCGGGGTTCAGTGACTTCGTTCGCAAGAACATGCAGGACCCGCTGATCAATTCCGTTGCCAAGCGATTGATCGCCGGAGGAGAAGATCCGGTCGTTGCCATCGAAGAAGCTCGCAGACTCGTGCGCAATTACCGCAACGAGAAGATCACAAAGCAATCGGAGATCGTTCGACCACGAGACCCGAACAATATCGTAGGCCCTGCCGGACCAGGTGCAGATGCCCAGGGCGATCCGGATATTCAGCGAACTCGTTTTGAGGGCTTTGTTCGACCGGAAGGCGTTTACCCGTATGAGATTCACTTCGAGAACAAGCCGACAGCCACTGCTCCGGCTCAGACTGTCATCGTTACTCACACAATTGATGCCGACCTTGACCTGAACACCTTCCAGCTTGTCGCATTCGGGTTCGGTGATACGATTGTTAACATCCCAGCCGGAAGAACCAACTACTACGAACGGGTTGATGTTTCGCAGACACTCAACGTTGTCGTCGACTTCGAAGCAACCCTCAACCCGATCACGCGGGAACTGCGTGTCACCTTCACGTCTTTGGATCCCGTCACGTTTGATTCACCAATCGATCCATTCGCCGGGTTCCTGCCGCCGAATGTCTCGACACCACAGGGTGATGGTTTCATTCAGTTTACGATCGCACCAAACTCGGGGCTTACAAATGGATCCGTGATCGATGCGAAGGCTCGAATCTTCTTCGATCAGGAAGATCCCATTGATACTCCCGATGTCAGCAACGTCATTGACATTTTGGCCCCCTCAAGCAGCGTCAGCAACCTGCCGGCTGTAATGTCCACCACCAGTTTCCAGGTCTCATGGTCAGGCAACGATGGTACCGGATCCGGCACAGCAACCTACGATGTGTTTGTCTCGGAGAGCGGTGGACCCTACGTCATCTGGCAGGACGATGTGAGCACCACTTCAGAAGTGTTTACGGGACTGAATGGTCGCTCATATCGCTTCTACAGCGTTGCGACTGATGAACTCGGAAATACCGAAGGAACGCCCGCGGCTCCAGACACGACAACCTCAATCAACCTTCCGTCAGGATTCACTTCACCCGCCGCGACGACCCAGAGCCTGACACCCACCTTCGAATGGGCACCGACCTCTGGTGCCGTATCGTATGAGATTTGGATTGCCAACCTCAGCACAGGAGAAAACCCGTTCCACCTCGGAACCAGCTCAACAAATTCGTATACGCCTGCAGAACCTCTTGGAATCGGCCGATATCGCGTCTGGCAGAGGAGCTTCAATCCACAGGGTGTCGCTTCAGCATGGAGCCCTCAGTATACATTCCGCATCAACGCTCCCACAGTGGTCCATCCGATGGATCGATTCTATACGAATCCTCGGCCAGTGATTTCATGGGATACTCTTCCAGGAGCTGTTTCGTATGAATTGTGGATCGACAATCTGACAACGGGGCAGAGTAAGTTTGTCTATGAACCCGCAAGAACAGAGACCTCGTGGATGGCCAGCAGCGATTGGCCGCTTGGCGTCTATCGGATCTGGGTGCGTGGGAGAGATGGCGGTAATCTGCCGACTTCGTGGTTCGGCCTTCGTGAGATTATCATCTCCACTCCACCAACAGCTGTCAGTCCGCTCAACCCGGACTTTAATCGCCAGCCTGAATTTTCATGGTCAACAGTGACGGGGGCCAGCAACTATGAATTCTATCTGTTCAACGTTGATACGGGCAGCTTCACATGGATAACGGACCTGCCGGGAACATCGTGGACACCCTCAAGCCCACTCGCAACCGGAAACTACTACTGGCAGACCCTTGCGGAGAGTTCCCAGGGACGAAGAAGCCTCTGGTCACCTGCGGTTCGAATTCAGATTGGTGGGCGTCCCACTCTGCAGACTCCTGTCGGCAATACGAACGCAACTCCGAATTTCACATGGACACCGGTTGGTGGAGCAGCCAGCTTCCAACTCTGGGTGGATCGAATCGGATCACAATCCGGATATCTGCAGATCTCGGGATTGACCCAGACGTCCTTTACGCCTGCCACTGCACTGCCGGTCGGAGCTTACCGTGCCTGGGTCAGGGCAATCAGCAGTACCGGAGAAATCAGCCCGTGGAGCCTTTCACAGGACTTCACGGTTGCTCTGAATAAAATCGAACTTTTCGATCTGGCACCGGAACTCAACATCCTCACAGTATCGCTCGCTAATCCGATGGATGAGCTCCCCGAGATTGACCCCTCCGGTGACTCGAGCCTGTCACAATCGGCAGAGACTCCAGAAAGTCAGGAACCTGAATTGAATCAATCTGCTGAGATACAAATCTCCGTCGACATGCAAGTTCTCAAAAAGGCGTTTCCTCCCGTGGAATTCTTCGACGCGAACGCGGAGATCCTGACCGACGAGTCATTGATTGACGCCATCATGGGCCAATTGGCGATTCACGGAGCCTGACCGATTTGAGTATCAGTGTTTGTGGTGAGCGCTGTTCAGCGTTCAAATCCCGCTTTTAGCACCGGTGAGCGGGGTACGAACGGCTGAACATGCAGCGAAGATTATAAAATTCAGCTTGCCTTTAGATTCATCCTTGCCCGCAATGCAGCTTTCTGTTTCCATCTAGAGAAGGGAGAATTTGGCTGGGGAGATTTTGCGAAAACAGCAAAACTGACACCAGCATCGACCAGAATGACTCGGATCAGATTATGCTCACTGATGCTCAGTTCTCAGACCTTATATCCCGAGCTCGAAAAGGAGATGAGCAAGCTGCTCAGACGCTGGTCAGGGAATATGAACCGGAGATTCGAAGGGCCGCTCGATTGCGACTCACAGATCCTAAATTGCGAAGAATTGTCGACTCCATAGATATCTGCCAATCGGTGTTTGGTCGATTCTTTAAGAGCGCCACAGATGGTTCTTTCGAACTGGAGAGTCCCGCTCAGCTGCTTCTGCTTCTCACAACAATGACACGAAACCGAATCATTGACGAGCATCGTCGGCAGACAACAGCGAAGAGAGCAAGTGTGGAAATCAGCGAGTCTGTGGATCCTGAACACCTGGTTGCGGACAGCCCGGGCCCCCGAACTGCCGCAGCTGCACGTGAACTGCTGCTGGAAGTCCGGTCACGAATGACTCCTCAGGAACTCGCAGTAGCCGACCTTCGTGGTGCCGGTAAGTCCTGGGACGAAATTGCAACGGAAATGAATGAATCTGCAGAGAAGCTTCGCAAGCTGCTGGAACGTTCACTTGAGCGAGTCCGCCAGCAGCTGAATGTGGTGGAACCATCCTGAACCTATGCTTCCCCTTTCAACCTGTGTCTGGTCAATTTTTGTCTGGTAAGTCTTATAATGGCGAACACGCAGAAACGGGATGGGGATGATCGTGCGTCCAGGTGCCGTGACTTAGACCTGCTTCTGGCCGCTCAACAAAAGGAGTGGCTATCCGGGCATCGGATGACTCTCGAGGAGATGACTCAGCAGGCCCCATGGCTGAAAGATCATCCGGATGACCTGCTTGATCTGATTTACAGTGAAGTACTCCTGCGCGAAGATGCCGGCGAACAACCTTCGGAGAGTGAATACCTCGATCGATTTCCTCTCATGGCCGAAAAGATCCGTCGACAGTTTCAACTGCATCGAAGTCTACAGGGTCTGCCAAATCAAGGCACTGCGGATTCTCAGCGTCTTGCGGTTGTTGATTCGCCAGTTGAGGTTCCAACTGCGGACCACGGAATCACGGTTGCGGAAAACCCCGATACGTCAGTTCCTAAGCCATATCAGCGTCCCGCAATTGAAACCGAGGTTAGTCGTTTTCCCGAGATTTCCGGCTTCCAGATTCTGAACGCTGCCGGACGAGGTGGAAACGGAACAGCGTATCGCGCCTATGATCTCCAACTCAGAAGAATCGTGGCGATCAAGCTGTTCAATCAGGCCTGGTCGTCCGACGATAGTCGTTCGAATCAGTTCTGGAGAGAAGCAGAAGCATCTGCGGCTTTGATTCATCCAAACATTGTACCAATCTTCCAGGTCGGATCCGCCGCAGGTGTTCCATTCCTCGTCATGGAGTTTATCAGCGGAGGTTCACTTGCCGAACGGCTGCAGTCGGGCCCGATGCCGGTCACAGAAGCGGTTGAACTGACGATGAGCGTTGCTCAGGCAATTCACTATGCTCATCTACAGAACATCATCCATCGCGACCTCAAGCCGGGGAACATTCTGCTGGATTTAACCGGCAGGCCGCGAGTCTGCGACTTTGGACTCGCCCGAAAACTGGACACCACGCAGTCGCTCCACATCACCGGCGACGTGGTCGGGACGCCAGCGTACATGCCGCCTGAACAGGCCCGTGGAGAACGCGTGGATACCAGGGCAGATGTGTATGCGATTGGTGCAGTTCTGTACGAGATGCTGAGTGGCAAACCTCCGTTTCAGGCGGCCACTCCATGGGAAATACTCCACCAGGTGCTCACCGGCGACGTATTGCCACTGCGGCAACTGAATCCGGGTCTTCCTCGGGACCTTGAAACGATCTGCGAGCGTTGCCTCGAAAAGAACGCTTCACGAAGATACTCGTCTGCCGAAGATGTCTTTGAAGAACTTCGAAGGTTCCGCAACGGCGAGCCAATTATCGCTCGACCGCTGGGACGAATCGCCCGACTGTTTAAATGGGTAAGTCGAAATCCGCTGACGACCGCAGTCGTGTCTGTGGTCGCAGCCTTACTGATCGCGGTGGCCGCAGTGGCTGTCTATTCTGAACAGCGAGTCTCGACGGCTCTCGAGATTACTCAATCAAGTCTGCAGGTCGCAGAAACTCAGCGCGATGTAGCCCTGAATGCAATGAACGACCTCGTTTACCGCGTTCATGATGACCTTCAGAAGCGGCAGGCCAGTGTTGAAGCCAGAGCCGAAGTACTTCAGTCGGCAATCACTGGTCTGACAAAGATCATGGATGTGGCGGGAGATCGTGAAGACACCCGAATCACAATGGCAACTGCTCTGACTCGATATGGGTACATCCTGAGTCAGCAGGGAAGAATGGAAGAAGCAGAGAAGTATCATCGGCAATCAATTGACGTTGCTGATACTCTAACGAGCAACGAAGGCCTTCGAATTCAAGCTCAGAACTATGCAAACTTTGCCTTGTTCTTTGTTCGGTCCGCCAATCATCCGGCCGTCGAAGAATGGGCAAACCGGACACTGGCCGTCACCGAAAAGCTGCTTGTGATCGATCCAAAAGATGTTGAAGCTCGCAGCATCATGATTCAGGCTAAGGGCCATTTGTCAACAGCCGCTTCTGTACTTAAGGATGCCGGAACTGCATTATCAATCCGTCAGGAGGCTCAACGGGCCTGCGCAATATTGTGGGCAGAGAATCCGGCCAGAACCGAGATTCGTGATCAGCTCATCGATCTCGATCAACTTCTGATTCAGGACTGCGTGATGCTCGGGCAATATCAACTGGCAGGCGATTATGTTCGCCAATGTCAGGCACTGCTGCCGCAGCTCGATCCGGAGTCCACTGAAGACACTCAGGTTCTCAGACGATACAGCGTTCTACTTAAGGCAGAGGGAATCGTAAAATTCGCAGCAGGCGAGTACGAACAAGCAAACCAGAGCCTCGACACCTGCATCAAAATCTTCACAAAACTGGCAGACGTGGAACCAAATCGCCCTGGGTTTCATCTGCGTCTGGCGACAATGCATGAAGCAAAGGCAGACTCCTGCCTCGCATTGAATCAACTGGACGAATGCGAATATCACGTTCGTCAGCACATTCAGGAAATTCGAACAGGCATGGAGCTCGGTGGCCCGGCATACTCCGTTCAAAGATTCTCGAGTGCGAAAGGTCTATTCACACTCGCCGGTGTATTGCTTCGAAAGAACCAGACACTGGACGCTGTTAAAGAGTATCGCGAGGCAGTTCTGGAACTCGAGCCTATACTCGAACAATATAATACTCGCGATGTCCATGCACATGTCTCCTTGTACGCCGAACTGATGGCAGGCGCCTGTGGCATTGAACATCAGGCAGATCCTGTTCATGTCACCGCGGTAAAGCGTTCCATGGAAACGTGGCGATCACTCAGTAGCGGTGACCCGGACATATTCGCACGAGAAGAGCAGGCACTCATCGCTGATCTGGACTCAGCCACTCATCCAACCGTTCGAAGTACACTGGTAAATCATCTGATCGCAATCTACGCATTACGATACAGCCAGCTCCTGAAATCAGGGACAGCAAGTGCTGAACAACTGCTGAACGCCGAGAATCGATGCATCGAGGTTCTCAAAGGGATCCAAAATAGTCCCGACGCCGATCCACTCCTTCATCTGCGGCTTCCGGAGTTTCAGGACCTGAGAAGCAACGCGAGGTTCATGGAAATGTTCCCGGTGAACTAGTTCTGCGTCGTCCTGTCCACGCAGCAGAGGCGGAGCGGACGGCATTCGGAGAATGCCTGCTACAAAAAAACCTGTCGAAGATGAGACTTCGACAGGCTAAGTATTGATCTCAGATCGATTCGGATCTGAATGAACTATTTCGCGGCAATGACGCGAGCCATTTCCAGAACCTTGTTTGAATAGCCCCACTCGTTGTCGTACCAGGCAACGAGCTTAACAAAGGTACTGTCGAGTGCGATACCGGCTTCGGCGTCGAAGACGCAGGTGTGAGTTTCGCCGACGAAATCTGTCGAAACCACTTTGTCAGTTGTGTAGGCAACAACACCTTTGAGTGCGCCTTCAGATGCGGCTTTCACAGCAGCACAGATTTCTTCGTAGCTGGCGGCTTTGTTCAGTTCTACGGTGAGGTCGACAACGGAGACGTCGGAGGTCGGAACGCGGAATGCCATGCCGGTGAGCTTCTTATTGAGTTCCGGAATGACCTTTCCGACGGCCTTCGCAGCACCAGTCGAAGACGGAATGATGTTCTCCAGAATCCCTCGACCACCGCGCCAGTCTTTGGTGCTTGGACCGTCAACAGTCTTCTGAGTTGCTGTTGCAGCATGCACAGTGGTCATCAGACCACGTTTGATGCCAAAACTGTCATTGATGATCTTTGCCAAAGGAGCAAGACAGTTCGTTGTACAGCTCGCATTGGAAATAATTGCCTGTCCGGCATAGGAAGCGTGATTGACGCCATAAACGAACATCGGTGTCTCGTCTTTGGAAGGTGCTGACATAATCACCTTCTTTGCACC
The DNA here is from genome assembly GCA_016795105.1 of Planctomyces sp. Taxonomy (GTDB): domain Bacteria; phylum Planctomycetota; class Planctomycetia; order Planctomycetales; family Planctomycetaceae; genus F1-80-MAGs062. Next base: position 135,060 of record JAEUIH010000012.1, read on the forward strand.
GGCCTTGAGGTGAGCTTCTGCCGTGGCATGATCCAGAAACAAGCCCGTTGATTCGACAACAATATCTGCGCCAACGTCACCCCACGCGAGGGTTGAAGGATCTTTAACGGCCGTCAGACGAATCTTCTTTCCGTTAACGATCAGGTTTGAACCTTCCGTCGAAACTTCGCCCTGAAAGCGACCGTGGACAGAGTCATACTTCAGCATGTACGCCAGGTACTCGGGATCAAGAAGGTCATTGATCCCAACAATCTGAATATCGCTTGAAAAATTCTTGATAGCCGCACGGAAAACCATCCGTCCAATTCGGCCGAAACCGTTGATTCCGATCTTGATCATGGCAACAACTGTTTTTCTCTGAAATAGAGGGAAACATCGACAGGTCTGCTCTGATCACCATAACCAGAGCGGGATACTGCGATCTTCACGAAAGTTAGCGTTCACCCAGCGGAGCGCCAACCCCTTCCCCTTCGAATCAGCACCACGCTGCGGTTTTCGGGAATCCAAATTCGGCGTGGAAGCCCGTTTGACAGTTCAGGATGACGGAGAATCAACCGTTTTCTATAATTTCCTCCCACCGTATCCTTTATGTTCGGGCAGGATGCTGTCCCGTCGGACTTTTCACCAACATCGAGTCTGAACATGACCGACGATGCAGATTCTCCCGTCGCCGTTTCAGGCCGTCGATTTCAAATTGCGATCTTCTCTATCGTCGCAGCAACTGTACTGATCCTGAATCTGCCAACTCCGGCAGGGCTCTCCGTCGAAGCTCACCGACTGATCGGGGTCACATTCCTGATGGCGGCACTTTGGGCAACGCAGGTCGTTCCCCTCGCCGCCACCAGCCTGATTCCGCTGGCAGCTTTCCCATTGTTCGGAATCATGGAACCAAAAGCGGTCAGCAAATCCTACGTCAGTGACACACTGTTCCTGTATCTTGGCGGAATGATTATCGCGCTGGGTATCGAACGCTGGCAACTCCACCGCAGACTGGCACTGAACCTTGTCGCTGTTGCGGGCGTCAGTCCGAGGCGTTTAATTTTTGGTTTCCTGCTGTCCACCGCAATCCTTTCTATGTGGATCAGCAACACTGCCTGCACACTCCTGATGCTGCCAATCGCAACCGCAATGCTGAAGACGCTGGACGACCTCAATCGAGATCAGAGCCGAAAACGTGATGCAGGATCACCTCTGTTCCCGACAGAGCGAATCGCTGTGCCTCTGCTGCTCTCGATCGCGTACGGAGCAAGCATCGGTGGCATGATGACTCAGGTCGGCAGCCCGACAAACAGCTCGGCAATGGGAATCTACAGAGATATGTTCGAGGCCGACCGCGACATCTCAATGTCGCAGTGGATGATGGCCTGCTTTCCAATTGGTTTAATCTATCTCCTGCTCACGTGGATCGTTCTCGCATTTCGATTGCCGGGCGCTTCTCACGGAGACATAGCCGTGCGAGGAATCCTCCGCGGAAAGCTGAGCGAACTTGGACGACCTGATTCCGCAGAAATCAGGATGCTGATCATCTTCCTGCTGACAGGGCTTCTCTGGGTGTTTCGACTTCCCATTCAAGTCACCGATTCAATCACGATCCCAGGCTGGCTCCCCGAGTTCACTCGCGCGTTCAACGCTGTGTCTCCATGGTATAACTCCAGTGAAGCAAAACTCTCTTCCGGTGATGTTGTATCTGATTCCACGATTGCGATGAGTATTGCCATTCTGCTGTTCTTTATTCCTTCCGGGCACTCCGATCCACAAGGACGGTCGGTACCACTCATGACGTGGAATACTGCGTCCCGCCTGCCCTGGGATATGATCCTGTTATTTGGAGGAGGCTTTGCTCTTGCCGATGCGTTCGAAGCGACCAAACTCTCGCAGTGGCTCGGCACAACACTCCAGCAGCCACTCGCAGGGCAGCCTGTCTGGGTTGTCATCGCTGCACTGTGTCTGATGATGACATTTCTGACAGAGTTCACCAGCAACGTTGCTACAGTCAATACGGTGATGCCCACTATTCTGACAATGGCAGCACCGCTTGGCATTGACCCGCGACTCCTGTTCGTCCCGGTCACTCTGGCCGCCAGTTGCGCATTCATGCTTCCCATTGGCACTCCTCCCAATGCAATCGTATTCAGCACTGGTCGAGTTCCTCCAACACATATGGCGGCTTACGGCCTGATCCTCAACCTTATTGGCATTCCAATCCTCACCCTCGGAGCAATCTGGATCCTGAAACCTGTGTTCGGGATTCCTTAGCGCGTGCCCTGGATCGCTGAGCGATCCACGACGGTGGGCTGGTCCGATGTGGATCAGGCGGGATTCAGTCGTCACGTAACTCTTGACCAGGGATGCCTAAAGATATGTTTGACTGAGATGGGTCCTTCCAGTCGCCAATATAACTACGATCCTCACTGGTGGAGGGGCGGCCCATAAACGCAAATGGATAACAGTATCCGATTGTCTTGCCCTTATCGTCATAGACGAATTCCAGAACATGCCCCGCAGCAACCTCCTGTAGTGCGTCAAAGAGTGCAACAGAAGCGGTTACCGGCTCAGCGAAAAGCATGATCGGGTGATAGTAGCCAGTACCGTATTTCGGAGCGAACTTGGAATGCACCCGATAGTGCTCGACTTCAAAGTCCCGAGTTTCTCCAGTGGTCTTGTTGATCAGATTTACAGTTGAAGTTTGCTGCGGGGGACCGAATTGCTTGTGAACCATTTCACGGGAACTCGGTACACCAGGTGCGATTCCCGCCGCCGTGATGAACAAGCTGCAGCCGGGAAGCAGAGTCATCATGACCACAAGAATTGTGGAACGGGCGACGTGGCCGGGCATTTTTCGACAAGCTCCTGAGCGTAGCGCCCTCGGGCCATGCGGATCTCGGTGTACGTCTACTCGGCGACAACTTTTGTAAGATCATTTCACTGTGATCGCATCGAACGGTAGCAGTTTCCTGAAAACAGCTCAATATGTGATCGGTGCCGTTCAGCAACATCAATGACGCCTGCCCAACGAGTATTGGTTGAGTATCATTGGGAATTGGGTATCCTGCCGGTGGCTGGTTGTGGGTTCGAACGTATTTCCGCATGGTGCCTGAATTGGAGCGTCGGATGAGACGTTTTGCTGGCTTGATGTTGGCGGTCCAGATGATTTCCGGCTTGACTGCTTTCAACGTTGTGACACCAGTTGTCGCGGAACTGAGAGCCGGGGCTGTTGCAGTTGATGTGACACCCATACAACTGCCCGTACTTGTCAATGGTGGAATGACCAGTCGCTCGCTGGACTCCATAGGGACTCGACTGTACGCCAGAGCCCTTGTTCTGGATGACGGAATGGAGCGGGTGGCAATCGTTGTGGTGGACAGTTGCATGATGTCAAAATCCCTGTTGGATGATGCAAAGCATCTGGCAGCAGGAAGAACGTCCATTCGCCCGGACCGCATGCTGATTTCGGCAACACATACCCATACAGCTCCCGCTTCGATGGGATGTCTGGGTACCGATGTGGACACAACTTACGCCCCGTACCTGCGTGACAAACTGGCAGAGGCAATTGCTGCGGCTGAGTCCCGTCTTGAGCCTGCACGAGCTGGATGGGCGACAGCAGATGCTGGCGACTTTACGGCACTTCGGCAGTGGGTGATTCGGCCGGATCGAATGATTGAAGACCCGTTTGGCAACCAGACGGTACGAGCAAACATGCATGCCGGGGCGAATCATGAAAACGTTACAGGTGAGGCAGGGCCGGAAGATCCGGAACTGTCTGTGTTCTGTCTGAAAGCCGCTGACGGTCGCCCCATCGCGATGCTTGCGAATTTTTCAATGCACTACTTTTCAGGTGTTGATGGTCTCAATGCTGACTACTTTGGAATGTTCTGCAAAGGACTGGAAGACCGATTTGGACGGCAAGCTTCAGATGGGAAATCGTCATTCGTGGCGATCATGTCCCATGGATGCAGTGGCGACATCTGGCGACGGGATTACACGAAAACAGAATGGCCCAACCCTGCCATTCAGGATTATACCGAAGGCCTTCTCAGCATTGCCGAACACGCTGTCAGGAATGCTCAGTACGAAGACGAATCCACACTGGCAATGCTCGAAACTCGTTTACCCCTGAAATACAGAGTCCCGGACAAGCAACTGCTGGAATGGTCACAACGCATCGTTGAGTCCCTCGAAGGTCGTCTTCCTCAGTCGACTGAAGAAGTGTATGCTCGCGAACAGGTCTTTCTTCATGAAATGCAGTCGACGGAGGTCGTGATTCAGGCGATTCGCATTGGTGGAATGGCGATTGCCACAACTCCCTGTGAAACATATGCGTTGACCGGCCTCAAACTGAAACACCAAAGCCCATTGAACCACACAATGGTGATTGAACTGGCAAATGGCGGCGACGGTTACATTCCTCCGGCCGAACATCATCCGCTTGGAGGATACAACACATGGGCTGCACGATCTGCCGGACTGGAAGTACAGGCTGAAGGCAAAATTGCCGAGGCTGCCCTTGGATTGCTGGAACAGGTGTCGGGGTCTTCTCGCAAAGAATACAAGCCTGTGCCCGGGCCTGCCGTGGAAACCCTGACTTCACTTAAACCAGTCGCATGGTATCGCATGCACGAATTTGGTCCGCCTCATGCAACTGACTCAGCCGCCAATAGTCATCATGGAATCTATGAGCCGGGAGTTTTATTCTTCCTTGAAGGGGCTCAATCTTCGAAATTCTCTCCTGTAGGTCACAAGAATCGTGCGCCGCACTTCGCTGGTGGCAGAATGCGAGCCCTGCTCCCTTCCATGCAACACGAGTACAGTGTGTCAATGTGGATCTGGAACGGAATGCCGGCGGATGGTCGACCAATCTCAGGCTGGATGCTGTCGCGAGGAACGGACCACGGACTTCAGAGACAATCGATCCATCTGGGAGTTTCCGGCACAGCACATGAACCTGGCAGATTACTGGTGCAGACCGGCGCCGGCAGCGCTTCCACAGATTTTGCGGTTGGAAAAACCACTGTTCCACGCTGGGAATGGACTCACGTTGCATTCGTTCACGAAAAGAGCGAAGTCCGCGTCTATCTGAATGGTGGCAGTGAACCAGAAGTCAGGCTGCCCATGAAACATGACATTGTGCTCCCCAGACAGTGGTTCTTCGGTGGTCGAAGCGACAACGATTCCAACTGGGAAGGTCGACTCGACGAAATCGCAGTCTTCGATCGCATCCTGACTCTCGAAGAAATCCAGCAACTCTCTGCGAAATGATCACGCATCGTCGCAGGCAGGATTAGAGTTTTGACCACGGAAGACGCGGAAGAGACGGAAGAATCGCAGAAGTGCTCGATTGTGCCTCTTTCTTACTACAAACAGTTGAATTCTTTTCGAGCCGCAAAGATTTTGAACGGCGAGTTGCGTAAGTTGTTTGGTGCTGGCGTTTTGCGCAGCGAGGATTGCAGTTCGTTGATTCCGACTTCATACAGCGTGTAGCCAGCGTGATTGGTAACCACGAAAGACACAAGAAAGTACTCGTCACGCTCCGCCGTGATGACGAGTCCTCCGCTCCGCCCCTTCCGCGTCTTCCGTGGTCAAAACGCCAACCCCGCCTTCGATTCGAATTGAAAACCGCGAATACAGCCTCTGAGAGTTCTCGTATGGCAAGAGAATGAGGGCAGAAGAATGCCGGACTCGTCCATTCTCCTGCCGCCATCCTTCTGCCATATGCCGATCTCATGGCCCCTGCGATTCTTTCGTGTGGTTCGTGTCTTTCGTGGTTACCTATCACGCTGGCTGCGTGCTGGAGGCAGTCGGAGGGAATCGGCGGATGTCTGAGCCGGTGCTTCCGGTGGAAAGTTTTTCCTGCAGTGGAAAATTTTTCCGCGCATTCGAGCGTTCGGGAATGCGACTGGATCGAGCCCCTTACAACCGGCAAAGTCACAAAAGTCGGCAAAACTCATGCTTTCGGAAAAATCCGAATCTCCAGTTCGCAATCGGCGCGAGACTTGCTTGACGGGATGAGTGCGGCGTTGGGGCGACGCCATGGAAAAAACCGGGGGGGAATATGATCAACGGGTTATACACCGCAGCGCGAGCGATGGAGTCCGCCGAGCGTCAGCATGAACTCGCATCAGAAAACCTTGCAAATGTGCAGATGCAGGGGTTCAAGCGTCGGTTTGTACGTCAGTCGACATTTGACGCGGAGATGACAAGTGCGTTGAAGGGTTCCGGAGTTCAACATAAGGATTCAATCGAGCACCCGAAATTTGATGTTCTGCAGTACGAATCTGCTCATGATTTTGCACAGGGTCATCTTCGACAGACAATGCGTCCACTTGACGCAGCACTGAACGGCAGCGGATTCTTTGTGGTTGAGGGGCCGAACGGCGGGGAACTCTATACGAGGAACGGCTCCTTTTATCTGAACAACGACCGTCAACTGGTTACAATCGACCAGTTGATCGTGCAGGGCGTCGGAGGGCCCATCACAATCCCTGACAATGCAAATGCAGAGGCGATCAGTATTAGTCAGGATGGGCAAGTCTTTGTAGGACGGACAGAGATTGGCCAGCTGCGGATCGAAGACTTCACAGACAGAAGTGTACTTGAGCCGATGGGATCGACTCTGTATGCAGCTCCTCCGAACACGCAGTCAATTGCTTCAACAGCAACCGTATGGCAGGGTCATCTGGAACAGTCAAATGTTGTGACAATTAATGAGCTGGTCGGCATCATTTCCAGTTCGAAGCAGTTTGAGGCTGCTCAGAAATCTATGTCCATGATTATGGACACGATGCAAAAACGAATTGGCGTCAACTGACGACTCGAACGGACGTTCCGGAACGAGTTCTGAAAAATCCAGACAGGGGGCAGGGATGCTTCGGGCGTTATATACCAGTGCCACAGGAATGAAGGCACAGGAACTGATGATTGATAACACGGCGAATAATCTCGCCAACGTGAATACAACCGGATTCCGCAGAAGTCGTATGGACTTTGCTGACCTCGTCTACACCACATACCGGCAACCAGGGACGGCGATTGCAAACGGCCAGGTGTCTCCCACCGGGCTGCAGATTGGTAATGGCGTTCGAGCCGTGGCAACCACAAAGCATTTTGTTCAGGGAAATGTCGAACAGACGGGGAATCCTTTGGATGTGGCGATTGAGGGAGACGGTTTCTTTCAGGTTCGACTTCCAAATGGGGAATTTCGATATTCGCGAGCTGGAAACTTTCGCATCGATGGAGCCGGTCAGCTTGTGAATACCGATGGGTTCCTTCTGGATCCACCGATCACAGTTAACCAGGGAATTGATGTTTCCAAAATTACAATCAGCACAGATGGACTCGTTCAGGGAATTCGGTCGGGCAGCAATCAAACGGCCGAGGATCTTGGGCAGATTCAGATCTTCACATTTCTGAATCCCGCGGGATTGTCGAGTGAAGGCAGTAACCTGTTTGCTCAAACCGCGGCTTCCGGGGCTGCGGTGCAGGGGCTTGGAGGACAACCGGGGTTCGGAGTTCTTCGACAGGCGTCACTCGAGGGCTCGAACGTAGAAGTCGTGAACGAACTGATCGCTCTGATTAGTGCTCAGCGAGCATACGAAATCAATTCCCGAGCGATTCGAGCGGGCGATGAAATGCTTTCGACCTCAGTCGATATTGTGAGGTAGTCATGAGTAAACCACTACAGACGATTTCAGCTCTGATTGCAGGTTTGTTGATGCTGTGCAGCACGGCACGGGGGGAACTGCGGATTCGGCTTCGTGCCGAATCTACGGTAACATCAACGTCTGTTCGACTGGGAGACATTGCACGAGTTTCCGGGTCGAACGAGTCCGAGAAGGAAGACGCTGCGAAGGCTGTTGTTGGACAGTTGTCAGACCCGGATGACACTCTGGAACTCAACGCAGAAACGATCCGAGTGGAATTGGCGCTTGCAGGATTCGACTACGAACAGATTCATGTCTCAGGACCTGAGCAGGTACTTGTCGACTATCGGGCCCCGCTGGAACTCACCGACGCAGATGTGGAGTCCAGTGCTCAGGCTGCTGTGGAGGCAGCGTTTGACGCTTCGGCGGATGATATTCGAGTTCGCATGGCCAGTCCTTTGATTGGCAGTTTACCTGGGAATATTCGAAAACTTGATGGGCTGCGGGCAGAAGTGTCTCCACCGGCAAGAACCAGTCCGGGGCAAATGACGCTGACCGTTACGTTCTGGCAGGATCGTGATATGGTTGCCAGCAGGATGGTTCGATTTGACGTACAGCGGCGATATCAGATTGCCGTCGCTCGTTCTGCATTGAAGCGCGGTCACACGATTCGACAGTCCGATATTCAGATCGAACGCCGCTTTCTGGATCGCGACGCGGATCAGGCCGAATTATCTGCTTATGTCGGGATGGTGCTTCGACAGCCGGTGAAGGCTGGCGAAATTATGACGACTCAAATGGTCGACCAGCCGTCCTCTGTCAATGCTCCGATCGCAATCAAGTCGCGGGATCGTGTCCGAGTCATTGCCACTCGTGGAAAGATCAAAGTCACGCTGAACAATGCTCAGGCGCTGGATTCAGGCCGAGTTGGGGAAGTGATTCGAGTTGTCAACAATGCTTCAAAGGAAACACTCACCGGTCGCGTTGTCAGGGCCGGATATGTCGAAGCAGAATTCTGAATTCAGGCTGAGTATAAGGGGACTGTTGTGAAACGAATTTCCTGGAAACAGGTACTTCTGGTTTTGATCACTGGTATCGCTGCAAGCCAGTCATTTGTGCAGGGGGACTCATTATGGAAACGCAGAGATCCTCAGCGAGGGTATCTGTTCCGTGATTCCAAGGCACGTTCTGTTGGTGACCTGATCACAATTGACATCGATGTTGCTTCTCAGGTCCAGAACCAGGAAGACAACGCGATGGAAAAAACCACTGGAGCGTCGGCTGCGTTTGATTTTCAGTCATCTTCCGGAGGCGGTTTGGGAACTCATGCTGCAAATGCAGCCATGGACACCAATAAGTCATCGCAACGCAGTTTCGACGGTGAAGCAACATATCGGGACTCCCGGGAATTCATCGATCAGATGACAGTGACCGTAACCGACGTTCTTCCCAACGGAAACCTCGTCTTCTGTGGGCAGCGAAATGTCACTATTGCCGGTGAACATCGAACGCTCGTTGTCTCCGGCGTCGTGCGTTCGATCGACCTCGGTCCTGATAATCGCGTGAATTCGAGGTACGTCGCAGACTTTAAAACAGTCTACGAAGGTGAAGGTGCTTCGAAGAAGTTCGTTCATCAGGGATGGCTGGGCAAAGCTGTCAACAAGGTTTGGCCATTCTAGACTGTCGCACAAAGCAGTGCCACAAACCAATTCACGCTTGAACTAACGGATGCTGATTCAAACGAATTGTCGGAGTTCTGGACAATGGACTGTCTTCAACTGATATCGGATGGCCTTCGACGAGCAATTGTTGCAACACTGCTGCTGCTGAGTTCACTCAGCATTGCCGCAGCCGATAGTCCGTCGGTTCGGGTCAAGGACATTACGACTCTGGCCGGAGAGCATCCAAACGTGCTCACCGGTACCGGACTGGTCGTCGGACTCCCGGGCACGGGAGGCAGCAGTGAAATCACGAAACGATTCGCTATGCAATTGAATCAGGCGCTCGGTCAGAGAGCCGATCCCCTGCTTCGAGAGAACATTCGGAACTCTCAGGAGAAGACCAAGAACATGTCCGTCGTCATGGTAACTTTGACGTTACCGCCGTATGCGAAGGCCGGACAGAGATTTGATGTGATTGTGGCAACACAGGACGACGCAACCAGCCTGAACGGTGGCCTTCTTCTGGAAACGACACTGTCTGGTGCTGATGGGGAGGTGTATGCAATCGCCAGCGGTCCGATCTCAACAAACGGTGGAGAATTCGGCGGCGAAGCGGCCACTGTCACCAAGAATATTGCAACGACCGGGCGTGTCCCCCGAGGAGCGATTGTTGAAGAAGAAATCCCGGTCAACATCTGCGAAAGCGGTGTGGTGAAGTTCCTTGTCAATCGGCCTCAACTGGAAACCGCTCGTCGCATCGCAACAGCAATGAATGAGCTTTGTCCACGCTGTGCGCGAGTGATCGACCCGGCCGCTGTTGCAGTGCGGATTCCTCGTGAGATGTCGGACGACCCAACAGAGTTCGTTGCGATGTGCCAGGACCTGATGGTGCAGCCGGACACGAATGCATACGTCATCATCAACGAACGAACCGGCACGATTATTATTGGCAAAGACGTGCGACTGTCTGAAGTGGCGATCACTCATGGGAACATCATCATTTCGACAGTGGAATCACCGGAAGTTTCACAACCGGCTCCATTCAGTGAGGGTGAAACTGTTGTGGTTCCCAGAACTTCGACAGATGTCGTCGAAGAGGGAGGCACGATTAATGTGATTGATTCCAACAAGTCGGTGCACGATCTTGCCGCATCACTCAATGCACTGGGAGTCACCCCACGAGATTTGAGTTCAATCTTTCAGATGTTGAAAGAATCGGGCGCCCTGCATGCCGAAGTGGAAATCAGGTAGCACGGCTCCACATGTCTTTGAACCTATTGCACCAGCACCCTGGGAGAAACACCCATGAACATCAGTACCCCCGTTGCACCGACGGATTCAACTTCGGTGAGACTGGATAATCTGAAGCAGCAGGCTGAAGGGCAATCGAGTCAAACAGAATCGGCGGAACGGCTTGGGCGAGAGCTTGAAGCGTTGTTCGTGTCGATGATGATGAAACAGATGCGCCAGTCTTCTCTGGACGAAGGACTATTCCCGGGAGATCGCAGCGACACATTGGGCGGCATATTTGACGATGCGATGGGAAAACAGGTTGCTGAATTCGGGGGATTGGGTGTCGCAGAGCTGATTCAGAGTGTTCCGGCGGCGAATCGCGGATTCTCAGCATCCGTCGGAAGGATGGCTTCTGCGGGAAGTGTAACTGCATCTCAGGCGCCTTTGAATATCTATCGATCTGCGGTTGCAACAGGAACAGTAAACGATGAATCCCCGGAATCAATCATCCGTTAATCCAGCACAGCCATCTATCAGACCGCTTCGAGTCAACGAGCTTCATACGTTTCTTTCCCATGTGGATTCCGAAGAAGCTTCTCTGCTGGCAACTCGTCGCGTACTGGAAGATCTGCCTGCTCAGTGTCACGACGCACAGCAGCGAAGCATTCTTAAGGCCCGTGTCGAGATGGGACTTGAGGTCGCGGAGAAACTGAGTGCACAGCGAATTCAGATTCTGACGGCGTTGGGCCGGCGTGTGGGGATTCCAGCCGATCAGGTAACGATCACTCGACTCATCTCACTGGCAACTCCGGAAGCTGTGACAAGTCTGGTGGCGGCTCGAGTGCGACTGGTGCGATTGATCAACCAGGTTCAGGCTATGCGTGAATTGACGGGATGGATCATCAAAGAGACCATCAGTATCAATGCCGTTCTGGTTGGTGAATGGATGGGACAGGTGACTTCTGATCGATACAACGCCAATGGACGGCGAGCAGTCGAGACAGCATTAATTCAATTTCACTCGAGATCATAGGTCATGAAGACATTTGATATCGGACTGTCGGCGCTTCGAGCTCACCAGCAGACTCTGTCGACTCTCGGTAATAATATTGCAAATGCAGCGACGCCTGGTTACCACCGCCAAAGAGTAGAGCTGGTCAATCGACCACCACTGACATCTGACTCCAACCATATCGGAACGGGGGTGGACGTCAATCGAATTTCGCGAATGCGGGATTCTGCGATTGAGACGGCACTCCTGCGAAACAACTCCCTGAGTTCTTACAGTTCTCAGCATTTGCACATAACCAAACAGATCGAATCGCTGATGACTCCAGGCGAGTCTTCGATCCATGCAAATCTTTCGGAGTTCTTTAACCGACTTGAAAAGATCTCGAATGCACCTCAGGACCTGACGGTGCGACGAGAATTCCTGACATCCGCTGCAGAACTGGCTCAGTCGTTCAACAACATGGAGCAGTCTCTGCAAACACTGAATCAGGACTTCCGAGGTGACCTGGACGCCGGTGTCGACGAAGTCAACAGAATTCTGACAGACATCGCCGACCTGAATCGCGGTATCTTCGAAGCTCGGGCACTCGGCAAAGAACCAAACGACATACTCGATCGGCGGGACCGGTTGATGACTGAGCTTGCTGAGTGGGTGGATGTTGAGCAGGACACCAGCGAAACGGGTCGAGAATTTATCGTCGTAGGGGGTGGGGCATCAGCAATTGGGCAGCGTCCCGTCGAATTCCAGCTGACAGAACTTTCCAACGGCCGGCTGGTCCTCTCACAGGGCTCATTACGAAACGAGATCCCGCTCTCCGGCGGACGACTCAAGGCTCTGCTTGATGCGAGAAATGAACTGGTTCCCGCCGCGGTTGATCGCGTCAACGAACTGGCGATGCAGGTGATTCGTGCTACGGACCAGCAACATGCCATGGGAATGACAGACCGGGGACCGTTCAACGTTCTGCTGGGGCAACGTCAGGTTTCTGACACTTCGGTTGCTCTCGCACAGACTGGGACAGTTTTTCCGATCGAAACCGGTGACGTCTATGTAACAATTACTGATGCACAAACGGGCGGACGACGTACTGAACGTGTGCACATTGACGTGACAACAGACTCACTGGAAGACATTGCCGCACGATTTGATGCGTTAGATGGACTGACTGCATCTGTCGATATGAGTCGCAGGACGCTGAACTTTGCGGCGGAAGCGTTTCATGCCTTCGACTTTGCAGGGCGCCCGGACAACACCCCCGACGTTTCTCTGATGTCAGGAACGAGTCAGCCGCTGTTTTCGGGCACATATGCGGGCGGCGTCAACGATGAGTGGACAATCTCATTTTCCGGAGCTGGAACAATTGGCCTGACGGGTGGGCTCACCGCAACAATTCGAAACGCTGCCGGGCAGGTAATTGCAACAAAGAATGTTGGCGCCGGGTATGAAGCTGGCACTTCGTTTCTTGTGAAAGACGGCGTGTCGCTGGAGTTTGGTGCCGGTACTGTGCAGGCGACAGATCAGGTGTCGTTGTTCGTCACTTCGAACTCCGATGAAACCGGAATGTTGTCCGCATTGGGACTGAACTCTCTGTTCGAAGGTCGGGACGTTGCGAGCCTGCAGGTGCGAGCCGACATCTTTCAGCAGCCGCAGAATCTGGCAACGACACTAACGGGGGTACCCGGAGATTCCGGCAACGTCGCGAAAATGGCGTCCCTGCGTGACCTTCGCCTCGACATCATTGGTGGACGGACATTTGTTGAAGAGATGGCTGACGTCACAGCGGACTTTGGACTCGAAGTGCAGACAGCTGAAAGCACCAGCGTGCAACTGGAATCATACCGCCAGCGTCTGGAGGCGGATCGTGCCGCGATTTCAGGCGTCGACATCAATGAAGAGATGCTGAAGATGATGGAAGTGGAACGAGCATATCAGGCGGCTGCCAGATATATCACAACGGTCGATGCGACGCTTGAAGAACTGTTTAGAATCATTTAGCAGCTGAGGTCATTACAGCATGTTTCGAGTCACTCAGCATCAGGTCTCCAACACGACCATCGCTCAACTTGCGAAGCATACATCGGAAATGTATCGCGTGCAGCAGCGGGTGAGTAGTGGGCTACGAATTGAAAAGCCGTCAGATGACCCGGCCGGCATTCGCCGAAGCCTCGTGCAAAAAGACCGTGTGTCGCGACTGGAAGCACAGGAGATCTCTCTGGTTCACGTTGAATCTCGTATCAACTCCGCCCATGTTCAGCTGCGCGAAGCCGGAAACCTCCTCCTGCGAGCTCGATCGGTCGCTTTGAATGCTCAACAGGCCACTGATCCTTCCGAAATCAGCGTGCTGGCTACGGAACTCGATGGAATTCTGAGCCAGATGGTCAGCGTGGCAAATTCCTCCGATGAGAGTGGGTATCTGTTTGCCGGAACTGCGTCACTCACTCGTCCATTTCCAAACCTGAACTCCACAGGCAGGAATCAATATGACGGGACATCAGCAACCACAGTACTCCACATGACGGGCGATATTCAAAGGAACGCTTTGTTGCCGGGGGACATGGTCTTCCAGCCCAATGAACGTGGTGCAACCAGGATTGTTGGTACCACCGGTGCACAGCCTGGTCAGGGAACCGACACTGCAAAGGGTGTTCAGGCACTGCTCGTCAACAATACTTCGACAATCTACGCGGGAGCATCAGGGATCAACAGCGGTACGTCGGCGAGTCAAATTGACAGCATTGTTGGTCCTGCCGGAGCACATTCACTTCAAATCATTGATACGAGCGGTACCGGGGCGTTTGGAACAATTTCACTGGACGGAGGCCCCGCTGTGGCGTTCAGCAGCAGCGATACAGACCTGGTGATCAACGGGCCAACCGGGCAGCAAATATCCGTCAACACGACGTCAATCGTGGCTGGGTTTAACGGATCCGTATCCATCACCGCTAATGGCACAATGTCGATCGATGGCGGCTTAACTTCAACGGCAATTGACTTCAGCGCAAATCAGGTTGTGACAGATTCACGCGATGGCACAATCCTGAACATCAATTCAACTCAAATTCGAAATGCCGGCGAGGATCAGATTGAGTTTCCTGGGACAGCAGACGCATTCGCCGCCATCGTGAATCTGAAAAACGATATTCTCAATTCGCGAAACCTGTCGGCATCAGAACGGGCTGCTGCCATTGACCGAAGACTTGGTGATATCGAAGTCAATCGAAATCATGTGCTTGACGTGATTGGCGTGCAGTCAGTGTCACTCGAACAAATCGATCGTCTGAAGACCCGCACTGAAGACCTGAAGCTCACAGAGAAACTCGAACTCAACGAAACCATCGCAGCCGACATATCCGAGGCTGTTGTTCGTCTGCAGGAGATACAAAACCTTCAGGAATACACGATGGCCTCGATTGCACGAGTACTCGCACCCAATCTTCTGAACTATCTAACCTGACCGGACAATCAACCACAGGAGCTTCATCAGGAATCAAAGCTATGCAAAGAATTGATGGACGACATGACAGCACTGGCCGACCACAACGCGCGGTGCCAATCACAAGGAATGACCTCAACGCTCTGCTCCAGAAACTCGAAGCGCGTGACGTTAACCTCATTGAATTCTCTGCTCAGCTGAAACACTATCCTCAACTGACCCGAAAACTACTTCAGTTTGCAAACTCTGCCGGAAATGGAAAAGCTCAGGAGATCACCGATCCGGCAGTCGCTGCGTCATGGCTCGGTAGCCGTCGCCTTCAAGTCATGCTGACCAATCTTCCTCCGGAGTGGATCGCTGAAGAGGTTCAGGCCGCCTAAAGAGATTCCGGTAGAGTCCATCGCGTCGGATCATGATGCCTACTTATGGTACTCATCACGCAAGATTTCAACATCACGGCGGACCGTGATGAGTGCTCTCGGACGCACTCCGGCCAGCCGAGTTTCGCGTTCCAGGGACGGGAGGATGCCGAAGTTCGGGAATTCTGGGGGACATCACTTGCAGACAAGGGGCGATCAAATCAATGTCTGCCTCTCCTGAGTGTCCTTCTGATCAGGCGGGAGGCATTCCGAACCTCATTTTTTGGCGTATCTCACGCCGGATGGAAGTAACGACGTGTCGGTGATTGTTCAAAAATTTGGTGGCACCAGTGTCGCAAACGCAGAAAAACTCAGACAAGCAGCACTTCGAGCAATCAGCGCGAAACGACAGGGGCATCAGGTCGTTGTCGTTGTAAGTGCTCGAGGCCATAAAACGGACGAATTGATCGAGCTTGCCGGCGAAATCACGAGTCGCCCAAGGCCTCGGGAAATGGATATGCTGTTGTCGACCGGCGAACAGGAGTCTGTGGCGCTGATGGCCATGGCTGTTCACGAGCTTGGTGAAGAGGCTATCAGTCTCACTGGAGCTCAAATCGGCGTGTTGACCGACACGACACATACCAAAGCTCGAATTGTCAGCATTTCCACAGAACGCATGAAGAAGCTGCTGGACGCCGGGAACATTGTGATTGCCGCTGGCTTTCAGGGAGTCGACTCGGATTTCAACATCACGACTCTTGGCCGAGGGGGAAGTGACACAACCGCAACGGCACTGGCAGCAGCAATGAACGCTGAGCTGTGTGAAATCTACACAGACGTTGAAGGCGTATTTACCACAGATCCTCGAGTTGTCCCAACCGCCCGAAAGATCGAACGCATCAGTTACGACGAAATGCTGGAGATGGCCAGCCTTGGTGCCGGCGTCATGCATTCGCGCTCGATCGAATTTGCAAAGAAATATCGCGTCCATCTGAGAGTTCGTCCGTCATTTTCTGATGGCCCCGGCACATTGATTGCGCCGGAGCCTGATGAGACTCTTTCAATCGTAACGGGTGTCGCCTTTGTCCGAAACGAAGCACTGGTCTCTCTCATCGGGCTGCCTGATCAGCCGGGTGTCATGAGCCACCTGTTTTCGGCATTGTCGTTTGCGAGAATTCCGGTCGACATGGTTGTCCAGAACGTGGCGCGGGAAGGATTCGCAAACGTCAGCTTTACCGTTGCAGAAGACGATCTTCAAGGCGCGCTGGCAGTTGCCGGATCGGCAGTCGAGAAGCTTGGGGCTCAGCAAGTGACGCATTCCACCGGGCTCTCAAAGGTCTCCGTCGTGGGCCATGGTATGCTGACTCATACAGGTGTTGCGGCCCGAATGTTTCAGGTTCTGGCAGAGAAGAGAATCAATATTCGAGTGGTAACGACGAGCGAAATTAAGATTTCCGTTCTGATTGAAAGAGCACACTGCAATGACGCAGTAAATGCCGTTCATGAAGGGTTTGAACTGCACAAGGAAACCAAATCAGCCCCGGTGATTGGCTGCGCCTCCAATGGATTAGCTCACCGCAACGAACATGGCAATCACGGACTGGCCGAGGATATTGCTTCACAGTTGTCGGGCATGGAAAGTATTGTCGTCAGCGATATTTATGCAGATTCGGACCAGTCGCGGATTACGATCAGCAATCTGCCGGACGACCCGGGAATCGCCGAATCCGTCTTCACGGCAGTTGCGGAAGGCGGCGTGCTGGTGGATATGATTGTTCAAAATGCTGCTCGCGACGGAAAAGCCACTATTTCGTTCACCGTTCCGGCGGCCGATGTAGATCGATCAATGCTGCTGCTTCGAGAGGTGCTTGAAACCCATTCTGCTGCAATCCTGTCGCATGATCGCCATATCGGCAAACTGTCTGTCGTGGGAATTGGACTGCGAAGCCATACCGACGTGGGAGCCCGCGTTTTTCGGGCCCTGGCCGACACAAAAATCAATGTGCAGATGATCAACACGAGTGAAATCAAGCTCAGCATTGTGATTGCCGTGAGTGAATGTGAAACCGCTCTCAGAATACTCCGGTCCGAATTCGGGCTCCCGGAGTAGAAGCTCACCACGCCGGATTGGTTGCTCTGAACCGATCGTAGGGAGATTTCACAAAACATGGCCTGAAACGGATGGGAAGCGAATCAAAACGCTTCCGGGACCGGACGAGCGACGAGTTCGGGTTTCCCTTCAGATCCTGTGTTTGGCGAGTCGAATCCGACGAATACGGATCACTGTTCTTGTGCACTTTTCGCAGGGAAATCGACCTCAATCGACGCAAGCTGTTTCCTGAAAAGGCGTTACAGCTCAATCCCGGCAACGGAGCACAGAAACCGTCAGATCTGGCGGGCATTCTTGTGGATTAGAACACGGATGAGGAAAGAGCTCAGAAAATCGACAGAATACAAGGGTCGGGCAACGACTTTTGGAGTTCGTTTGCTGTTGGCAACAAAGAACTTGCATCGACAATGACTGGTTTTAGAATCGTAGAACGCTGGCAAACTGCGCAATTTGAACGGTCCTTGGATTGAGGTTCTTTCCTCGGGGGTTTCTTGAGACATGGCGAAGAATTATTTAAGCCTCGAAGAAGCAGCAGAGAAGCTTGGGATTTCCCAGGAAGAGTTGTTGCAGCTTCGAGATCGGAAAGAAATCCGAGGATTTGCGGATCTTGGGAGCTGGAAATTTCGTGAACAGGACATCGAAGAGTACCTTCGAAGTCAGCAGGCGGGATCGTCACCCGACATTCCGATCATCACGGACCCCAGTGCTTCCGTACTGGATGACGATGATGACGACATGAGTGCATCCGACAGCGATGTGCGTCTGTACTTTGACGACGATGATGAAATTACATCCGGCGGGGAACTCGGTCAGTCGGGCAGCGACGTTCGTCTCAAAGGCGATTCCGGTCCGAAGCTCGACGCCAGTCTGACCGACGATGAAGACATCGATCTGTCTGACTGGGCCGACGATGACCCATCTACAACATCTGACTCTGACAGCGACGTGAAGCTGGTTGGAGCTCGTACAGACGCCGACATCGATCTGGCGCAGACAACCGCACTGGATGATTCCGACAGTGACGTATTGCTGGCAGGTGATGTGTCCGATCTGGCAATGACCGACTCAGACAGCGACGTTCGATTGATGGATGACACGGCATCAAGAGACGACAGCGGAATCGCTCTGATTCCGGATGTCGATTCTGACAGCGACGTCAAACTCACTGGTGCTGATGATGTTCTCGGGGGAGACAGTGACAGCGATGTCCAGCTCGGCGGTGGACTCGATCGAACGGACAGTGACATCCGACTGGTGGATGAACCTGCATCGAAGGGAATTCCAAAGAAGGATACAGAGATTTCGCTGTTTCCTGAAGACAGCGATCTGAAACTGATCCCGTCAGGCTCTCGAGTTCGAGCCGATGAACCAGATAGCGGAATTACGCTTGCACCCGCGGGGAGTGCACTGAGCCTTGGTGCAGACGAAAGCGGTATTTCGCTTGACATTGACAGCGGCATCAGCCTAAGCGCCGATGACAGTGGTATCTCGCTGGAGAGCTTCGACAGCGGTGCGAAGCTTGGCACAGATGACAGTGGCATCTCGTTTGAATCTGCAGACAGCGGTATTGCGCTCTCGATCGATGATGACAGCGGAATTTCACTCGATGCCGGTGACGACATGGGTCGCACAATGCCAATGCAGGCAATCCCCGATGCGGCCGCTTTGCTGTCCGAATCAAACGCACATACAACTGCTTTCGAAGTTCCGAAGAAACAGACAGGAGCCGACAGTGAATTCGAACTGGCGGGACTCGATGACGACGATGACCTCGACACCAGTACGAGTGTCCTGAAGTTCGACGATGATGACTTCGATGCTGCCGCGGATAAGAATCAGACACAGGCAATCCCGGCCGCGAAAGCAAAACCTCCAGTCGGCGGCAAACCAAATCTCGCAAAGAAGCCGGTTGTCGAAGACGACTTTGAAGATGAGGTGGTCGACGAATTTGAAGACGACGAATTCGAAGAAGATCTCTTTGAAGATGATGTCGATGCAATGGATGCAGACGACTTCTCAGATGATGACTTCGAAGACGATCAGCCTGTAGGAACAGGTGGTGGATCTGTTCGACCCGCAGGTCGATCTGCTTATGCAGATGTCGACTGGGGAATGGGAACTAAGATCATGATCGGCTTTGGCTCCTTGCTGTCCATTGTTTGTGCATTGATCGGCATCGAACTGGTTCGAACCATGTGGTTATGGACACAGCCAGGGGCTCAGTCTTCTCCGATTCTCGACCTGTTCGCAGGAATCTTCTGAACAGCACATTCAATTCACGCAGAAATCGAGTTCAGGCCACCGGCGGCAAATTGCTTCCGGTGGCCTTTTTTACGAGTACTACATGAATTCACTCGAAATTTCGCTGCCAGAAACTCAGAATACAGTGAATCGAACATGATGTTTGATCGCATCAGGTCGTCTCTGAACTTGATACCCTGGGAGAGTGATGGTGGAACATCAGATAATTGAATGTCGAGGTTGCCGTTCTCGACTCAAAGTTCGAATCGCTCGAGATCCCTACGACATCACGTGCCCTCGCTGTGATGAACCCATCACTGTGTCCGGATCAGCAGGTCCACCGTCCGCTCCGCCGAACTCAAAAACACCTGCGGCACCAAAGGCCCAGACCGCACCAAGGGCACCGTCACTGGCAAAGCCTCCTGCCGAAACGAAAGCCCCTGAACCGAAGGCGCCCCCCAGACCTGCATCATCCTCTGCGGGTCGCTCAGCATCCTCACAACGGCCTGATGGAACACTGTCAGATGATGACTGGATGGCAGCGACTTCTCCATCCAGACCGTCACGATCCTCTTCCAGATCTGAAGCCCCTCAGAGACGGTCCACCTCTCCGGATTCCGGCGATCGACACAATGACGGCCGGCCACCGAAGAAGTTCTCGACTTTGTTTCTGGTTCTTGCTCTCGTCGGAGCAGGAGTATTTGCCCTGCTTCTCGTCATCGGAGGAGGGGTATGGTATTTGTGGTCGACGCGTTTCCGTGAACCATCAGAGGTCGCTCAGAACTCAGGCGGTTTTCAGCCACCCGTGATTCCACAACCTTCAATTCCACGATCCGTGATCCCCGACCCTTCGATTCCGATTCCGGAGCCGCCTCAGCAGGTGTTCCCTCAGCCGGGAATTCCTCAACAGGCTGTTCCGCAACCCGCGATTCCGCAGCCATCGGTTCCCGTTCAGCCTCAAACGCCAATAGGCCCGGCCATTGCTGGAGCAGAACGTCGCATTAAGTATCAATGGAACCTGGGAGATACTCATACCTACCAATTCTCAGTCAACGCGGGCGAAGGTAACGACAGTGTTCAGGTGACAGGATCATGTACCTACACCGTTGGAAGCGACGTTCAAGCTGCAAATCCGGATGAAGAAGAGGGAACCGGAACGGGGTTTGTCGTTTCCCCAAATGGTTACCTGGCGACTTGTGCTCACGTGGTGGAAGGTGCGAAACGGATTGAGGTGGTACTTGGGGAGAAAACATACTCCGCCACTGTAGTTTCGCTGGACGCTCGGGCAGATGTTGCACTTTTAAGGATCGAGGCAGACGGTTTAACAGTTCCGCCGTGGATGAATTCAGATCAGGTTCAGTTGGCAGAATCTGTTCGAGCGATTGGCTTTCCGTTGTCGGATGTTCTTGGAACTGACGTCAAAATTACCACGGGAACAGTTGCCGGCATTGTTCAGGACCCGGATCACGGACGTCGCATTCAGGTAGATGCTGCCATCAATCCGGGAAATAGTGGTGGACCACTCGTCAACGAAGCTGGACAGATTGTCGGAATTGCAAGTGCGAAGCTGGCAGGAAATTCAGTCACTGCGGTTGGATTTGCAGCACCCATCAATGAACTTGCCAGACTCATGGCAGACAGACAAATTCAGACACCTTACGCTCAGCCGTCAGGAGCTTTGACAGGGCCGGAGATCGCTCGGCGAGTCACACCATCGGTGGCCTATATCAGAGTCTGGGGGTCGAGTGGAGGACGCCTGGTTTCGCTCAATTACCACACCAATTTCTCGGAGATGCGTCGAGTCAATCCCGGCAGGATTGGATTTGGAGCATTCCCGGCGTTACCCAGTCATACTACGGATCAGGGCACGATCCGAGTGAACTCACTGGGTGAAGTGTTTGAATATTCCGGAGACGTGCATCTTCCATTTGTACTCGGCCCCGCCGGCCTGTTCTTCCTCGAACGGCTGGATGCGCACTCCGAAACCAGTTGGCAACATGAAGAAGAAACCAGTCTGAGGCGAGTGAAGGAACAGGACAATGGTCCTTTTGGTCCCGGAATTCCTCGCTCCCCATTCGGGCCGCGGGGTGGTTTTGGCCCAGGTTTTCCTCCCGGTTTCGGACCGCCCGGTTTCGGACCTCCGGGGTTCGGTGGAGCTCGGCAACAGGAAGAGACAATCGATGTGATCCCGGCCACTGAAAGAACAACCTACAAATCCGCTCAGGAACTGAACGGTCGAATTTCGCTGACAAAGAGTTATGAGTTTACAACGACGGTCAATCCTGAACGTCCTCATTTGAAGATTCGTGGAACGGGTACAGTCGTTTTTGATACAAAGCGAGGCATGCCTCAGAGTCTGGAATATCAGGCAACGGTCGAAGTCAATGAAGACGGGGAACATGACCGATTTCCACTGACCGTCACCTATACTCTCAGAGACCCTGAAGAGCTCAAACGCGAACAGGAAGCGGCTCGGCAACTGGCAGAAGAAATGAAGCAGCAGAGAGAACGGGAAGCCACCGTTCCGTCTCCGGAGCTCGTTGACCAGTTACTCACAGAAATCCGCAATGCTGAAGGTGATGGACGTGCAGCAACACCTTTCACGAAACTGTCTGAGATTGCGGTTGTTGAAGAGAAGCGTCCCGAAGTCCTGAAGGTTGCACGTAATCATCTGCAGAACAGCAATGGCTTTGTTCGCAAGACTGCTGCGGAAGCAATTGCTCGATGGGCATCTAAAGACGATTTCGACGATCTGGTCGCCATTATTCAGAACACAGACAGCCTGCTCTTTACTGCCCAACAAAAGGCGGTAAAAACTCTGGCATCGTTCGGAGAGCCTCGTGCATACCCCGTGATTATCCAGGGGTTGAAGCATTCGTTTGTTCGCAACGACGCCAAAGAAGCACTGATCTCCATCGGATCTGACGTGGAAACAGTACTCCTGGAGAATCTGAAAAGTCAGTCAGAAGACCAGATTCGCAGAGATCTGATGGAAGTCCTGCAGAAGACCGGAACCGAAAAGAGCATTGCGCCTCTTGAGGAGATCGCAAAAGGTCCAAACTTCTCACTGAAACACACCGCAGAACGTGCGCTGGACGCAATTCGCTCACGACTCTGAGCATCGATGCTGCCGCTCTTCGGAACTTTCATCACCATTTAGTCAGGATCAGCATCGTGCGTTCTACAATTACGCGGACGATCGCATTGTCCCTCTTCGTAGTCACGTTTGCACTGAATACGATCTCGCAGACTCAGGGAAGTCCCATTGAGCCCCAATCCCGCCCAAATGTGATCTTCGTAATATGCGACGATCTTCGCCCACAGGCGCTGAGCTGTTATGGTTCAACTCATGTTCAGACGCCGAATATCGATGCTCTGGCTCAAACCGGGATACGCTTCCGGAATGCGTTCTGCACAACATCACTGTGCTCTCCAAGTCGCGCCAGCATCCTGACCGGGCTATATGCTCACCGCCACGGCGTCCGCGACAATTTCACGGAACTGCCTGGCGATAAAGCGCACTGGCCTCAGCAACTGCAGAATGAGGGATATTCAACCGCCTATCTCGGCAAATGGCATATGGGAGAAGACAACGATCAGCCGCGCCCCGGCTTCGATTGGTTCGTCACTCACAAAGGCCAAGGACGCTACTTTGACACAGAATGGAACATCAACGGGAAACTCCGCGAAACACGGCCCGGCTACTACACCACGGTTGTCACCGATATGGCGATTGAATGGCTCGGACAGCAACGCCCCGACCGGCCGTGGGCGCTTTGCATCGGCCATAAGGCACCTCACTCGTTCTACTTCCCGGAAGAAAAGTATTCCCATGCATTTGATGATGTCGAGATTCCATACCCCCAAAGCGCGTTTCAGCTGGAATCCAAGCCACAATGGATCTCAGAGCGTCGCTACACGTGGCATGGAATCTACGGCCCGCTGTTCGAGTGGAGAAAGAAGTTCCCTGACGATCGCCCCGAAGCGGTTTCAGATTTCACAAACATGGTGCGGGCCTACTGGGGAACAGTGCTCAGCGTCGATGACAGCATCGGGCGGCTGACACAGTATCTTCAGGAAACAAATCAGTATGACAATACACTGATCATCTTCATGGGCGACAATGGACTGCTGGAAGGTGAACACGGAATGGTGGATAAACGGACCATGCATGAACCCAGCATTCGCATCCCTTTGATTGCTCGCGGTCCCGGCATTGCAAGTCAGAAAGTCATACAGCAGCAAGTGCTGACAATTGACACAGCGCCTTCGATCCTTGATCTATGTGGCGCACGACCGATCCCGGGAGTTCAGGGCAGATCATGGAAGCCGCTGACAGAAACAAGTGCCCGGTCGGCAGAAGACACTAGATGGAGAACCGCCTGGTTTTACGAATACAACTACGAAAAGCAGTTTCCATTTACTCCCAATGTTCGAGGAATCCGAACGGATCGCTGGAAGTTCATTCGGTATCCTCATGGCGACGGGTCACCGGACCGCCACAGAGCGGAGTTGTATGATCTGAGTCGTGACCCGGAGGAGGTTGTAAATCTGGCAGATGACCCGCAACATCTCGATGTTCGAAGAGACCTCGAGGCACAGCTTGCTGCCCTGTTGAGGGCAGAAGGTCTCGCAGGCGATGCGGACAGGATGCCCCTCGACGAAGGCATCAAGACAGAGCTCCCGGACCAGAAGCTGCGATAGATCAAAATGAACAAGGCGTTTGTACGAGAACCCGATCAGGAAACGCGAGTCTTCTGTCCTCAGTGTGGCAGCGTAGGAACTCAGGTGGGAGCCGCCACGCTGGACCGACATGTCCGCCCTGAATTCCGGATGCGGCTCAGGCAGGAGGCCTGGTACTGCGGCTCGGGTAACTGCACCACTGCCTATTTCAACCACCTTGGCGTCACGGTTTTGATTTCAGAACTTCAAACAACCGTTTTCCCACACGATCCAGCCGCATCTCTGTGTGCCTGTTTTCCATTCTCATTTGACCAGATCATGGCTGATGCTGACAGTCGATCTCCTCTGCAGATTCGCGAACTATATCGTCTCAGCCAGACCCCTGAAGCAAGATGCAGCGAACTCGCCATCGACGGGCAATGTTGCATGAAGGAAATCCAGCGTCACTACTTCCGCCTCCTGAATCCCTCGCCTCCCATGTAACTCTCTTCTCTAACGATGTGATGGAGATCGTGATGATTTATCGAATCATCGTGGATGAGTGCTTCGAAGGTCTGCCGACTGGACATGGACGGCTGGGTGGTCTGGTAAACAGCCATCTCCTGAGCGGGATGATGGATCGACTCGGAATTCATCCTCCAGCAAGACTCGACAACCATAGAGTCCGATTTTATTTCACGGAAAAAGGCTGGAGGCAGGCGGGGCGGCTGATTGCAGTGGAGGCTCGGGAACGAGGACATAAGATTCGTGTCATTCGCCGTAAGCAACCAAATGCATCACAAGTCGTATTTTGCGACGAGTTGCAGCTCGCAGTCCTTCCCAACCGTGGCACCAGGTGGAAATGAGACCTTCAACGAGAATGGCATGCAGCTCAACAGCCACAAGCTCAGGATTTCCGTTGACATATCCGTACTGATGTTGTGCCTCACTACGATGCACAAATCAAGCGACTGTTTCTTTGGCTGACTGATTGGCATTCCATAGGATCAACGATGAGAGTTTTCCTGAGGTGGGCCGGTCTCAGCCGATTTCAGACAAGGGAGAGATCTCATGGACATTCGCGAGAGCTATGACTCAGCGGCAGCGGCATACGCTGAACACTTATTCGGTGAGCTCGAGAATAAGCCACTCGACCGGCACCTCTTGAATCGGTTTGCAGAAGACACTTGTGGTCGCGGTCTCGTCGCCGATCTTGGATGCGGGCCAGGACATGTTGCCGGGTATCTGCACCAAAAGGGCGTCTCTGTCGTCGGGATCGACTGCTCGGCAAAGATGGTCGCCGTAGCCCGCAACCTGAATCCTGAGATCGACTTTCGCATCGAAGACATGCGGAACCTCAACGCGAGCGACGCTGATTTTACTGGAATCATTCTGTTCTATTCCATCGTGCACTTTGACTCGCTCGAGCTCCTGACTGTCTTTCGGGAAGTCCGGCGAGTCCTGGCAGAAGGTGGCCTTGCACTTGTTTCATTTCATGCCGGCGATTACATCGTACATCGGGATGATTTGTTCGGGTCCCCGGTTTCCCTGGACTTTCACGCACATCTTCCCGAAAGAGTCATCGAAGCGCTCCAAACGGTGGGATTCAAGGTCATTGAGGAAATTCGCAGAGAACCATATGAAGGAGCAGAGTATCCAAGCCGGAGGTGCTACCTGGTCGCTCGAGCTGTCAAGATCCTCGCTGACTGATTTCATCGATCATGGACGAGCAGATGCAATACCGGGGCATTTTTCAGCTTCCCGAGACATTCTTTGCGACGCTTGACGATGTGGTCTCTTTGGCGAACCTCCTGATTGCGTCAAATCCAAATGAGCGCAGTGACAGGCGTTGGTTCCCCTGACAGATGGGCTCGATCCTGATAGTTGATGGGGCGTTACCCGCTGTCAATTTCACTTTGCAGCAACAGCATTGAATCGTGGTTCTTCGAATGTGGAATTTGTTTGGGTTGTTTACATGACATCCTTTGTTCGATTCGAAATTGTGGTCGATGATCCGCCGAATTCATATCGACTCAGGGTAACACCCTAGGTACTTTCTCCGCATTGCAGTCAGACAAACAGATGAGTCACCCACGGGACAGATACTGAAAGAAAGTCAACAAACTTGAAATCCCTGATCTCCATACTCCAGAATCGTGAGGCTTTCCTGAGCGAAATTGCAGAGAGCATCGACCTGAAACGAAAGTGTATCGAACTGAATTTGATTGCTGCTGCGACCTTCGCGGTGTACGGGGCGATCATTGGAAGTCAGCACAGCTTCTTACAGGCGCTCTCATCCTGCGTTAAATTGCCTGCCCTGTTCCTGCTCACCACGGCGATCTGTATGCCGACGCTGTTCATCTTCAGTTCATTCTTTGGATCGAGACGAACGATCCTGCAAACACTTGTCTTGCTGGCGACGGGAATAGCGATCATTGGTGTAGCACTTGTCGGCTTCGCTCCGGTCTCGTTCTTTTTCATCTTGACGACTCGGAATTACCAGTTCCTTAAACTCCTGAACGTAGCATTCTTTGCGGTCTCCGGCATATTGAGAGTTCTGTTTTTCAACCGCATGTACATTCAACTGGCTGACAACAGCAGTTCCCCAAAACATTCTGGCAGGCTGTTTCTCAAGTTGTGGCTGCTCCTGTTTGCTTTCGTTGGGACGCAACTGGCATGGACACTCCGACCATTCTTCGGAGCGCCAGATTTGCCATTCGAATTCGTCCGGGAGATCGGCGGAAACTTTTATACCGATATCTTTCGCTCCGTAGGACACATGTTCGGTCCGAAATAGAATCGGGTGCTATCTCCGGATCAGCACGTAATTGAGGGATTCGCACCGGAGTGGAGGATCATCAGTGTTCCAGGAGTGCCTGTCTCAGTGTGCGACCAATTTCGGAATGAGCCCCAGGAAGATTTCCCTCTGGGATCGACTGACGTATTGGCGTGTCGTTCGGCCGGATTGGCTCTACCAGAGACCCAATGACGAGCTGGAGACGCTGTTCCTGAATCGTAGTCATTTGAGACGAAATGGAAGAGTCGTGTGGGGGCACTTGATTCAGGCGAACAGCCTTCTTTATGCACCGGGCGGCGGAGACTGTCCGCAGTTCGATCAGCCCTCGGTATTCGTCCAGGATCTCAACGATCTACATTGTCCGCAAGCATTCACCTGCACGGTATTCGCCGGCAGCGTTAACAGAATTGTGGTCGACGAGTGAACGGAGTTCGTGATGATCCCGCGAAATTGTGGCCCCGGACAGACTGGAGTGTGGTATAATCCGTGTGGTGGGTGTTTTCAAATTCACAGCAGAACATCTCTCTCACCAAAAGCGTGATTGAAGAGAACGATTGGCCATTTCACAATGCGACATGCTGGCACCCTGACAACGTGGAATGATGATCGGGGCTTCGGCTTCATCACACCAGATCAGGGCGGTGAGCAAATCTTTGTCCATATCAGGGCCTTTCCTTCAGGAATGCGACGCCCGGAAGCAGGCATTCGTGTTTCCTTTGAAGTCGAACTCGCACCGAGTGGTAAAACACGAGCGAGGGCCGTTCAATTCGCCATTCCGAGTCAGTCGATTGTGCAATCTTTGGCTGGAACATCGTCGCGATTGACATTTGCTCGAGTGTTGGCAATCCCATGTTTGCTGGCTACTGTACTTCTTTTGAACGCGCAATCGTCACCGCTGCCATACATACTTTGCTTCTATGGTGTAGCGAGCAGTTTGGCGTTCGTGCTCTATAAAATCGATAAAGCTGCCGCCATTGGCGGTCGGCGGCGCACACCAGAAAGCACGCTTCACTTGCTTGGCGTTGTCGGCGGATGGCCGGGGGCACTGATCGCCCAGCACGTGTTTCGCCACAAGGTCTCGAAGTCTAAGTTTCTCACAGACTTTTGGGTCACCGTCATAGTGAATCTCGTGGCTTTGGTCGTTGTTCATCGAGCGCCTGACTGGTCATTGGTGGTGAATCAAATTAACCCCATCGAAAGAGTGGTACCTGAGGCCCCCTTCCCTCAAAAGCAGGGTTATCTTTACATTGAACTCAACCAACAAGAGTCTCGTAACGCTGCCAATCTGCCAACAATTTCCCCTCGGGCCATTTTCCATCGATCCGAATAGAGAGTTCGATTTCAATTGATCGGCACGTATCTCGCAGATCACTCAGAATCCACCGGACTCGAGTCGACGAGACTGACGGCCCTAAGTAGTATGCCGCTTGATCATATCGGCCATGAGTAGGCCGCCCAGACGGTTGAAGCATGCCCAAGGGGGGAGGCAGGCATGTGATAACTGGCTGGCGAGTGAACCGAAACTGGCTGATCGGCTCTTGTTGTTTCAGAAGCGACCTGTTGTATCGTTCTGCTGTTCGTTCCTTCAGTGAGAAATGCAATGAACGCCCTATTGTGGACCTTGCAAATTGTCGCTGCCATTCTTTACGCAACATCGGGCTCTATGAAAGTGTTCATGTTTGACGAGATCAGTGGAGATGTCCCGTCATTCGGCGCATTGCCTCGGCAGGCGTGGATGGCGCTCGGCATACTTGAACTTACCTGCACGGTCTTCCTTCTCGTCCCGTCTGCCTTGCGATGGCATCCGAAGCTCACAGCCGCAGCAGCTGCGATCCTTGCGACAGAAAGCCTTGTGTTTTTGGGGGTTCATCTGAAGTACAAGGAATTCGGCTCCATTATCATGGTCTGTGGACTCGGCCTGCTCATGGCGTTCATTGCTTACGGACGGCTTTCCCTGAGACCAATCGTTTAGTTGCTTTCCTTAAGGATCATCAATGGCAAACGTTCGAGTACTTAGTCTGAACGACTGGATGTCAGTAAAGAGCATCGCGAAATGGATCTCAGCACCGAGCACTCCGGATGCAATTCGAAACCTAAAGATGACAAACGTAGCAGGCTGACATCTCCCTCGTTCTTCATTCAACGGAGAAAATCACTCATGACACCTGGCCGCATCCTTGCACTGATTGGCGTTGCTTTGTTGGTGATGGTCACGAACATTGCAGCCAGCATTCTGTACATGGTCCTTTATGGACATGTCATCGCCCCGGGACATGACCCAAAGTACTACCAGGATCATATCCAGGTTGCCGGGCCGTACTGTAGTATAGTCGCGGGAGTTCCGATCATGTTCCTTGCAGGTTGGTGGGTGGCGGGATGGTGGCGTCGCGTCCTGAATTACCGTGGTGTCATCGTAGTCTGGTTTGCCTATGCGGTGATTGACCTTTCGATACTCCTGATTGTGGGACTCTCTCTAAGCATTAGCCTTCTGTTCACCGTCTCCTTTGCGACCAAGCTGGCTGCGGCATACTGCGGAGCCACCGTGAGATTCAGAAGTCACTCAAGGAACGACGGCTCGCTGAACAACTCGTTCGACAGCAGGTCTGAATCGTAAACCTCGGCAGACGACACACACGAGCAGCGTTGGGTACCGAGAATGCAAAACCTGTCAAAAACGACTATCGAGAAGCTCGAAAAGATCGGCAGAACAACAACTGCTGAGACGACTGAATCGATCCGCCAACGGTTCGTGGATTCCAAAATACCGCAATTCGATCCAATCATCGAAGCATTTCTTCAGTTCGGCGGGTACTCCCTGCCATTCCGGCTGGAAGGACGGTTCAATATCTTACGCGCGAAGGCAGCCCTGCGAATGCTTCGTTTCTGCGGTGAAGTTTCAAACGATCCATTAGAGATGCGCATCCCATTTGGCGAAAGCGAAACAATCCAGGCTCAATACACGATGGATGGACTCGGACGAATATACGAAGATGAAATCCGTATCGCTGAATCACTGGCAAACTGGATTGAAGCGTGGGCGAACAGCAACCATGTGTGATGATCAGACCTCAACCGTTATTTGCACTCTGGAATCGGACACAATCTCCAGGCCTATCGTTGACACTGGCTGCAGAACAGGACAGACCATGAATCGTGGCATTTCACTGTATCGCACTATTCTTGCTGCGATTGCACTTCACTCGATATTCGCAAACGGTTGCTTCAGTCAATCTCCGTCAGATGAAACATCGAAGCCGCTCGCCGATTCGGTGAGCGAATATTCCGGCGAGCAGGGGCTTCACGGCTGGTACTACGGATACTGGGATCGCACGTCTGATGACGACAGGAAGTACAATCAGGCAATGGATTTCCGACCTCTCAAGCACTTTGGCGACGACTCGATTACCGGTATCAGCACCCGTACTGAGTTCACAACGGGCAAGATCTGGTATCTGCAGGATGGAAAGTACTACACGTCTCTGTGGGCCGAAGGCGGCCATGCGAACAGCGGAAAGAAGCTTGGCAATTATGCTGCGACCGAGCATTGGGCGGTACGCCGCTGGAAAAGTGACGTAACGGCGTCAGTGACCATCAGCGGTCATGTCGGCAAAGTCATGCCATGGGGAAAGAACTGGAACGGCGGATGTCGAGCACTCATTGTTGTGGACGGAAAACAAGTGCTTTCAGCAGAAGCAGATGAAGATGAAAAGGACTTCTCAGTCGACGTTAAAGTCGAAGAAGGGTCGTTCGTCGATTTTCTGATTGGTCCGGGACCGAGTATCGGTGTCATTAAGTTCACAGCGACCATCGCTCCTGAAGCACCGTCGAAATGAAGTCGCCATTTCATTGTCTGTTACGTAGTCGATGATCGAAAAGGCACACGAGGCATAGAAGCAATGATGAATCACTACTCGCGAATCGGGTTCACAGTCTTCTTTTGCATGTCGATGACTTCATTGGCGTGTACACGGCCCGGGCAGCGACTCCTGACCGTTGAAATCGAGTCGAATGGCACCGTCGTCTATGAAGGAATCCGCGGTGATCCCGACAATACACCCACAGCCAAAATGTGGAATGTCCTTAGCGACCTCCCGTTTGAATCCAAGGTTGATGATGAAAGCACCGTTGAAGGCAAACAGAGTGTCAGAAAACTCCGGGGCGTCGTGGTCGCTTGATAGTATCGAAATCCAACGGATCAGGAAGGCGGCAGGCGAATAGACTCCACAACCACAGCGGAACAGTAACGCTGACTGGAAGTCTGGAAGGCCATGGAACGTTCTACTCCGGTGGAACCAGCTGACTGGTTTTAAACAGTTTCCATCGCAATAGGAGGGATTTATTTTGAAAGTTTACGATCCGTCGACGCAACCCGACCCAAAACAATGGCTCGAGCTTGATGAGCAGGAACGAATCGGCCTTGTGGTGGCCTATCATCGAAAGCAGCGTATCAAGCTGGAAAAAACCAGGGTGCACGCGGCTTTTCACGTGATTGTTGAGAACCAGATTGCGGAAGGACTTAAGTCTACTGAACGTGCAATAACTCGATTGCTCGCCGAAGGACTGAGCCGCCACGAAGCACTTCACGCCGTCATGTGCGTACTCGTCGGACATCTGAACGAAGCTATGTCGTCGCCTGAAGGGTTCTCTGCTTTAGCCGCTCAGGCCAAATACGAGGCAGAACTGGATCGATTGACGGTCTCAGAATGGCACCGCATTTCTGAGTCAGAGGGTGATGGCAATTGATGCCGAGCGAACCAGTCCAGCAAAGTCGCTCGTCGACCTGCTTGGTTTAGCGGCTAGCCGCAGGTGTGAAGCACGTTCATTCCTCGTGTCGCTGCTGACCGCCCTGAATCTGCTGAACGACAACGCATCGTTCTGTCTTCGATCAATCACCGGCCCGCCGCCCCACAACCGCGTTTTGAGCATCAGACAATCGCCGGGATCCTCTATTTAGCTCCTACACGCCAACAACAAAACACCCCATCTTACCAAAACGGTCCGTGGCACCCTTATTGGATTCCGCAGCATCTTGATTGAGCTGTGCGAGTGATTTGCAGCTTATCGAAGACAGACGGTCCTGAGGACTTGTTCGAGCGATGCTCTGGTGAATGGCTTGGCCAGAATACCGTGAAACCCAAGTTCCCGATGTTGCGTCATGGCGGGACTGTCGCTGTAACCACTTGAAGCAATGCAGGCGGTTTGAGGTAAAATCTGTTTGAGTTCTTCCAGAATTTCGAGTCCCCCGCGACCGTCTCGGATGGTGAGGTCGAGAATTGCAACGTCAATCACTTTCTGCTGCTCTCGATGCTGCATCGCAACATCCAGCGCTTCTTCACCATTCGTTGCCTGCACGACCGTATGCCCTAACGACTGGATCAGCAGTCCAATACTTCGAAGTACCAGTGGATCATCATCAAGCAGAAGTACATGGCACCGTGAAGACTTTGGTTCTGAACGCTGACCCGCTATAACGATGTCGGGAACCTGAGCCACCGGAATCCGCACCTTTGATTCAGGAACGCTGCCCGGAGCATTCTTCGCAGAAATCTCTCCGCCATCGGCCTTCATCATGCGGATCGATGTTAACAGCTGCAGACGGACTTTGACTTTATCGGAACCCGCAGCAGAACATGGATCGAAGTTCGCTTCGAGTGCTTCAGCACACGAATTGAGCTCCCCGATTTGGAGGAAGTCGCTCTGTACCAGCGATCCGTCAGGAAGTGAGTTCCGATTCGATGGCAGACAATTGATCTGCATTGCGAAAGGGTTCCGAGGCGTCAATGTTCCCGTAAGGCCACGACCAACTTCCGAGAATCGAATCGGGTTGCGCATGGATCGCTCGAGCAGATTCACTCTGACTGCCAGGTCAGTTTTCCGGCGACCCGAAGTTGGGAATTCACTTCCACTCATTTCCGCATGCCGCCCCATCGCAAATCCCTAGACCCAAACGCCATCATGGCTGTTTTATTCCGTGGGCTATTAGATTGTCAGGAGTTTCCAGCCTTCGTGCAAGGTGCTGAGTATCACTTTGTTCCAGTCCCTGCGGTTCGCGAAATCCTGCTACTACAATCCTCCCGCATGGGGCCACGATTTGATATCCTCCACGGTTCAGCGACTCACCCGAACCAGACTTCTTTATCCGAAAACCACTACAAACGACATTCTTCAATCCGTTTCCATCACGGCGGAGTCCTCATGATCAACCTCCACACGACTCAACTCATACTGCGGTACCCTTTTGTGTCCGTCCCGAAGTTGAACGTCGCCTGCCTGCGTGATTCCATCCTGGGCTTTTTCAGATTGGCATTCATACCTGCTGGTCTGATGATGAGCTTGTTTTGCGGCTGCCAACAATCAGAGACTCCGGCAACAACGACAGTTGCCGGCGAGTCATCGCAGTCAACGGAAAATGAATCGAATGGAAAACTGGCAACGACAAAGAAGCCGCTTGTCGCCCTGGTGATGAAATCCCTTGCGAATGAGTTCTTTGTCACTATGGCTGAAGGCGCGAAAGCGCATCAGGAAAAATCTGCTGACAAATATGAGTTGCTGGTGAACGGGATTCGCGACGAAACGGATCTCAGCGGGCAGGTATCCCTGGTCGAACAAATGGTCAGTCTCGGAGCGGATGCGATTGTCATCGCACCCGCCGATTCAAAGGCGTTGGTACCCGTTCTCAAGAAAGCGCGTGAACAGGGGATCATCGTCATCAACATCGACAACAAACTGGACGCGGACGTCTTAAAGTCCGAGAACATTACAATCCCATTTGTTGGTCCGGACAATCGAGCAGGAGCCAGGGCTGTTGGCGAACATCTTGCCTCGCAGCTTGGGGCTGGAACTGAGGTCGTCATTCTCGAAGGAGTAACAACATCATTTAATGGTCAGCAGCGTAAACTGGGATTTGAAGACGCGATGTCGGCTGCCGGAATGAAAGTTGTTGATTCTCAGTCGGCTCAATGGGAGATGTCGGTCGCAGACCAGGTGACTGCATCGATGTTGACATCACACTCCAACGTTGGAGCAATCCTCGCATGTAACGACAGCATGGCATTGGGTGCTCTTGCTGCGACTCGAGCCGCCGGGCTGGGGGACAAGGTTCGCATTGTCGGGTTTGATAATATTCAGGCAGTGCAGCAGGCCATTCGCGATGGTCAAATTCTGGCCACAGCCGATCAGCACGGCGACCAACTGGCCGTTTATGGAATCGAATACGCCCTGAAGGCCATTGCAGACCCGTCAACCTCTCTTGAAGACAAACAGACCCCCGTAGACCTCGTTACAGCCGGAAACCTGAAATGACCGAACAGCGTCTGAATCAGGGGAACCCATCCATGACGATGCCTGCAACAGCCAAACACTCTTCGTCGGAGCGAGGCTCGAGTGAATTCCAGCCCGGAAGTGTTGAAGAGTTATCTGGACTGATTCAAACATCAGCTCGTTCGGGCAGGGCAATTCGTACGGGTGAGTGTTCTGCAATAGAACAGTCTCAACTCAGTATTGTGGCGGGCAAGCCGGTCGATCGCGTCTCACTGCAGAATCTGAATTCGGTGGTCGACTATCCGGCACGAGATATGACGATCACGGTTGAAGCCGGTATGACGGTTGGTCAGCTTCGGGAAGTGCTTCGCTCAGAGAGCCAGCAGCTTCCACTGGATACTCATTCAAACACAGTTTCGATCGGATCGCTGGTTGCGGGAGATCATTCCGGTCCGCGACGAACGGGCTATGGAACGGTGCGAGACTACCTGATCGGTATGGAAGCGGTTGACGGTAGAGGGAGGATCTTCCACGCGGGAGGCCGAGTCGTCAAAAATGTTGCAGGGTACGATTTTTGTCGACTTGCGGCAGGCTCACGAGGACAGATTGGCGTTCTGACACGGCTGACATTCAAACTCAAACCATGTCCGGCTTCCGCGGCAATCGCGGTTGTCGGATGCCCAACCCTGAAGATTCTCGAGCAAGTCCTCAATCGACTGAACCTTTCAGCCACCAGACCAACGATTCTTGACGTTTTGAACCCTGCCGCCATGAAATCGGTGCAGACTCCGGACAGTTCCTCCATGAGCCCCCGAGGACTGAACGCCTTCGACATCGACGGCCATGCGGCATTTATTCTTGCGGGCTTTGAAGGTACTCAGTCCGTCTGTCGCTGGCAACTGGATTCACTCCGCGAAGAAACTCAGCCGGATGGATGCAGCTTCACAGAGATTCCGGAGCAGACTCCGGATACCGTGTATGGACTGAGCCAGCGGATAACTGCCCGACAGCATTCGACTCCGGACTCCGGCTGGCTGTTTCGACTGACGGTGCCTCCATCCAGTTCAGTGGCTGCAATCTCACTCGCTGACCCTGGCAGTGTCGAGGTCTTTGGGCGGGCGTCACATGGATCTTTGTACTATCGACCGGCCTCCCTGAGTAGACCACCAGAGTGCTCTTTGGAAGCATCATTACGAGAGCAATTGAGCCATGTCGTAACAGACAGCCATGGTGTGATGAGTGACTTGAATTCCGCAGTTGGGAAGACAACGACAAATCACTCAACCCTGATTCGATCTCTGTTGAAGGCGTTCGATCCTGAAGGAGTCTTTGTATCGTGATTGATCGCCAGGTCAGTGATTGAAGCTGAAGAGAACTTCCGGTCTGCTGTCGTACCTGTTTACGAAACTGAAAAAGAAGACGAGTACCCCGCTGCATGTCAGCTTCCGAAATTAATCAGCCTCCTGCAACGACAAGTGGCCGCATTGGTCAGTCAATTCCCTATGAACGCTTCCTGGACTGCGTTCATTGCGGACTTTGCACATCTGCCTGCCCAACGTATGTTGAAACAGGAAATGAAAATGACGGTCCTCGTGGTCGCATCTATCTGATGCGATCGGTTGTGGATGGGCGACTCGAACTCACAGACCGAGTTCGAAATCACCTGGACCTGTGTCTTGATTGCCGAAGCTGCGAAACAGCCTGTCCATCGGGAGTTCAGTACGGCCGTCTGCTGGAACCATTTCGCATCGAGATGCAGTCCATTCCTCCGACTGATGGTACCGGCAAAGTTCACGGATCCGAGCCGCATCGAGCTCCATCCGCCCCAGTCCGTCCAGACTGGTTCCACCGCTGGATTCTGCACGGATTATTTCCCAGTCGACGTAAGACTCGTCTGGCGCTGTTACCAGCGCGTCTGATGCAGAAACTCGGGCTGGATCGACTCATGGAATCATCGGGTCTGACGAAATTTCTGCCCATGAGACTTCAAAGGATGCAGCAGCAACTTCCTCGTCTTCGAAAATCGCTGCCGGAACTTCCGGAATTTCTGCCTGCACGAGGGCCTCGAAGAGCAACCGTGGGTTTGTTTATCGGATGTGTTGCGGATGCTATGTTTCGACATGTTCACTGGGCGACCGCTCGAGTGCTTCAGGAGAATGGCTGCGATGTGCGCATCCCTAGGAATCAGGGTTGTTGCGGAGCAATTCATTACCACAGCGGCGCATCGGAACCTGCAGTTCGCCTGATGAATGAAAACATCCAGGCGTTTGATCTCAACGAGTTGGATGCTGTCATTGTCAACGTTGCAGGCTGTGGGGCGATGTTGAAGGACTATCCCCATATTCAGGAAGAACTCACAGGCCAGCATTCCGCAGAGAAGCTGGACCCAGTCACAGAATTCGGCGATAAGGTGAAGGATATCCATGAGTTCCTGATGGCTCTTGGACCTGTGCCACCCACAGGAGTCATCAACGCAGTTGTTGCTTACCAGGATGCATGTCACCTGCAGCATGCCCAGAAGATCCGGCAGCAGCCCCGAGATCTGCTGAATCTGATTCCCGGCATTCGGCTGAAAGCCGTTGCTGAGTCTGAGTTATGCTGTGGAGCGGCTGGCAGTTATAACCTGACTCAGCCTGACATGGCAGATCGCCTGGGGCGTCGAAAAGCGGGGCACCTGCTGGATGTGTCGCCGGATGTTATTGTTTCGGGAAATGCGGGGTGCTCTCTTCAACTGCAGGCAAAACTCCGTGAGCGCAAGTCTCAGATTGCAGTGGTGCACCCAATGGAATTGCTGGATCTCAGTTATCGCAAGGCAACTCTGAAGGAACTGGAATCATGAACAGCCCGCAATCTGAAATCCGGGCTGTGGTTTTTGACCTCGATGGCACCATGCTGAACACCGAAGACGTGTTCGAACTTGCTGGCCAGGAATTGCTTGCCCGTCGAGGAATTCAGATGACCGATGCCATCCGGCATTCTATGCTGGGGCGCAGAGCACATGAAGCATTTGAAGCGTTGCGTCGAATGACCGGCATTCGGGACAGCATTCCGGATCTTGCTCATGAGACCAAAGAACTCTTCGAGCACTTCGCTGGCGACCTTCTGACGACCATGCCGGGACTTGACGATGTCCTGCACGTTGTAGAGCAACGACAACTGCCAAAGGCCGTGGCGACGTCTTCACCAAGGACGTACATGACGGCGTTATTGTCACGATTCGAGTTGCTTCATCGTTTTCCGATTACGCTGACCGCTGAAGATGTGACTCATGGAAAACCTCATCCGGAAATCTATGAAACGGTTGCTCGACTGTTGAACGTAGAAACGCACCAGATGCTGGTGCTCGAGGACAGTGAAACCGGAACCCGGTCTGCAGCCGCTGCCGGGGCTTTCGTCGTTTCAGTGCCAAATCGCCATACAGTTGTAGGCGATTTCAGCATGAGTTCTTTGAAAGTCTCCAGCCTTGCCGACGAAAACCTGCTTCGAATTCTGCGAACTGGTCTATAACACTCTGAAGTTTCAGTCGACTGGCTTGATCAATTTCGGTTGGTGACTGATTCATAAATTCTATATCAAAAGGAACACTGTGATTATGATTTCACCCCGATTCTTCAGGAGCCTGTTGCTGGCATGTACGTGCATGTCGACTCTGCATGCTCAGGAACCGTATTCCGGAATTGATCCTGACGGATTCGACAGCAACGTTCGAGTCCAGGACGACCTGTTTCAGCACGTCAACGGACGCTGGCTTCTCACGACAGACATCCCGGGCGACAAGTCCAACTATGGCTCATTCACTGCTCTCGACGACATGGCACGGGAGAACATCCGTATCATTATCGAGGAATCGGCCGAGAATCCAACCGACGAGAATGCTCAGAAGATCGGTGACTTCTATCGCAGCTATATGAATGAAGAGATCATCAATGCGCGAGGCATTGAACCGCTGAAGGAAGAGCTTGCAGCAATTGATGCCGTCTCTTCCACAGACCAGCTGATTCAACTTCTGGGAACCTGGCAGTCTAAAGGTCTTGGCGGACCAATCGGCTTCTTTGTCAGTACCGATGCGAAGAACTCTTCCCGATACCTCGCCGCTGTCTCACAGAGTGGAACGACGCTCCCGGATCGAGACTACTATCTGAAAGACGACGATCGTTATCAGGCTGCCAGGTCAGCTTTAAAGTCGTACATTGCAAAGCTGCACGAGCTGGCAGGACTGAGCGATGGCCCTGTGGCGTCTGAGGCCGTACTGGCTCTCGAGACAAAACTCGCTCAGGTGCAGTGGGATCGAACGGAACTCCGGAACGCCGAAAAGCGTTACAATCTATTTGAGGTTTCCAGACTTCCTGAGCTCACTCCGGAAATGGCATGGAAGGCATTCTTTGAATCGGCGGGGGTGGCCGACCTTTCAGAAGTCAATGTGGCGACACCCAGCTACTTTCAGGGACTGGAGAAGATTCTTGCCGAGGTTCCGGTTGCAGACTGGAAGCACTACCTGCGATTTCAGCTTCTGGACTCCGCCGCGAACTACCTGTCAAAAGACTGGGTCGATGCATCATTCGAGTTTCATGGCAAAACTCTGACCGGAGTCCCGGAACAGCAGCCACGCTGGAAACGCGCCGTCGATGCCTGTTCCGGTGCAGGTGCAGGGGACTTCGGGGTGCTCGGCGAAGCTGTCGGACAGGTCTACGTTGCACGTCACTTCCGACCGGAAGCGAAACACCGTATGGACCAGTTGGTAGCCAATCTTCTGAAGACGTACGAAACCAGCATTCATGAACTGAAGTGGATGACTGACGCAACAAAGGTCCAGGCGCTCGACAAGCTGCACAAGATGACACCCAAAATCGGGTACACCGAAAAGTGGCGAGATTATTCAAACCTTGAAATCAAACCGGATGATCTGCTGGGCAATATGCAGCGTTCAGCCGCATTTGAGTACAAACGAATGATCGATCGACTTGGAAAACCCGTCGACCGAACCGAATGGGGAATGACACCTCAAACCGTCAATGCGTACTATAACGCGAGCAAAAACGAAATCGTGTTTCCGGCTGCCATTCTTCAACCGCCGTTCTTTGATGCTCAGGCGGAAGATGCAGTCAATTATGGTGGAATTGGTGCAGTGATTGGCCATGAGATCAGCCACGGATTCGACGATCAGGGCAGCAAATACGACGGAGATGGAAATCTTCGAAACTGGTGGACGGATGAAGATCGTGCTGCATTTGAAAAGCTGACGTCTGCACTGGTCAAGCAGTACGAAGGCTACGAAGCAATGCCCGGAAAGAATCTCAACGGACGATTGACCCTGGGCGAAAACATTGCCGATCTCAGCGGTATGGCAATCGCCTTCAAGGCATACAAACTATCCCTGAACGGCAAGCCAGGCCCCGTTATCGAAAACATGACTGCTGAGCAGCGGTTCTTCCTTGGCTGGTCGCAAATCTGGCGTCGCAAGTATCGCGATGAAGAGCTGGTTCGACGACTTGTCGTTGACCCGCATTCACCATCTGCGTTCCGAGCAAACGGACCAGTGACCAATCTGGATGCATTCTATGAAGCGTTTAACGTGCAGCCCGGAGATAAGCTCTACAAGGCACCCTCAGAACGCATTCAGATCTGGTAGTTGTCGGAAGGGAAAATATATTTTGCCCTCGCCGCAACACCATTCCCCGGTATTGAAAGTTTAACGGCGAGCCGCAGGCGTCTGCGAAGTTTAGCGGCAAGCCGCAGGCGTCCGAGATCCGCATCACACGTCGCCGTAAAAGAGAAGACTGAGACGCGTTGTTTGGTACAATCGGGGTGCGAGGAGGCGGACGGCACTCGGAGAGTGCCTGCTACAGTAGCAGGCACTCTCCGAGTGCCG
>JAEUIH010000130.1 GCA_016795105.1 Planctomyces sp.
ACGCCGGTACGGTTCGAGCAACTCACTCATCGCTCAAAATAAGAGAATGAGTTGTCCCTGGAACCTGCAGCACCCCAACAAATCTGGCAACATGGTGTGATTCTTCGCAGTACGAACATGGTGTGATTCTTCGCGGTGCGATGGCATAACATCAACGCAGTATACAACTCTTCTGCGTAGCTGTAAGAGTTTCTTGCGGTCCTCCTACGGATTGAATCACTTTACTTGTCCAGCCAAGGGGTGTGTCTCCGTGTGGCCACATTGGGAAAGACTCCTCCAAACCAGTCGGATCCACCGCATTGGGCATGGAGTTGCCGACGTATCTGGAGAGATTCGTATCGCCGGCTGCGAAGCCGATCGGGGCTTCGCTCACGAACTGAGCCACACCGGGGTCGTACCAGCGAGCGTCGTAGTACAGCAGGCCGGTGGCAGAGTCCTGAATCTGGCCGGTGTAAGTCTGCAGGGGCTGGTACGTGGAATTCGTCTGTAATGTGATCGTCCCGAATGCGTTGTACTCGAGATGATTCACCAGCGAGGCGGTGCTGTTCCCGCTGCTGGCGACACCCCCAAAGTACTCATCACGCTCCGTCGTGATGTCGAACCCCTGGCCCGTTCCTGGCGTGCGCTGCAAGGCTGGATGGACTTTCCCAGGACTCGACATCACGGCGGAGCGTGATGAGTACATTTGACCACGCCGAGCGGATCGCTGCGCGATCCGCTCGAATCAGGAAAGAGAGTTGTTTGTTGTTCTCGGTCTAGTTGCCAAACCGATTCACCTCTGGCACAGGGCCAGAGGGGTCTCTGCGTGCTGGCACAGGGCCAGAGGGGTCTGCAGGGCCAGCGGCGTTTGTTTGTGCAATGGTTGTGAAAGTGGGAGCGAACACCAACAACATCGACTTGATGATGTTGCAGGGTCATGACTTCCTGGGAACCGTCAGTCTCCTGGAAAGCTGGCATTGGGATGTGTCAATGATCGAGGCCCTCTTATAAATCTGTGTTCAGTGCTCCGTTTCAGGTGAAGATCGTTTGAGAATGATCTTATAGTCTTTGGTGACATCGTTTAGTTCGCCTGACGAATGAAACGACGTAAATCCAGGCTTACTGCATTTGATCGTCACAGGTCTCTTGCCACTCGGATTCGGGGCACACACATCTTCAAAGAAAAATGTTCCGTCAGCATGAGAGTAGACCGAATCAGTCGAAAAGTTACCAGTCTCGTCGATCAGTACAATTTCGGCACCTTCGATTGGTGCGTTATCCTGGTCACTCACACTTCCTGAAATCTGAAACACGCCGTCACATCCAGAAAACGCTATCGTCAGGAATCCCGAAAGAAAGATCGCAAGACACCGTGACCTGTTGAGATCCGGAATCCCAGACCATACGCCGCACTGAAACATCGTCACAGAAAAACTCCCAGGCTGTGAGAACTCAATTAAGGAGCGTGGCAACCTCCTCGATGACTCCAAGTCAATAACTCGACATGGATCGTAAACCACTTACCACAGACACGCGCATTAGGCAAGTTGCTTTGTGCAGACAACGTGTGGGCAGAACACATACTCTCGAATTGACGTCGAACACTACTCCTCCATCAATGTACTTTGGGTCTGACACGAGTTTCTTGGGTGCCCCTTTAGCATCAGCAAGATGAAACCTGATTTAAAGTCCTCATCACGCTCCGCCGTGATGTTGATCCCCTGGCCCGTTCCTGGGGTGCGCTGCAAGGCTGGGTGGACTTTGCCAGGACTCGTCATCACGGCGGAGCGTGATGAGTACTTTGGCAACGCTCGTCATCACGGCGGAGCGTGATGAGTACTTTGGCAACGCTCCGTCATCACGGCGGAGCGTGATGAGTACTTTGGGGGGATGGCTACTTTCGGTGTGACGGTTACAATCATGGTTCAGGTCAATCCAGAGTTCAGCCATGGAGCTTCATTGATGCAGCGATTGATGTTCGTACTGTTGCTGTTGACGGCTTTCGGAGGTCTGAACAGTGATCATTGTCTGGCGACTGAATTGTTGTCGCAGCCCGATTCATGGCCGCCGTTGCCTCAGACAGACGGTGGCGTTGACATCCCAGCTCAGGAGTGGCATCTGAAGCCCGGTCCGCGGACCGTCAGAATTCTGATTCATTATCCGAACGGGAATCTCGCATCCGTCAATTCTGAAACCGGTATCATGCTGACTCTGCACAACTGGGGAGGAACCGATTGTGCTGGAACCGCAAGTCCTCTCGAACTTGCACGACGATTCAACGTGATTGCAGTTTGTGTCAACTATTTACAGAGTGGTCCCAAAGATTCCATCGAAGGCCCCGAACCTTACGATTTCGGATACCTGCAGGCTCTCGATGCAATCCGGTCACTCTGGTATGTTCGCGACCAGCTCACTATGTCCAGCCGAGTCTGGGATGACGGGCGACTTTACTGTACCGGCGGATCAGGAGGTGGAAATGTTACACTGATGGCAAATAAGCTCGCTCCGTGCACGTTCGCCTGCGTCATTGACCTGTGTGGCATGAAAAAGCTGAGCGATGACATCGCATTTCATCTTCCGGGTGGCAGCGAACTCGATGCCCGCTG
This sequence comes from Planctomyces sp., assembly GCA_016795105.1. Lineage (GTDB taxonomy): Bacteria > Planctomycetota > Planctomycetia > Planctomycetales > Planctomycetaceae > F1-80-MAGs062. Next base: position 2,586 of record JAEUIH010000130.1, read on the forward strand.
GAGCCGCGACAAAGACTCCCAAAACTATCTTCGAAACGCAGATCAGGAACTTCGATTCCTCGGACACCCTCAACATCTGAAAGAGATGCGGAGGCTGGGGGCATCTGCCAGAATTATTTCAGTTCACGGTGTAGGTGATACCACATGCCTTTTCAGAGATGCTGAGGAATTTCAGCAAGCCGTTCTGAAGGCAGGACTACAAATTGATCACCACTGGATAGACTCTGATCGCCTCGATGGTCATATCTTTACAAGCGCGGGACATTCTTTGGGTGACCGTACTGCAATTGTGACCGAAGTTGCCGGCCACTATCTGACTCCCGGCAGTCCAATGCTGCTTCGTCGCACAACTTCACCGGACTTCGATAGAAAACACGTGATCCGGTACTCGTGTTCTGATGGAACCTATCTCATCTCATACGAAAACGGCTATCCGTCTGGAAGCTTTGAACCACACTCGCTGCCTCCTGTGTACGAAGACCATCACAACCTGCTTTGGCTCAGGAATGAAGCCGATACACTGCAACCAATCCGTACTACCACAGACTGGGAACTCAGACGTCAGCACATTGCGGCAAGTCTCCAGCAGGTGATGGGCACACTTCCAGGGGAACAACACCGTGTTCCTCTGGATCCTGTCATCCATCAAACGGACGTGATTCAACCACGTGCAGAATCCGCCAGCGAGGTCCGCTCGATCCGACGCCTGAAGGTTTCGTTTCAATCAGGGGAAACATGGAGGGTCCCTGCATGGCTGCTGATCCCTTCCAATGAAACAGAACAGAACCAAACCGGCACCCAGAGCCGGGATTCTTCATCGAAGAGTTCAGAGCTGCGACGGCCGGCGGTGCTTTGCCTTCAACAAACAACTGCGGTGGGTAAAGATGAACCGGCCGGCATAGCCGGAGATCCAGGACTGCAGTATGGCGTCGAACTTGCCGAACTGGGATTCGTCACGCTTTGTCCTGACTATCCATCGTTCGGAGAATATGACTGCGACCTGACCGAGCGATCAGCTTTCGAAAGCGGATCGATGCGAGCCGTCTGGGATAATATTCGAGCCGTTGATTATCTTCAGAGCCTCCCGGAGGTCGATCCGGATCGTATCAGCTGCATCGGTCACTCACTCGGTGGTCACAATGCGATCTTCACAGCTGTCTTTGAACCGCGTCTTCAGGCCATCGTGTCGAGTTGCGGATTCACGAGTCTGGCAGAAGATGATCTCCCAAGCTGGACAGGACCGCGTTACATGCCCCGGATCGCGACTCACTATCAAAATGATATTCGAAAGCTGCCATTTGACTTTCATGAACTGATTGCCGCCATCGCGCCACGACCATTCATGGCTTTTGCGGCGGAAGATGATGACGACTTTCAGGTGAGCGGCGTACGCCAGGTGATCGAATCGGCCGGCTCAGTCTATTCACTCTATCATTGTCCGGAACATCTCAAGGCCGTCTATGCGCCCGTGCCTCATTCGTTCCCGGATGACGCTCGCAAGGCAGCATATGACTTCATCCGCCATGCAGGAGCCGACAATTAAAACACATCGCCACTGGTGCTGGAATCGGATTCGTCGGTCAAAAGTTCTCTCAGACGACGGATGGCGCGCAGGTATCTCATGCCGGCAGCGGGCGGGGATAGTCCCAGTGCCTGTGCCACTTCACCGTTTCCGAGATGTTCAAAGTGCCGCATCAGAATGATTTCGCGGTCGTTGTCATCAAGCTGAGCCAGGGCATCAAGAAAACGCTGCTGCATTTCTCGCCGCACCGTCGCTGCTGCTGGAGTCAGTTCCGTATCTCGCAGTAATGAAACCAGGTCGGCAGCTGATCGTTCGTCGTTGCCCAGATTACTCAGCACCTGCTCGCGATCGACGCTGCGTCTCTGTGCCCCGCGATGACGACGGTGCATGTCGATCACGCGGTCCTTGGCAAGCTGACGGAGCCACAAGTGAAACGGCATTGTTGGGTTGCGAATATACTCTGTCATTCGCTGAGATGCCTCCAGAAGTACATCCTGAACAACATCACTTGCGTCAACTCTCCGAGCAACCGCCTGATCCAGTCGCATCTGAATCATTCGGCGAACAGAATCGCGATGCCGCTCCATCAGACGATTCACGGCGGCTGGATCTCCACCTTCGATGCCGCGAATTAAATCCAGAGTTTGATCACTTTCCGGCCACATCGTCGGCTCCTGTGCAATTCTGACGCGATCGCAATGCCTGTTGCTGACTGGGGTCCTGCTGACGCCGAATCTCGTAGAGCAAAATACCGGCTGCAACTGCGGCGTTCAGTGATTCGCCCTGGCCCAGCATTGGAATTCGCAGAAGACAGTCACACACATCAATGATTTCTGAGGAGATTCCGCGAGCTTCGCTGCCAATGACCAGCGCTGCGGGACCAGTCATCGAACTCTGCCATGCTGGCTCTGAGGCCTTCTCTGAGGCACCTGCGATGACGACTGAATTCTCTTTCAATTGCCTGAGACACCCGGAAAGATTCTCAGTTCTGAAGATCCTCAGAAAGTTGACTGCCCCGGAAGATGCTCGAGCCACGTGCGGAGTTACAGAAGCCTGTTCGCGGGCCCCAATAATCACGCCTGCAACGCCCATCGCGTCACAACAGCGGAGAATTGCACCGAAATTGTGGGAATCCTGAATTCGATCACAGACCAAAAACAACTGACAGGGATTTGGAGAGCTGTCGGTCTGTTGCGATTCTGGCTGAGTTTTCACCAATTTCAGCAGGTTGTCTTCCGTTTCATAGGGAAATTCGGCCATTTGTGCCAGGAATCCCTGATGATCAGGCGCCTTGCAAAGTTGCTCAAGCCGCTTTGCCGGAGGCCTTTCAAGATCGACCCCCAGAGCCGTCGCCAGCCGCCATACCGCATCAAACTCTTCGTCCGCAAGCTCCGACGCAATCAGAAGTTGCGTCATCGGCCAACGACCAGTCCGAAGCGTTTCCATAACCGCGTGCCGCCCCCAAAGCCAGCTTCGCTGATGGCTCGCTGACAGGCTTCTTCCGGGTTGTCCGACCTTTTGAGATTTCCGATAAAATTCAGTCATATCATTATCATTGGGATTCGATCAGTTTCTGCAAGTCGCGGGCTGTCGGATTGACACCGGATTCAGACCCACAATAATCGCGGTTTCGATTGATTGAGTTCACGGCGGAAAGGGTGATTGTTTGTTACCGTTCAAGAGAACAATTCCATTATACCTCAAAGAAGATGAACGTAACGGGTTGAGGGCTGCCAGTCGCTTCAATGCGGAACTGATGGATTACCTCCGTCCGCACGTGAAAGCAGGCATCACGACCGATGAACTCGATCGAATGGCCTACGACTACACAATCGACCACGGCCACACGCCTGCTTGTATTGGATATCACGGATATCCCAAAACAATCTGCACGAGTGTCAATGAGGTGGTCTGTCACGGCATCCCAAACGCAAAACCACTTCGCGAAGGCGATATTGTCAACGTCGATATCACCACAATCGTAGACGGCTGGTACGGCGATCAGTCTGAAACGTTCCTCATAGGAAATGTTCACGCTGCTGCAAAAAGGCTGGTTCAAACAACTTTTGATTCCCTGTTCGTCGGCATTCGCGCATGCCGGCCCGGGTGCGCTGTGATTGAAATCGGGCAGGCCATTCAGACATTTGCTCAGGCCGCGGGATACTCAATCGTCCGCGAATATCAGGGGCACGGGATCGGCCGTCAGTTTCATCAGGATCCCGGAATCCCTCACTTCGCTTCGTTCACATCCTCACGCGACATTCTTGAACCGGGAACCTGCTTTACCATTGAACCGATGTTGAATGTCGGCGGTTGGAAGACACGGCTCGACAAACGTGATGGCTGGACCGTCAGAACACTCGATGGGTCTCTTTCCGCTCAGTTTGAGCATACGATCCTGATGACGGAATCCGGCCCGGAGATCCTGACGCTTACCAAAAACGGGCCTCAGGAAGGTCATCACTTTTAGTATCTCCTTGATCCTGGCGATTCCATGAAACGAGCTGTTCTTCGAGGTATTTTCCGAGATTCTCGAACCTGCTGTGTGTCGACTGTGTCGGCTCGGATTGCCGTCGACCCAAAAAAACTCATCCGGAAAAGTGAACTCTCAACGAATTGAACCTGACACATGCTTCGCGAGACCTCAAATTCAGCACCCGTTTCGTCAGTTCCTGCCTTGCACTTCAGCCAGCATTCTCGCCGAGCCGCAGATCAGGCCATCAGTTACCTGATGCAGCAGGGTGTTGAAAATCCGGACTGCATTTCGCTGGCCGCCGGACTTGTCGATGAAAAAACGCTGCCTGTACAACTTACGAAGGCTGCTGTTGACCGAGTTCTGAGGGATCCCGAATCCGGAAGAACAGCTCTTCAGTATGGAACCACTCCCGGCCCCGAACATCTTCGAAGAACGTTCAGAAGCTGGCTGGCTGAACTCGAAGGCCACAGCAATGGACTTAACAATCTGCCGCTGGATCAGATTGTTCTGACCACAGGGTCTCAGCAGTTGCTGCTGCTGATCACGCAGGCGTTGTTTAATCCAGGAGACCTGTGTCTCGTCGCAGCTCCGACTTATTTCGTATTTCTCGGAGTTCTTGAAGCCGCTGGTGCCAAGGCAATTCCAGTGAAGTCCGACGAAAACGGGATGTGCCCCGTTGATCTCGAACGTCAGCTCAAAGCGATTGAATCTCGAGGAGAGCTGGATCGCGTCAAACTCGTCTATACCGTCAGCTACTACGATAACCCTTCCGGCGTCAGTATTTCAGAAGACAGGCGGCCGCGGCTTCTGGACCTTGTCAAAACCTGGTCGCGAAACCACAGAATTCTGCTGCTTGAAGACGCCGCGTATCGCGAGCTTCACTACGACGGGCCGAAGTACCCGAGCATCTGGTCATTTGATACGGATCGCGAATTCGTAATTCTGGCATCAACGTTTTCCAAAAGCTTCTCCCCCGGAGTTCGCGTTGGAATGGGGGTTCTGCCAAAGGAGCTCGTAAAGCCTGTATGCGATCTCAAAGGAAATGAAGACTTCGGTTCCGCCCACCTGAATCAGAATGTCGTCGCTGAGGTCATCAGGAGTGGCGATTATCGCCGTCATGTCGACAGCGTACAAACAGGTTATCGCGTCAAACGGGATGCAATGGTGACGGCTGCTCGTGATTTCTTTTCCGACATTCCCGGTGTCACGTGGGTTGAGCCCAACGGCGGCATGTATGTATGGATGACTCTCCCTGCCGGTGTGGAAACAGGGTTCAACAGCCCGCTGTTTCGATATGCTGCTCAGAAGGAAAAAGTCATGTATGTCCCAGGTGAGCTGTGCTATCCATCTGACTGGCATGATCGGCCGCGCAGCCAGATGCGGCTCAGCTTTGGCGTTCAACAGGCAGATGGCGTTCGTGAAGGTATGCTCCGGTTGAGCAGAGCCGTGCGACATATCCTTGGGTAACTCGCCAGAAATTCCGGGTACTCGCCCATGACGCATCCTCAATGGCATCCCACCTGCAGTCGACTCGCTCTCCAGCTCCGCGCCACCATGCTGGACAGCGTACGAAAGTTCTTTTGCGAACGGGATTACCTCGAGGTCGAAACTCCTTTGCTCTCCACGGATGTTGTTGTCGATGCACACCTGCATCCTTTCACACTCCGAGGCGAAAATCGGACCCTGTATCTGCAGACTTCACCCGAAGCCGGAATGAAACGACTTCTGGCCGCCGGCTCTGGTTCGATCTTCCAGATCACAAGGTCGTTTCGACGCGGTGAGTCCGGCGAACGTCATAATCCCGAATTCACGATTATCGAATGGTACGGCGTCGAGTCGACTCACATTGAACAGATGCAGCTGACCGAAGCCCTTGTACGCAGTGTCATGGAACATGCGTCAACTTTCCTCGCACAACACGCACAATTTACACAGCATGCGCAAAACAAACAGCACGGCTCAATGCCATGTTCGGACCACTGGAGTGCGGAACCATTTCTACGTGTCAGTTACGATGACGCGTTTCGGGCAGTTTTCGGAATCAACGTGTTGAATGCCACCATTCCCGAACTTCTCAATGCGTGCAGCGTTCATGGTATTTCCGTTCCGCACATGTCGTCTGGCAGTCATTCAGGATTCGGCAATGATTTGAAGGATGAAATTCTGAATGTGATGATGGGCATCGCTGTCGAACCAGAACTTGGCCTTCGTCATCCGACATTTATACACAGCTATCCATCAACCCAGGCAGCTCTTGCGAGGCTCGATCCCCGGAACCCGTTCACCGCGCATCGCTTTGAACTCTATATTCAGGGCCTCGAACTCTGTAACGGCTACTATGAGCTCACCGATACAGAAGAACTTCTGCAGAGGGATGTGTTCAACAATCAGCGACGCAGCGAACAGAACCATGATGTCCTTCCGGGTGCACCGCTGATGATGGCTGCAATGAGACACGGTCTGCCGGACTGTTCCGGTGTTGCTTTGGGATTTGATCGACTTGTCATGCTGGCTCTGGGGGCAACGTCTATCCACCAGGTGATCCCATTCCCTCTCTGAATTCGGAACGGAACCGGATCCCCGCCTCGGCAACGCAGATCATGTTCCACTCTGATAGTTCTCCTGCTACTCTTCTGACTCAGAAGTTGAGACCTGATGGATCGCATTCAAGGGCAGGGTGCTTAGATATGACGACAATTCGCTGGATCGATATCGACGTCAGGCAGTGGGTTGCACATTTGAATTCCGTGTCAGATGTCAGCAGTCTCTGTGAATTCCTCGTAGAGCAGGGGACGTTCGACTTCCCAACACTCCCGAATGGGCTGTTTTCAGCGGCCGCAGGCCATGGTGATGACTTTGAAGTCACTGGCTATGCGAATATCTGGGTTCGGGACAATGTGCACATTGCATTTGCTCATGATGTCACAGCCTTCGATCCGGAAAAAGCCATTCAGTGCACGAAGTCGCTGACTCAGTTTTTTGCGACTCAGCGTCCTCGGTTTCGTTCAATCATTGAAGGGCGAACATCAGCCAATGAGCCAATGAATCGCCCTCATATTCGGTTCAATGGCTCCGACCTGTCAGAGCTTCCCGAGAAGTGGTCGCACGCCCAAAATGATGCCCTCGGGTATTTCCTGTGGATCCTGTGTCACCAGGTCATGTCCGGAAAAATCCAGAGCATTGAAGTCGACTGGAATGTGGCTGCCGATCTCGTCCGTTACTGGCAGACCATCAAAGTCTGGAGTGATGAGGACAGTGGTCATTGGGAAGAAACCAGAAAGATCGCTGCGTCCAGTATTGGCACAGCGCTCGCCGGACTAAAGGCCCTGGAAACACTGGTGTCGAAGTTTCCGGAAGTCGATGCCCAACTGGCCAGCTCTCCCTCTGCGGCGACTATCTCTGACATTCAGTCGTTGATTGCGAGCTGCGAAGTCGCTCTCAAGACAATCCTGCCATTCGAATGTCGACAGGAAGACCTGGCCAGACATCGTCGGTATGACTCCGCTCTGCTGTTTCTGATTTATCCGCTTCAGATTGTCGACGCGATAACCGCAGATCAGATCATCGCCGATGTCACTTCAAACCTTGAAGGTGAATACGGCATTCGTCGCTACCAGGGCGACTCGTACTGGTGCGCCAATTATAAACAGCTGCTGGATGCCAGCGTCAGAACTTCTGACTTCAGCGATTCACTTGAACAACGCGACAGACTGCTCATCCCTGGAAAAGAAGCCCAATGGTGCATTTTCGATCCGATTCTGTCCTGCATCTTCGGACAAAGGTATTGCAAATCGGGATCACCAAACGACCTGATTCATCAGAAACACCGTCTCCAGCGGTCGCTGAACCAAATGACCCCGGCTGCATGTCGATTCCCGCAGTTTCGGTGTCCCGAATCCTGGTACTTCGAGAATGGCAGCTGGGGTCCCAATGACATCACACCACTGCTCTGGACGCAGGCAAATCTGCTCCAGGCACTTTACTGGATGGAACGAAGCCTCTCGGCACGTCACGCGTAGAGACTCAACAGACGTATGCCGCTGATCGCTGACGTGGACTGTTTAACTTTGATCACTCACCTGGACTGAGTGCCTGCGGCGGTGCATGCATCACGCCGCGGCACTCATCACGGCGGAGTGTGATGAGTACTATCAAACGCAACGGGGTTCGGTCTTCAGCAAGCCCAAATCTGGCTGCCACCGTCGACTCGAAGTACCTGTCCGGTCACGAAAGCGCCCAGAGGACCTGCGAAGAACTCGACCACCCGGGTGACTTCATCTACGACGCCGATTCGGTCCAGTGTTCCCTCGGTCACAAGGCGAGCATCTTCAACTTTACGTGTACCGAGGAATCGACCAGTGCGAGTATCTCCCGGGGCGAGACTGTTGACGTTGATGTTGTGAGATCGCAGCTGTTCCGCGAGGCATCGAGTGTATTCAACGACACCCGCTTTGGCTGTCGCATAGATCGAGCTGTTGGGAATTCCCTTGAATGCAGAAATCGAGCTGATCGTCAGAATGCGGCCCGTCTTGCGGGGCATCATGACCTTCGCAGCTTCCTGACAGACAAGAATCGTACTCAGCAAATTGCGATCGAGCACAGCTCGCACATCTTCCAGCTTAATGTTGACCGCGTCATTGGGGTTTGGCTTTCCACCCGCAGCAGCGATGTCTCCGCCAGCGTTATGAACTGCGATCTCAAGCGGACCAAGTTCCGAACAGATCGTTGAGATGACTCGCTGGACGTCTTCCGCTTTTGTCAAATCGCCCAGTACGCGGACAGTCCGGACATTGTGAGTCTTTGCGATTGCTTCCGCAGTCTCAGTGAGGGTCGTTCCTTCGCCAAATTCCGCCGGACCAGTTTCCCGCATGCCATGGATCCCGAGCGAACATCCGAGCGATGCCAGATGCTCAGCGAATGACCGCCCCAACCCTCGTCCGGAACCTGTGACGAGAGCAACCTTTCCTTCGAGCAATCGAGCAGTCATTTCATTTACCTTCATCAAAAAGGCGGCTGTCAATAAAAACAGCCCGCGGCGGGCGGGCTGAAGTTTCTGAAGTTATCTCATTCAGACTATCTGCAAAACGGAGAGGGGGGGATTCGAACCCCCGGTCCGGTTTCCCGGACACAGCATTTCCAGTGCTGCACAATCGGCCACTCTGTCACCTCTCCTGATTTCCAATACGACCTGTCTGCAACGATCAACCGCCCAGCCATCTGACAATGATCACTTCATGATCAGGAGATGCTGCACCACCGAGCAGGTTGAACAACCTGATGGGCTGCACAACCAAATACGCGGATCAACCATGGACTCTGAACGAATGACAGGTACTGAACCAGATCAGGCTTCAACAACTTCAGGATTCAGCTTTTCTGCTTTTCGCTGAATGGCTGCTGCTTCTCGCGCTTCAATGGCTACTACAGCAAGAAGGCGTCGCTTCAGCTGACGAGCATCTGCGTTGAGATGACGCCACTTGGGATCTTTGGACTTCTGCTTTCCTGTCACACCCTGTGCTTCAAGCTGCTTTTCATGAGTGGCCAGAGTCTGTTTAGCCTGCTCCAGCTGACGCTCAATCCGCTTCCGGTCCTTCTGCATGTCCCACCAACTGAAATTCAAATCAAAGTCAAGGAAAATCCAACACAGCCGCGCATCAGCGACAGCTCCGAGTATCATTTCGATCAGAACGCGTCGAAACGCTTCCGATTGCGAATCGCACATTCTGACAATGTTTGGTCTTCTCTTCAACGCGAAACGCTGTGAATATGCGGTTCTCGACTGACAGAATGCGGCCGAATCACAGTTTTCCAGGGTTTTTCCCCGTTTTTCAGGCACAAAACTGTTCCCATTTCCTGCTTTCGCACCTCTAACGACCGATCTTCCGATCCAATTTTCCAATGACCACCCATCTCATCGACCGACTTCACTTCGCTCTCAAAGTCTCTCAAAAGGCAGCCGACCTGATCCTGACCTACTATCAGGGAAGTCAACTCGGCGTTGAATCCAAATCAGACGAATCACCCGTCACGGTGGCTGACCGAGGTGCGGAGGCACTCATCCGTGCCGAACTTCAGTCGCATTTTCCAGACGATGGGATTCTTGGGGAAGAGTTCCCCGACGTCGCAGGAAAGAACGGGTTTCGCTGGATACTCGATCCAATTGACGGCACAAAGCCTTTCATTCACGGTGTTCCCCTGTTCGGGACTCTCATCGGCGTTGAACTGAACGGAAGAATGGTGATCGGCGTCTGCCGCTTTCCAGCTCTCAATGAAGTTGTTTACGCAGCTGAAAATGAAGGAACGTGGTGGCAAATCGGCGAGCGATCTCCGGTGAGGACCTTTGTCACAGCAGAATCGTCCCTCTCGCGTGCACGACTGATGTTTACTGAACCCACATCATGGGTTTCGATCAATCGATACGATTCGATGGTCAACCTGATAAAGAACGTCCGAATTGCTCGCGGCTGGGGCGACTGTTATGGCCACGCAATGGTGGCCACCGGCCGTGCGGAAATTGCTGTCGATCCGCAAATGTCAGCATGGGATATTGCAGCACTGATCCCAATCCTGCGCGAGGCCGGCGGTGTCTGTGTGGACTGGCAGGGGATTGAAACCGTCTATGGAGGCGATGGAGTTTCCGTGAATGCGGCTCTGGCGTCTGAAGTCGTCGCATTCCTAAAGAACGCACCTCGACTTCCTTCCGCGCCCAAAGCCTCGTAAAGCGCGCGATGTGACTGCTGAGGTTTGCCGCCGGAGACATACCTGCGGCAGTTTCCGCCGATCAGTCTGCGACGTATCGTTGCGGCATCCCGGAAAATATCAAACACCCCATTCACTTCGCGGGACACTCGTGAAACATTTCCGAGAAGGACGATAAGGAGGATTGTCCGCAGGGGGAGTTCTGCGCAAAGACCTCACACATCTGCGGGTTCATGTTCGAAGTCCGGGGAGCTACAGGGACGAATGGCTGGGTACCGTGAACATATCAGTGTCAGCGGACTTCTGGGAGTCGCATACGGCTGCGCTGCAATGTTTCTGTTCGGCTTCTCACTCGTCCAGTCGTCGATCGCCGCTGTACTGACCTGGATGGCCGGCATGCTGCCCGATCTCGATGCAGAAGGCGGTCGGCCGGTTCGCGAACTGTCCAGCCTGACCGCTGCCCTGATGCCACTTCTTGTACTTCAGAATGTTCATGCGATTGGTGTCACGGGCGACCGAGCAATGCTGTTTGCACTCGCCTCGTATGCTGTCGTCAAGTACGGCGGCGCATTCCTGCTCGCGAAGCTGACAATCCACCGGGGAATGTTTCACAGCATCCCCGCGCTCCTGATCTCGGCAGAAGTCACATTTCTGGCGTACCACAGCCATGAACAACGTGTCCGCATTCTCATGGCCATCGGTGTCGGACTCGGTTTCCTGTCCCACCTTGTCCTCGACGAAATGTACAGCGTTCAGTGGGATGGAACTCGAATCCGACTCAAGAACTCGTCCGGAACGGCTCTCAAATTCTTCGGAACAGAGGCAGTTCCCAATGGGATCACTATGGCGCTGCTGATGTTCTGTACGTACATGTCACTCGTCCAGGGTGGCATCCTTCGAGAACCCGGCACAGAACCCGCCCCCGAACAGTTTACGATCACCTCCGACCTCGACGACGCACCACCCTTCATGATCGCCGAACAACCCGGTGATACCGAACTGAAGTAACCCTCCCCCCCAAAAGTACTCATCACGCTCCGTCGTGATGTCGAGCCCTGGCCCAAAGTACTCATCACGCTCCGCCGTGATGTCGAGCCCTCCCATGGAATAACCCATGACCGGTGGACTCACAGCCGATCCGCCCGGATCGTACCCAGGTGTACAGAATGTCAAACGGTGTGAAGCTGCCTCGTCGTGTATTTGCGACCGAGTGTAAACAGGGTGCAGTTCAGCTAGCCGGGGAACTCATTCCAGAGACGGACCTGGGATCAACATCACGGCGGAGCGTGATGAGTACTTTGCAGGGGCTGCTACGTGAAAAAACCCGTGTTCGAAAGTTCGAACACGGGGTCAGTTTTTGAAAGTCAGAGACCATTCTTCAGCATGATCGGTTCAGCTCTGTCGTTTCAGGACAACCACTTGTTCCCCACCCAGTACACAGAACTTCAGGCCATTCCCGCTGAACTCAAACACATAGTCGTATTCCGTTTCGCCACACGTAAACACAATCTTCTCTCCGCGTTTGCCCCAGGTGCCTTTGATCACGTCTTCCGTCATGGAGCCATCCGCTTCATGGTACTGGTACAGGATTTCGAATGAGCTGTCTCCATTGAGTGCAATTCCGACCCAGGTGCGTCGACCAGCGTCGATTCCCCAGCCGCCCCAGGTTCCTACAAGTTCGGTTGGTGCAACCTGTGCTCCGTTTGGGTTGAATGTGGCTGATTCAGAAGACTCCGGTGAAGTGGGTTCCTGGGTTGCTTCCTGTTCGCGGGTACCACCGTTTCCGGCTTCCGCATTGGCTTTCTGGAGGACCTGTGGATTGAAATTGTAGCCAAGATTGGTCAGATAGTTTTCGTTCACGTTTGGCAGGTCGAGTCCAAGAATTCCGAATGTTCGAAGTTCGTTGATATCAATCAGGTAGTGATCAGACTTCTGAGCTTCCTGAAGCTGTGCAGTTCCTTTCTGAAGAGCTTCCTTAAATTCGCTGTTGACCATCGTCGATTCGACGGCAACCCACTGCTTTGAAGATGGAAGTCGAACGGCTGGGAACGCATGACCCGGGACAAGCATGATTCCAGGTTCCAGTCCGACCGCTTCACAGACGCTGGCCCACAGGATGGCAAGGTCTACACATGTACCCGCTCGGTTTCGCAGTACGTCGCGAGCATACTTGATGTGCTGACCATGATTTCCCTGAGTCAGTGTTCCCGGAGGTGACTGGTATGCAACACGGTTCGATTTCAGAAAGTGGTGCAGAGCACTCATGAAGGCCAGACATTCATCATCAGACTGAATTGCGGCGATTGACTGTCCGTAAGTGTTGGCCGCCATCCCGTTCACTTGTCCTGCAAGCTGCTGAACAACCGGGTCTGCCGGAGTCGTCATGGCTGTCATGAGTGCCGGAGCATAATCAAACTGATCGGCGAATCCGGTGATCTCAGAAGGCTTCAGCGA
>JAEUIH010000131.1 GCA_016795105.1 Planctomyces sp.
TTCGTGCTATCTTCGTGGAGCCTTTTTATTACTTTTACCAGTGTTTTGTCTGCTCAAACACATTTCAGGACAGACACAAGCTACGACTTGTCCCGCGCTGGTTCGAGTACTGGTACGGCGCAGGGACGTGCTCGGGCAGGAATGCCCAAGCTACATTTGTTTGTCCCGCCCTTGTTCTCCAAGCCACATCCGGTCCGGGTAACTCCTTGCGAATGGTCTGGCGGTTGGTTACTCTGAAACAGGTTCTCCCGCCAGATTTTCCCTCCTCGTGATCGAATCGATTGATCCTCCTGCGGATTCAACCCGACTTCAATGCTCACCGTGAAACAGATGTGCGCCATGTCATTTCAAGAACACGACCGACAATCACAATGGCTTTTGTATCTGGCATGTTTGATACTTCCTGTAGCGGGAGCAATCAGTGTTCATGCGGACGAGACTCCGACTGCGGCCGATCTGGAGTTTTTCGAAACAAAAATTCGTCCGGTGCTTGTCGAACACTGCTACGAATGTCATGCGGCGGATTCAAAGATTCTGCGAGGCAATTTGCTGCTTGACAGTCGTGCTGGTATCGCCAAAGGAGGCGACAGTGGGACGATTCTGGGCGACGGAAATCCCGCTGAGAGTTTACTGATCCAGGCACTTCGGCATGAATCATTGATCATGCCACCGAAAGAGAAACTCTCGGATCAGATCATCAGCGACTTTACAGAATGGGTTCGCCGAGGCGCACCGGATCCGCGAGTTGAAGCGAAACAGGCTCGACTAAAGCCAGTCGACTGGACTGCCGCCAGACAGCACTGGGCATTTCAGCCGGTCACTGATCCCAGTCCTCCACAAGTGATGATTGATGAACGTCTTCGCGGCATGGGGGTTTCTGAGAACTGGGTTCAGAGTCCGATCGACCAGTTCATTCTGGATCGACTGCTTCGAGAAGAATTGACTCCGGCACCGCGTGCGGATCGGAGAACTCTGATTCGTCGAGCAACCTTTGACCTGACAGGCCTGCCTCCGACGGTTGAAGAGATCAATCAATTTCTTGCCGACGACTCTCCGGACGCGTTTTCGAAAGTCGTTAATCGACTGCTCGAATCACCTCAATATGGCGAACGGTGGGGCCGGCACTGGCTTGATCTTGTCCGTTACGCCACGACCAACGGTGCGGATGAGAACCATGGACTTCCGAATGCATGGAAATATCGGGACTGGGTGGTTCGCAAGATCAACGCCGATCTTCCGCTGAATGAATTCCTGACTCAGCAGCTTGCCGGCGACCTGTTGCCGGTACCTGATGATGAAAAAGCTGCCGGCGATTTGCTCGCCGCAACCGGAATGCTGGTGATTGGTCCCAAGATGCTGGCGGAGCAGGACAAAGACAAGATGATGATCGACATTGTCGACGAACAGATCGACACGGTCAGCAGAACGATGCTTGGTCTGACGGTTGGATGTGCTCGATGCCATGACCACAAGTTCGATCCGGTGAGTGCTCGAGACTACTACGCTCTGGCGGGCATCTTTTACAGCACTCAGAGTATGGCCGATCGAGCATTTGTCTCCAAGTGGATGGAACGCCCCCTGCCCTCACAGGAACTGGTGGCTCGGCGAGCAGAACATCAACAGAAAATTGACACTGCAAAGGCTGAGCTGGAACAGCTTCCAAAGGATGATGAAGCCGGCAGAAAAGCCCGGCAGGCAGCGATTGAGCAGCTTGAGAAAGAAATGCCTGCTCCGGATCTGGTGATGGCTGTTCAGGAAGGTGAAATTCACGATCTGCCCGTGCATATCCGAGGAAATCATCTGAAACCTGGTCCGGAGAAGATTCCTCGAGGTATGCCATCCATACTGACAGAAGTTGCTGCTCCGGCAGCGATCGATAAGGACCGCAGCGGGCGGCTCGAACTTGCTCAGTGGCTTGTCGATTCGCAAAATCCACTGACCCGCCGAGTTCTGATGAATCGCGTGTGGATGTGGCATTTCGGAAGGCCGTTGATGACTTCACCTTCGAACTGGGGACTTCAGTCGACGCCTCCATCGCATCCGGAACTGCTGGATTGGCTGGCACAGGAACTCGTGCGGCGAAACTGGTCGCTGAAAGAAATGCACCGAGTCATACTGTTATCGTCTGCGTGGCAAATGAGCAGCCAGTGTTCGGAAGCAGTGACCGAGCGGGATCCGGAAAATCGATTGCTGGCACGCCAGAACCGCAGACGACTTGAAGCAGAGCCAGTGCGGGATTCGCTGTTGTTTGTCGGAGGAAGTCTCGACCAGACCATGGGCGGGATGGCACCTGGCGTGGACGCGAAACGCCGAGCGATTTACCTGCCGGTGGACCGAGCAGCACTTTACGAAATGTTTTCGACGTTCGATTACGTAGAAACGGCGAACCATATTGAGCAGCGTCCGGTGACGACAGTTCCCAATCAGGCGCTGTTCCTGATGAACAGTCAGATCGTTCACGAACAGGCCAGAAAACTGATCGAAACACTGCCGACCAGTGACCCGGGAGTTCCATATTCTGAGTCCTCGTCGGTCATTGTAAGTTTGTTTGAAACACTTTACGGTCGACCGCCCGGCCCGGAAGAAATCCGCACGTCGGTTGCCTTCCTTGAACAGGCGGAGGCAACTCTGGCCGCGACCGGGGATATTCGAGAACGCAGACTGCAGGCATGGTCGGCACTCTGTCGCACATTGATGTCAGGGAATGAGTTTGTGTATCTCGACTGATTCGATCAACTACCCCCCGACCTTCCTCTCGTACTCGTACTCAGTGAAACGGTACTCGTACTCGTACTCGAAAAGCGTCTGGTGAACGAACGGGCTCGTTGGGAAAGAGAACGCAGAGACGCAAGGTCGCAGAGACGGCTGGCAAAAATCGAGTACGAGTACGAGTACCGCGTTGCTGAGTACGAGTACGAAGGCTGTTTTTTGGAGTTGCAATGCGATTCAACCCCAGCGGAGTTCCACAACAAAGCCCGGGGGCGCCGCCGAATGTCCTATCCCTTGAACACAAAGAAGAGCTCTTCACACGCAACCGCCCTGAAGGGGCACGCTAAGGAAGCCTGGGGCAACGCCCCAGGAAATCGCCCCAAAAACGCCACCGACGCCCTGAAGGGGCAGCCCAAATTCTGCACCGTGAACCTTTCCAACCAATCGCCCCCCTCAACCTTCCTCTCGTACTCGTACTCAGTGCAATGGTACTCGTACTCGTACTCGAAAAACGCCTGGTGAACGAACGGGCTCGTCGGGAAAGAGAACGCAGAGACGCAGAGACGCAAAGAAAACAGGACCACGACAAATTCACTCTCTGCGTCTCTGCGCCTCCCCGTCTCTGCGTTAAATTTTGACGACACGTCAACACGCCTGAAACCGAACTGAGAACAGTGATCCTGCCAGAGTCGGGAAAAATGTACGCGAAGACGCATGGACGCAGAGGCATCCGGGAAAGAGCGAGTACGAGTACGAGTACCGTTTCACTGAGTACGAGTACGAAGAAACGCAAAGAAAACAGGACCACGACAAATTCACTCTCTGCGTCTCTGCGCCTCCCCGTCTCTGCGTTAAATTTTTGACGACACGTCAACAGGCCGGAAACGAACTGAGACCAGTGATCCTGCCAGTGTCGGGAGAAACGAACGCGAAGACGCATGGACGCAGAGGCAGCCGGGAAAGAGCGAGTACGAGTACCGCGTTGCTGAGTACGAGTACGAAGGCTGCATTTTTTGGAGTTGCCATGCGATTCAACCCCGGCGGAGTTCCACAACAAGGCCCGGGATCGCCGCCGAGCGGCGCACCCCATGAAGGTCACGGAAGAGCTCTTGGCACGCAACCGCCCTGAAGGGGCACGCTAAGGCAGCCTGGGGCAACGCCCCAGGAAATCGCCCAATGAAAGCCATCGACGCCCTGAAGGGGCCGCCCAAATTCTGCGCCCTTGAACCTCGCCAACCAATTGTCCCCCCCGACCTTCCACTCGTACTCGTACTCAGTGAAACGGTACTCGTACTCGAAAAGCGTCTGGTGAACGAACGGGCTCGTCGGGAAAGTTAACGCAGAGACGCAGAGGCGCAGAGACGCAAAGAAAACAGGACCACAACAAATTCACTCTCTGCGTCTCTGCGCCTCCCCGTCTCTGCGTTAAATTTTTGACGACACGTCAACACGCCAGTCAATTCCGCGGGCCGAATTTGCGAGTCTCGGAGAGACTCGCCTACGTAGCCGATCCCCATCCGCCGAAACATCGTTGCCTACAGTCAATAGAAATCCGGCTGAAGTCTCACCGATTTTGATTGCCATAAAAAATGCACTTGGAATTTGCTGGACGGCGGTCGCTGAAGCAAATTGCCCTACGTAGAATTCGGGGCAGGAGTCCAATGGGTGAGTCACCCAAAGGAGCGAAGCGCGCGCGGCCGGGGAGGTTTCTCTGATTCGCCATTTTGATTCTGTGTTTCATTCTGCCTAATACGCGGGCCGCCTTTCAGTCTTTGCGGACTCACCTTCCGCAAAGACTTGAAGACACAAGCTTTGTGGAAGTAAGTTCCTTAAGACAAATTGCAGCCGCCACCCGTGTTAGGCAGAATTCAACCGTTCTGCCTAATTCTTAGTTTCTGTTTAATACCCGTTCTGCTCAAAAACGTGGCGCAAATGCGAATGACTTGCTTCATCTCATTTTGTGTTTTGGTCGTATGTGGCGATACGTCAAGTTCCCAGCCCGAGGCGACCCACCATCCAACCGTCGTGGCAGAATTGCCCTCGATCGCGAGGATTCTTGTTCCGTGTAACAAAGAAGAGGCTGATCGCGTTCTCGTCGTTACGTTTACGTTCACTGCGACTCCAGACTGGCCAGGTTACACTATTGAATTTCCACTGAGACATTCGAACTCCATGAGCGACGATGAATGGAATTGGAATGGTGACGCTGGGTTCATCGGCGACAATGGGTTCCACGGGAAAGTCCATGTGAACAATTCGACAGATGAGAATATTTCGCTTGATGTGTCGCTCGCAATTAATCTCGCGTCGCGCGCGGATGTATACACTTTGGATAAAGTGATCGAATTGCCTCTCGACGAAGATGGTGATCGAGCTATGGCAGACCACTGGAGTGTGAAGTGGCTGTGGGGTCCCGCGGAATTGAGCCGCAGAACCAAATGATGCAGCCGAGTTTGCGGCGGTCGCTTTTTCACTAATCATGTCAACCGCGCAAACCGGCTGATCATGGTCGTTCGAGACGAGATTAATGAGTGGGGTTCCCGATTACTTTGGATGGCCGCCGCCGTGGCAGCCTCTTCCACTTCCCGATGGTTGGCTCGGTTTGGTTCGATCGGCTGAAGAGGAGTTACAATCAGAAATATCTACGGGTCATTTACTTTTTGGGGTGGCCTGTCGTGCTGTGGGCTTCAACGCCCCAGACCCAAACGAGTTTCTGTTCGCCACCGATGCGCAGGCCTACCCGTTTGTGTTTGTACATTTCACATTCAAAGCGGAGAACGATCCGTCTTGGCCGCATACGGTTGGCTATGCGGGATGGGAAGAGTTCCAGAGTGCGTGGGTGCAGTAGTTGGCGAACAAGCCTTGCACACGGACCGGGGGCCGCGCGGTTTTGAAATGGAAAGTCGTTCGCCGCGGCCCGATGAACGGGGGCTTTCTCTGAGAAGGGCTTCGATCCAGAGTACCTGCTTCGGCAGAACGATGGCCGGACCGGGGACAAAAGACGAAGGCGGGCGGTCCTCGACCGCCCACCTTCCTTCCACTTCGACAAAACAGCCTTCGGATTTGGCACTATGCGAAAAACCTTCGTGGCACGATGCCACGAATGCGATTCGACAGGATGTCATCACTGCTTCTCGCTAACAGCTATCCTGCAAGATTCCACTTGCCCCTGAACCAAAACAGCTTCAAAAAGTCTTCGCTGGGTGAAATACGTGGAAACAAATCCATACATACCAATCAACTCCGATGATCGAGGACATTGCTCATCACGGTTCCTCGACCTTGGCGACTTTGAGCTACACGGAACGACAATCCATTGCGGCGGCAACTTGTTTCTGCCGATGTATTGTGTCGTTAGCGGAACTGATGATGATTTGGAAATGATTGAGAGAGACCTGCTATATTTCTCTCCGCTCGCAAGATTAATTGCAATTTGCCTGTTGCCTATCACGATAGCGATTCCCTTTAATCGACTGTTGCTGGTTTGGGGGCTCAGTTCAACATGTCACGTCACATACTTCGTGGAGAGAAGCTTGATTCGCCAAGCCAGAATGCTATTGACCCTCGGCGCAATTCTCATCATTTCGGCACTGCTTTGGCTTGCATTTGTTGCGCCCGATATTCGGACACAAGGCCTGCATGTATTGATCGGCCCGACGGCGTTGTTTCTGCTGACCGTGGGTTTTGCCGTAGGTTTCGGAAGAAACCCATATCCAATCCGCGTTGTAGCATTCAAAGACCGCAAGCAATTGTGGATTCGTGGGTTTTCAGAGCCTTTTATCCGAAGACTGGAAGAAATGTAAGAAAGGTAAGCTGAGTGGCATTAGAATCGTTTGAACGCCAGAACTGCCATGAATCGCAAATGCGAACCAATAAGGCTTTGACTTCGCGACGTTCGGAGTGAGAGCGTGGTTTTGCGGATTGGGGTGGACCGGAGAGGGCCGGTGGGTGGGCGGAGCCCGTGGAACCTCCTTCCCAGCCAGTATGTCCATTTGTGCTTCTTTGCCGTGGCCATGATTCTAACTCTCTGTCCGTGAGTTCAATCGGAGCATCCGCGACGCTCCCCTCAGACAGAGTGATCACTCTGCAATGCCAGACGCGAACCTTTCCCCATACAATTCGGTCTGAACAAAGCCCGCCGCGAGAGCGGCTTACTTGAACAAACCACTGCACACGGAGCCGCGGGCCGCGCGGTTTTGCATGGCTACTTGGTTTGCCACGGCCCGGTTATAGGTACCTTTCTGCCCAACCCCATCAGAATTGGCATACTGATGGGGTTGCATTGCGTGATGCTGTTGAAGCATTTTCAGGACGTAGCTCTCCGACAGCGGTGATTATTGGGGCGTAGCTGCGTTTCTCAAAGATACCGGTCCGGTTTCTGCTGGTTGGCAGATGGGGGTGTTCTTGTTGGCTGGAGGTGTGGAATGCGAGTCTCGGAGAGACTCGCCTACGTGGCCGATTTCCGACCGCCGCGACATTGTCGCCCGCCGTCAATAGAAATCAGGCTGAACTCACACCGATTTTGGTTGTCAAAAAAAAATGCGATTGGAATTTGCTGGACGGCGGTCGCTGAAGCAAATTGCCCTACGTAGAATTCGGGGCAGGAGTCCCATGGGTGAGTCACCCAAAGGAGCGAAGCGCGCGCGGCCGGGGAGGTTTCTCTGATTCGCCATTTTGATTCTGTGTTTCATTCTGCCTAATCCGCGGGTCGCATTTCAGGCCTTGAGGACTCAACTTCCGCAACTGCCTGCATCCACAAGATTTGCGGAAGAAACGTGCTCAAGAAACATCGCAGCGGTCACCGGCATTAGGCAGAATGCCGTCCGAATTAGACAGATCGCAGCCGTTCTGCCTAATTCTTAGTTTCTGTCTAATACCTGTTGATCCTCAGAGAAAGTCTCCGTGTCTGCCATGGAGGACCTAAAACCGTTCGATTTCTTCCCGTTCGACCGGCAGCCTTCTTTGCGGGCAATTGGCTGGCTCGACCACGAACCGATCGCAAATACGAGACAGATTCAAAACGGTTTCTTCGAGAAGCTATTCGAACTGCTCGTGAACCCTTGGCAGCCTTTCGCCTCTGCTGGATACCACGACTGCTCCCTTTGCAGATTCACGGGCGGACCGAAGGAGATTCGAATCCAAAACCGATCGGTCAGAATTGGAAACGCAAACTTGTTTGTCCCGGCTGATGATTGCGTGTTTGTCGCTCAATCATCTGTGATTCACTACATTGATGCCCATGAATACTGCCCGCCTCGGGCATTTCAAGACGCCGTTTTCTCATGTCGGGAAATGCGATCGATGGAATATTTCCGTGCGTTGAGACGCCATGTATCGATCAAGGCACTTGAGAGTCCACCTGCGAACCTTACCCTGAACACAACGCTGGAGGACGAACAAGCGGATGCACGGGAGACCTCGGCGGCGTCGGTTCTGAAATCAAAGTCTACTCCTCGGTCCCCGTGATCCGGAGCGTTCGCCGCTGAATCCACCATGGCTAAAAAGCCCTCGCTGATCACCATTCGAAAACAATTCGACGCGCGAATGACTGCTTCTGAAGAGTTGTTCGGGGCAGTTAGAACGTTTGCTGATGGAACATGGCATTCAATTAACGGCTGGGAGGCACTTTACCCAGGGCAAGCGCGTCAAGTTGTAGCTCTGTCCTTCATGCATTTGATTATCAGCTGGGAGGATCTCGTTGAAGCTGCCTTTGTCCGATACCTGGTCGGCTCAAGCTCTCCCAGCGGCTGGAAGCCTACCCTGAGAATTGGTACCGCAAGTTCGCTTGATCATGCATATCAATTGGTCTCCGGATCGGCCAGCTTTCGTCGCGGTGCGGACTATATGACATGGTCAAATTGGAAAGACGTCATTGAGCGAGCAAAGCTGTTTTTCGCTCGTGGGGAGCCGTTTTCACTTCTTACTCAGCTTGAACGTGATCGATTGACTGACGCTGTTAAACTTCGAAATCGGGTTGCCCACGCATCGAGTAAGTCGAAAACAGATTTCATCGAATTGGCGAAGCGACATCTTGGAGTCGGTGCGGGAGGAAAGCTGCCACAGGGCTTCGGCGTTGGGCAGTTGTTGATCGACACATCAGCGAAGTGTTTCGGTAACACCGTTAGGAATGACACATACTTCGGGCTCTATCATGGAATGTTGAACGCGGCTGCAAACAAGCTGTGTCCGAAATAGCGAACAAAGCAGCGAACAAGACGCGGAACCCGAGTTGCCGATCACGGGTTTTTGAAATGGAAGCTCTCTCGCGGCAACCGGGGTAGCGCCGCCGTTCGCTTGTGAAGTGAAGGCGGAGAGACGTCGGCTGTGAATCCATACGAATAGAAATCGTTGCTGAAATGGTCAACTTCGACATTCCATGGGAAGACAATTATGTCGGTGAGTGGACCGACCCACCCCGGCGGCAATTGAGCATCCGCAAAGTCAAAGACCGGCACTACCTCGCTACTTTACTGATCGATGGCCAGCCAATCGCTCGTCCGTGGATGGACAACGCGCCTTCTGTTGACATGCCGGCGATCTACACGTTCACTGCATTGGATGGCTCGAATTTTTCGATCGATCTCTGGACGAACCACAGTTTCACGATTTCACTGGATTACGAACCGAACTTTCAAATCTACGACCACGCGCCGTGCGAAGCTCTGACTATGGGGATCACACGGTATTCAGATCTCGATTTTCTGGATCAATACTATCCACTGCTCGGTGGACTCAATCATTTTGTTCGCGTCAGCTAAAATTGAAAAAAAACGAACAATCGAATGCACGGGAATGCGGTAGCAAAGGGTGTTGACATTGAGAATCTTCTCACCGCATCCAGTGCGAACCGTTCGCAGAACTCCCGAATGCGCTTTGCCGAATGGCCGACGCTTCACGGCAATAATTACTCACACCTGCGACGACGAGGATGATCCGTACGTTGAGACGACATTCGTTGATGTCGCTCTCGGTCGTATTGATGTCCTGCTTCGACCACACGGAGGCTTTACGACGGTTTTTTCGATTCAGGTCACTCCCGAATTCCGACAGGTGTTTCCGCGGATTAATGCTTTGTTATCGATGATTCGCGGACGACCATTTGCCGTGCCACCGAAGGATGTATCGTTCCACGAAACTTGTATGAACATCCGAATTTGCGGATACTTTGACACAATGTTTCGAATTCAATTCGACGAATCTGACATCGCTGTGGTGATGGATCAGTTGGCCGGCCGAACCGAATCATCTTGCGTGGCTACAGACGACCCGCTGCCGAACGAAGCGACGAACCATCGCATGCACGGGAGCGGCGGTGGCCAGCGGATTTTGAAATCAACGTCAACTCCCGCCGCCCAGTGATGCGGGTCGTTCGGCCAATCGAATGAGCATTCTTTTTCCTCTAGCATCTCATCCGGATTCCGAAGAGTACCAGGTTGAACGCACCATCGTTTGGATCATGATTCCAAACCAAGGATCACGCTCGAACTGGGTCACAGAGGGTCGAGCGATGTTTCACGCCGTGTGGCGAGATACGAATGAGGTAATCAGAATGGCGCAATTGCAGTCGCGTATCGAACATCCCGAATTCTGGGATCAGCCTTGGCTGGGGTTGATGGACGAGCCGATACTGGCCGTCCAAGGCATTTGGATTTACCCTGTCGAAGGGACAGCATTGTATGAGGTGTACGATGCCTCCGGTGGCTACATCCCGAATGGCTTGAGCGGACACACCCTCCCCGATGACTACATGGTCGATATTGCGCGTGGACGAGACGGCAAACTTGCGATAAAACCATAGAAGTTAATACAAGCTGAATAGTGACAGAACAAAGCCATCCACCCAAGCACGCGATCGGGCGTTTTCTATATGGTGGCCTCACTCGCGCGTGCCGGGTGATCGCGGTCGTTCTGAGACCGTCCCCCCGTGCTCGTGCTCAGTCGCGTCGCGACGGTGCTCGTGCTCGTAATCGAAAACAGCTCAGGCGACGACCCGGAACGTTGATCTTGAATAGCGACAAAATTCGTTGTGATTGCTGAATCGGATGCAGTCGGTCGTACCGGAATCGATTACGATAACGAGCACCGCTTCGCTGAGCACGAGCACGGAAGCGGAAGACACGCCAGAACAAGCGGGTGCACCGGAATGCAGTCCGGACTCTTCCTGAACTCGCCGTCACCAGTCTGCATCCGGTGACCCTGGTCGTTCGAATTGACAAAATCTTGAAATGGACACGGTATATATCGAAACGTCGATCGTAAGCTACATGCGGCAGAGGCCAAGCGCGCAGGTGGTTTTGGCCGCTCGTCAGTTGCTGACTTACCAATGGTGGAACGATGAACGCAGCAACTACCAGTTGGTTGCTTCACAATTGGTGATCGATGAAGCATCGGCCGGCGACCCGTCGCTTGCAGCAGAGCGTTTGCAATTGCTGGCTGGACTCCCACTTCTGCAGCTTGACCCGGTAATTGCCGACATCGCGGATGAAATCATGTCGCGCGCTATTCTTCCCTAAAAGGCCCGTACGGATGCTTTGCATATCGCCACGGTTGCTCATCATCGAATACAATACCTGCTGACGTGGAATTGCAGGCATATTGCCAATGCCAGAATTCTGCCACGTATCCACGACGTGTTGAATGACCTTTTGATTCCGATACCGGTCATCTGTACGCCAGAGGAGATGGTTGGAAATGATTCAGAAATTGACGACAACTGATCCTGTGATCGATGAGATCCACCGAACACGACGGGAGATCTCCGATCGGTTTGGTGGTGACCTTCATGCAATACTTGCGGATGCTCGGCAACGTCAAGCCGCGTCAGGTCGTCCCGTCTGGTCTCCAGAATTGGCGAACAAGCCGATGCACCCGAGCGGCGGTAGCACGGTTGCTGACAATAGTGAAACATCTCCCGCCGCCGGGTGATCGCGGTCGTTCTGTGGCCACACTGATTTAGACCGAAGGAATGGAGAACTTTTGTTGGTAGACTCACCTCACCTGCTTGTGGTTGGCGGACCGAATGGATCCGGCGAAACGACGCTAGCCCTTGAGTACGCCGCGGAAGTAGGATTTCGGTAAATTGGGGCCGACGCCATTGCGGCAGAAATCGACCCTGCCCAACCTTCACGCGTTCAGGTGGCCGCAGCAAGACGGTTCATTCAACAGTTACACGATTGTGTCGCCGCCGGCGAGTCCATTGTTGTCGAATCCACATTGTCGGGATTGACTATGCGCAAAGGTATTACCGAAGCAAAATCAAAGGGTTACGACGTTTCGATCGCATTCCTGTTTATTGATTCGGCTGACGCATGCGTCGCTCGTGTCGTTGAGCGTGTGCGAAAGGGCGGTCACCATGTTCCCGAGGCTGACATTCGTCGACGGTTCCCACGTGCGCTTGCTGACTTCTGGAGAGTCTATCAAGAATTGGCCGATAAACGGGTGTTGTTGTACAATGGGGAAACAGCGATTCAACACGTTGCCGGCGGATCGCGCAGCCAAATGACAATCCGTGATCCAACCACATACGCTAACTTCCTGAAACTTGTTGAAAGCTCCGACAATGGCTGAATCACAACTTTCAATCGAAACCTTTGCAACGATTGACGAAATCGTTCGTATCGCCAACGTGGCGGTAGCAAAGGCGCAAGAGGAGAGCAGACGCATGGGCGTACCGAACGTCTACTCCTTCAATGGCCACATTCACTACGAAACGCCAGCCGGTGAGCTTTCAGCTTCCGACCCGTTCAGGAGCGGCACAAAGACCACAGAGCAAAGCGTTGGGAACGGAGCGGCGGACAACGCGGATTCTAATGGATAGCGAAATCGCCGCCGCCCGGTCAACGCAACCGTTCGCCTACAGAGATGAGTCTGACTCAATGACACCATCCTTCACGCTCTCAGAGCAGTTTGCGTTCGGGTCGCAATACTCATGGCGACTGAAGGAATCCGAAATTCGCTTTCGTGGGTCTGGCGAATACGAACGGCTTGTGCTCCAACGAATCCCGGCATCGACGGAGCAGATCGCGACCTTCTTTTCGGCACTCGAACTACTTCACGTGTGGCTGTGGCGAAGCGACTACAATCCAATGGAAGTAGGGTTCGAAGTCTTGGATGGCTCCGAATGGACATTTTCCGCTTCCATGGGCAGTCGCAATTGCCAATGCGGTGGCGGCAATGCGTACCCAAGTTATGCAGACCCACAACAGACAACGCTTGATCGCGGTCGATTTGGATTGTTGCGTGCCGCAATGTACGACTGCTTTGGAATTGATGGCTACATTTGTCAGGCTAAGAGATTCGCCGAACTTGAGATGCAGAAAAAAGGCGAACATGGCGTTCCACAGGGGCGGCGGTAGCACGCGGGTTTAAAATGGAATCTCGTTCGCCGCCGCCCCGTGAACTTTGTCGTTCGTTTGCCATAATATGAAGCTCTTTGGTAGCCAAGATGTGTTCGCGCTGGAGTTGGTCGCTGTTGCGGATTGTCCGCCATTTGGATTTGACGTTTGTATGACGGCGAACAATGTGCGAATTGGCAATGCCCGACCGTGGTTCGAAACGTACGTTGCTGAATTTGCTGGATACCTAACAGCGTTTCAAAACCGAAGCTTCGGCACATTGTCGAATGATCTTCTCAAGTTTTCAGATGAAGAACTACTTGCAGAGCTCATTCGTGCACTGGCGTCTGATTGGATTGTTGGATCTGACTCCGTCGAACGGTACCTACTATACAACCTCGACGATGCATTGGACGGATGGCACGTATTTGTGACGGAACGAAACGACCAATGCAGAATTTGGTGGTCAAATACTGGGGGCTCAGATCCTGCCGGTTTCAATCGAGTGTCGATTTCCCGCGATATGTTTATCTGCTCAGGATCATCTTTCGTTCTCGCTGCACAACAAGTGATCGCTGGCGGCATCGCGTAGACTGTCGTGATGCTTCCGCCGCAAGGGTTCATGGCAACGCAACAGTCGCGTAGGTACCATGCAACGAACAAAGCGATGCACACCGAGTTGCGGTTGTACGTTTATTACACTTTACAGCGTCACTCGCCGCAACCGGGTGATCGCAATCGTTCTGTGGCAAATCAATGTGGCTCCATGAATACATCACTGAAGAGACGCCGAACTTCCTTCGCGTCCACGATTCACGCCACGATTTCAACTTTGAGATGTACGGGGAAGCTCCCGTTCAGGCGTTCGGTGAGATTGGAGGTCGCGAATTCTATTTCCGTGCTCGTCACGGCGAATGGCACTGCGAGGTATCGGATGCCAATGGCCAATTTCCTTCTGATGGTGGAGCAGGCTGTGATGGGTTCATTCGCGATGGCAAATACACGAACGCAAGCTATATGCCGCTACGTGAAGCGTTGAAAATCATTGATCGCTGCATGACCGAGTACTTCGACACTTCAACAGACTCCTCCGCACTCAACAATCACTCGATCAGCGACGACAATTCATGACTGAGCCGTCTCGAAGCTCGGACGAGCGCGCTGTTGGCAATTCATGATGGCACATCAATCTGAAACGCCCCAGAACAATGCCGTCAACCGGAGCGGCGAAGTCCGGCGGTTTTGAAGTGGACAATCAATCGTCTCCGCCCGGTTATGGCTAACGTTACCCGACAGAGACATGCAGTACGTATCCAGCCTCGGTGGTCCGCGTGTGTTGCTCCCAACGTCCGACATAGGGCGCTGGATTGATGAACTCGGCACATCGCCTAAGCCTTCCAGTGGTCTCTTCGGCCTCGCCTGCTCAATCAACAGGTACTGCGGAATCATTTCCCCATGGGGAACTCCACTGTTGATCTTTGGTGACGATCCGTCCGACATCTTCTACTTTGAAGATGAATACGATGGCTTGCTTGTGCGATGGGTCGGTGCGGACTCGCTTGAACGTCTCGCCGCCTTTGCAATTGCCGAAGCAAACACTGACTCATGCGACGAAATGATGGAAATTGAAA
The DNA here is from genome assembly GCA_016795105.1 of Planctomyces sp. GTDB lineage: Bacteria > Planctomycetota > Planctomycetia > Planctomycetales > Planctomycetaceae > F1-80-MAGs062. The sequence continues at coordinate 14,675 of JAEUIH010000131.1, forward strand.
TTGTCAACGAGGCGATGACAATCATGGATACCGACCACAAGTGTTTCTCGACGGCGACGACTGCGATGCCGCACTCACAATTGATGGGGAGACCTTGAATCCCGGTGATGTCGGCATCGTATTTGGTGTCCTAATGAATCCCGAACGAAACTCAGGTAAACTATCTGTCGGTAAACCCCTGCTTCTTCGCGAAGGTGCGAGGACGATCGCGTACGGCGTAGTCGTCTGGCACGCCGACCAGCTAACAAGGCCGTGAACGTGCGGACTGGAAATGGTTTGATGACAAGCGGGTGTGACTCCCGCATGGGTAGCTCTTAGCCAGAGACCCATTATCGAGGGTTGCAGCGAATCTATAAGACAGCGTGAAGCCGTAATCCTGGCGACGGAGTCGAAGTGGTTCGT
>JAEUIH010000132.1 GCA_016795105.1 Planctomyces sp.
AACCGGTGCAGGGACGGGCAGGAATGCCCATCCTACATTTTTAGCCATCGCTGCGCCGTTGCAGTGCTCGAACCGGTACAGGGACGGGCAGGAATGCCCATCCTACATTTTTAGCCATCGCTGCGCCGTTGCAGTGTTCGAACCGGTGCAGGGACGGGCAGGAATGCCCATCCTACATTTTTAGCCATCGCTGCGCCGTTGCAGTGCTCGAACCAGTGCAGGGACGGGCAGGAATGCCCATCCTACATTTGTGATGGACAGCAACGCTCGTTCTGCTTTGTCTTTACAAAGTCTTGATATGGTAGAACGGAGTCTTAGCCCCCTTTTGATGCGGATCGTGGTTGAATTCGGCCATTGAAGATACTGAATTCAAATCACAGAAAGGAGGAGCAGCAATGAGTTGGACATACGTAACAGCGTGCGTGGTTGCAGTGCTTCTGATTGGATATCTCGCACTCGCTCTGATGAAGCCGGAGAAATTCTGATGACATTCAACAGTGTTGCACAGATCGTCGTCCACATCGTTGTACTCGCAGTGATCATCCGGCCGTTAGGAGCGTACATGGCCCGAGTGTACTCCGGTCAGTATCCGGGGATGACCCGACACCTGAAATCGATAGAGCGATTCATCTATCACCTTGGCGGCGTCAATCCGGAACTCGAGATGACCTCAACTCAGTATTCCTGGGCAGTTTCGAGGCTGAGCCTCGTCAGCTTGATTGCTGTCTATGGAATTCAGCGAACACAGTCGTGGCTTCCATGGAATCCACAGGGGCTGACCAACGTTGAATCATCCCTCGCATTCAATACAGCAGTCAGTTTCGTCACGAACACAAACTGGCAGAGCTATTCGGGAGAAGTCACGCTCAGCGGATTCACTCAGATGTTTGCATTGACGGTACAGAACTTTGTGTCGGCAGCAGTTGGCATGGCGGTACTAATAGCGTTCATTCGAGGCATTCATCGAACCTCTACGCAGTTCATTGGAAATTTCTGGGTCGACCTGACTCGCGGGACTCTGTACATCCTCCTGCCTGCCTCTGCAATTACGGCGTTTGTCCTGGTGGGACTGGGAGTTGTTCAGTCATTTCCGGCAACCATTGAACTCCATACCCTTGAGAATACTCCGCACGATGGTGTTCCCGTTGGTGACCCACCTGAAATTGATACACCGAAGAGCAACGCACCGAGTTCCCCGACCGCGATCCTGCCATTGGGCCCGGTCGCATCTCAGGTTGCGATTAAGCAGCTCGGGACGAACGGAGGAGGGTATTTCAATACAAACTCGGCCCATCCTCTTGAGAACCCAACACCACTCTCAAACTTTGTTCAGATGATTTCGATCCTGCTCATTCCGGCAGCCCTGTGTCATACATTTGGAGAGATGGTTCAGGACCGAAGGCAGGGAACAGCACTGCTTACCGCCATGACGGTCATATTTCTGCCTCTGGTTTTTGGGGTAGCGGCCGCTGAGCAATATGGGAATCCGGCTCTCAGCAGATTGTCCGTCGATCAGAGAGCGTCCGATTCACAATCGGGCGGCAATATGGAGGGCAAAGAAACACGTTTTGGAATCACAAACTCTGCGTTGTGGGCGGTGTCAACAACGGCCGCATCGAATGGATCTGTAAATGCAATGCATGATTCTTTCACACCACTGGGAGGACTCATACCGATGTGGCTCATCCAGTTGGGAGAAATTGTATTTGGCGGCGTCGGTTCAGGGTTATACGGAATGATCGTGTACGCACTCATCGCTGTTTTCGTTGCCGGACTAATGGTCGGGAGGACCCCTGAGTATCTCGGGAAAAAGATTGGATCGTTCGAGATGCGTATGGCGGCACTTGTCATCATTCTCCCGTGCGCTGCGGTGCTGATCGGGACCGCAGCCGCCGTCATGACCGAAGCAGGACGATCTTCGGTGTTTAATCCGGGACCGCATGGTTTTAGCGAAGTACTGTATGCGTATTCGTCGGCCGGCAATAACAACGGAAGTGCCTTTGCCGGCCTTTGTGCCAACACAGACTTTTACAACGTGACGCTGGGTGTTGCCATGCTGATCGGTCGTTTCTTTGTCATTCTGCCAGTTCTGGCAGTGGCAGGGTCACTGGCTCAGAAGACGAAGATACCCTCCGGTGCCGGAACAATGCCAACTCATACTACTCTGTTTGTTTCACTGCTCGTGGCGATTGTCTTGCTGGTCGGGGCTCTGAGTTTCTTTCCTGTGCTTGCCCTGGGACCAGTTGTCGAGCATCTGGAACTTTATGTTCACTGAAGAATCAACAGGTCCACAGAGGAATCCACTATGAATACGGCCAAACCTGCTATGACCAGTATGACTTCGCTGAGACAGGCGATCATTCAGGCAGTCATAAAGCTGAACCCGTCAACTCAGATTCGAAATCCCGTAATGTTCGCTGTCTACGTTGGCAGCATTTTTACAACAGTCCTGTGGATAGACTCGCTGATCTCGCCCGCAGAGGAATCTCCAGGATTCATTCTTTCAGTGAGTCTCTGGCTCTGGTCTACCGTCTTGTTTGCAAATTTTGCAGAGGCCATTGCAGAGGGACATGGAAAAGCACAGGCAGCGTCACTCCGGAAGAATCAAACGACTGTTATTGCGAGAAAGCTGAAGCACGCAGGCACCCGAGAGTTCACTGAAGTCCCTTCGACTCAACTCGTCGTCAGCGACCTTGTCCTGATACGCGCTGGTGAAACGATTCCGGCAGACGGCGAGGTGATTGAGGGCGTTGCATCTGTCGATGAGAGCGCTATCACTGGCGAAAGTGCTCCGGTTGTCCGCGAAAGCGGAGGCGATCGAAGTGCCGTAACAGGCGGAACTCGCATCATCTCGGACTGGCTGATCATTGAGGTGAAAGCGCTTCCTGGACATAGCTTTATTGATCGGATGATTCAGATGGTCGAAGGGGCGAAGCGTCAGAAGACCCCCAACGAAATCGCCCTCGCAATTTTGCTGTCTGCATTGACACTAATCTTTCTGCTTGTCGTCGCCACGCTGCTGCCATTCTCACAATTCGGAGTCCATGTTTCCGGAGCAGGTCGACCGATCAGCCTGACAGTTCTGGTCGCTCTGTTTGTTTGCCTGGCCCCGACAACGATCGGGGCTTTGTTGTCAGCAATCGGAATTGCCGGAATGAACCGACTGAGTCAGGCAAACGTCATCGCAATGTCCGGGCGTGCAGTGGAAGCCGCAGGGGATGTTGACGTCTTGCTCCTTGACAAAACCGGCACGATAACACTCGGCAATCGTCAGGCCACAAAGTTCTCTCCCGCCCCCGGAGTCACAGAACAAGAACTCGCCGAAGCGGCTCATTTGTCATCCATGGCTGATGAAACTGCTGAGGGTCGGAGCATTGCTGTACTTGCGAAGCGGCAGTTTGGACTAAGAGGTCGTGATCTTGAGTCCATTAAGCCCCACTTTGTACCGTTTTCCGCGAGAACACGAATGAGTGGAGTGACTGTGGACGGACATGAGATCCGAAAGGGAGCAGCCGATGCCGTCGCAAAACATGTGCAGTCCCAGGGGGGATCTTATCCGGAAGAGTCACGCCGAGCCGTTCAGGAGATCTCAAATGCCGGCGGGACTCCACTCGTTGTCAGCAGTGATGATCGAGTTCTGGGTGTTATCGAACTGAAGGACATTGTTAAAGGCGGTATCCGCGAAAGATTCGCAGAGCTCCGTCAAATGGGTATCCGCACCGTCATGATTACCGGAGACAATCCACTGACAGCCGCGGCCATTGCCGCGGAAGCGGGAGTCGACGACTTTCTTGCGGAAGCCACACCGGAAGCCAAGCTCGAAATGATCCGAGACTACCAAAAGGGAGGCAGGCTGGTGGCGATGACCGGAGATGGAACAAACGATGCTCCTGCACTCGCACAGGCCGACGTAGCAGTAGCCATGAATAGTGGTACTCAGGCGGCAAAAGAAGCCGGAAACATGGTTGACCTCGATTCAAACCCCACGAAACTGATCGAAATCGTGAACATCGGAAAGCAGCTGCTGATGACTCGGGGTTCTCTGACAACGTTCAGTATCGCTAATGATGTTGCAAAGTACTTTGCGATTCTTCCAGCGGCATTTGCGGCCACATATCCAACTCTGAAGGTGATTGACCTGATGCAGCTTGGATCACCATCCTCGGCCATCCTCTCTGCGGTTATATTCAATGCCGTTATCATTGTCGTACTGATCCCGCTCGCGCTCAAAGGAGTCAGATATCGACCAGTCGGTGCCGCACAACTCTTGCGTAACAACCTTGTGATTTACGGAGCTGGTGGACTGTTGGTTCCTTTTCTCGGGATCAAACTGATCGACCTGATTCTCAACAGCACTGGTCTTCTTTAAGAGAAAATTCTCATGTCACGACATTTCAGAACGGCTGCGGCTCCGATCTTCACGGCAACACGCATGCTGCTTGTCTTCACGCTGCTCACCGGAGGAGTTTACCCCCTGATCATACTCTCGGCGGGACAACTTCTATTCCCGTATAACGCAGGTGGCAGTCTTTTGAGAGACGGGACTCAGGTGGTCGGTTCGGAATACATCGGCCAGAACTTCGAAAGCTCGCATTACTTCTGGGGACGACTGTCTTCAACACCTGATTTCCCCTACAATAGTGGTTCGTCCAGCGGTTCAAATTTTGGCCCCGGCAATCCGAAATTGTTGATCGCCGCTGAAAACCGAATTACGCAGCTCAGGAAATTCCCGGTTCCTCTCGTGGATATTCCAGTCGACCTTGTAACATCATCGGCAAGCGGATTGGATCCGCATATTTCGCCGGCTGCTGCTGAGTACCAGATACCTCGTGTCGCGGCCGCACGAGCAATGAAGGAAGAGACCGTCAAACAGCTGGTCACGGAACACACAGAACTGCGGACCCTTGGCCTGTTCGGTGAACCACGCGTCCATGTTCTTCGATTGAATCGTGCGCTCGATCAGTCAGCCAAACGTCAGATTGAGAGCAAGGACTGAAAAGTTCCGATGTCAGATCAACGTCCCAACCCGGATGAACTGCTGGCCAACCTTCCGAACGAGGATCACCCTTTGAAGCGGGGTGTGCTGAAGATCTTCTTTGGGTACGCGGCGGGCGTCGGGAAGACCTACTCTATGCTCGAGGCAGCTCAGAGAGAAAAGGCGAAGGGACGAGAAGTCGTCATCGGATATGTCGAGCCTCATGCTCGCCCGGAGACTCAGGCGCTTGTTTCCGGAATAGAAGCACTGCCAGTGCGCGAGTCGGAATATCGCGGTGTTCGGCTGAGAGAGTTTGATCTTGACGCCGCACTCGTCCGGCATCCGGAAATCCTGCTTGTCGACGAGCTTGCACATACAAACATTCCGGACAGTCGGCATGAAAAGCGCTGGCAGGATATTGAGGAGCTGGTCAATGCCGGAATTCATGTCTGGACGACGCTCAATGTACAGCATATTGAGAGCCTGAATGATGTGATCGGTCAGATCACCGGGATTCAGGTTCGAGAGACGATTCCGGATCAGGTGTTTGACAGTGCAGACGAACTTGAACTGATTGACATTACACCTGCTGAACTCATGCTGCGACTCAAATCGGGGAAAGTATATCTTCCCGATCAGGCACAACACGCGCTGCAGAAGTTCTTCCAAAAGAGCAATCTTGCTGCATTGAGAGAGCTATCAATGCGTCAGGCAGCCCGGCGGGTGCATTCCGAAGTCGAATCAGCACGTAAAAAGCAGGCTGCCGATAAACTCTGGGCCACAAGCGAACGGCTGCTTGTTTGCATTGGTCCCAGTCCCACGACCGCCCGAGTCATTCGAACGGCCCGACGAATGGCCACTGCGCTGGATGCCCCATGGCTGGCTGTTTCAGTCGATCTGTTTGGTACCTCCGCCGGGAAATTTGCAAAGGACCAGATCGCCGAGCACTTCCGACTCGCAGAACAGCTCGGCGCGGAAACTGTAACACTCAATGGGCAGGATGTTTCGAACACACTTCTGGACTATGCTCGTTCACGGAATGTCACAAAGATTCTGATTGGCAAGACCAACCAGCCGCGTTGGAGACGTTTTCTCACTGGAACCGTCGTCGATGACATCATCGATGGCAGTGGCAACATCGATGTCTACGTAATTCAGGGAGACGACGAAGGACGTGCTGTCGTCAGACCCACAACAGATCGCACTCCGTCATTGAGCAAGCATGGCATTCTGGCTGCAGGTGTCTTCGTGAGCGCTGCGGCGTGTCTGAATCTGGGATTGTCCCGAATTCAGTTTGCTGACTCTGAAGCCAATACCGTCATGGTTCTGCTGGCGGCGGTTGCATGGACCGCGTTTCGCCATGGAAGAATCCCAGCCATCGTTGCGAGTGTATTGTCGGTGCTGCTCTTTGATTTTCTGTTTGTGCCACCGTACTTCACGTTCCGAGTCGCTGACGCTGAATATCTTGTCACGTTTACTGTCATGCTGGCAATCGCATTGGTGATCAGCACTCTCACGTCACGCCTAAAAGCTCAAATAGAGAGCTCTCATCTGCGAGAGCAACGCACGGCAGCGCTTTATGATCTCGGGAAGCAGTTGAGTTCCACATATGGACAGACATTTCTGTCCGCGGCAGCCGGATCAAAGATTCGGGAACTCTGCCATGGGGATGTTGCCATCTATCTGTCAGACGACGCCGGGGCCCCGGAACTGATCTTCGGACATGACACCTCAATTGCCCGCCACTACAACAGCAGTGCTGTCGCACAATGGGTCATTGAACAAAATCAGATAGCGGGAGCTGGCACCGGAACATTACCGAGCGCAGTCGCACTTTTTGTACCTCTGATGGGTTCTCAGAGAACGATCGGAGCAATGGCTATCAACAGTCATAGCGGGGAGCAACTTGTTGACCCTGAAAATCGACGACTTCTGGAAGCTGCCACCAGTCAACTCGCCCTTGCCCTCGAACGTGACAAACTTGCGATCGAAGCGTCGGAGGCACGTATTCAGGCCGAAACCGAACGGGTCAGAAGCAGCCTGCTCAGCAGTGTCTCTCATGACCTCAGGACTCCACTGGCATCGATTGCAGGTGCAAGCAGCAGCCTGCTTCTGGCGGAATCGATGAATGGAGAGACGCAGAAACAACTCCTGGAAACTGTTGCCGAAGAGGCAGCACGCCTCAATCGACTCCTTGAGAACATTCTTCAAATGTCGAAATTGGATGCGGGAGCATCACCTCCAAACAGACAATGGCACGTTCTGGAAGAAATCATCGGCTCTGCTCTCCAGCGAACGGAACACCAGTTGCGGTCTCACAAGGTCAGCGTTGACATTCCGCATGACCTGCCGCTGCTTTTTATTGACGGGTTACTAATTGAGCAGGTCTTCGTGAATCTGTTTGAAAATATTGCCCGGCATACTCCGTCCGCCAGTCAGGCCGTGATCTCGGCGGTTCAAAAGAATGACCATGTCCGTATCATCGTGGCGGATGATGGGCCCGGCCTGAAGGCTGGCTCGGAAGAGCGAATCTTTGAGAAATTCTATCGGAGTGAACAACACGCCGCTGCCGTCAGTGGTAGTGGACTCGGACTGGCAATCTGTCAGGCGATCCTGAAGGCACACGGAGGCAGTATCCATGCAGCGACTCGTCCAGCCGGAGGAACGGAGTTTGTCATCGTCCTTGCGCTGCGTCGCGATACACCAACAGTTGTGGTAAACTGACGCCATGGAAACCGCTGCACTGCACGTCCTCGTTATTGAAGATGAACAGCCGATTCGTCGATTTCTGCGCGCATCATTGACCGATGCCGGCTACCGCGTCTCCGAAGCAACATCCGGCACGGAGGGGCTTAGAACAGCGGCAAGCCAGCCTCCCGATCTCATCGTGCTGGACCTGGGATTACCAGATATTGACGGGCAGGAGATCATTCAGAGGCTTCGAGAATGGTACTCGGCACCAATCATTGTGCTCTCGGCAAGAGATCAGGAAGCACAGAAAGTTCTTGCACTGGATCACGGGGCAGATGACTACATCGCCAAACCATTTGGTGTTGGGGAACTGCTTGCCCGGCTTAGAGTCGCCACCCGCCATGCAAACAGCCTGATCACAGACAATCAGATCGTCCGAATTGGTGAACTTGAAATTGAGATTTCAGCTCGACGCATTCGAATTCGCGGAAGTGAAGTGCACCTGACGCCTATCGAGTACAAGTTGCTGCTCACCATGGTCAAACATGCCGGCAAGGTACTCACTCATCGCTACCTCCTTCGAGAAGTCTGGGGCCCTCAGGATTCGCAGGAAAATCATTACCTGCGGGTCTTCGTTGCCGGCCTCCGAAGAAAACTCGAAATTGATCCCGCCCGCCCGCGATACATTCTCACCGAACAGGGCGTCGGCTATCGCTTCGCTTCTGAATAGACGAAAACGCCGCCACACTTCACCGTTCGTGCCGCACGACGATCAACAAACTTCAACATTCTTTGCCAACGTTTTGAAACGTTCGCCATCTGCCTGAACCACGGTAATCGTCACGTGCCCCGTCTTGCTGGTATTGATGTCACGGACAGTGCCACTCTTTCCTTTGTGAGTTCCGCCGATCACCCGGCACTTTGCACCGTCCGTCAGCTTACTGGAGAGCTTCTTTGCCAATTCAATTGTTCCTTAGTAATGGGTCGTTCGCAGAACTTGTGGGTGAAAAGTGTCCTATTGAGACTTGGGCTGGGGTTCGTAGCTTGTGCAGGGGGACCTCAGCTCGAGCTCAACCGCTCTGGTGACATCCGAAACGTCAAATGTCTGCGATTGAGTCTTCATCCGTCGATTCTTTCATTCCGGTTAAGCAAATGGGGCAGCGTCAATCGCGGATCAGGAGTGCCGGCCATGCTTCTCTCATCCTGTGAAACATGCGTCGTTCTGTACGATTCCGATCTAGTCATCAGCCAACGAAATCTTCCGGATTCTAACGGACGGACTGTTATCGCGGCAAATCATCTGATAGTGTCTTTGAAATTGAAAGCAGTCACACATTGTCTCGGGGTACTTTGATGACCAACAGCGACTCGTTGGATGACGTTCCATCACCCGATGATGCAGATCGGGTTCTCATTGGCCTCGAAATTAATATGGCCGGAGAGAAGGTTGAATTCAAAATCAAACTTCCACGGGGTCTTGCTACGTGGGATGATTTGCTTCCGTTTATGCGGACTCTCATCGCGGTAGGCAGCGACATCTCTCAGGAGTACTTTGCCTCCAGGGATAAACATGTTTCATGTCGAGCAGGGTGCGGAATTTGTTGTCGGCAACGCGTACCACTTGCTGAATTTGAAGCTCATCGACTGCGAGCTCTCATCGAATCGATGCCGGAACCGAGACGCACGGAAGTCATCGCCAGGTTTCGCGCGGCCGAACAACGCATTGCAGAACTGGGCGATTCGATTTCCATCGGAAGTGATCTGGCTCTGACAATGGAAGAAATGAGCGTCAGAGCACGTAAGTATTTCAATCTGATGATCGCCTGCCCATTCCTTGAGAATGAGTCCTGTTCGATCTATGAAGAACGTCCACTGAAGTGCCGCGAGTATCTCGTTACATCCCCGGCAGAACTCTGTGCCAACCCGGATAGTAGTGCAATCGTACCTCTGCCACTTCCACTTAATGTCTACATGGCGACATTGAGACTGGGGAACAGTCCAGAGGATTCAACCGTCCGCTGGGTGCCACTCACGAGTCTCATGTCCTGGACCGATCAACATGAACCTGAACAGGCAACTCGAACAGGGCCCGAACTTCTCCACGAATTTATGAATCAACTCAGTCAGTAGGACAGTTGACATATCCAGCCGTAGAACGATTGTCCTCAATCATTTACAACTCTGCCGTACGCCTCCGAAAGAGCGCGGGGATCAATTGGTGACAATTGATCTACAGTGGAACGATTGTCCTCAATCGTTCACTACACAGCCGTGCGTCTCCGCGAGGATCACTGGGTGCCACTTTGATGGTGTTAAGCAGCCCTTGCTCCTAATGACACCAACGGGGAGCGGCGTGCTAAGCACTCAGGATTTCGATTCGCAATAACTCTTGACCGCATCCATATCTGACTTAACGCCCTGAGCCACCATCCCGCGAATCAGTGGCGTCAGGAGTCGGGCGAATAGATTTTTAGGCTGAATCTCCATACGCAGTTCGAGCAGAACACTCTCAGCCCCCTCGTGTGAGACAGTAAACGTCGAATCCCACAAAGCGCCGCCCGCTTCAGAGATCATACGAACTTTGTCATTGATTTTGTACTCCGTGACTTCGAGTTCAACGGAATGTTCTCGACCACTCATCACCCGAGTTTCGCGAAATCGAGTTCCGGCTCCGACCTGCTGACTGGTGAGAAACTCAATGTTGGTGATGTGCGGGATCGCCTGGCGGAAGTTCTGTACGTCAGAGACTGTCTGGAACACTTTCTCGAGCGGCGCCGAGATGATTCTTGAGATAACGATCGGCTTCATAGCAGTTAACGATCTCCCGGATTCAAAGCAGGCCGACTTTTTCAACTCGGCCAGAGTTGTATCAACTACATTTTCGAACCACACCCCTTACAGTAGTTTGCAGATTCTTCATTCAGGACTCCGCAGGAACCACATTTCATCATGAGAACTGGAATCGACTGACCAATGCCGGTCCTCTGTCGTTCATCGTCAGCTTCTACCTGCTTCCCTCCCGGAATTTTTCGGTAAAACTCAACGTCCCTGCGAATCGCCTCGTCAGGGATCGCATCAGATACCATTCCTGCCCTTCTGCCAAAATGATGCAGCAATCGGCCAACAAACAACAACAGTATCCCTGCGACGCCACCAAAGGCATCCCACTCTGTTCGCTTCTCAAAGCTTGACGGCACTCCAAACGACATCACGTCTGCAAAGTGAAGCAGAAACATGATGAACGAGGCCGCAATCAGCAGTCCGCCGACAATCTGCAGACCAATTCCAATGCGATACGCTTTGCTGTTGTTTTTGGAGTTCCAGGACATCAGTCTCGCTCACAGGCTCCACAACCTTAGGCTCATCAGTTCCAACATTATACTTCCACCTCATTCATAATCTTCTGCCGTGAACCGGTCAATTCGTAAGGTTCGTATTCCTGCATTGTGACCGTCAGGTGATACAAACGCTTCCGGTACAGCTACTAAATCACGAGAAGAACTACTTTCTATTCGCCCGATAACGGACGAATGTGCTGATGACTTTACCAATAACAGGGCCCGCCACTCCACCGACGACAAAGCCGAAAAATCCAGGAACGGGGAGGAAGTCGATGAACGTATCCGGATCATCAGCGCGAATCGCTGCGACGATGCTCGACTCTCTCCAGAAACCAATCACCGTACCTACAACTGCACCGATGATCGACAACAGGCACCCCAGACGGTCTGAACTCGGCTGTCGTTTCTCGACGTCCGAACCGACTGCTGTGGAATAAGGGTTGAAGTTTTGATTGCTCATGTCTCTAAAACTGCGGCATTCCTCAGGGACTCTGATGCTTCGAAGAAGGCCTGAAACTGCTGTGTGTCCGCAAATGCTCGGCGAGGCACAATCTGAAACTGGTAGTTGTTCACCTGAAAGAAAATCCAATGGGGAACTTTGATGATCCTCTGTATTCCATTCCAGCAATAAAGAGACTGATTGGTATTCGTCACTTCGCGTAAACCGTTGTCGGTGAGGCTTAAGTAGTGCTTTCCTAAAACTCCGTCTTTCTCACTTGCCGTCACCAGCATCTGGGTCATTTGAATCACAAATCCAAAGACGACCCCAAACAGTCCTCCGAGAATAGATACGCACGTGGTCCATGCGAGATTCAACTGCGCGTTCGGTGGCTTGATAAACAGGATGAAAGCCCACCCGACCATCGCCAACAGTAGCATACGCGTCCATATACCGCGGCTCCTGGGAAGCATATACACATTTAATGCAAACAGATCCCTGCGGAGAATCTCGACTTCGATTTCCATAGCAGCGTCCCCTGATGAAAGAGGGCTATCTGGCTGTATCGTTTTCACTGTGTGTCGTCTTTACCGTGTGTCGTCTTCACTGTGCTTTGGCAACGCATGTGTTGGCAGCGCATTTCTGAGCCGAACGAGCAATTCGTAGTTTCGTCGATCCGTCAGCAGAAAGAAACCGGAGCGTTCCCGAAAGTAGGCGCGCCTTGGACCTTGAATGTCATCGTAGGAGACCTCCACCCACATTTCACGAACATGCAGGAGAGAACCGACGAGAAGAATCGTTCCGAGAATGTATGGCAGCGGCTGCCGCCATGTGAACGGTATCGGTGAATTGGCGTAAACCACGATTCCCGCGAGCACAATCATAGGCAGCAGGATCAGCCACGGAAACACTTTTCGGACGAGGCGGATCTGCGACACGTTCGGACACTCAACAAGCACGTTCATACCATGAAATGTCAAACCGCCATGTGCTATGGAGATTTCTCCCCGATCGAAATTTCCGAAAGAGGCCGGGGAGTGAATCTGTTCCTCAGTGCCAAAATACAATGAAGAATGACCGACATAGGGAGTCGATGGCTTCGGATATTCCATTGTCTGTCTCCCATACTGTTTCTATTGGCTTCGGTTCTCACTCGAATTGTCTAAAACAGTCTTTGGCTGAGAAGTCCATCGCGGTTTTCGTAAAAGATCGCCTACGGACAGCAAGGCATAACATCCAGATGCCCAGCGACAAAGACAACATGCAAAGTGCCAACGGGGGATGGTATAGAATCGCCTCGGATCTGTCCCGACCAGACTGAGCGACCTGCTGGCTCCAGAGGGAGAAATTGACTGCCATCCCCAAGCCACCAACAAACAGAAACAACAAACTTGAGACAAGCCTCTGCCGCAGAGACGCCAGATAGGCTGCCACACCAATGCCCAGTCCGACAACTGTGCAAAGCGGGAGCGAAACCAGAATGCTCTGTTGTCCGTAACTCAGTGATGACTCACGAACTGGATTCGAATTGATTCCTTCAAATATGATTGCCAAAACAAAGTAACCGACGAAACCGACGATTCCGCCACCAAAAGTGAACAGAATGAGGTCAACTAACACCTCTTCAAACTTGAGTTGACCACCTGCCTGTTCGTCTGAATCCATCGCAAGAACCCCTTCGAATCGTTCGAGACGTATGTGCCAGCATTGATTCGCTCGGCAATCATATCGCCGTCCCTCCCGCTGAAGATGGCAAATGCATCCCCGCAGACGGATCATCAATACTTCCGCAGGGTGCTGATGATCATATACGTCGTCAGTGGAAATAACAGGATGATCGCCGAACGCACCGTGTTGGCCATTTCGTTCGACCACTTCCACGAAATCAGATTCCATTGAGCAATCCCGAAAGGCACTACAACGCAGGCAACAAGAGTAACCCCACCGATCAGCCACCATTGACCATGTGAGTCATCTGACCGGCACCATTTTGATGTAGCGAACAGTGCGATCAATGCCAGCACAATGTTGGGCGTGAATGCTGACAGGGTATTCAAGTCCATCTTGCCGTGCATCTTCACGATCCGTTCCAGGTTCTCTACCGCGGCCATCCACCCATAGCACAGGCACGAAACCAGTGCAAGACAAGCAACCGGAGCGAGATACCCCATCAGCGAAGCACCCATAGCCAATCCGAAACTACCGAACCGGCGTTTAGCGACGATCATTGTCGTTGGTGCCTGGTAAGGGTTCATGATTCTTCCTCACATAGTCGAGCAATTGGCACTGACTTGATACGACACTCATTCAGGGATCAGATGCGGCAGGCTTCGTCGAAAATTCCGCGATAACAGGACGATGATCAGACAACGGTGAATCCTCAGCGTGATACTTAATAAACCGGAAGTTCTTCGGAATCAGAATCCAGTCTATCGTCTTCTCTGGCTGAGCAGAATGGTAAGTCAATTCTGCGGGTGACTCCGGTGGCTGTTCCGGCAACCGATGAAATACCCGGGACGCATCCAACACATCCATAGCGTTATCTCCCAAAGGACCTGTTTGCGAGTTCGGAAAACCGGTTGGAGTCGAATTAAAATCACCAGCAACAATCGTGGGAATCGCGTCAGACGATGCGATTTCCGCAATAACCTGAGCCGACTGGACGCGAATCTCTTCACTCCGATGGCATAAATGCACACCAATAATCCGCAGTTCTCCACTATCGTGCGCTATCGTACAACTCAGCCCTTTCTTCTTCCCCGCAAGGCAGGCTTCGACGGTTGAGTATCCCGGAAGGTCGAGTTCGCTGGCATGAGTAATCGGATGCTTCGAGAGGATGGCATTTCCAAACTGCCAATTCCAGGCAAGGATCCGAAAATCCAGATTGCGCTGTTCCGCCCAGTATGGGTATCCGGAGAGAGTCGCGAGAGACTGAGCCTGATTGATGTTTAAACTCCAGCTACTGTCGAAGTCGACTTCATTCAGTACGACGATATCTGCGTCTAATTCCTTTAGCAGATCCGCAATTTGTTGAAGGCGTGCTTTTCGCTCTTCGAATGTACCTCCATCCCAGTTGGATGTCGCAAGCCCTCGGCCATGTGCAATATTATAACAGGCGACCCTGATGGTCTCATCGGTCCTTCCTTCGGTTGGACCAACATCGCCGGTATGGATGGAAACTCGCCGCCAGTAGCTGGCTGTTCGGCTAAATCCATAAGGCACCAGTAGAGATGCAAGGACTATGACTGCAGCAAGTCGGGGACGAGAACGAAACTTCCCGGGGCCGATGATGTTCATGTTCAGAGTTTTCTTTCGTTCTCATTTTTGCCTGGAGACTTGCGCAAACCGCCCCTGCGACACAGTAGTGCTCGAACCAGCGCGGGACAAGTCGTAGCCTGGGTATTCCTGCCCGAGCACGTCCCTGCGCCGCTGTAGTGCTCGAACCAAGACGGGACAAGTCGTAGCTTGGGCATTCCTTCCCGAGCACGCCCCTGCGCCGCTGTAGTGCTCGAACCA
>JAEUIH010000133.1 GCA_016795105.1 Planctomyces sp.
GCTGGTTCGAGAACTACCGCGGCGCAGGGATGGCTCGGGCAAGAATGCCCAAGCTACGTTTTGTCCCGCGCTGGTTCGAGAACTACCGCGGCGCAGGGGTGGCTCGGGCAAGAATGCCCAAGCTACATTTTGTTCCGCGCTGGTTCGAGAACTACCGCGGAGCAGAGATGGCTCGGGCAGGAATCCCCAAGCTGCGGGGAGGGGTAGTAAATCCAGGCAGTTCACAGATCGGCTCGAAAATTTGCCTGCATGAACTCAGTGTTAAACCTGTAGGGGTTGGAACACCCGTACCGGTGGCTGAAGAAACTCGTGCTCTCTTCGGCAAAATCAACCGAAATCAGCTTGCCTGCGGCGGGATTTCGGTTCGATACGACTTTCGATGGAAGTTCGGCAGAAAATGATTTCACCGACTTCGATCACCTGTCTCTCAGAGTGGCCTTAATGGATCTAGGGTGCACTCGGATCAGATTCCCGAACAGAGGCTTGTCTACTCTCTCTGTTCAGCATTTGGTCTTACTCACAAATAACATTACGCGGACGGAGCCGTGCCACAGGATGTGATACTTTCCACTGGAGAGTCCGTTGATGGCGCGACGAATTTTAACACCTCTGGGATCGGTCTTTATGCTCTCGCTGGGTCTTGCAGCGGGCGGGCATCTTGATGCACTCAGACTCACTTCACAAGCAACTGCTGTTCCCGCAGCCAGGTCTCAGGAGACTCTTCCTGACGGCGCTGAGGCACTCGTGTCTGGCGGGCAGCACATCTCAAGAGTCGCCGCACAGGCAATGCCGTCGGCCGTTCATATTCTGGCGGTTCGCACCGAGAATGGTCGAAAGGTCGAAGAAACTGGTTCCGGTGTCCTGATGCGAAGCGCACAGGCAAAGGGACTTTTCGTGGTGACCAACAATCATGTGGTACGCGGAGCTGAACTTGCCGACATCAACATCGATTCAGCCACCGGCGAACGAGTCAATCCGCTGAGAGTCCACCGGGACGCGGAAAGCGATATTGCAGTACTTCAGATTCCAGACAACGGTCAACCGTCCGGAAACTGGGGTGACAGCAGCACAGTGGACATCGGTCATTTCGTTCTGGCCGTTGGCAGCCCGTTTGGACTCAGCCAGTCCGTGACAATGGGAATCGTAAGTGCCAAGGGACGACGAGATCTTTCCCTGACAGAAGATCGAACCGTCATCAATCAGGACTTCATTCAGACAGACGCCGCAATCAACCCGGGCAACAGCGGCGGGCCGTTGATTGACATGCGAGGCAATGTTGTGGGTATCAACACTGCCATCGCATCAAACAGCGGTGGAAATGAAGGCATTGGATTCAGCATTCCCAGCAATCTTGCTCGGCGAGTCTTCGAACAGCTGGCATCCTATGGACGAGTCCGTCGTGCTTACCTTGGCGTAGAACTCGACAGCAGCTTCGATGATGCTGCCGCTCAGCGTCTCGGAATGCCACGTGCCCGAGGTGCAAGGATTACTCGAGTCTACGCAAATCAGAATCGTTCAACTCCGGCATCACTCGCAGGTCTTCGTCCGGATGACGTCATTATGACCTTCAATGGAGTCGATGTCGCAGACGAAAATCATCTGATCAACCTGGTCAGCCTTGCAGACATCGGATCATCAGTGCGAATTGAAGTCTTCCGAGGTCGTCAGCAACAGCTGGTGAGTGTGAAGCTGACAGATCGCGAAGACTACCGAACAGCTCAGGACGCAGACGGATCATTTATGACACGTTGAGACTGATTTTTCTGCCGGTCCCACATACGCTCTAAACGAAAAAACAACAGCCAGAGGATGACAGCAGTCTGCTGATTTCCTCTGGCTGTTTTCGTTGATCAGGCGAGTTCTTCCCGAACTTTTTCAAGCAATGCCTTGGTAGCACGAATGCCGGCAAACTCGTCCAGCTTGCTTCCTTCGTACTCAATGCCCACCCACCCCTTGTAGCCCGCTTCCAAAACAATTTTCATCATTTTGCGGTAGTCGGTGTGTGTCTCATTTCCTGCATCATCAAAGTCGTGAGACTTGGCGCTGACGGCCTTCGCAAACGGCATCAGCTCCGTGACTCCCTGGTACCGATCGTACTCTTCATCCTTGCTGACTCGGAAGTTTCCGAAGTCCGGAAGAGTTCCACAGCGTGGGTGATCCACTTTCTTCATGACGCCCGCCAGCCACGCTCCGTTTGAAGACAAACCACCATGGTTTTCAACGATGACGTTGATCCCATGAGTATCTCCAAATTCGGCCAGTGCTCGCAGACCATCTGCCGCGCGGTACATTTGATCTTCATAGGATCCCGAGCTGCCCGCGTTGACACGGATCGCATGACACCCCAATGTCTTCGCCGCTTCGACCCACTTATAGTGATTCTCAACGGCTTTTGTTCGTTCAGCAAGCCCCGGTGCACCGAGTTGACCTTCACCATCGATCATGATCAGTAACTGCCTGACCCCGGCATCTGAGGCACGCTGATTCAGCATCTTCAGGTATTCAGCGTCATTCGCCTTGTCCTTAAAGAACTGGTTGACATATTCCACGGCTTCAATTCCGAACTCCTTCTTTGCAGTGGCAGCAAAATCAAGATTGTCCAGTTTGCCCGCGAACAATGTCTTGTGGAGTGACCACTCAGCAAGGGAGATCTGATAACGAGGTTCTGCAAATGTGCCGGCAACGCCTCGATTCATCGTCACCGCACTCAATGTCGCAGCAGACAGCATTCCAGCTGATGCAGACAGAAATGAACGGCGAGAAACAGACTGTGTCATAGTCAAACACCCTCTCGATTCACAAAGAAGAACAAAACAAGGAACTGTTCGAATCGCCAGTGTACCCATAGAATTCGTGCGTCACAAATCGAAGTTACTGATTTCCCTCGCAGTGACATACTCAGCCCTGTTACCAAAGGAACGGTTCGTGGATCATCAATTCTCACTGCTGATTGCAGGCTGCGGTTATCTTGGACGTCGAGTCGCGTCCAGGCTGTTGGGTCAGGGCCATACCGTAGGCGCTATCACAAGGTCAGCCGCCAAACTCAGTGACCTGGCGGAATGCGGCCTCAGAATCTTCGAGGCCGACCTCGTCACACAGGTGCCAAATCTGAAAAGTACTCCATTTGATGCCGTGCTGTGGTGCATTGGCTATGAGCCAAACAGCGTTCAATCGCGGCAACAGGTCTGGACACACTCCATCCGAAACCTTCTGTCCGCATTTACATCATCTGGCCTGACTCGGTTCGTGATGACTTCAAGTGTCAGCGTTTACGGCGACAGCGAAGGATCAACGGTCGATGAATTCACCCCATGCAGCCCCACAACCGATGGCGGAAAAGCAATTCTCGAGGCCGAATCGCTGCTCAGAGAGCTGCTCACAAGGCACTCACCAGCGCCCCGATGCACGATTGCCCGACTGGCAGGAATCTATGGCCCCAATCGACTGCTCCGCAAACTCAGTGACCTCGAGGCACGTGCCCCAATCACAGGTCCACCCGATGACTGGATGAATCTCATTCATGTCGATGATGCGGCAGAGATCATTTACAAACTTCTCCGATGCAACCATCCACCGGAACTAATCAATCTGGTCAGCCACCCAACGGTCACTCGCCGCCTCTACTATTCAACGCTGGCGGATGTGTCGAAAGTACCAGCTCCAATCTTCGCCGCAGACTTGCCCGAGTCTTCTCTGATTCCGATAGAGTTTTTTCAGCGACGTCAGAAAAGCGGCAACAAGAAAGTTGAAAGTCGCTGTCTCCAAAAGTTTGAATCATCGATGAAGTTTCAAAATCTCCTCAACGGCCTCCGTCAAGCCATGGGTCCCAAATCGTAGCTTGGGCATTCCTGCCCGAGCACACCCCTGCGCCGCTGCAGCACTCGAACCAGTGGGGGACGGGCAGGAATGCCCATCCTACTGATTAGGCGGCGGAGAGGAGGAGTTCCTGGCTGACGGCGTCAATCTCTTCTGAAGAAATCTGAGTGAGATTCTCGGCACAACCTACCAGTAACGCCATGTCGCAAAGTCGATTGATTCGCCGGGGATTCCCACCAGTGACGTCGAGGAGTCTTTGGATGGCGGAAGGATTAAAGATTTCGGCAGCAGCTCCGGCCGACCGCATGCAATCGCCCACGTATGATGACACTTCTTCAAGGGTCAGACCTTCAATCGAGGCAATGACCGCTGTCCGTTCGCTGAGTTGATGGTGACGACGAATTCGTGCGGCAAGGACGGGCTGCCCGCTAAGTACAACTGTAAGTCGACAATCTGTGAGGTCACTGATATTCAGAAGTGGCAGGACCGCTGACGTCAGTACATCATCGTTCAACTGATGCGCATCATCAAAGCAAATGACGGTATGCTGTCCTGCGGAAGACGACAGAGAGACCTTGCGGCGGATTCTCTGCAATGTCTGCTCGGCCGTGCCGCTCGACCCGGAACCTGCAAGGCCCGACATGATTTCTTCAGCGACCAGTCGCAGAATTTCATCGGCCTTCAAGGTGGGAAACAGTACATGAACAAACGGACGCAGCTGATCGCTCGATTGCATCAAAGATCGGATCGTCGCCGATTTTCCGGAACCTGAAATCCCCAGCAAAAGCGCCATCCCGGCTTCATTCTCGATACAGTATCGAAGACGAAGCAGTGCAGCCTGCTGAGTCCGACTGCGAAAGATCTGATCGGTGACTGGGCGCAATCCAAAGGGCTTCTTCGTGAGTTTCCAGTAGGCTTCGTACATTTCGTTCAACCCTGCATTTCTGAATTCGAATCATCAACCTGGACACTCATTTCACGGGAACAATGGTCCCGCGAAAACGAACTGGCTTCGCTGCACCCGACTGTTGATTTCCTGAACCTTCCCACGATGCAGGTGCAGCCGGAACCTGAAAACCAAGGCTCTGAGAATTCTCGCCCGTAACCTGACCTTGCAACCCATCTTCGCCGGCTCCCTGCCGGACCATCAGGGGTGGAACATTCAGAGTTGATTCCTGAGGTACCTGCGGCACATTCAGGTTTGACGGCACGACATCTTTGTTCCCGGGCAACTGTTGATCGTTCCCCGGGTACTTTGCGGTATCAACTTCGCTCCCGGTGGATGAACCGGAAAATTCGGGGGCTTCCTCGAGATCGCCGGCAGCAAAGAAGTCGTCTGCCGATTCTGCCTCGGTATCTGAAGCTGTCTTGAAGCTGTCAGCGAAATTAAGAACTCCGGCCCCCCCATTGTCCGTTTCATTGGCAATGGCTGCCATCATGCCAAGGACTACGACGGCCGCAATCCGCTTTCGGCGAATCGAAATCCAGCTGGCTACTCGCTGGTGAAACCGTCCTGGAACAGAAACCTCAGCAGCTGGCGAGGTACTGCTGTCAGAGTTCGGAGTTTCATTCATGGCTGTATTCCCTGTTCGAACGGCAGAATATGCCGAATTGGCTGTTTTCCGGAGATCTGAAGACGAATCACCGGGGACGCCCCTTCGGCTGTCCATCGTCGCCCGATCAAATCGGACTTTACGATTCTTCCGATTGCAGCGACGAAGACTGGAAGCCGAGCGATCGGAGGCTACAAAAAGGCACCAGCTTTCCCTGTTTTTCAGGTTTTCCACAACCACCAGCAAATCCAAAGCAGAGAATCGCTGGCGAATTCTCCACCAAATCGCATAATCGTGTCTGCAAATCCAAAGGGAATCCGCGAAAGCGCGGCCCACCCTGCTGAATTAAAGGAAGTCACTTTGGCAAAGAACGTCTTCGGAGAAGATCTCCTCGTCTGTTCATCAAACCCTTTGACCGGATTCTTTCGAACCGGCAAATGCGAGACCTGTGGCGATGATCACGGAATGCATACGGTTTGCGCCGAAATGACGGCTGACTTCCTCAAATTCTCTTATCAGGCAGGTAACGACTTATCGACACCTCGTCCTGAGTATCGATTTCCAGGACTCAAGCCGGGGGATCGATGGTGTATTTGTCTGCCGCGATGGATTGAAGCGCTGGAAGCCGGGATGGCCCCGAAGCTGGTACTTCGTGCAACTCACATGTCTGCGATCGAACATATCTCCATGGAAACGCTGTTGGAATACGGTGTCGACGCCGAAGGCTATGTGCCGGATCCGCCAGCAGATGATGATCTGGAATCCTGAACGATGAAAGCTCCTCGAAGTGGTGGTGGCTGGAAAGCCATTCGGTATTCTTTGCGTCTTGCAAGCCGAGTCGGCTGGTGGAAGATGTGGACTGCCATGCGGTCAAAGAATACCTGTAAGACCTGCGCGGTCGGTATGGGCGGACAACTTGGCGGGATGGTGAACGAAGGCGGTTATTTCCCCGAGGTCTGCAAGAAGTCGTTTCAGGCGATGGCTTCTGACATGCAGGGTGCGCTCCGTGATGATTTTGTTGCGAACACGACGCTTGCACAATGGCGTGCTATGACGCCTCGCCAGCTTGAGTACTCCGGTCGACTCAAGTCTCCGATGCTGCTGGAAAAGGGTCAGGATCGATACCGCGTCATTTCATGGGATGAAGCTCTCAGTCGACTGGCGGATCGACTGAAAAATGCAGGACCACAGAGGAGTTTCTTTTACGCCAGCGGTCGATCATCAAATGAAGCTGGCTTTCTTCTGCAGATGTTTGCACGTCTGTTCGGCACGAACTACGTCAATAACTGTTCATACTATTGTCACCAGGCCAGCGGCGTTGGACTGGGGATGAGTATCGGAACGAGCGCTGGAACGATTCGACTGGAAGACCTTGACCACGCAGATCTCTACATCCTTATCGGTGCCAATCCGGCATCAAATCATCCACGACTCATGAGGTCGCTGATGCACCTCAGACGACGTGGCGGAAAGATCATTGTGATCAATCCGCTCCGGGAACTGGGACTTCAGAATTTCAGAGTTCCCAGCGATGTGCGAAGTTTGTTGTTTGGCAGTGAAATTGCCAGCACTTACGTGCAGCCACATGTCGGCGGCGATCTGGCATTGCTCACCGGAATTGCCAAAGAGGTTGTTGAACAAAAGGCAGTTGATCTGTCGTTCGTCGATGCTCACACGGAAGGATATGAAGATTACCTTCAGCATCTTCAGGCCGTCAGCTGGAGCGATATTGAAGGCGAGAGCGGTGTTTCGCGAGAAACGATCCGTGATATTGCGAAGCAGTATGTTTCCGCAAAAAATGCAGTCATTGGATGGTGTATGGGAATTACTCATCACCTGCACGGAACTCGAAACGTCCATTCCATTGTAAACCTCGCGTTGTTGCGTGGCATGGTGGGAAGGAAACACGCGGGTCTCATGCCGATCCGTGGCCACAGCAATGTACAGGGACTCGGCTCCGTCGGTGTGACCCCTGCTCTAAAGCAGGCAATGCTGGAACGCTTCGAGCAGCGGCTCGGTGTGCAGCCCCCGAAATCACCTGGGCTCGACACGATGGCGTGTATGCAGGCCGCTCACCGAGGCGAGATGGACGTGGCTCTGTGTCTCGGTGGAAATCTCTACGGAAGTAATCCGGATGCGATGTATGCCTTCAATGCGATGCAGAAGCTGAAGTCGATTGTCTATCTGTCGACAACGCTCAACACCGGCCATGCATGGGGAACCGCCGATGAGACTATGATCCTCCCGGTCCTGCCGCGCGATGAAGAACCTCAGTCAACCACTCAGGAGTCAATGTTCAGCTATGTGCGACTCAGCGACGGGGGACCGCAGCGATTTGAAGGTCCTCGCAGTGAAGTCTCAATTCTGGCTGAAATCGGGCGACGCATTCTTCCACAACAACCGGTTGACTGGCACCAACTCGAAAGCCACGCTGCTGTTCGTCAACTGATTTCTGAATTGATTCCGGACTACGCCGGACTCAGCGATATCGGTTCTTCAAAGAAAGAGTTTCATGTCCCCGGGCGGGCTGTGGTTGACTACCGTTTCCCAACGCCGTCAGGAAAAGCAAAGTTTCTTTCCTGTGATCTGCCAAAGAGATCGCTCGGACCCGATGAACTGATGCTGATGACACTTCGCTCCGAAGGACAGTTCAATAGCGTCGTCTATGACGAAGAGGATCTCTATCGAGGACAGGAACGTCGGGATGTGATCCTGATGAATGCTGACGATATGCAGCGTCTCGGGCTGACTCCCGATCAGAAAGTCAAAATCCGGAGCAGTTGCGGAGAAATGCGGTATATCCTCGCGCGACCATTCAACATTCGTGCCGGAAATGTTGCGATGTACTATCCGGAATCGAATGTCCTTGTACCGCACGCCGTAGATCCTCTTTCGAAGACTCCGGCGTTTAAGTCCATCCCGGTGACAATCACCGCTGAAAAGTAATCCTGCTGAAGATTGACTCAACAGAAACCAACACAGCCGAAAGACACCGACCGGATTACTCGTGACAACAACCATCCCCAGGATTCATATCGTCGGTCGAAAGAACGCGGGCAAGACAACCCTGGTCTGTGAACTCATTCGCGAGTTCACAGACCGCGGTCTGCGAGTCGCGTCGATCAAACATACGCATCACCATCATGAGCTCGATACGCCCGGGAAAGATTCGTATCGGCATCGGGAATCCGGGGCTGCCGCAGTTGGGATTCTATCGCCCGGCACGACAGCAATCTTCATTCCGGCAGATCGAGAAGCGGCCGGACAGCCACATGAGGATCGGTATGTACCGTTCGAGCCAGTGTTTGCGGCCTGTGATCTGATCCTTGTGGAAGGCGATCTGCAGACCTCAGCCCCGCGTCTTGAAGTCTGGCGTCCGGAAACCAGTCAAACACCCTATTGTCAAACTGACCCCAAAATCGCCGCCCTCATCAGCGACACCCCCCCCACAAACCTCAGCATCCCCTGCTGCCCACGCTCCGACCTCAACGCAATCGCGTCTGAGATCCTAAGGTTATCTTCAGTACTGAAGCAAAGTCGGTAACGCACCACAACGACCTCAAGGCGATTGAACTCCCCTGTAAGCCTGTCTCTCTGAGATTCGAAGTGCCGCGCCCTGTTGACGACCGACGCGTCTCGGAAGTTCCGCAATCATGGTGCCCGATTGCACAGAATCGTACTGATCTTCTGATTGCGAACCTGCTCTCAATCTGAGTTTGGCTCGGCAGATTCGTTTTGAACGCCAGTGGGACCAATTCTGAGCTTGAATTGAGTTCCGTATTTTTGCGGTTGCCCAATTGAAACCTGCCATCTGTCATATGCGGCACGCCACAGGCTCCGTGCTTCCGACATTCCGTCTTCATCAGCGGCTAGTGCAAGGTAGTAGGCTGCCTTGTAATCCTCTGGTGAATCACCATGCTGCAGAATCATAGCTGCATGATATTTTGAAGAGGCTGTCTGTCGGGAGAACGACTCCAATTGACCGGTTTCGTCTTTGACCAACTTTCGAGTCTTCATAAGCCGGTCCTGATCCCGCCATGGCATCATTATGAATCGACCACTGTATCGATCCGACTGATCCTGTTCGTACATATACTCGAGCTGTCGATCTGCGGACAATCCTGGTTCGTCCAGCATTGCTGGTTGAGTCGTCAGGAGAGTTCCTGCAAGTGAACTGACGGCCACGATACCAGGAACAAGTGGAGCGATGATAAGAAATCGCTTCGGGCCTCGCCCTGGCCCCATCAGACGTCCCAGCAAATACCATGCTCCGTACAAAACAACGCCCGCAATCAGCAGCCAGGATGAAACCAACAGGACAACCAGCGATACCAGCCCTGACAGGTCGAATGAGCATCCAAAGATGAATGCCGTGATGCAAATGGCTGCAAGTATGGACCGTTTCATTTGAGGTTATTCGCCGCTACTCGCAGAATCCTGGAAAAACCACCAGCAAATCCCAAAGTACTATGGCTCAACTGCTGACCTGGATCCCCCTGCTGCTTCCGGCTGTAATGTTTGAAGATCGACCTTGTAGACAACCACCAGTTGGCGGTCCATTTCGGATGGAAATTCAAAACTGATATATTGAGCATCATCCGCACCGAATTTGACTTCCGCGATCGCTCGGCCGATTTCCTGGTTTTCTGAATTGTACGCTTTCGCGATCAGGGTTGCGTTGAGCGCTTTGCTGGCAATGAAGTACACAGAGATTGCTTTGTCAGGAGCATTCAAGTGCGTTTGTTGTTTCGCTACGGTTGATGTCAGTCCGCTGGCCTTCAATGCTTCGGAAAGCTCGACCTTAATCTGAAGCTCAGCATCGACTCCGGTGCCCACTCCCTGAGCAAACTCTGTGACGTTTCGACCAATGGACTCTCCGATCGTTCCAGCCCCGTTCTTCTCGGCATCAGCACAACCGATCATGCTTGCTCCGGCTGCCAAAACCACAAGTAATGTCGCTCGTCGTTTCATGGTTGGTTGTCATTCGCGGAATAGACTGATGTTTTTTTGGAACGCAGATCTGTAGATCAATTGTCCCCAATTGATCCACGCCCCTCCCCGGTGCGCTCGCGGGCGTGCATTATGCGGTGGGTGAACGATTGAGGACAATCGTTCTACTATGAAAATTCCTGGCATCTGCGGCTTGCCGTTAAACTTTGGAGTGTTGTTGCTTTTGGGGCGTTGTCTGTTCAGACTTCGCGTTCTCACCGAAAATCTCCTTTCCCGCCGGTCCCTGCATTTCAGGCTTTCTTCATGATTTGTGCCACATCCGGAAACATTCGCACTATTGTCATCGCCCTGCTGTCCCTCATTCAGTGTTTCAGCGAAACCACGCGGTTGAATGCAGCTGAGAGACCACTCAAGGTCCTTCTTGTCACGGGTGGATGTTGTCATGACTATGACCGCCAGAAACTGATACTGCCTCGCGGAACAAGTGCTCGTGCAGATATTGAATGGACCGTCGTGCATCAGGGAGGTTCCACAACAGACACGGCCATCCCGTTTTATAACGATCAAAACTGGGCTGAAGGCTTTGATCTCGTTGTACACAATGAGTGCTTTGCAGACGTCAGGGACAAGGACTTCGTTGACCGAATTCTGGCACCGCATCGCAACGGTACGCCGGCAGTATTGATTCACTGTGCACTGCACTGCTATCGAGTCGGTGACGACCGATGGTTTGAATTCGCAGGTCTTCAGTCACCTGGTCATGGCCCCCATTACTCATACTCTGCCGTCAACCTGAAACCAGATCACCCGATCATGGAGGGCTTTGGGCCGGCATTCGTGACTCCCAAAGGGGAACTGTATGACGCTGTTCGAGTCTTCGAGACCGCCACTCCGCTTGCAGCAGCCGAACGCCAGTCGGACGGTGTTCCTCAGGTCTGTGTCTGGACCAACGAATATCGCGGAACTCGAGTCTTTGGTACGACAATTGGGCATTACAACGAAACGATGGCCGAACCAAAATACCTCGACATGCTGACACGCGGGATACTTTGGGCAGCCGGTCGCGACCCTCAGAAAGATTTCCACCCAACGACTGAAGTAATTGACGAATCCATCAAGGCGCTTGTTACAGCTCCGTTGGCAGACACATCTGTATCCTCGGATCGATGCTGCCGTGAAGGAAATCTGGCTCACGATAAACTGGTAACCTTCAAAAGCCAGCAGGAAGGCAATGACGCGCGACACCTGGTTGATGGGCGACTGAGTACTCGCTGGTGTGCAGATGGAGCTCAAGTCAACGAATGGATCGAAGTTGACCTCAAGGACTCTCACCCGGTTGAAGGCATTCGAATCCATTGGGAAATGCAGCAAAATGTCGCATATCGATATCGGATCGATGTCTCGCGGGACGGCAAAGACTGGACGCAACTGATCAACGAATCCGGGAACCGGGAACCCAACGGAGTCGCTGAACATCAGTTCGAACCGACTCAAATGCGCCACGTCAGGATCACGTACCTTGGCACCAATACCGGTCATTGGGGTTCGATCCGAGAACTTGAAGTGACCTCCGGACCGCTCCCGAAATTTGATCCGGTCGCTGCGGGAGGTTCGATTACAGCTGATGACATTCAGGCGCCGGATGGCTTCGACACCACCGTTTTCGCAGGACCTCCGGCCGTCAACTACCCGGTCTGCATCACGACTTCAGCCAATGGTGAAGTGTTTGTCGGGATCGATGAACAGGGATCACTCGGAAAAGAGGCCGGTCGGGGCAGAGTCGTTCGATGTCGAGATACGGATGGAGATGGCAAAGCAGATCAGATCAATGACTTCGCCAAAATGGATCATCCTCGCGGACTGATCTACGACAATGGATCGTTGTGGGTTCTGCATCCGCCGTTTTTCAGCGTGTTCCGCGACACGAATGGTGATGGTGTTTCCGACGAAAGCAAAGTCCTGATTGAAGGCATCAGCACAGATGAAGTCAATCAGCGAGGTGCCGACCATACGACCAATGGTATCCGTATGGGAATCGACGGCTGGATTTATATCGCGGTCGGCGACTTTGGATTTACAAACGCCATTGGCAAAGACGGGACCCGCCTCAGCCGCCGAGGTGGTGGCGTTGTGCGAGTTCGTCCAAACGGGCATGAAATGGAGATCTTCAGCTGGGGTCAGCGCAACATCGTGGACATCGCAATCGACCCCCGAATGAATATCTTCACCCGAGACAACACAAACGATGGTGGCGGCTGGGACATTCGACTGTCTCATGTGATGCAGACCGCCAACTATGGATATCCATCGCTGTACATCAATTTCTCTGACGAAATCATGCCGCCTCTGGCTGACTATGGCGGCGGATCGGGTTGCGGAGCACTCTATCTGCACGACGATCGCTGGCCAGCTCCGTTCAACAGTACTCTTCTCACATGCGACTGGGGCCGTAGTGAGGTCTATAGCCATCATATGCCGGAGAACGGACCGACCTTCGACGCTGAACAACAGACGTTCCTGAAGATACCGCGCCCAACCGATGCCGATCTCGATTGTTCCGGACGACTGTTCGTCACAAGCTGGAAGAACGGAAATTTCAGTTATGACGGACCAAACATTGGCTTTGTTGGATTGATCACTCCACGCGGTTACGTTCCCCACCCGACACCGGACCTGAAGAAACTCAGGAAGCAGCAACTCCTGACGCTCATCACAGAGTCCTCAGCGGCCACACAACTCGCTGCACAAAGAGAACTCCTGCGTCGTTTCGAATCGACACCCAGCGAGGATACCCTCACCGCAGATGACGCGATCCGTCAGCTGATTCAGATGGCCAGCAGTCCGGGAACGTCGCTCTCTGGGCGCACGGCAGCAGTCTATACGATCGCACAGATCGATTCTCCGACAGCGTTATCGGCTCTTGAGACACTCGCAGCCGCCGCTGCCCATTCATCAGAACAGGACGCCACCACCGAAGCCGCAGTCCGCTGCATCGCAGATCGGCGAGGTCGCATTCAGGTCAGTGTTGTCAACGTGATCCTGAATGCATTGACTCATCATTCACAGCGAGTCCAGGCGGCCGCAATTGTTGCTGCGGGGCGTTGTGCGGAGGTTCTGAAAGAATATCCTGAACAACGCGACCAGCTTGCTGCTGCACTTTTGAAATTGTCTGTCTTTCACCGAAGCAAGGCTCAACCTGACGGAGATCGATGGCGACAGGCAGATCCGGACCGAGTCCTCTCACATCTCGCTCGGAAATCACTCGCGGACCTCGCCGCTGTTGATATCTGCATCAAAGCGTTATCCGGCCCTGAACGAGACGGCGCTTTGGCAGCGCTCAGCCAACGGCACTCGCCCGAGGTTGTGAATGGACTCTTCCAGGTCCTCGGGACAAACCGAGATGCTCAACTGCGAAACGCAGTCTGGACAACACTCATTCGCCTGTATCATCAGGAGGCGGATTTCGTCAAAGGCTGGTGGGGAACTCGACCTGATACAACCGGACCGTACTATGACCGCG
This sequence comes from Planctomyces sp., assembly GCA_016795105.1. Taxonomy (GTDB): domain Bacteria; phylum Planctomycetota; class Planctomycetia; order Planctomycetales; family Planctomycetaceae; genus F1-80-MAGs062. The sequence goes on from JAEUIH010000133.1 coordinate 13,840, forward strand.
CAGAGTGGAGCGAAACCAAACGCATCCACGAGGCACTGCTGACAGCTCTGGGAGAACGTGACGAAACACTGACTCAGCACATCACTGAGCAACTGAAACGACATCAGATCTCACTCTCAGAGAACGACCGGCCAACAAATCAAATGTCCGCGGAATCTGAAAAGCCAATCGTGCTCGTAAAAGCCGATCCGTTGAACCCGAATCAGATTGGAAATCTGGGACTTGATGTTCTGATCGATCGAACCGTTGCAGTGCCAGGTGATCCGGAAAAGGGGAAGATTCTCTTTCAACAACAGTCCTGCATTCAGTGTCACACCTATGCCAATGGAATGCTGCCGAAAGGACCGCATCTGGTCGATATCGGAAAACGCTACAAACGACGCGAACTGATTGAGTCCATCGTGAAGCCGAGTGCAAAGATTGCACAAGGATTTGATACCTGGACCTTCGCCCTCACCAGTGGCCAGGTCCATTCCGGATTTGTTGTACTCGAAAGTGCCGAAACCATTCTGATCCGCGAAAACACGGGCGTGTCCCGAGAACTGATGCAGGACGAAATCGAAGAACGAGTTCGCCAGGAAGTCTCAATGATGCCCAACGGTATCGTGGACTCACTCACCCCCGAACAACTCGCAGACCTCCTCGCATGGCTGGAGTCACTGAAGTAGGACGGCCATTCCTGCCTGAGTGTTACCCACATTCTTTGTAAATCTTGCAACGAGCAGGTAGAGATTTCTTCGGGAAATGCTGG
>JAEUIH010000134.1 GCA_016795105.1 Planctomyces sp.
GGTGCTGGCCGGCAAGGCAGGCAACGCAGGCGCAGTCGGCAATACTTTCAGGGAGACAGATCCGGTCTTGAAAACCGGAGTGCCCGCAAGGGTACCCAGGGTTCGAATCCCTGTCTCTCCGCTCATGAAACCCTGATTTTCCTGCATTTTTGCTGGGGATTTCAGGGTTTTCTTCATTGGTGGCCGACTCTGTTTCAGTGCCATCCGTTGCCACCTCGCGACCTGAAAAGTCACCTGCGCGCTGCAATGGGCGCTGCAATGAAGGTAGCCGGTCAACGGCGACTTTCTGGTCTTGGAGATCGATATGAGTGTACCTCTGGGCCGTCAACATCGGCGTTGAATGCCGAGCCAGCTTCTGAGCAGTCACCAGGGAGACGCCGTTCCTTGCAAGGTTGGTAATGTAGGTGTGTCGCAGAGCGTGGAAATCGGCAAACAATCCGTTGTCGTCCACATACGGAATCCCGGCTTCTGCCAGATCAATCTGAAGCATCTTGCCCCCGCACTTGTTGGCCGCCCAGTCACCGGGCCAAAGTTTGGCCCCCTTCGCCTTGGAGTTGAGCCAGCCCCGAGCTTGTTCCAGGATGTGCGTCGGCAGTGGTAGAATGTCGAGGCGGCGGCGTTTCGAATACCCCGCCTTGACCGTTACCGTCGGAGGACTGGCTTCCAAGTCCAAACCATCAGTGGTCAGCGAAGCCAATTCCGATGCCCGAAGCCCCGTGGACAAGGCCATCACGTAAAGCATCATCCGATCCGCAGGATCCATCCTATAGGCGACCTTTCCGCCTTTAGTGGCTGCCAGCAATTTTGAGACTTCGTCATCGCTGAGTGCTCGTCGGTCATGCCGGCGGTCGACCTGTACATTCAGCATCTCAAGGCGAACCAGAGGGTCATCGATATTTCGTTTCTCTAGTCGCAGCCATCTTGTGAACTGCTTCATCGCCCTCAGGTAATGATTCGAGGTCTGGGCGCTTGTGCCCTGTTTTCCGTTAGCCTTCTTCTCCCGGAGTTTTGCGAGAGCATTTGACACAGCTTCTGCAGAGATGCCGCTAAGCCGAGTTACCCGTGCAGCTTTCAGCAGCGATCGGCAGCGATTGACGACAAGTTTGACCTGATCTGCACTGACGTCTTTGGACTTGAGTGAGGTCTCGAAGGCCGAGAGATGATCTTCAAGAGAGATATTCTGGTACAGCACAGCAGGTTCGAGCAATCCGGCTCGAATCATAGAAGCTTCGCGTTCCAGCTTCGCTGCGTATTGTTGAGTGGCAGCCTTGTCGGTAAATCCCGGGACTGTCCTAAGCTTGTCATTTTCGTCACGGTACCTGATGTACCATTTCTTCATTCGCCGAAGTTTACCGTCTTTCCGATACGTCGGACGATAAATTGAAGCCATTCGTCAGCCCTTTCTACGTGGGACATTGTCCGTCGAAATCGGTGTTTGGCAACCCTCTTCTATCCAGGTATTCAGATCTTCCCGCCGCCATCGAATACTCTTCCCAATTCGAATGGCAGCCGGCAGCCGCCCAGCACTCTTCAATCTCCAGAGGGTCCGGGTTGAGATATTCAAGAGCTCGGCGACTTGCCGAGCTGACATCAATGCCTGATTTGTCAATTGCGTTGTCATTTCTCTTGCTCCGACGTCAGATAGAGTTTTCTTTTGGCTTGATTCATCGCAGATTCAAAACAGACGGCGCTCGACTTGATTGCCGTAGACGGTCCAATCGGAATTGGGATGTTCTTCACGGCCGTAGAGTTCGAGGTATGGTCCGGGACTGACTTGCTCAATCAGTCCTCGGAACAGAAACGGCTTCCGGCTGTGAGCTGAACGTCGTGCAAGATGCCGACTCCTGCACTGACGATTTCGAAATGGCAGGTTGCCGCGCACCCCAAGCAGCAGAAACTCGTGCGACACTCGCCAATAGTTGCCCATGCCAAGTTGCGGCTTGAGCCACAGCAGACACGATTTGTATTCAAAGCCCCAGGCTGAAATGACTTCAAACGCCTCTTTGAGGAAGCCGTTCGTGGTCCAAAGATGCAGATGTGCATTCGCGGCAGCCAGTTCCTTAACCGGCTCCCTGCAAATCGCATCAAGTGACATCGTTCGATAGTGATTCTCGGCGGCACCTCGGGCGGCTGTATTCGAGTATTGCCACGGTGGGTCGGCATAGATTGTGGCGAACTTCTGTCCCCGGATTCGAAGCCAGTCCAGGTTACGAACGATCGTTGGGGCAGCAGAGGGCGAATTAGCAGGGGCGGAATTCAGATCTCCTGTGTCGCGTGCTGATGAGTTGGCTCCCGGTTGTGTCATACCTCAGCGTCTTCCCCTTGGCGGGAAATCCACGAGTCGGCTTTGTCAAGCACCCAGACTGCCGCGAGGAGATCTTCAGACACGATTCGTGACGATTCTTTCCATACATCACCGTTCCGAAAGAGTCGCACCAGCGTGACCGAATAGCGAAGAACTCCCTTCGATTTCTTGCGATAGATTTTGGCAAGTATCAGTCCGTGTCTGATTTCGTGTATTGGTGGGCGTGCCATAGTGCGTTGCCTTGCTGGAAGAATATGTCTCCACGTCATGTTGCACCCGGAACAGTCAACAATTGACTGTGTTGCCAGGATCATGGTCTCCAATGACACGCTGTATCCACTCCCGATCGGCTTGTATGGCGTGTCCATCATGCTGGACTTCTGTCGCAATGAGTCGGAGTAACTGAGAAAGATGCTTCACGTCTTCAAACTTCAAGTTGACCGAAACATTCCTTGAAACATCCAGTTGAACAAGGTACTCGGAATCGCCAGCCGTTGTTTTGCTTCGTCGAATTCGGGCAAGGAACAAACCAGCTCCAACGGTTTGAATAGGCGATACATCCTTCGAGGGCATAGGCTCTCCAGAACCTTCACAGAGAAGCATAGAAAAGGGGGAGGTGAAGCCCACACAGGCTTCACCTCCCTGAAAGGAACAAGATCAAGCGTCAAACTCTCGCTCCTCCGATCGAACCATGTCTTCCAGAAATTCAACGCAGAGAACCAGAAGGCCGTGGAGCTTGACCAGATCGGTTCCGCTAAGTTCAAACTTCTGATCGGCATCGTCATCAGATGTCAGTGCTGACAGCCAGGATAGATCGCCGAATGATCCGTATGTTTTGCGTTTGTTTCTCATCGTTGTCCTTTTCTTGTGACACCTGGCTACTTCAGCCAGTGCGGGGTTATTCCCGCGTGAAAGTAGGCTCTCACGCCAAAACAACCGCCGAAAAAGGGGGTCCGGCCAAACAACAGGCCGGACCAATCCAGGCATCTAGCCTGTTCAAAAACCTAAAGAACGAGTCATGTCTCCATTTCAGGCAACATGAATGCTGTGAGGTGTCCGTTCGGCGTCACCAACAGAATCCGACAAAACCTCCCAGAAAGCAGAAGAAAGATGACGCGGTCCCTGCATTCGAACATCAATTCGTTCGGACGTCGGAATGACGCTTTGATCTCTTCCGTTTGATCAAGCAAGTCGAGGCTCTCTAGCAGAGCTTCGCACTGCTTGTCGGCGGTGAGACACGCGTATTCGCCGTACGGCAAAATGATCATTCTCGGGCAGGGGTGAATGTGAACATCGCGATTCATCGACGTTCTCCTTTGGTGATAGTAGCCAGCCGGATTGCATCCGGCTGGCGTAGTGACTATTCCTCAGAGTCGTCGTCTGAATCGTGTTCAGTTTCGGAATCCCTTTCGGCCTCTTCCTGTGCATAGACCCAGTCAAACGCCAGATCGGCTACCTTCTGAACCAGCAAGAGGTCATAGTGGGAGAAGGACTTTGAGTCCTCCCAATCGCCACCGGCGTTCTTGTAGCGTCGAACGATCTCAATGGTGTAATAGAGGCTGCCTTCGCGGCTTCTATTCTTCCAAATGACTGCCTTGATATTGCGGCGTCTGATCGTCTTCTTTGGTTTTGGTTTTTCTTTTTGCATGTACATCCTTATTGATGTATAGACACATGGTGGTCCCACCACCTCTGTGTCGGTTGTTGTTTGCAAACGTCCTCATGACGCTTGCACCGAGTACACCTCGTGGCGAACCACGAGGTTTGGAGAGAACAGAATCGTGAGCGGTCACTCACTGCAATCTGTTCTCTCCGTGAGCTGTCCGGAGACAGCTCGAAAACCAAACTCAACCTGAACTACAAACCTACTTTCGCTTGGCCTTGGTTTTTGGCGTTTGCGAATATTTCTCGACGGCCCTCTGAACAAGGATCAGAAGGTCAGGCAGCTCCTCGACTGGAATAAATCGAGAAGAGGCAAAGCCATCCTCCCTCTTATTCCATCGGACAAAGACGGCAACCTCACGACCTTTGTGGCGTCCGCCACCAGGATAAACCTGATAGCCAACATCACACTCAGAATCTGAGAACAGTTCTTTCGGCATAGGGCCATCTTGATATGGCAGGGTACATTTCGAACAGAACCGTTCGTTGATAACTGGTGGGTAGAGCAACCTCCATGGCCACCGATCTCTCCACCGATTTCCGTAGCGTCGCACTCGTCTCATAAGCTGGTTCCTCCCAGCAATTCGGTGAACGGCGTTCCCTTGAACGTCCGCATCACCTACGGTTTGTAAAGTTGTTCTTCGCTCGTTGTTTTTCCGTGCTCCCGAGCAGGGAGCGATGAAACCCGGTTAGGGGTAAAGGCTGACGCAAGGCAGTTGGGTCTGTAAGGAAGTGCTCCGTAGCCCTTGCATGGCGTCAACGTTCAGCTCAGTTCAATGACCTTTCTTCTTGAGTGTTGAGGAAATCAAAGGAACGAGTTCCGGACAGTCGACCACTCTGACTGAAATCCGATTCAGATCGGAATAGTTCTGCATCGCTGTCCGAAGTCTCGCAGCCTTTTCGGGCAACACGGTGATCACGCTAATTTCCAATTGTCCACGACGTTTAATCTGGCTAAGTCCTGGACTCTTGAGGAGACGGTCGATGTCACAACGGACGGATTCAAGAATTCGGTCCCAGCGTCCTTGTCGCCCGGCGTCCACCCGAGCCAGTCCGAGCTTGGTCCCGCCGAATGAACTGAGATAGAAGCCTGAGGGCAATCCAGAGGTTTGTTCACCTTTCAAAAGTCCTTGCAGTTCGAGTGTTGTCAGCAGGTGTCGAGGTCGTTCTTCATTCATACAAAAGAACAACAATGCTGCGGCGCGAATCTTCGCGGGTTCCGAAAGCGGGCCGGTCTTTGGAACATTCAGCAACGCTGCTGTCGCGCCTTTTTTCTGAAGGAACCAGTACTTGCTGGTTTGATCGAGCCAGGCCGACCCAATCCAGCTTCTCCTCTGACATTCTTTCAATGCTTGCTTCACAACTCGGAGACCACATCCGTCAAATTCCAACAGTTGTCGGGCTGTCGAGAATGTCGCCATACCGTATCGACCGATATGCCTTACGATTGCCAGCATTTGTCGCTCTTCAATGTTGGGGCGTTTCTTTATTGCTTTTGAGTTCATTGGCTTCACCACAGTTCATAGGGCAATCGAAATCGAACACAGTGACGATGGAAACTCTCCACCTGTTTCACGCCGTAACGTCCGGCACTCTCAACTACTAGCCGAACTTTTCCGCTTGCATCCACAATGAATGCATCCGGGTCTTTGATTCGATGCCCGGCTTTTGGCAGCACATGTTCTCCAACCCAGTGTTGTGCCAGCACCGGAGCACTGCGGTGGTAATCAACAAAGACCTGAGACAGATGCAGGTCGTGATTCCAGTGTTCGCTGCGGGGCATGCCCCAGCTCGTTGACCCCATCAAGTTCGCCGCCTTTCGTGACGCTGCCACAACTTCCGTGGGCGTTGCCGCCGCAGACCAACGTCCCCGAGACATTTGTGCGACGCCTTCAAAATTCGGGCGATGATCTCCAGGCTTCCAGCGAACCAGAGGCACATCAGGGTGCAGCAATGGATGAACCAGCAGGATTTCCTGTTCGATCCATCCGAATTCCTCAAGCACATTCAGACGATCAAGACACTCCTTTGGACCACGGCCATTCTTCCACCAGATTTCCGCGACCTGCCGACAAGTCATGAGTCGCACCTGACGCGTGAGTGATCTGATGATCGACATATCTCGCTGAGACAAACGGAATCGCTTCATTTCTTTCTTCGCTTTCCTTCTCCACTGAGTTCGAGGCGAGCCTTTAGCGCCTTCAGCAAGTCGTCTTCGACATCCTCTGTACCTTCGGAAGCCGATGACTCATCGCCCTTTTCTATTGTCTCTTCGTCCCATTCTGGCTCAGCCGGCGGTGGTGGTGTAGGACTTGGACCAGACACTTTGGGCCTCTTTGCGTGCCCGGGCAGAAATGAACCGGGTGATTCAGGCCATTCCTTGTTGCGACGTTCTTTGTAGACTTCCGGACTGATGTGGTAATTCGTCTCAATAATCACCGGCATTCCACCGTACTGTGCGTATCCTTCCCCACGACCAATTCGCAGGATGCTGTGATCCGGGTGATCGTTCATCAGCAACAGGTCGTTTAAGGAGATTCGCGGGAGGGCCTCTTCCGACTCCGACCAGGTTTCCGTCTGCTCGTCATTGTCATTCAAAGATCGCGAATAGCCCCGCTTTGTTTCGATCGTGGTTCCGCTGACGGCAATCAGTCGCTCCTGATCCTCGCGAGACGACACCGAGAACCACTGTCTCATTCGACAATTTGCTTCGACCGGCGTGATTAAGTCGGTCCGCCCCTTCTTGAGGTCTGCCATACTCTGGTTAGCGAGGATCATTCCGACTCCCATGCTGCGTGCCAGCTGCAGCATGGCTTCGAGGTTGCTGGAGACCATCCGCTGAAATTCGTCGATCACCAGATAGACCTGATGTTTGCGGTCCGATTGAGTCGCGGCGGCGAGCAGCAGTGAACTCACCAGTCTTGCAATCTCCGGGGCTCCGCTCGGCGAAAGTGTCGACGACAGGTGGAAGTACAAGAGCTGCGGTTCTTCAAAGACGGCCGTCAGATCGATGGCCTCATTCACTACGTCTTGCGGATGGCCCGTATTGGCCGTCACATTCAGTGCTTCCACACTGCCCAGGCGTTTCATCGTTTCCAGGACGTGTGAAGCCGCTTTGACGATTTCTTTATTGAGTTCCCCTGAGCCTTCCTCATCCGTGATTTGTTGGAGATTCTCAACAAGCTCCGCAATCGACTGCGGACCTGATCGCATTGCCGCCTCTCCGATGGCCAGATTGGCAGAGCTATAGAACCCCTCTCCGTAGTCCGTTCCATAGGTCAATCCAGCAGCACCGAGCAACAAATCCGTCTGGGTGTTGAGATCAAGGTCTCTCCAGAAGGGTTGTTGCATTGGATTGAATGCAAACGTGGTCTTGTTTCGCTGATTCGAAAAATACTTCAGGGGCAGCCGAACTCCTTTTTCCACTCTCGTTCGTTTTGCCGCTGCATCCAGCGTTGCCAGCAATTCCAGTGAATCGGCCTTCAGGTCAATCACAATCACACTGCAGTCGCCGAAGGAAATCAGTTGCTCCATCGTTGGTGCTAATGCTCTGGATGTCTTTCCTGAGCCGCTGTCACCCAGAATATGGGCGTGTTCCTTATAGATCTTTCGGGGAACAATCACCGGACTCGAATCAGCCACTACTCTTCCAAGGTAGAGACTGTCGCGTTCGATCTCGTTACCGCGTCGGAGGGATCGCAAGATGTCGAGTGCAGTCGCCTGCGGCCGCTGCCATGAGTCACCTTCACTGTCGCACCTGATGACCGTTCCCTTTGCAGGCTGAGGTTTCTGTTTTCGGGGCTTTCGCCAAGTGTCAACTTTCGGAGCAGATTCTTGCCTTGCATCAAGTCCTGCCATGACGGAGGCTTGAAGAACTGGAGCAGACACGGTGAACATCACCAGCAAGGTCAGCAGAATCGGCTGCAGAGCCAGTACCCCATAAATCAGCAACGCAGCGAGAATTCCATATCGAAATCGGGTAAAGAAACTGACGCCTTCCTGATGAAGATCGGTCAGCTTCTGATTAAACAGACCATGAGCGACGTCGAGGTAATGCATCAGAACATGCGGCTGGGCTCGAATGACCAGAATCATCAAAAGACATGAGATGAGTATCATGGCCATGACACGGACAGGCTTCGGACCTGCGGGACTCTGCACTAACCCAGGCAGTTCGCGGGCTTCGTAACAGAGCCAGCTGGCCATGCTGTTCAGGAACAACTGCAATCGAGTCAGTGGAAGGCCGTCCGGGCTGCGAATGATGATGAGACAGAGAGCAGGTCCCATGTACAGCAGAAAGATGGCGATCTTCAGTTGGAACAGGGCAAGAATCAGCAACAGCACAAACACAACCGAGATCACAGCGAGTCTCTGTTCTACCGCGGCTCTTACACCTTCAGCCTGTTCCTCAGTCATGGGAGATGTCGTAGACAGAATCAGCCAGTGCTTTCCGAAACAGAAAATCAGAACTCCCAGGGCACAAGCCACCAGCAGAATCAACAACCAAATGGGTGTCGATGCTGACAGGGACAACAGAAAGACGGCCAGGAAACATGGTAAGTTCATCAGGTGCTGAACTGACCGATAGCTGATGGCCATGCCGATGCACCATGCCAGAATCGTCAGCCCCGCAAGATGATCCCAGGGCCGAAGCCATGCGATTCCGAATGGTGAGCAGATCGCAAGGATCAGCAACGTCAGCAACATCGCGACTGACAACCACTTTGCGGCATGACGCAGCATGATCTGCACAGGCGGGAGTGGAGCCGTCAGTTCAATCGTGCTGCGAATGCCCCGTGGCAGTCGTTGCCGTTGGATAGGATTGCCGGCATCCTGATAATAGACGCTACGCATCGGGTTTCCTCGCTGTGAGCAGAAGCAATTCTGGAACGATGGTACAGTGAAACTTGAGACCTTGAGGCCAGCGGTGCCTTCGTACGGCAGCCCGAATTGCATCCGCCTTTTCCTGCGTTCCGGTAATGATCACGAGTTTCAATCCGCCTTTTCGGACTAAGTCTGCGAACTCCGGAATCTCTGTTCTGGTTCGAATATCCTTCCTGCATTTGCGAGCAACGTGATGTGCGGGACCACCGAGGTCCACACGCAGCAGCTCGATGACGTTTGTCTTCAGATCGAGGCCAAATGGGGTTTCTACCAGTCGCTTCGGAAGCCAGGGGAGTCGCTGTCGGAGTTCGTCTTTCGTCATCCGCCGTCGAGCCGACTTGCCAAGCGCGCAATGCACTGCCGCGGCATATTCCGTCGGCAGTGCTTGCGGCCCCAGCGGAAGGACTCGGTGGCCGGATCGGCCAAGCAGCGTGGCTCCAGCGTCCCCGAGGACAAAATATCGCCCCGGGTGAATCAGGGTGTAGCTCTGTAAATACCTTGAGCGACACAATCGATTCACAATTTTGCTGACTCCTGAACGAGTCAGACCTTTGAGTAACGATTGCCGCAGAATCTCCAGTGTTGTGATTCGCAGAGCGTCTGCCTGCTGAATCACTGCATGGTCACGCTGTGACAATCGACTTCCACGCTGCTTGTTCATTCCGACCCGTCCCGTGGTTACCACAATTGATACTGCAGACTGCGTTCTGCACAGTCCTCGTGAAATGCCATGACGCGATCTGCGTCGTAGCCGCCACCAAACTCGATCACCCAGGTCACAATCCCGTGATCCACGATAAAAGCGTCAGGACGCTTCTGTCCGCGACGGGTCTGCGCCATGGAATCTTCACCCTTCCAGGCTCGGGCGAAGTCGACGTTCGTCTCCCGGGTCCTGAGCCAAACGGCGGAGACACCGAGATCATGAGTCGCCTGAATCGGGTTCTTGAGGTCACCTCGACCTGCGCCACCAAACATCTGTGCGGTCTTTTCCGAAGCAATCCAGACAACACAGGATTGCAACGGACGTCGCTTCAGACGCTGCTGACATTGATGTGCGACAGCGCCGAAGTCGGGTGCAGGGTCCCCGGGTTTCCAGACCACCAGAGGTGTGACTGGAGCCACGAGAATCCTCACCTGAACCTCAATGCGAATCACCAGGCCATTGGCAGCCAGCCACTTCATTCTTCGTCTGGCATTTGCCAGGGAGCCTGCCCAGAAGTGATCCGCCAGTTGTCGCTGACTGAACAGTCGCACCTTCAGACCAAGAGCATCGAGGATCTCCCGGTCGCGGTCGGTCATCAGCAATGACCTGGACATCAACTGTTTTCCTCTTCTTCCGCAGCCGTCTCTTCACGGCGTGCCTGATTTCGAGGTTTTCGCTTCGCTGAACCTGAAAAATCCGGCAAAGCCCTGAGATCTGTGGGTTCCGGATTCCCAGGGTCCTGCAAAGGGACCATCGTCAGATTCACGATTTCGGTGCCTTCTCCGGCGAGGTCACTGGATGTAATTCGCAGTGACCGTCGACGCAGACTCTCCGCAATCTCGCTCTTTCCATCGGCGTCGTAACGACGAGCGAGATCCTCCAAATCACTTTGCTGTTGCGCCTGCACTTCTGCATGCATCCCAGCCACTCGTGCACTGACGAGACCAGCAACGAGAGCCGTCATTCGCTCTGACAGCCTGTCCAAAAACACCGACAACACCTTGTTCATCCTGTACCTCCACGAAAAAGAGCCTGAGTCGCACAAACTGACTTAGGTCAGACAGATGCATTGTCGGGTGAGGCGAGGAAGAGGGAATGTCTGCTTGCGGACAGCTACCGGACATCTGGTCTCCTTCTTTCAAAGATTTTTGTGAGGCACTTCTGATGAGCCAAGATCTTGTGTTCCTGGATTCAGAAATCATCGACAGACACCTTGTTCAGCGAGGCTGGACTCTGACAGATTTCTCCAATCGAATGGATGGTCGAGTCAGCAGCGTAAAGGCATCCGGCAATTACAAATCCCTGCAGCGGATCCGACAAAGACGAGGCGTGCAGCGGCACATCGCATACAGAATTGCAGCAACCCTTGAGACAAATGTGATGCTGCTGTTGGCGCCGTGGGATCGGTTGTACACTGCCCCGATCCATGATGGGGAAGAGTCGGAATGGAAACACGAGGCATACCTGGAACGTGGACGCCTCGTTTCCAATGGTCTCTTTTACATCTGCTGCCGAAAACACCACCGTTTTGATCCACAGCGACTCGCCCGCTGCAAGTGTTATTTTCTCAACCACTTACGCCCAAGCGATCGCGACACGCTGATTCACGCACTCTCACGACATGCAATTGTCGCTGCTCGCGTCGGGCAACATCCAAACGTCGCAAGCAACCTCTCAAGCCACATGTCTCAAAGCCGTGAAACCTGGTGGGTAACGGATGCGTGGGTTGGAGAGAAAACACTCGGCGATATCTGCGTGCCCGGGGGGCCGTCGTTGACTGTGCAACAACAGGTTCGTGTGCTCTTGCACGTCGCAAGAGGAATTGAAGCCGTGCATTCTGCAGGCATCGTCGTACGAGAGTTTTCGCTCAGTTCCGTTCTGCTGACTGATGATCTGAGCCGAGCTGTCGTGACGGACTTTGAACTCGCAAAACTCCCGGCGGGGGGTCCGTCAGTGTCGGGTAGTTGGCCGGAGACTCGGTATCGAGCACCAGAAATCGATGGAAAGGATGCACTGCCATCCGCTGATGTTTACAGCTTTGCGGTCGTCGCGCTGGCAACACTAAACCAAGGTCTGCCTCGTGCCGGTCAGGAAGCCGAATGTGTGAATTCTCTGGCAGTGCCACGGCCCCTGAAGAACTTGCTTATTCAGGGCTTGATTCCGAGCCCACAACTCCGACTGCAAAGCATTTCCCCCTTCATTCCGGTACTTGAACGCTGGGAGGGTGATGTAAATGTGGGACGATGAATTCGACGACAACACCGGAACTTCATTCTGGGGGCAGACTCCCAATTCGATTCAACTCATCGGAGTTCATGAGTTGAGCGAGTTCACGTTCTGTCCGCGGGCGGGGCAAATCGCCCGCGAGACGGACGAAGAAGATCCCGGTGAAGATCGGGAACCACTCGGCCCCAAGCTCTCAGGATTCTGGGACTACAGCGAACACCGTTTCAACGAAGAGATTATGCTCACGCGGAAGCGACTCCTGCTGTGGACGATGGGGCTTGTTCCCTCTGTGATTTTGATCTTCGCACTTAGATTCTACTTTTCACGTTTTGCGGCCGTTGTGGGGTCCTCTCTGGCAGCAATCGTTTTAACAAACATTTGGAACACGTTTGTTGACCTCGTGCGACTGCTCTGGACACGTCGCAAATTGCTGATGGCCGTGCCGAGTCACATCGACCTGACTCCATTGCAGGTCTCCGCAGTGTCCTGGTGGACCCTTCGAAAGGCCGGATTTGAGTGTCGAATTCCCAAATCCGCCTATTTCGACAAGGAAGATCAGCTCGTCGGCCGCCCATGGCGAGTCTTGTCGCTGAATGAACACTTGAAAGTGCCAGTCGTACGTAAACACAAGGGACGGCGGAAGTGGGGAAAACAGCACATCATTCGTTTGATGGCTTACTGTCGCATGTTGCAACGCTGCGAACAGGCGGACGTTCCATTCGGCGTTCTGATGTTCAATGACTCTGACGAGTGCATGATCATTCCCAATCTTCCTGAACTGCAGTCAGAGCTGGACAGGGAATTGACAAGATATCGAACGTTCCTTGCGGCGGCTGAGATAGGTCTTGGGCATCCAGCAGCTCCCCATGGTAATCGCTGCCGACACTGCCACCTGGGTAAGCCTCGGGTTTATGAGCAGTTTCAGAGTGAGACTGTGTTGAACGGCGAAGCTCTACTGCCGATGCTGGTTATGGAAGATCGGCACTGCACATGCGGCGACCGATATCGGTGGACTCCTCCACACGAAGACATCGAATTGTGGCAGCAAAGAAAACGAGAAGAACTTGAGTCCTGATGTTTGCGGTCGATTGAATTGAACGCTGTCGTCGGCCCGCATCGCCAGAAAGAGTTTAGGTGAGTCGAACAAATCGGAGACTATCAGACGCCTCACCAACGTCTGAAGTCTCTTTCGTTGCTGCCACCGCAAGCCGCTTTTCGATCAGCTGCGAATGCATTCAGTAGAACGTGCCGATTTCATGTTACCTTCCATCTCGTCATTCAGGGTTTGTCCTGAGGGGCGATAAAGGAAAACAAAGTTGCGAGTCAGCGAGAACAACTTTTGCCCGGCGAGAACCGCGCCGCCAACCAATCGATGACCTGGGTCAACATTCGAATAGAGATTGGCAACGTCGGAGCTGCCTGGAATGCGTCCAAAAGTAATCGGTACTCATGAATCCAGTGTCGCAGATCTCTGAATCTCTGACCCGGGTCAAATTGCAGACCCCGAATCACGAATTCATCCAGTTGCTTGCGCAATGACCTGGGTAAGCACTGACATGATTGAGCCAGGTCACTGGGGCGTTCCAGTCGATCGATCATGAACGAACGGTTCTGTGGCCATCCGGCTTTTCCGCCGAGGCCTTCATAGGGAATCTGCTCCGTCAACAACTGAAACAGGATCACTGCGACAGAAAACATATCCGCCCGCGAGTCGACTCGCATGCTTTGGTCCCATTGTTCTGGTGCCGCATAAATCATCGACCGACCATCGCCGTTCTCCCGGTCATTCGCCCTTTGAATATCCCACGAATTGCCAAAGTCGATGGGAATCAGCCGGGCCGGGTTCTGAGTCAGAACCAGATTCGCCGGCTGAATGTCGCCGTGGATAACTCCGACTCTCCTGGAGAGCCGTACGAGACTGCACGACAGAGAATGGGTGAGCCGAATGGCCTCAACAGCGTCCATTGGAGGTCTTAGTCCATCACTGATATTCGTGAGGTAGTCAGCGAGACAGATTCCCTCAATCCAGCTGAGAACACAGACAAAGCCCTCGGATGTTCTCTGGTAGTTGAGTACTCTGGGGAAACCATCGTCTTTTAGCCTCTGCAGCACAGCAAGGAACTGGCTCGCGCCGGGCTCATCATCCCAGTTTTGAAACTGGACATAGGAACCACCCGGACCAGCAGACGGTGCAAAAGCCAGGTACCGATTGCGCAGGGAACTGCCGATCGGCCTGAGCAGGTAATAGACGGAATCGCGAATCCGACGACGTTCCAGATAAGGGCAGAGTCTGCCCTGAATTCGAACCATGGGCTGGCTGTCGCTGCGGTGCGGCATGGAGAAATCCGCCTGAAGAGAGCTCGCAGAATCGTCGCAAGTGTGAGCAAAGGTGTCGGTGACCACTCCTGGTTGACACTTCATTCGCCGAAAGCTGCCATCATGTGTGGTCACTTGGGTTTAGCGTTCCCATAAAGAATCCCGCAGAGGAGTCAGCAAACGTGACACTCTGCGGGACGCGAAGGGAGAGCCGTTTCAGATTCGAGTCGAACAGATCAAGGGTCGAGCAACTGCTTCTCCACCAGCAGTTCTCCGTACTTGTTGAGAAACCCCTGAGCAATCTCAACCGGACCTTTGTCCACATCTTTCCAGTTCACGTCACC